>NZ_JBXEQF010000002.1:0-719036 GCF_056858355.1 Yoonia sp. KMU-150
CAAATCCAGAACATAAAAACCCCGTCAGGCCCATAACCTGAAGGGTTTTGTGCGTCCCGGAGGGGCTCCAGTGGAGCCACTCAGCACAAAACGGGCGGAGCCCAGGCGTAGGTTCAAATCCTACTCCCGCAACCAAATCCAGAACAGCCCGTGCGACCTTCGAACAGTTCCCCGGACGGTTTGCCCACGGCAAGCCCTCGTCAGGCGCAGAACGAGCGGAGAAAAGGCGAGGGGGTAAAGCGCAGGCTTGCCGACGAAATCAAAATCTCGGGCGAACACTCTTCCGACAGCGAAGCGCTTCGCTATACTCTGCACACAGCCTCGTCGGAGAGACTTTTGCATCATCGCCGCGCCAACCGGATCCTCGCTTCAGTCATCTGCATTCCGGCGGCCATGGCCCTGATCGGCTGCGCACAGCCCGGACCTCCGCCGGAACGGTATCTCGCCAGCCAGAAAATCCTGCGCCAGCTTGGCGATGCGCCATGGGTGTTCCGGAACTGCGACGGCACCCGCGTCGGCGGCCATCTCGTCGACAGCGCACAGGGCTATACAATGTCCTACGTCGGATCAAAGAACCTGCCCGGTGATGAAGGGCCGATTGATATCTTCGTCGCCCAAGGCGATGCACTGAACTGCGGACTGATATTCTGGAACCTGCCAAGACGAGGGCAACCGTTGCCAAAAGAAAGCCACTTTAGACAAAAATGGCAAATCATCGAATTTCCAGATGTACAAAGGATTATTGGCAGTAGCTATCTCGATGATCTCGAAAGGGACGGTCCATCGCTTGTCTGGCGGGCCACTCAATTGAACGAAAACCGAATCTTGAGCACAACATTCGCCATTCTTGGCGGTGAATTGTACGTAGAATGGCAGAAATGGAATTGAACAAAATCAAACCCAATGATCTTCAAACGTTCTAGCCGTCACACAATCCCACTGCGTAGTGATCGCAGTGGTCTCCATCCAATCAGTCTGCAAATGTGCCTGTCATAAAATGGACCGACATCAATAACCTCACGATCCGGTAAGATATCCAGGTTGACGGTTCAGCCCCTCTTGTAGTCCGCGCCGCAGTGTAAGAGTCTTCCGACGACACCATCTGGCAGCCCGGACTTACCCCACCCAATGAATCGCACGTATCTCTATACCGGTCTTGCGCTTGCCGGTGCCGGTGCCGTCGCTGTGGCCGTGACGGTGTTTCTGCCGTCACAGGACGGTGTGCCTGCGGATCAGGCGTTTTCCGCGCCGGGTCTGGACGCGATGACCATCGAGGAAGCACGCGCGGAATTCTGGCGTTTGACGCCGGCGCTTTTGCTCGTCGTCTACGACGCTTTCGGCAAGACTGACGAAGACCAGATCTACGACACACTCGCCAGCGTGACCCACGGCGATGCATTGGAGTATCTCTACCTGGAGCGGGTCGGTGCCATGGCGGGCGGCGGACTTGAAGAGGCGGATCAGACCATCCACGAAATCAAACTGCTCAACACAAAGGTTGCGCGCGCGGGCGGCGCGCTGGCCATCGACGCGTCGTGGCAGGTGATCGGGACAGTCGGACATGCGGAACATCTGCATGTGCGCGGCAACACCTACAGCGCCGACCTGTCTGTCGCGCCGGTCGACGGTGCCTGGCGCATCACGGATTTCGAGTTGCTCGAGGTCAATCGGGACACGGCGGGGGAAACCTTTCTCGCGCCGCAGACCAACTGATGATCACCGTCAAGGACCTTACCTTTCGCTACAGCGCGACGAGCTTCCGGCTGCACGTGCCGGACTTCACCCTGAACGACAGGGAGCGGGTGGCTATCGTCGGCCCAAGCGGCAGCGGCAAGACGACGCTGCTTAACCTCATCGCGGGGATCCTGACCCCGCAGACCGGTCAGATCGACGTGGCGGGGACGGCCGTGGCCACATTGTCGGATACGGCACGCAGGCGTTTTCGCGCGAGCACGATCGGGTTCGTCTTTCAGGATTTTGCGTTGCTCGATTACCTCTCGGCCCGGCAGAACATACTTTACCCCTATCGGATTACGCCTGCGCTGACACTGGACACCGCCGCGCGTGAGCGTGCCGAGGCACTGGCGGTCTCTTGCGGAATCGGTGACAAGCTCGACCGGCATCCAACCGCGCTCAGCCAGGGCGAGCAGCAGCGTGTCGCAATCTGCCGCGCGCTCGTCACGCAGCCCAGGCTGATCCTGTCGGATGAGGCGACAGGCAATCTCGATCCCGACAGCAAGGCCCGGATCCTCGATCTGCTGTTCGAGCAGGCAGCCGAAGCCGGCGCTGCGGTACTGGCTGTCACCCATGACCACGAGCTATTGCCACGGTTCGAGCGTGTTCTGGATTTTGCACAGTTTCGGGAAGGGGTAGAGGCATGAATGCGCTCTATCTTGCCTTTGCCTATCTGCGGTACCACTGGGCTCGCAGTCTTGTGCTGACGCTTGTGACCGCGCTGATCCTTTTTGTGCCGGTCGCGACACAGATCCTGCTGTCGACCAGCGAACGCGCGCTTGTGGCGCGGGGTGATGCCACACCGCTGTTGCTGGGCAGTCGTGGGTCACAGCTGGATCTGACGATGTCCGCGCTTTATTTTTCGGACGAGCGGCCCGACCCGGTCCCGATGCGCGAGGTCGAGGCGGTCTGGGACAGCGGACTCGCCGTGCCGATCCCCGTGCATACGGCGTTTTCGTCCGGCGGATACCGGATCGTCGGGACAACACTCGACTATTTCGCGTTTCGTGAACTTGCGGTTACCGACGGTCGCGGACTGTCCGTGCTCGGTGATGCCGTCATAGGCGCCGAGGTCGCGCGGCGCCTTGGAAAAGGCGTGGGCGATACGCTCGTGTCGTCGCCCGAAAATCTGTTCGATCTGGATGGGGTGTACCCGCTTGAGATGCCGATTGTCGGGGTTCTCGCGCCGACAAATTCGCCGGATGACGAAGCGGTCTTTGTCGATATCAAAACCGCTTGGGTCATTCAGGGTATCGGTCACGGACATGAGGATGTCGTGACCGCGGCCGAGGTGGCAGCTGGCAGTCAGGCGCTCGCCAATGCCGCGGTGGTGCAATATCAGCGGATCACCGACGAGAATATCGACAGTTTTCATTTTCACGGCGCGCAGGATGACTTTCCAGCCTCTGCCGTGATTGTCGTGCCGAACGATACGCGCTCCGCCACGATCCTGAAGGGACGGTACCTTGATACGGCGGCCCCCACCCAGCTGATCGCCCCCGCTGGCGTGATACAGGGGCTGGTGGATCGCATCTTCCGGATCAAGGCCCTGCTGGACGTGGTCACCGCAATTATCGCAGTTGCGGCACTGGCCGCGGTTGGGTTGGCGGTCTTTCTGAGTTATCGTCTGCGCGCCCGCGAGATCGTGACTGCCGTAAAATTAGGCGCACGTCGCGGAATGGTCCTGCGGTTGTTGTCGGCGGAAACATTCACACTACTGTTTCTTTCGGCCGGTATCGCTGCCGGTGGCGCGGTGATCGTATCGCGGAATGCAGAAAACTGGGTGGGCTGGTTGCTTGCCCTTGGATCGTAACCAACAGGAGTTTTTATGAAACGTAGTCTTGTCACGGCGTCGCTGGCCGGGTTCATCGCCGCAACACCGGCAATGGCGCATTATGGTATGATCATCCCAAGCGATCCGATGATCAGCCAGGAGGACGGTCGCAGTGTCGCGCTGACGATGTCGTTCTCGCATCCGTTCGAGACTGACGGAATGATGCTCGACACGCCGGTCGCGTTTTCTGTGGCGCACGAAGGCACCGTGACTGACCTGCTGGGCGACCTTCAGGATGCTACTGTGATGGACGAACAGGGCTTCACGCTGGACTATCCGTTGGACCGGCCGGGCACCTATATCTTTGCGATGGAACCGCAGCCCTATTGGGAGCCCGCCGAGGACGCGTTCATCATTCACTATACAAAAACCTATGTCACAGCCTATGGCGATGACGAGGGATGGGATACAGAGCTGGGCCTGAAAACCGAGATCGTGCCGTTGTCCAAGCCTTTCGGCCTGTGGGAGCATAACGTCTTTCAGGGCATCGTGAAAATGGATGGCGAGCCTGTTCCCTATGCCGAGGTCGAGGTTGAATTCTATAACGACGGTGCGGGCGCAACGGTGCCCGATGATTTGATGATCACCCAGACCGTCAAGGCGGATGCCGACGGTGTCTTCACCTACGCGCCGCCTTCGGACGGTTGGTGGGGCTTTGCCGCATTGAGTACCGCCGATTACACGCTTCCGCAGGATGGCGAGGACAAGGCTGTCGAACTTGGCGCCGTGATCTGGGTCCACTTCGAAGAATGGACCGGGCAGTGATCCGTACCGCAGCCCTTGTCTGTCTTGCTGCCGCAGCTCCTGTCGGGGCTGCGGCGCACCAGTTGGTGGTTTTCGCTTCGGTCGACTGCGAGGCGGTGATGGTCGAGGCAAAGTTCTCAAACGGGAATGTTGCCCAGCAGGGCGAGGTACGCGTGCTCGACGGCGAGAACACGGTGCTCCAGACCCTGCAACTCGATATGGAAGGCACCGCACGTGTCCTGCTTGACGCGATCGACCATTCCGGCGGCCTGACCATCGAGGTCGATACCGGCAGTCACGACAATTACTGGATCGTGACCCCCGACGATATCGCCCGGAATTGCGGAACCTGAGGTGATGCGCTTGCTGAAACACATTCTGGCGGTCTGGCTCCTCGTCGGGCTGCCGCATGGCTCGCTGGCGCAGGATCGGGCCAGCGTGATAGCCGTCAATCATCCGCTTGCCTATTTCGCCGAACGTCTGCTGGGCGACGGTGCTGACGTCATGTTTCCGGTGCCGGCTGACGTCGATCCGTCATTCTGGCGACCGTCGATTGCGGATATCAGCGCGATTCAGGAGGCCGATCTCATTCTTCTGAACGGTGCCGGATTCGCCACCTGGATAGATCGGGTTTCGCTGCCGCGCGCAAAGGTGGTCAATACGTCCGCGGGCTTTGAGGATCGCTTTATCGTGACGGAGAGTATCACTCACAGCCACGGCGACGGGGGCGAGCATTCTCACGAAGGTCTTGCATCCTACACATGGCTCGATCCGGTGCTGGCGATCGCACATGCAGAGACGATTGCCGCTGCGATCACCGCGCGCGGACTTGCGGCGGAAGAGGATGTCGCGCGCGGGCTGGAGACGTTGCGGGCCGATCTGATGGCGATGGACGCTGATGCCGAAGCGGCGCTTGGTCATTTGCAGGGCGTGACCATGATCGCAACGCACCCGCGTTATCAATACCTTGCGCGGCGCTACGGTCTTACGCTTGCGTCGATGGAGTGGGAGGCAGGCGCGATGCCCACCGAGGCCGAAATCTCAGACTTGCGCGCGCTCGTCGCGGCAAGCGATGCAAAGGTGTTGATCTGGGAAGCGGAACCGCCGGCAGGCGCGTTCGAAATGACGGCGCAACTTGGGCTTGAAAATGTGGTATTTCCGCCCTTGGCACACGGTGTCGCGGGCCAGACCTATCTGGAAGCGTTTGACGCGGGGATCAAGGCGCTGGCCGCGGTCACCGCCCCCTAGCCGGTCGCATTGTTTTCAGAAGACCGCTTGTGCACGAGTTGGCACGGTTCCCGCCTACTGTGCCGCTTCGAGAGCCTCGCGCAGAACCTCCGGGTCACCGATGTGATTGGCTAGGATCAAGATCAGCCGCGCGTTGAACGCTTCGCTTTCGCTATCCGGCTTTCCGTCATGCGCCGCGATCAGGCTTGCATAGAAGGCGTCCGGATCCGCGATATTGGGCTTGGTGTTCAGTTTGGCCATGGGTCACGCCTTTCCGCAACAGGTGGTGATCGCAGCCTGCAGGTCGGCCGCGTCGTAAGATGGCCAGCGCGCAGCGATGTGCTGATCGGGGCGGATCAGATATACCGCGCCTGCAGCCTGCCCAAGATAGCGCGCCGCGATCGCGCCGGTCGTATCGTCCGCCGTGGAAATGCGCAGAGTGCGTAATTTCTGGCCCACGACGTCAGTCAGGTCCGGTACGTCAACGTTGATCGCCATTACGACAAAGCCGTCGCCAAGATGATCCAACAAATATTCTTCGCCCAATGGCGCATCTTTGCAGGCGCTGCCGACGCGGGTCGACACCGGGCCACCGGGCAAACGATCCGGTCCGTTCAGGGATGACCCGTCATAGACGCATGGCACCGAAAGACGCCCCGAATTGACCAGCGGCCTGGCCAAGTCGAACTTCTCGGAAAGGGTGAGGACGGCGTTGCGAAACCGATGGCTGACGTCTGACTTCGGCGTGATGAATTCGGTGGCGCGGGTCGAATTCAGGATATTTTCGTCGGCGGCCTGAATGCGTTCCTGATCGTAGCTGTCGAGCAGGCTGTCCGGGGCGATGCCGCGGACGACAAGCCCGAGTTTCCAGCCCAGATTATCGGCATCCTGAATGCCGGAATTTGCCCCGCGCGCGCCAAATGGCGAAACCTGATGCGCGCTGTCCCCGGCAAAAAGGACGCGCCCATGCCGGAAGCTCTTCATCCGTCGGCACTGAAACGTGTAGATGGATGACCAGATGATCTCGTAATCCACATCCGGGCCAAGCATGGCATCTAGGCGTGCGCGGATGT
This sequence comes from Yoonia sp. KMU-150, assembly GCF_056858355.1. NCBI lineage: Bacteria > Pseudomonadati > Pseudomonadota > Alphaproteobacteria > Rhodobacterales > Paracoccaceae > Yoonia > Yoonia sp. KMU-150. Next base: position 6,613 of record NZ_JBXEQF010000002.1, read on the forward strand.
TGTCTTGTCCGAGTTCCCTTTCACGGTCGATATCCCAGCCGATCTGGAAATCCACGCGCCAGATGTCGTCGGGTTGCCTGTGCAGCAGCGTCGACGCACCGGATTTGAAATACGGCTCGAACCAGAACCAGCGTTCTGTCGGAAAACTGTCGGAGACCATCCTGATATCTGCGATCAGAAAATTGTCCTCGAAAACCCGCCCCTCGAACGTCAGGCCCAGCATGTCGCGGACTGGCGATCCAGCGCCGTCACAGGCAACGACATAGTCGGCGGCAAGGCGATACGGGCCATCGGGTGTCTGGATATCGAGCAGTGAGTGATCGGCGAGCGTTTCGATGTGCGTGACGCGATTCCCGCCGCGGATGTCAATCGACGCACCGGCGGCGATTTCTTTCTCGATCTGCTCGAAGATGAATTTCTCGAAATACGGTTGGGGAAGGTTGATAAAGGCGGGATGTCGGTGCCTGTCTTCGGCGGTCAGATTGAATTCAAAGACCTTTCGATCGTCCTGAAAAACCTTGCCCACGTTCCAGACGACGCCTTTGTCCAGCATGGGTTTGCTACAGCCATAGCGGCTTGCGATTTCCAGTGTACGTTTGGCAAAGCAGATCGCACGGCTGCCCTTTCCGACGCCCTCGTGATCGTCCAGAACCACGACAGGCACGTTTTGTCGTCCGAGATCGAGCGCAAGCGCGAGACCGACCGGTCCGCCGCCGACGATCACGACTGGATGCCTGACAGGAGTCTTGGCTGCCTGATCCGCCGAGGCCTTGTAGGGGTAGAGCCTGAAGGCGAGGGCGTAACGGTCCGCAGGCATATCGCTACCTCTCTGGTCGGGTTGCTACGGGGTCAGCCTTGCAGCGCCGCCCACATCTCCAGATCGCGTTTGTCGGTCCAGATGCGCGGATGGGCGATGCCGCGTGCTTCGTCATAGGCCCGGGCCACGTTGAAGGGCAGACAATGTTCGTAGATCGCGTAGTCGGCAAACTTGGGGTCGCAGATGGCGCGGACGGCATCCCATGCCTCTTTGAGCGAACCACCTTTGGCCGCCACCCGCGCAGCGGGGCGATAGGTGCTCTCGATAAAGTCGCGGGTGCTGGCGATCGCGCCCTCCACTGCGTCCTTGCCGATCAGCGCGCCGCCGCGACCCGGTGCCACAGCGTCGACATCATGGGCAAGAATATTGTCGAGCGTCCTGCCCCAATCGGCAAAGTGCCCATCGCCGCAATAGCAGGCCGAGCGGTCCTCGACGATGTCACCGGTGAACATGACATTTGCGTCGGGAACATGAATCACGGCGTCGCCCGCGGTATGTGCCCGCCCGATGTGTTTGATGTTCACGCGCCGATTGCCCAGATAGACGGTCATGCTGTCGCTAAACGTGGTTGTCGGCCAAGTCAGGCCGGGAATGCTCTCGTGCCCTTCGAACAGGCGGGGGAAACGCTGAAATTCGCTGTCCCAGTCTTCTTGCCCGCGTTCGGCAACCATACTACGGGCCGCATCCGACATGATGATCTGCTCAGCGCCATAGGCCGACGCGCCCAAGACGCGCACCGCGTGATAATGTGTCAGAACCACGTGGCTGATCGGTTTGTCGGTCACGCCGCGGACCTGCTCGATCACCTTTTGCGCCAGTCGTGGCGTCGCCTGCGCCTCGACGATCATCACAGAAGTGTCGCCGATGATGACGCCCGAATTCGGGTCGCCCTCGGCCGTGAAAGCATAAAGATCGCGCCCGACCTCGTCGAAGGTTATCTTCTTTTCCGTGAGATCCCCTTGGGATGCAAAGGCTTTGGGCATCTGTTGTGTCCTTTCGAATGCGCCGGGCGAGGCCCGGGCGTGCGTCAATACCGTTCGGCGATCAGGGAAACTGTGGCGCGGACCTTATTGTGCCGGTACAGATACCGAACCCGATTTTGTAGTCTGTGCCATGTGCGGCACCTGACAGGGTCAGCGTATCGCCGTCTTCGATAAAGCACCGTGTGTCACCTGTGTCGAGCGTCAGCGGCTCCTCCCCACCCCAGGTCAGTTCCAGCAGGCTGCCGCACTGATGTTTCTCCGGACCCGAAATCGTTCCGGAGCCCAGCAGATCGCCTGCGTTCATGGCGCAGCCGGACGCGCTATGATGGGCGAGCAGTTGCGGCGCGGAATAGTAGAGTTCGTTGTAGTTCGTCCGTGCGATCACGGTCGCGGCTTTGCCCGCCGGTTGCATGCTTACGCTGAGATCAATGTCGAAAAGCATCGGGGAAGGCTCTTCCAGATAGGGCAGGAGCGCGACCTCGCGGGGCGGCGTGCTGCAGCGAAACGGCTCCAGCGCGGCAGGGGTCACGATCCAGGGGCTGATGGTCGTAGCGAATGCCTTGGCCTGAAACGGGCCGAGCGGTTGATACTCCCAGGCCTGAATATCCCGCGCCGACCAGTCGTTCAGCAGAACGTAGCCAAAGATCATATCGGACGCTTTCTGCACACTCACGGGCTGGCCGATCTCGGTCGAGGTGCCTACGATCGCGCCCATCTCAAGTTCGATATCAAGGCGCTGGCTTGGCCTGAACGAGGGTGATGCGGCTTCCGGTGTCTTGGTCTGACCGTTGGGCCGGACGATATCGGTCCCGCTGACGACGACCGTCGATGCGCGCCCGTTGTAGCCGATGGGGATATGCAGCCAGTTGGACGGCAGAGCGTTTGCTGCGCCGCGGAACATCGTTCCGACATTGGTGGCATGGTGGCGACTGGCATAGAAATCCGTAAATTCCGACACCATGAACGGCAGATGCATCTGTGCCTTCGCTTGCGGGATCAGGCATTCTGCGATCCGGTCCCGATCAGGGCTGTCTTGGCTCAGAAGATCGGTCAAACGGCGGCGCAGCGTTTGCCAGGTATCCGGCCCAAGCTCCATGACGTCGTTCCAGTAAGGGACTTCAAACAAACCGTTTTCACCCAATAGGGGGCCCAGCACATCCTCGACCGCGACCAGATCGAGGATCATGTCGCCGATAGCGACCCCGCATTGCGGATCGGAATCTTCTGTCGAAAACACACCGTAGGGCAGGTTGTTGAGCGGAAAGGGGGTATTCGCGCTGTTGGCGGAGGGGACCCAGGACGTCAGACGTGGCATTTTCACCCCCTCGTGCGTACAGGATCATTTCTTTCCCGGCGCGCCATCGAATTTCTTTTCGATGTCATCCCAGCAGTCAATGTAGTTGTCCTGCAGCGGGGCCTGACGCGCCGCGAATGCGGTCAGATGCTGTGGGAAACGGGTCTCGAACATGAACGACATCGTGTTGTCGAGCTTATCCGGGCCCAGGTTTGCATGCGACGCTTTCTCGAACGCTTCCTTGTCCGGCCCATGCGGCAGCATCATATTGTGCAGCGAGATGCCGCCGGGCACGAAGCCCTGCGGTTTGGCGTCGTACTGGCCATAAATGTTACCCATCATCTCGGACATGATGTTCTTGTGATACCAGGGTGGGCGGAATGTATCCTCCGCCACCATCCAGCGTTCGCGGAACAGGACAAAGTCGATGTTGGCGGTGCCTTCCACACCGGAAGGTGCTGTCAGCACCGTAAAGATCGACGGATCAGGATGGTCGAAAAGGATGGCCCCGACCGGGCAGTAGGTGCGCAGATCATATTTGACCGGAGCGTAGTTGCCGTGCCACGCGACCACGTCCAGAGGCGAGTGGCCGATCCGTGTGCGGTGGAATTGGCCGCACCATTTGACCGTCACCGTCGAAGGAACCTCGCGGTCCTCGAACGCGGCGGCGGGCGTTTTGAAGTCGCGCCTGTTCGCCATGCAGTTCGCCCCGATCGGGCCACGTCCAGGCAGTTGAAATTTTTGCCCGTAGTTCTCGCAGACAAAGCCGCGTGCCGGCCCCTCGACAACCGCCACGCGATACAAGAGCCCGCGCGGGATGATCGCGATTTCTTTCGGTTCGAGGTCGATCACACCCAGTTCCGTAAAGATGCGCAGCAGGCCCTCCTGCGGTACGATCAGCAGTTCCGAATCCGCCGAATAGAAATATTCATCCTCCATCGTGGCGGTCGCCAGATACACGTGCGTGGCCATGCCGACCTGCGTGTTGACATCGCCCGCCGTGGTGATCGTGCGCATGCCGGTAACGAAGGTCAGATTTTCCGTGGTATGGGGCAGCGGGTCCCAGCGGTATTGTCCCAGGCTGGCGACATCCGGGTCCACATGCGGCGCCGATTTCCAGAACGGCATTTCGATTTTTTCGAAACGCCCGCAGTGCTTGACCGAAGGGCGGATGCGGTAGCACCATGTCCGTTCATTCTTGTGGCTGGGTGCGGTGAACGCTGTTCCCGACAGTTGTTCACCGTAAAGACCGTAGTTTACCCTTTGCGGGCTGTTCATACCCTGCGGCAGTGCGTCGGGCAGCGCCTCCGTTTCAAAATCGTTGCCGAAGCCGGGCATGTACCCCGCCGTCGTGCCACCACTGTCCTGGGCGCGTGTCATCCTGTCTGACGATGCCTGTTTAGCCATGGTCATTTCCCCGATCACCAACGAATCTGTTTGCAAGTATTCGCGGTCGTCCCTACCGCGTCAACAAACTTGTTGCATTTGCAATGACTATGTCGGCAGTCTGACCGTCAGGAGGGCAATCATGACTGCAACGCTTCCCGACTTCGACCTTGACCGCTATCTGCCGTATCGCCTGACAAACGTCGCGGCCCAGTTGAGCGCCGATCTTCTAAGACAGTACAAGGCGCGTTTCGGCATTTCGATGCCGGAATGGCGGGTCCTTCTGAACGTCGGCTACACGGAAAACCTTTCGGTCCGCGACATCGAGCAGCGGGTGAACCTTGAAAAATCAAAGGTCAGCCGTGCAGCATCCCGCCTGGAAGCCAAAGGCTACCTCGTCAAGCATATCGACAACCGCGATCGCCGCCTGCTCAGACTCGCGCTGACACAGGATGGCGTGCGCCTGCTCCACGATCTCATCCCGATCGCTCAGGGATTTCAGGCAGAACTGCGGGACAAACTCGGACCGTCATATGATAACCTTCACGCCGCCCTCGACCGGCTGACATCGCCAAACGCATGACGGCACGCGCCAACGTCTGCCACCGAACGTATGTCACACATCCCGAAAATGGCGACCCCGGCAGGATTCGAACCTGCAACCTGCCCCTTAGGAGGGGGCTGCTCTATCCAGTTGAGCCACGGGGTCTGCTCTACTTCATTGCCCGTCGTGCGGCGGCCGGTCAACGGTTGACCGGCTTCCCATGCGCTTTCTTGGCTTGGACAGGCGGGCGAGGCGGCGTAAAGATGTCATGACTGCGCATAATTCAGGATGCCCGACGTGACAATTCCTCCTCGCCGCCCTTTGACGCTTCGCGATGTATCGGAGGCATCGGGCGTGAGCGAGATGACCGTAAGCCGGGTATTGCGCAACAAGGGCGATGTCAGTGCGGCGACCCGCTCGAAGGTGCAGGATGCGGCCAAGCGCCTGGGTTATGTGCCCAACAAGATCGCGGGTGCGCTGGCATCGAGCCGGGTCAATCTGGTTGCAGTGATCATTCCGTCGCTGGGCAACATGGTGTTTCCAGAAGTGCTGGCTGGCGTGTCGGAGGTTCTTGAAGACACCGATCTGCAACCGGTGGTCGGGGTGACCGACTATTTGCCTGAGAAGGAAGAGAAAGTCCTTTTCGAAATGCTGTCCTGGCGGCCCTCCGGTGTGATCATCGCGGGGCTGGAACATTCGGAAGCGGCGATGGCGATGCTGCAGCAGGCCGGAATTCCGGTCGTCGAGATCATGGATGTCGACGGTGTCGCGGTCGATTCCTGCGTCGGAATATCGCATCGCCGCGCCGGGCGCATGATGGCGGAAAAGATCATCGACGCAGGCTATCGGCGTATCGGCTTCATGGGTACGAAAATGCCGCTCGATCACCGCGCGCGCAAGCGGTTCGAAGGCTTCACCCGGACGCTGGCCAAGGCGGGAATAGAGATTGCGGACCAGCAATTCTATTCCGGCGGCTCCGCCTTGGCCAAGGGGCGCGAGTTGACAGCTGTGATGCTGGACCGGACGCCGGACATAGATTTTCTCTATTATTCCAACGATATGATCGGTGCCGGGGGGCTTCTCTATCTTCTGGAGAAGGGGGTCGATGTGCCGGGCCAGATCGGTCTGGCCGGATTCAACGGTGTGGAACTGCTCGATGGCCTGCCGATGCAACTGGCAACCATGGATGCCTGCCGCCGCGAGATCGGGCAGCAGGCTGCCCGCATTGTTGCGGATCACTATGCACCCGATGCAAATCGCGCCGCGCAACGGGTCGAGCTGGAACCGAAAATTGCACTAGGCGATACGCTGATCCGCGACTAATCGAGGTCGAGCGCCGCCAGTTTGGCCGTTTGTCGCGCAATAAGCCGGTTGACCTCGTCTGCGGTTGCGGCGTCGATCCCGCCTCCGGGTTTGCGCACCGTCGGGTAAGCGATGGCCCCACGTTGGGCCAGCACGTGCTTGCGCACGCCAAGGCCCAGCCCGGGCTGGCTTTCGTATCGGACCAGCGGCAAGTAGCAATCGAAAATATTCTGCGCTCGCGATACGTCACCGGCATTATGTGCGGAGACGACACGCGCCATCATTTCGGGATAGGCAAACCCTGTCATGGCGCCGTCGGCGCCACGCGCCATTTCCTCTGGCAGGAACTGCCCACCATTGCCGCAGAGGATCGAAATGCGACGACCGCCCCCTTCGGACGCGGCGCGCAACGCACTGATCTTGGCCAGTCCGGGCCAGTCCTCGTGCTTGAGCATGACGCAGGTCGGCAGGTCTTCGACAATCTTGATGATGACCTTGGCCGGGATCGTCACCGTCGTCACCAAAGGAAAGTCCTGCAGCACAAAGGGGGTGTTTCCCAACGTCTCGGCCGTCGCGTGGTAGTAGGAGAGAATCTGGTCATCGCTGCGCAGGTTGCCGGGCGGGGCCACCATTACACCGGCTGCGCCAGTGTCCATGGCTGCGTCCGCTAGCGCCTGCATTGCCGCAAATCCGGGGGCCGATACGCCGACGATAATGGGCAGGTCCGTACGCGCAACGACCCGCGCGATGACGGCGCGGGATTCCTCTGCCGACAGTTTTCCAGCCTCGCCCATAATCCCGAGGATGGTCAGCCCTGTGCAGCCCTTTTCAACATAGAAATCTACCATGCTGTCGACGCTGTTCAGATCGAGGCTGCCGTCCGGCAGAAAGGGTGTGCAGGCGATTGTGAAGACGCCTTTGGCAGTTTCATCCAGCATAAGCATGTCCTTTGACGCTATGTGATTGCCCCAGCGCGATCCGGCAAAGCGCCATGCCGACGGCGGCCTGACAGGGTTCGACGACCGGAATACGAAGGGCATGTTCCAGCGGGGCGCGATATTGCGCCATCCCGGCGCATCCCATGATCAGCACTTCCGCGCCGTCGTCATCACGCAGTACGGTTCCCGTTTCCACCATTTCATCCAGCGTGCCGTCACCGGAAAGCGCGGTCACGCCCAGACCCAACGCGCGTTCGCCGACGATCCGGGACGACACACCCATCGCACCAAAGGCCCGCATGTGGCGGGGGATCGACGCGGGTTTGATCGCGATTACCCCGATACGCTGCCCCAGTGTCATCGCGGTCATCATGGCCGCCTCCTGAATGCCCAAAACCGGCAGGTCCGTGGCATCGCGCAAGGCGTGCAGGCCAGGATCGCTGAAACAGGCGATGACATAGCCAAGGGCGCTCTCCTTTTCCCGCGCAGCGAGATCGAGCATCGGAGTGATCGTGCGATCCGCCTGTTCCTGCGTTTCGATCCCCGGTGGCCCTTCGGCCAACGTCAGACACCGGATGGGAATTCCAAACCTGTGCAGCGGCTTCAGCGCCGCGGCGATCCCGTCAGTCACCGCCTGAGTAGAATTCGGATTGATGACGATCAGTGCCTTGTCCATCAGTCCATGCCCGGTTCGAAATCGTGGCGCGTGCTGGTCTGGATTTCGATCTGATATCCTTCCGGGTCGTTGAAGACGAATGCGCGGATGCCGATTTCGTCGTTCACGAAAAGCTCCGACAGGCCATCGAGCGCCTGATCCTGTGCATAGGCATACCAATCGTCCACGTCCGGCACCCGGAGGCACACCTGAACCGGGCGCGTCTCGGCCCATTTGTTCATGCCGCGGCTTTCATCTACCAGTCCGATGTGTGCGCCCGGGCACAGGCGGTAGATCTTGCACCAGCCCTGGTCGATGGCGAGCCGCAGTCCCAGTATATCTTCATAGAACCGCATCGCGGTTTGCAGGTCGCGGTAGTAGAGAAACGTGATCGCTAGGCTTGCGGTATTGTCCGGGCGTCGGGTCATATGGGCCATCCTGTCTGCGTGCGGGTCAGCCATTGCCCCTGACCGGGCGTAGCGCTGCATGTGCCATCTCTCACGATCACCTCGCCGCGTAGAATTACCGTCTCGGGCCAACCTGTCACGGTCGTTCCTTTCCAGGGGTTATAGCCGACATTGTCGTGCAAATCGTCCGCCGCGTAGGTATGTGATTTTTCCGCGTTCCACAGCACAAGGTCGGCGTCGCAACCAACCGCGACCCGCCCCTTGGCGGTCAGCCCGTAAAGCTCTGCCGCCGCGGTCGCGGTCAGGCGGGCAAAGCGCACCAGATCGCCGCGCCCTTGGTTTACTATCGCATCGAAGAGCAGCGGCAAACGGGTTTCCAGACCCGGCAGACCGTTTGCAATACTCTGAAAGGGCGGGTTTGGACCGGCGGACAGTTTCCCGGTTTCATCGAAGCGATAGGGCGCATGGTCAGATGACACCATGTCCAGCGTGCCGTCCGCCAACCCTTGCCACAGCGCCTCCTGATCCTGCGTTGTGCGTTGTGGTGGTGAACACATCCATTTCGCGCCGGTCACACCGGGTTGGTCGAGTACCTCGTCGGTCATCCGCAAATAGTGGGTGCAGGTTTCAGCCCTGACCGGAACACCGCGGGCTCGTGCGGCACGCACGATCTCGACGCCTTCGGCGGTGGAAACATGGAAGATCATTACCGGCTGATCGAGGTATTCCGCGAAATGGCAAATTCGTGAAATCGCCTCTACCTCGGCCATGCGCGGGTGGGACGCGGCGTGGTACTTCGGTGCCGTGTTGCCCTGCGCGATCAGGTCTGCCTTTGCGGATGCAATCATCGCGTCGTTTTCCGCGTGCACGCAGACAACGGCACCGGCCGCCTTGGCCTGCGACATCACCGACAGGATAGCGGCGTCATCCAACATGATATTGTAGGTCGTGAAAATCTTGATCGACCGGTGCCCGGCGGCGATCAACGCGTCAACGTCTGCGGCGAATTCCGGCACCTTGGGGTCGCTGACGATCAAGTGGAAGGCGTGGTCGATCATCGCGCCGCGCTTCGCACGGGCGGCATAGTCCGCGACGGTGTCTCTCAGGCGTTCGCCCTTGGCCTGCGCTGCAAAGGAAATCACCGTCGTCGTGCCGCCAATCGCAGCGGACCGGGTCGCCGTTTCGAAGGTATCGGCGTTCATCAGGCCCATGCCCGACATCTGTTCGATATGGGCGTGCGGATCAATGCCGCCGGGCATCAAGATCAGCCCGGTGGAGTCAATCGTTTCGCGGGCCGCGTCCGCCATCGCACCGACACCGGCGATTTTACCGTTGGAGACAGCCACATCGCCCGCGATGACGCCATCGGGCGTGACGACAGTGCCACCGGTGATCAGCAAGTCATACATGAGGCAATCTTGGCCCCGGCACCGACCCGAATGCAAGGGTCGCCTGTGGTCTAGACCATGCGGATCACGTCCTTGTCGATGGCCAGCATATAGCCCTTGCGCGCGATGTTCTTGACCAGCAGTTCGCTGACCATCTGGTTGCCCAAAGTATCGCGCAGGCGCTTGATCCGGGTTGCCCCTGCCGCCTCGTCGCAATCGGCGGCATCGCGTCCTGAAATCACCCCTTCGATCTCTGCGCCCGACATCACTTCGTCGTCCATGCGCGCCTCGGCCAGAACCGAGAGCGTTTCCATCGCGGCCTCGGTGAGCTTGAATTCGAAGTTGTTGAGATAGACAGCCTTCTGGTCGCGGCTGATCATCAGCGAATTGACCTCGATTCCCTTGCGCTCGATCTGCCCCATACGACGGTTCAGCGCGATCAGCATCACCAGGAACGCGACGGCAGCAATGAGCATGGCAGTCGCAAAGACGAGCAGCACGAAGATCACGAACCGATAGGACGACAGCGTGTCGGAAAACGCGGTGCCCGACTGCGCGAGGATCTCAAGCAACTTGATCTCGGCATTGCCGGTCAGCGTGTCGTTGGCGATGAAAAGCTGCTCGACCCGCGCGTTGAACGCGTTGGCGTCCGGCAGGTTGATGAACAGCAGGACTGCGGCCACGGCCAGAATCAGCACGATGGCCGCGATCCCGGCGACGACGATGCGGTTACCCGTCTGGCGGGCCTCAATAGCGGAGGTAGAACTCACCGGCGCTTGTCCTTCTTTGGTCCAGTCCTGCGTCATCGAAGACGCCAAGCACATTCAGCAACTGCCAGCCACCGCCTGCAAGACGGTCCGACAGTTGCGCCTGCGCGTTGGCGACGGTGCAGTCGCCGTTGATCTGTGCCACACCATAGTGCAGGCGCAGCGGATCGTCCTGTTTGGCTTTGTAGTCGGCATAACAGGCCGCCTGCGCGGCACCGGTCATGGCGATCAGGGCCAATAGTGTGAAGGTAAGCTGTCTCATGCAGAACCCATGGCGCGGCGGTGAACGGTTAGTCAATATCATGCCAGTCTAGCCTGCCCGCAATCCCATAGCCATCCCCGGATATTGAGCGGCAGGTACTCTCATCCCCATCCTCCTTTCACAGGCGTCGCCCTTTGGCGCAGCAATCGGAAAGGACCGGACCCATGTTCAAGACACTATTGGCAGGCGCGACCGCGCTGTCGCTTTCAATCGCCCCGGCACCGGTCATGGCCGACCGCATGTCGGACCGTGAAATCGGGCAGTTGATATTTGGCCTTGTTGCCGCAGGGATCGTGGCCAAGATCATCAGCGACCAGACCGATCGCGCGGCACCAGCGCGGGCACCTGACCTGTCCAGGCCGCCACGCGAAGTGCCGGGCCTGCGACCCCAGCAACCGACGGGCCGCGCACAAATCACGCAGCCGCGCCATATTCTGCCGGAAAGTTGCCTGCGCACACATGATACGCAGCGTGGCGCGCAACGCATCTTCGGCGCACGCTGTCTGGAACGACGTTATGATCATGCGCGCAGCCTGCCGGACCAGTGCTTCATCCGGTTGCGCACCTACGACGGCCCGCGCAATGGCTATGCGCCCGGGTGCCTGCGTGATTTCGGATATCAGATAGGTCACCGGACCCACTGATATCACAAGGCCGGACGCAGTCTGTTGCGCGAATCCGGGTTGAAAGGCAGGCCCGGCTCTGGTCACTGGAGATATGACCAAGACCGCGCCCGTTTTTTCATTCGAGTCGGAAGCCATCGCCAACGGCTATCTTCGGATTGCGGGTGTCGACGAGGTCGGGCGCGGGCCACTGGCCGGCCCGGTGGTCGCGGCAGCGGTCGTGTTGGATCCGGACGCCATTCCGGATGGATTGAACGACAGCAAACAACTTTCCCCGTGTCGGCGCGACGTCCTGTTTGCGGTTTTGAGTGAAACCGCGGATGTGTCGATTGCCCAAGCATCGGTCGAAGAAATCGAACAGCACAATATCCTGCGCGCATCCCATATCGCGATGGTCCGCGCACTGGCCGGGCTTTCACGTCCCGCCGATTTTGCATTGATCGACGGCAACATGGTGCCGCGCGGGCTGAACATCCCCGCGCGCACCCTGGTCAAGGGCGACACCCGTTCCCAGAGCATTGCGGCGGCTTCAATTGTGGCGAAAGTTTGGCGCGACCGTCTGATGGTGGCGTTGGCGCAACAACATCCGGGCTACGGCTGGGAGCGAAATGCAGGATATCCGACGCCCGAACACAAGGCGGGACTCAAAAGCCACGGTATAACTCAACATCATCGGCGTAACTTTGCACCCGTCCACAATATCTTGTGGCAAGAAAAAAACCTAAAGCGCTGATTCATTAAAGTTATTTACTCTGAATCGGGGCTGACTCACATTGTTCTCAACCAACGAGCGGAACAATCCGTCGCGGACAGAGGCAAGTGATGACGACAAAAGCGAAGACCCCGAAAGAGGGGCAGGAGGCGGCGACGCTTCCCCTGAACACGATCCTTGACGGCGATTGCATCGACCGGATGAACAGCCTTCCCGCAGGCTCCGTCGACCTGATTTTCGCCGACCCGCCCTATAATCTGCAGCTGAAGGGTGACCTGCACCGCCCCGACAATTCCAAAGTCGATGCCGTCGACGATGCCTGGGACCAGTTCGACAGCTTCAAGGTTTACGACAAGTTCACCCGCGACTGGCTTGCCGCCGCCCGCCGTCTGCTGAAACCGAATGGCGCGATCTGGGTCATCGGTAGCTACCATAACGTGTTCCGCATGGGCGCAGAATTGCAGAACCAGGGATTCTGGATCCTGAACGACGTGGTTTGGCGCAAATCCAACCCGATGCCGAATTTCCGCGGCAAGCGGCTGACGAACGCCCACGAAACCCTGATCTGGGCCAGCAAGGAAGAGGCCAGCAAATACACCTTCAACTACGAGGCGCTGAAGGCACTGAACGAAGGGGTGCAAATGCGATCCGATTGGGTCTTGCCGATCTGCACCGGGCATGAGCGGCTGAAGAATGACGACGGCGACAAGGCGCATCCGACGCAGAAACCGCAGTCATTGCTGCACCGCGTGCTGGTTGCCACGACAAACCCCGGCGACGTCGTCCTCGACCCGTTCTTCGGCACGGGCACGACGGGTGCCGTCGCCAAGATGCTGGGCCGTGATTTTATAGGGATCGAACGCGAGGCAGCCTATCGCAAGGTCGCCGAGAAACGCATCGCGAATACCCGCAAGTTCGACAAGGAAGCGCTGGAGGTCTCGACCTCGAAGCGGGCCGAACCCCGGGTTGCGTTTGGCGTGCTTGTCGAGCGCGGCATGCTGCGCCCGGGAGAGGAGCTTTGGTCGATGAACGGGCGTCACAAAGCGCGGGTGCGCGCCGACGGCACGTTGATCGGGGCCGATATCAAGGGCTCGATCCATCAGGTCGGTGCCGCCTGCGAAGGCGCGCCAAGCTGCAACGGATGGACCTATTGGCAATTCAAACGCGACGGCCAGAAAGTCCCGATCGATCTGTTACGTCAGCAGGTCCGCTCTGAAATGGCAAAGCACCACTGACACAGGAATACCGCCGGTGCAGACGGCCCGCCTCCCCCGACAGAGTGGGAGATCCGTCAGCACTAACTTCACCCCGCACTTCGGTGCGGGGTTTTTTCGTTTGTGCGCGTTCCGATCGAGGGCTAGGCTTTCGGCATGAGAAATTTGTTCATTCCAGTGCTTCTGCTTCTTGCCACACCGGCCACCGCGCAAAGCACCGCCGAGGCGCAGCTTGCACGGGACACGCTGGCCCAACTGCAATCGCGATCTTTTGCCGAGAACCGCGAATTTTGCGGCTATATCCTGATCGGTTCAGATGGCGCGATGAAGATTTCCGCCATCCACGCAGGCGACGAAAGCTCTTGCACCGGGCCAGAAGAAGGCCCGAATGAGATCACCATCGCGTCGTTCCACACACACGGGGCATTTGAATATGACACGCCGGCAGAGTTCCCGTCAGCCGGTGACATGGAAGGCGACGAGGCTGAGGGTATCGACGGCTATGTCGCTACGCCGGGTGGGCGTCTGTGGTACATCGACAGCAGCGATATGGTCGCAAGCCAGTTGTGCGGCGTCGGATGCCTGCCACAAGACCCGAACTTCGTCGCCGGTCTGGATGGCAATATCGCCGTCAGCTACCGGTACGAGGAACTGCTGGCGATCGAGAGCGAATAGCACTCAGCGCGGCAGCGGGTTCGTCCCGGTCTTGTAGGGCTGCCAGTCGGTGATCTCGGGATAGTATCTTTCTCGCCACGCCTGCACGCGCGGGTTCATCACGCGCCGCCAATGGCGCGGTGACAGCGCCACCATCGTCATGACCGGATAACCATAGGGCAACTGCGGCGCTTCGTCGTCGCTGTAGGTCTGCAAAAGTGGAAAGCGGCGGTCAGGCTTGTAGTGGTGATCCGAATGGCGCTGCAGGTTGATCAGGAGCCAGTTCGATGCCTTCTGCGCGGCGTTCCAGGAATGGCGCGGCAGGACGTGTTCGTATTTCCCGTCGCCCAGATGTTTGCGGGTCAGGCCATAGTGTTCGATGTAGTTGACCAGTTCCAGTTGGAAGATCGCGGAAAACGCCTGCACACCGAACAGAAACAGCCCCCACCACCCGCCGATCAGGACTGACAGCAGCAGAAACACGGCCTGCAGCGCCCAATACCGGAAGAACGGGTTTTTCAAATCGGTACAGGGTTTGCCCTTGCGCGCGAGCATCGCTTTCTCTGCAGTGAAAGCTGAAAGCCAGCATTGCCGCAGAACACGCGGAAAGAACCGCCAGAAATGTTCGTTGTAACGCGCAGTTACAGGGTCTTTGGGCGTCGCGACATAGCGATGATGGACCAGCAGGTGTTCCGACCTGAAGTGCGAATAGAGCACCGAAGCCAAAAGAATATCGGCCAGCCAGCGTTCGACCTTCGGTTTCTGGTGCATCAGCTCGTGGCTGTAGTTGATCCCCACGGTGCCCGAAATAATGCCTAGACCTGCGAACAGCAGCCACTCCTCGATCCAGTGCAGATGCTCGGTTTGCACGACATACCACATAATTCCGAACACCGTGACGATCTGGACCGGCGCCCAGATGAGGGTGATTGCGCGATACCAGCGCAGATCGTCGTCGGGGGTTTGCGGGTCGGCGTTGTCGGTATTCAGCCCGGTAAAGAAATCAAGGACCGAAAATAGATACCAGGTCGCAATCGGCAGAAGCAGCAACGCCAGCCCACCGTAAACGGCCGCAATCCAGGCGACAGGCACAAGGCCCAGCGTCATCCAGAACGGAAGCGCCGCAGTGAATTTCCTAAGTTTCGGGGCAGGGATCGCTGTCATGGACGAAAGATACACATTTCGTGCTTACCGCTCAATCGTGGCGTAGCGTCGCAACAAGGTCATAGACCTTGCGCATGGCTGTCGGGAGTGATGAAGGGTCAAATGTGGATGATGGCACGAAGCCCCCCCGATGCGGTTTCGAGGTCACGGGCAGGGTCGTCGTCAGCACGGCAAGCCGCAGATGGAAGTGGGTGAAGGTGTGTCGCGCCTCGAGCCCGGTCTCGGTCCATGTCGCATCGACCGGAGGGTCGGGGGCGGGTTCGTCCGACCATTCCGACGTCGGAAAGGCGAGCATCCCGCCCAAAAGGCCCGACGCGGGACGTGTTTCCAGAAGCCATTCCCCGGCAGTGGTCCGCGCGACATAGACAAATCCGCGGCGCACCGGGACTTTCTTCTTCGGTGTTTTCTTCGGCAACTCCGTTGCGGAACCAGCGATCCGGGCCTGACAAGGCTCGCGCCAAGGACAGATACCGCAGGCGGGAGATTTTGGCGTGCAGATCGTGGCGCCAAGGTCCATCACGGCCTGCGCATAGTCACCGGGTCGTCGGTTGGGTGTCAGATCAGCGGCAAGCGCCATGAGCGTAGGCTTTGCTGCAGGCAAGGGCGTGCGCACATCGTGCAACCGCGCCATCACGCGCTCGACGTTGCCATCGAGAACCGTCGCAGGCGTGTCAAAGGCAATCGCGGAGATCGCGGCGGCGGTATAGGGGCCGATTCCCGGCAGGCTCAGCAACGTATCGTAATCGTCTGGGAACCGTCCGCCGTGGTCCGAAACGACGACGCGGGCGCATTTCAACAGATTGCGCGCCCGGGCATAATAGCCCAGACCGGCCCATGCGGCCATGACATCGGCGTCTTCGGCTGCGGCCAATGCCGTGACCGTGGGCCAGCGTGCTGTGAATTTCCGAAAATAATCCCGGACCGCCGCGACCGTCGTCTGTTGCAGCATCACCTCTGACATCCAGATGAAATAGGGATCGGGCACTACGCCTTCGGCACGATCCGCCGGTGCGACTCGCCACGGCATAACGCGCGCGTGCCGGTCGTACCAGTCGAGCAGATCATGAGCGAGATCACGCACTGTTTATGTTTCCTTTCCAAATCGGTCTGGCTTGGCGGCAGGCGCGGCTTACAATAGATAGGGATGATGAAACAGACACGCCATCGCAACTCGACGACCCATGGGTTTTCGCAGGCTTCCGGCCTGATGCAATCGCGGATTCGCAAGGCCAGCGAAAGCCGCGGCTTTGCCGTCACGCGGCTCTTGACCCACTGGGCCGAGATCGTGGGCGAGCGGACGGCCGGTGTCGCCACACCGGTCAACGTCAGCTATGGGCGCGGCGGTATGAGTGCTACGTTGACCGTACTGACGACGGGGGCAAACGCGCCCATGATCGAAATGGAAAAGCAGAAAATCTGCGACAAAGTGAATGCCTGCTACGGTTACCGCGCCATCGCCCGGATCCGCATTACGCAAACCGCCCCGGTCGGGTTTGCCGAAGGGCGGGTCGCTTTCGCGGCGGCCCCAAAACCTGAAACAAGGCCGAACGCAAAGGCTCAGGCTGCCTCTGCGGCGCTCGCCGAAAGTGTGACCAGCCCCGAACTCAAAGCGGCACTTGCGCGATTGGGTGCGCATGTGCTGTCGAAAAACAACTCGTGAAATCAAAAGGTATCTTTATGGATCGCAGAACTCTTCTCCTCACCGGCGCTGCCGCATTTACGCTGGGCACCGCACCCCGGCTGACGCTGGCACAGGCCGCGGACAATGAATTCGGGATCGCCGACATGGTTCTGGGCGACGCTGACGCGCCGGTAGAATTGATCGAATACGCCTCCTACACCTGCCCGCACTGCGCCCGTTTTCACGCCGACGTCTATCCGCAACTCAAGGTGGACTACATCGACAGCGGGAAGGTGCGGTTCGTCTATCGCGAAGTCTATTTCGACCGGTTCGGGCTTTGGGCGTCGATGATCGCGCGGTGCGGCGGTGACGCGAAATTCTTTGGCATCACGGACCTGATTTACGAAAAACAACGTGAATGGACCGCATCCGGTGATCCCGCCAAGATCGCTGACGAGCTGCGCAAGATCGGCCTCATGGCGGGGCTGGACGGCGAGACGCTCGACGCTTGCATGGCGGACGGCGAAATGGCCCAGAACCTTGTGGACTGGTATCGCGCCAATGCAGAGCGGGACGATATCTCTTCGACACCCAGCTTCCTGATCGACGGTCAGAAATATTCCAACATGGCCTATGCGGAAATGCAGTCTATTCTGGATGATAAGCTGGGCGCCTAACGCGCCGCAATCTGCTGGAGAGCCGTATCGACCGGCCCCCAGCTATCGACCTTCAATCGAACCGGCACGGTAATCACCTTGGCACGAAATCCTTCGGGCAGGCGGACAGCGTCTTTCTCGGTGGTCACCAGTTGCGCGTTGCGGGCGCGTGCCTCGGCCTCAAGACGTCTCATCAGCGCCGGTGTCAGCGGCTGATGGTCGCTCAATGCCTCTGCATGGATCAGCTCGACCCCAAGCTCGCGTAACGTCGCAAAGAATTTTTCTGGATGGCCGATTCCGGCAAAGGCCAACACGCGCATCCCGCGCCATGGCATCCCGGTTTCGAGCGGAACAAGCGCGCCGGTGATCCGTGAGATTGTCGTTGGCCAGGCGTTTGCGAACTGTTTTTGCGCCGCGTTATCCCCGATCGACAATACGATTTCGGCCCGGCGTAGACCTGCCGCGACAGGCTCGCGCAGTGGTCCCGCGGGTATCACCCTGCCGTTGCCGAACCCGCGCTCGGCATCGACTACGACGATCGACACATCCTTGGCTACCGCAGGGTTCTGAAATCCGTCGTCCAGCACGATGATGTCAGCCCCCGCCGCCTCTGCCATCATTACCCCTGCAGCGCGATCCTTGGCAACCCAGGTCGGTGCGAAGCTCGACAAGAGCAGGGGTTCGTCGCCGGTTTCCGCGGCGCTGTGCCTGCGGTCATCGACTTGGACGGGCCCCGCCAAGCTGCCACCATATCCGCGTGTAACGAAATGAGGGTTATAGCCCCCGTCAGAAAGGTGCTGGGCCAGTGCAATGGCTGTCGGCGTTTTGCCGGTCCCACCGATATTGATATTCCCGATGCAAATGACAGGCACTGCACTGCGATAGGACGGCGGTTTGCCGACGCGCCACGCCGTTGTCTTGCCATAGAGCGCGGCCACCGGGGCAAGCAGATGCGCCTGCCAGCCGGGCGACGCGACCGGGTTGGACCAGAATCGCGGTGGGCGCATGGTTATCCTCCGTCCTGGTCCAGGCGTCGCACGATAAGATCCGCTATGCGCTGCGTGACGTCCGCCCCGCGCGTAGTCACGTCCCACGCCGCATGCGCCATTTGCGCGGCTTTGTCGGCAGAGAGCAGTTGTTCCACTGCGACGCCCAGCGTATCGGCAGATTGCACGGCCAGACATGCGCCAGCGGCGTCAAGCTGTGTAATCGCGCTGACGTGTTCGGCCACCTGCGGCCCATAAAGCACTGCAGAACCGAGCGATGCAGGTTCGTACGGGTGCCGTCCCGGCCCGTCTCGCAATGTCAGCCCCAGATACGTGATCGGAGCCACTCGATACCACAGGCCCAGGTCCTCACCGCCGGGTACGACGAGTATCTGCGTGGCGTCGCCCACTTGATCACCAGCGACACGGTCAGAGACGGTGAACCCTTCGGAGCGCAAGCTATCGGTCATCGCTGTCGTGTGAGTCGCGTCGCGCAGGGCAACGATCAGCAGTAGCCGATGGGACCGGCGACAGGCCTGCCGATGCGCTGCCGCCAGCAATTCGCACTCTTCAGGCCCGGTTTCTGCCGCCAGCCAGACCGGCCTCGTGTTCAGGATCCGGGCAAATTCCGCGCGCTCGTCCTCGTCATACGGCAGGATGGGCGGCGGTGAATCGATCTCGCCAACCGTCACGACAATGTCGTCAGCGGCGCCAGCTTGCAGGACTGCAACCGCAGCCTCTTGCGACGTCGTGATGATCCTGTCGCACAGCGCCAGAACCGCTTTGCCCAGCCCAGGGATCCAGGGGCGCGTCGGGGCGAGGGTGGCGTCCGGTCCGATCTCCATAAGCAGGATCGGAAGGCCCGCATCTTTGACCGCCGAAAGAATCAAGGGGTCGGGCATGTCGCCCAATCCGATCACCATCACCGGCCGGAAATGGTCGAGCATCGCTCCGACGCCGGCGCGCCCGGTCGGTGTCGACACGGAGCCGGACGGGCCACTGCAGACGATGGTGACAGGGTCGCCTTCCGCACGGATCGCCAACTCGAGACTTTGCGCCTTGCGCACCATGTCCGGCCCGCTGCAGACCGCCCAGATGACGATACCGTCCGGGCGCTTTAGCTTTGGCAGACTGTCAGGGGCGGTCTTTTCCGACCCGCGCAGGGCCAGATATGCCGACAGCGGCAGGGACCGCGCCATGGGGCGTGCTTTCCCTAGGTTCCCAGCTCTTCGGTCGGGGATGCAGCGGTTTTTTCGTCACGCAAGCGGTGAATATGCGCGATGAAGTAGCGCGTATGCGCATTGTCTACCGTGCGCTGGGCGGCACCTTTCCATGCATTGTAGGCGCTGTTGTAGTCCGGAAACATGCCGACGATATCAATGGCGTCGACGTCCTTGAACGCATTCTTCGTCGGGTCAACAAGCTCTCCGCCAAAGACGAGGTGCAGGCGCTGTGTCATATCAGATTCCTTGGGTCAGGTGATTTGCCACACACTATGCCGCCTGCATCCGCGCCTCAAGGCTGCTGTCAGCGCACCCGTTCCGCCACGATACCGCCCTTGATGGGTTCCTGTGCACCGCCGTTTACCTTGACCGACCCGGTCACAGTCGCCTCGAAGGCTTGCGCGTTGCGACCCAGCACATCGCCCTGCACCTGCCCGCTGACGGCATAATCGCGATTGAAACGATCCGTCAGTGTTCCGCGCAGTCCGGCGACGGCCTGGTTCTGCCCGGAACCCGGCCAGTCGTCGAACGTGCCGCGAAACAACTCAAGCTCGCCGTCGACATTACGGTTGAACCGGTCGACAAAGTTGTCGGCCTGTCCGCGGATGGTGTCGCGAGAAAGATCCACATCGACACGCACATCGCCGATCACGTCCTGTCGTGGCCCCAGCGTCGTGTTGAGAAGCCCGTCATAGGACAGCTGGCTACGAAACGGCAGATCGCGGCTGTCGGTTTCCTGCAGGGTGGCAAAGTCGTTGAGCAACCCGACCCGATCTGCCTCGCGCCGGGTAAAGCTGTCGCGTGGCGGTGGCGGCGGTGGCGTGTAAATCTGATCCGTCGTACGCAAGGTAGGCCCACAGGCTGCCGTCCCAAGGCAAAGCAACAGGAAGATGGCTGAAAATCGCATAAGTTTTCCTTTCGATGGCAGCAGGCTTGCAGCGCCCGTTCGTCATCGAAAAGAAGTGGTTACCGGCGTGCTATGCAATATCAGCAGCCAGGGCACGCTGCAAAGAGGTGTGGATGCCGCCTGCGGCGACAAGTCCGTTCAGTTTTGGGTGGCGATTGTTGAAAACGGGCGATGCGCCATCACGCGTGGTCACCGTCCCGCCGGCCTCCGTCACGATCAGCGCGCCCGCGGCGACGTCCCACTCCCACGTCGGGCGCAGCGTCAGCATGCTGTCAAAGCGGCCCTGCGCGACGAGACACAGGCGAAACGCGAGCGACGATCTGAAGTGGCGGTCCACCGGCGGAACCGCACCGCCAGACCAGTGCTTTGCGTCAAGGTTCCATTTGTTGGCAAGCACTGTCGCATTCTTCAATTCGGTGGTGTGAGAAACCTGGATCGGGTTGCCGTTCAGCGTGGCACCTTCACCTTTGGTCGCAGCGAACATCAGATCCCTCAGCGGGAGATACACCACCCCCGCCATGACCTCGCCGCCGCGGACGACGGCCAGCGCATGCGCCCAGTCCTTGGATTTCTGGATAAAGGCCCGCGTGCCGTCGATCGGGTCGACGATGAACAGCCGTTCTGCGGTCAGTCGCCGGGCGTCGTCATCGCTTTCTTCCGATAACCAGCCATAGTTCGGGCGTGCGACTTGCAAGTCAGCGGCCAATTGTGCGTTCACGGCAAGATCGGCTTCGGTTACGGGTCCGGCATCGTCGGGTTTGTCCCAGACGCGTGGGGTCGCTCCGAAATGCCGCATGGCAATCTCGCCCGCCGACCGGGCCGCGCGGATCAGCAGCGCGAGGTCAGTCTCCGGCAAGGGTGAGCCCTTCGACCAGCAGCGACGGGACGACTTTGCTGAGATACGGACGGGCGTCGTTCGCGGGGGTAATCCGCATCAGCATCTCACGCAGGTTGCCTGCCACGGTGCATTCGTTCACCGGATAGGCGATTTCCCCGTTTTCGACCCAGAAACCGGACGCGCCGCGTGAATAATCGCCGGTATTGGGGTTCACGGTCGATCCGATCAGAGACGTGATCAGCAGTCCGGTCCCCATGTCTGCAAGAAGCTCCGCCCGGGATTTGTCGCCCTGGGTCAAGGCAAGGTTGGTCAGGCTGGGATTGGGTCCGGAGGAGGTGCCGCGCACGGCGCTTGCGGTACTGTCCATGCCCAGCTTGCGCCCGGTCGAAAGATCGAGCGTCCAGTGCTTCAGCACACCCGATTCGACGATGGCGCGGCGTGCGGTCGGCAAGCCCTCTGCATCGAACATCCGCGAGGAAAAGGCACGCGGGCGGCGAGGATCCTCGATCAGCGATATGCCGTCCGGCAGGATCGCGCTTTCCAGATCGTCGCGCAACCAGCTGGCACCGCGCGCGATGGCGCGGCCGTTGATCGCGGCGACCAGGTGACCGATCAGGCTGGACGCAATCCGTTCATCGTAAAGCACCGGATAGCTGCCGGTCTTGGGCTTGCGCGCGCCATGGCGGGCAGCGGCCCGTTCGGCGGCAAGCCGACCGACGTCTTCCGGTGTCCGCAGGTCCGCGCGGTAGATGCGACTGTCAAAGTCGTAGTCGCGTTCCATTCCGGCGCCGCTGCCCGCAATCGCAACGCAGGACAAACTGTTGTCGGTGCGCATATAGCCGCCGGAAAATCCGTTGCTGGCGGTAAGATGTATCCGCCGCCGCCCATATCCGGCAGAGGCAGATTGTACCTGTGTCACGCCCGGATGCGCCAAAGCCGTGGCCTCGGCATTGCGTGCGGCCTCTTGCAATGCCGCGGGGTCAGGTTCCGATGCCGGATCGAACATATCAAGCTGCGAACAGTCGGTATCCTGCGCCAGTTGTGCGGGATCGGCCAGACCGGCATAGGGATCGGACGGTGCTTCGCGAGCCATCGTGACAGCCCGCTCCGCCATCGTGCGCAGTGTCGTCTCGCGCGCGTCGGATGCCGAAACAATCGCACTGCGCTGCCCGACAAAGACCCGGACCCCGATGTCGATTCCCTCGGACCGTTCGGCATGTTCAAGAGCGCCGCCGCGCACGTCGATCGACACCGATGTGCCATCTACCGCAATCGCGTCGGCGCTGTCGGCCCCGGCCCGTTGGGCGAGGTCGATCATGCTGTGTGTCAGGTCTGAAAGCGATGGGGTCATGCGGTGTCCTTTGATGTGACCATCAGGTAGGCTACCGCACGCCCTATCTCAAGCCCGGGTGTCAGCGGATACGCTGACCGTTGACGCTCATGTGGCCTTCTTCGTTGAATTCCACGCTTGTCTCGAAGCTGTCGTCGCCGGTGGACCGGGCAAAGAAGCCCATACCCATCCGCGCCCCTGTCGCGTCGTCTTCGCTCAGCAGACCAATCGCGACCAGACGGTCCAACAGGGCGTTGGCGCCCGAAACAGCGACGAATGCGTCGCCTTCGGGCCGGGGCACGCCGTCGTAGGTAGCAAGATCAGTGTTGTCGAACGTGAGTTGCGACGATCCGTCCAGCGTCGCACCGATGGCGGAGATCGCCAGCGTGCTGACATTGAGCGACTCGAGGCTGAAGGGCGGCATGGGGCGGTCAAATTTGCTTTCAAGCGCCATCACGTCGAACAGATCGACTTCCGTGATCGTGGTGCCTTCCATGTTGAGCGCAAAGTTTGCCGGATCGCGGGGCAATTCCTGGCCCGGGTCGAATAGCGACCAGATCTGGTCACTGATCGTCAAGCCGTCGAAGACCATGTCGAACGAGAACTCCTGCGGGTCAGGGCTGGCAACCAGCGGGAACGCATAACCTGCTTCAAGCCCGGCCATTTCGATCTCGATCGGGAATGGCATGAGGTCGGCCTGCGTGATGGCCAGCACAAGGTTGATTGCATCGACATGCAGATCGAGCCCGGCGTCTGAGATCGAAACGCTGGCATTGGTCGGGCCCGCGCTCGAAAGCTGATCGGACAGCACCTGACCGTCGATGACCGAGGTGTTCTGACTGACAGTGCTTTCGGTCTCGGTGCTGTAGGCCAGCAACATGCCCGCTTTCAGTGCTGGTGTCAGGTTCAGAATATCCGTACCGCCGGGCACCAGCGCCGTTTCGAACTCGGTGATGCTTGTCCCGTAGGCCGCGGTCGAGGTGATGGAAAATCCATCGGGCGTGGAAATGTCGTAATCCACCGTCAGCGGCGCGACTGTCGAGGTGCCGACATAATTGACAAGCTCGCCCATAGTCACGGTCGATGTGGCGGTGTAGCCCTCGCCCGACGCCATCATCTTGACGGAAACCTCGTCAGCGCCGTCAAACGCCAGATCGGACAGCGTCACGGTGAACGCGCCGGCGCGGTAGTCATAGACCATTTCGTCGGGTGTGCCGGTGACGGTGCCGGAAAATCCGTCCTGTGCGACGTTCAGCGTGGCCGATACCGGTGCCTCGCCCGCGATGTTGGCGGTGATCGTCATGTCATAGTCGCCGATATCGTCGAGCGTTACAGAGCCATCGCCTGCGTCGGTCATCTGAATCGACGGCAGGGTCAGCGTGAACGAACCGACACCCATCGGAAGATTGTATGTGATCTGTCCGTTGTCGACCGTCGTGGTGTCACCGCTGGTGGACAGATCGCCGGTCAGGGTTCCGCCGGTCGCGGCATAAAACGCCTGCGTGTTGGCCCAAACGTCGGCACTGGTGACATCCGCAAGCGCGGGCACCGCAAAGGCGGCGATGAATGTGGAACTCAAAAGATAACGGCGCAGCATGGCAAACCCCTGTTTTGGAAATAAAAAAGGCGGACAGGCTGACCTGTCCGCCCCTGTTTCGACATGATCTTACTGCAGGCGCTGGCCATTGGCCAGAACGTGACCCTGCTCATTGATCTCAAGTTTCGATTCAAGCTGATCGTCGCCGACGGACCGTGCGAACATACCCATCATCATACGCCCCATCATCGCCTGATCTTCGGGCAGCAATCCCATGCCGACCAGATTGTCGATCACCGCGTTGGCTCCATTGATGGACAGGTTCACCTCGCCCATCGGGCGGGGCAGACCGTCGAACGTCTCAAGATCGCTGTTGTCAAAGGTAAAGGCTCCGTTGCCCTCGATCATCGCGCCGATTGCGGCGATCTTCAGCGTTTCAAGCGTCAGGGAGTTCAGCTCTCCGGGAATATCGCTGCGGGCCGCGGCCTCCATCTGCTCGGGATCGAGCAGGTCGAAGAACAACTTTGCCGTGCCGACCAGATCAAACTGGATCGTAGCGGGATCGCGCGGCAGTGTGCCGCTTGGATCCGCCATCATCCAGATTTCGTCATTGACGGCAAAGTCCGACAACACAACATTGGCCCCGAATTCCGCAGGCTCGTCGGTCGCTTCCAGCGGCATGTAGAACCCGACACCGTATTCCGTCGCCGACACGCTGATCGGGAACGGCAGCTGGTTCGACTGGATCGCCACGTCGATGTCCTTGGTCCCGACACGGTAGGACACTTCGGAGCTTTCAAGCGACGCGCGCAATCCGCCCTCGCCCATCGTGACGGTGCCTGCGGCCTGTTCGCCGTCGACATTGAAATCGAAGAGGTAGCTTGCGGAGGCAAATTCGTATCCGCCGCCAAACCCAAGACCGTCGACAAACGCCGTTTCGGGCGCGTCATAGTCCATGCCGTCGGGCAGGAAGGCCCCGAAGCGGGACTCGAAGTTGCTGATCTTGCCGCTGCCGACGATATAGCCGTCGCCACCAGGCTCCTGGATGTCGACCAGCAGGTCGATGCTGTTGGCGTTCATGCGATAACCGGTTTCCTTGCCACCATCTTCCACTGCCGAACCAAAGCTGCCGGCAACGCCGTTTGCGGTCAGAACCATATCGCCCTCGACGTCCTCGATGCTGTCGATCCGGATACCGTAGCTATCGACGGTCAGGTCATAGGTCATGTTGTCAGCCTCGCCGCTGACGGTCATGTCCATGCCATTCTGGAAGACGGTCATTTCGACGGGGGTGCCTTCGAGGTCGAGCGTGATCGGGTAGCTTTCATCCATCGTCACGCTGACCGTGCCGTCGCCGTTCTCCGTGAAAACGAGCGATCCGAGATTGGCTTCGACCGAACTGTATTCGTCACTCATCGAAAGCGTCATGTCGGTGACCGTGACAGTCCCGTCCGCGATGTCCTCCGATCCGACCGTCACTCCGTTTTCGCCATAGACAGCGAGGCTTTCCTGCCAGTTGGCCCAGACCTCTTGCGCGGTAACATCGGCAACGGCGGCCGTGCCGGTCATCAAAGCGACGATGCTGACTGCACCCTTGAGTGTGTGAAATCCATTCATTCCATTATCCTTTCGATTCAAACCCGCGCTACGATCCCCCGCCAGCCAAGTAGGGTCAAGGTCGGGTTTTCTGGACCTTATCGCCCCAGTCGGGCAGAAATGCCCCAGAACTTCATCAAAGGATGCACATTCATGCACGACCTTTCGGGACAGACCGTCGCCATAACCGGCGCCAGCCGCGGAATCGGGGCGGCTGCCGCCGGGGCATTTGCGCAAGCCGGTGCGAACGTTGCACTGCTCGCCCGATCCGCCGACGATATTTCACGCATTGCCGCCGAAATCGGTGACAAGGCTCTTGCGGTCACCTGTGACGTTTCGGACTTCGGCGAACTGTCCGATGCACTTGCTCAGATCAAGGCTCATTTCGGCGGTCTGGACATCTACATCGGGAATGCCGGTACCATCGATCCGATCGGGCATCTGTCCGGGCTCGATCCCGCGGCCTGGGGCCGTTTGGTCGACGTGAACCTCAAGGGCGTATTCAACGGAATGCGCATTGTGCTGCCTGACATGATCGCGCAAGGGCGCGGGACGATCATCACCGTGTCGTCTGGCGCGGCGCATGGGCCGGTCGAAGGCTGGTCGGCTTACTGCAGCAGCAAGGCAGGGGCATACATGCTGACCCGCGTTGCGGATAAGGAGAACCGTGACAAGGGCGTGCGCGTGCTGGGTCTTTCACCGGGCACCGTCGCCACGCAGATGCAGCGGGAAATCAAGGCGTCGGGCATCAATCCTGTCAGCAAGCTGGACTGGTCGGATCATATCCCACCCGAATGGCCGGCAAAGGCACTGGTCTGGATGTGTGGCCCCGATGCGGATGCGCATCTCGGCGACGATGTGTCGCTGCGCGACGACGACATCCGACGCCAGATCGGCCTCGTTTGATCGACCCGACGCCCTGACGACCGCCTGCGGTAAGTTCTGCCTCCCTTTTCGGTGAAATCAGGTCCACGGCACCGACGTAATCGCGGCGCATCCGGCGCAGGCAAACGCCATGACTATCATCGCGATTCGTTAACGCTTGTTTCGAAGCGCGGTGCCGGGCAATACAACATGATGATACGGGGGTGGGGGATAGATGGAACCGCAAGTCATTCTTGATACGGCGATGGGGTATCTGGATCAGGCCATCGCGCTGGGCCGCGAATGGCTTCTGTCTCCTGCCGCATGGTCGCAATTCGCCTTGCTGGTCGTGTCCTACCTGCTTGCACGGCTGGTCAACCGCGTTGCCAGCCCGCGCATTACAAGGCTGCTGACCCCGGCGTCCGACAACCATGGTATCATCGCCAAGGTCCGCCGTTTTGTGCTGCGCTTGCTGCCGCTCTTGCTGCCGCTTCTGGCCTACGGCTTTACCGCACTTGGTGAATTGGTCGTCCGCTCACTGTTCGGGTCAGGCGCGGTCATTGCTTTTGGCAAACGTGTTTTCCTGTTCCTGGCGATCCGCGCTTTCGCGCGCGATATCCTTACCGATCCGTTTCTGCATCTGCTGGGCAAATTCGTCCTGATCCCGGTCGGGGCGCTTTATGCGCTGGGCATCCTCGATCCTGTGATGTTCAGTCTTTCCGAAACGCGGGTCACTGTCGGTAACATCAGCTTTTCACTCATGGCGATTATTCGCGGTGTGATCGCGGGCAGCCTGCTTTTCTGGCTTGGCCATTGGTCCAACAGCCAATCGGCGGCCTATATCGAGAAACAGCCCGTGCGCCCGGCAATCCGTCAATTGCTCGTAAAGGCGGCGGAGTTCGCGATTTTCGGTCTGGCGTTCCTGCTGCTGATGAACATCATCGGCGTCAATCTCAGCACGCTTGCCGTTCTTGGGGGTGCTGTCGGTGTGGGTCTCGGCTTCGGCCTGCAAAAGATCGCATCCAATTTCATCTCAGGTGTAATCCTGCTTGTCGAAGGGCAGGCGACTGTCGGTGATTATGTCGAACTCGACGGCGGCGAGGCAGGCACGATCATTCGCATGACGGCCCGTGCCACATTCCTTGAAACCTTTGACGGGCGCTGGATCGTCGTTCCGAACGAGGATTTCATCACGACCCGCGTCGTGAACTATTCAGACAGCGGGTCTGCCAATCGGCTGGAGGCGGAATTTTCCGTCAGCTACGACACCGACATCAACAAGGTGCCTGATATCATCGCCGCAGCGGTGTCGAAACATCCCGGTGTGCTCCAGACGCCTGAGCCACCGGATTGCGAGCTTCGGGGGTTTGGCGACAGCGGTATTGATTTCGCGGTGGAATTCTGGGTCGAGGGGATCGACGACGGGAAGAACAAATATACTTCGGACGTGCTGTTCCTGATCTGGAACGCGCTCAAGGAACATGACATCGAAATCCCGTTCCCGCAGCGGGTCGTCGAAATCAAGGGTGGCCTGCCCACGTGAAGACCGCATTGGTGATCGGTGCCGGGCCTGCAGGTCTGATGGCCGCCGATGTCATGGCAAGTGCGGGGCTGCATGTCACAGTGGTTGACGCGATGCCGTCCTTCGGACGCAAGTTTCTGATGGCGGGCAAGTCGGGTCTGAACCTGACGAAAGACGAACCGTGGGAGGAGTTCCTGAACGCCTACGGCGCTATACCACCGGTGCTCGCGACCGCACTCGCCGCATTCTGCCCAAAAGACGTTGTCGATTGGGCGGCAGATCTGGGGCAGCCGGTATTTACGGGATCAAGCGGCAGGGTCTTCCCGGAAGCGATGAAAGCATCGCCATTGCTGCGGGCGTGGCTGGCCCGGTTGGACGGTCTTGGCGTCGCACGTCGGGTGCGCTGGCGCTGGACCGGCTGGGTCGATGACGGCGTGCTGTTCGCCACACCGGACGGCACGGTTCAAGTGCATGCCGATGTTGTCGTTCTCGCCTTGGGCGGGGCAAGCTGGTCACGGCTTGGTTCTGACGGTGCCTGGACGGCGCTTCTGGATGACGTCGCACCGTTTCGACCGGCGAACGCGGGCCTCGCGGTGGCATGGACGATCCATATGGCCCGGCACTTCGGTGCGCCACTGAAGGGCATCAGGCTGACGGCCGGTGACACGACCTCGCGCGGCGAATGTGTCTTGACCGCACGGGGGCTGGAAGGCGGTGGCGTTTACACGGTCTCTGCAGCCGTCCGCGACGGTGCGCCGCTTGTGGTCGATCTGATGCCGGATGTGGCGCAGTCAGTCTTGACCGCGCGCCTTGCTGGCATGCCCAGAAAGATGTCGCTCTCGAACATCTTGCGTAACCGGCTTCGGTTGTCACCGGTCAAGGCCGCACTTTTTCACGAGGTGACGCGCGGCATGAATCTGTCAGCGCCGGATGCGATTGCGTGCGCGCTCAAATCGCTGCACCTCCCCGTCACGGCGCTTTTCCCGCTCGACGAGGCGATATCGACCGCAGGCGGAGTCCGATTTGCGGATTTGGACGATAGGCTGATGCTCAAGATAAAAGCCGGCGTCTTCTGCGCGGGCGAGATGCTGGATTGGGAGGCTCCGACAGGCGGCTATCTGCTCACCGCGTGCCTTGCGACAGGTCGGCATGCCGGTGCCGCTGCAGTCGGATATGCGCTTGGCTGACTATACCGCGGCGCGGCGCGCGGGGCATCGGTATCCATATTGTGCAAGGTCCCAGGCGTATCTGGCGTTCATCAGTTGGATTGACCTGTCGTCGTAGCGGCGCATCCAGTCCTTTGTAGTCGTTGAGCGCCAGAGCGTGTTTTCAAAAGCCGGCGCAATCCCCAAGATGCCCAGAACGGTCGTCAGGTCTTCTTCCACCGCTTCCTGCCTGATCACATGGCTGATGCAACTGCCGCACCAATGGCGCGCGCTCCAGGCGGCGTGGCGTCGCCACCGTGGGCCGTGCCGCCCTGCTGCCCCGTGCCCGTCTGGCCGCGTCGATGTCAGCCAGTTTCCGAACGACGGCTGGCCCAGCCCTGTCCGCATCCGTGTACGCCAGATCGGATCGGTCCTTGCGATCCGATCATAAAGTTGTGCCATCCGCAGATAGGGGTTCTGCACGACCGCAACGCGAAGGTAGCTGCGAAAAGCCAACCCCATCGCGTCGAACGCCCACTCCGCCTCCTCCGGGGACATGTCTGACGTGAACGGAACCGGCGCGCTGCGGTCCTTCGTTTCGGAAATGTCCACGTCGCCGAAAGGTTCGAAGCCGCGGCTTAATGCCGGTGATCCGTCCAGCGGATCGGGAAAGAAAACGAATCGGCGGGCATGGGAAATGATCATCCTTGCAGCCTGCCCGCCGGAGATTAAGAAACCGTCGCCCTTGGATTGTGGCCATATTGCCGCCGCAATCCTGTGCTGCGCTGAAATCGGCGCCGCAGATTCGGTAAAACCGGTTCCAAATCGGCACCATCCGCGGAATCCCGCTGAAACGGTCGGGGTTGCAATGCTGTGTCGCAGCATACACTGTTGCATCGACGCATCGTTTTGACCGCGGCACGAGGGTAAGTTGCCCACTGAAGGTCCGTATTTGGAAGTGGTGAAAACATACCTATTTTAGTCCAAGTATCTGAAATCTTTAATATTTACAGAAACCCATCTCTCCATGGTACCACCGGAATGCGGTCGTATCTACCAATCGGGTGTTGCGGGAAAATGATATTTCGCTATTTCTGCTGCTGACTTCGCTAATGGAATTCGCTACTTGTTTTCGCGGAACAACGTGGATAGACAAGCGTTGATCGTTCACAACGTGCATTAATTTGGAGTACCGACATGCGCCTTACAACTACTCTTGCTGCCGCAGCTGCTATCGCAGTTTCCGGCGTTGCTGCAAACGCTGGTGGCCTGGCCCCAGTCGTCGCTGAAGCCCCTGTTGTCATCGTTGACACGCCAGCTCCTGCTGGTTCCATCTCCCCCGGTCTGATCGTTCTGGGTGTGCTGGGTGCTCTGGTTGCAGCTTCTGCTTCTTTCTAATCCCTGATTAGAGACCATTGAAAGAGGCCGACATTGCGTCGGCCTCTTTTTCATTTTAGAATATCGACAGGAGGAGACCTTATTATGAAAAAATTCACCACGCTTCTCGCCGCTGGCGTCGTCGCCACAGCCGCGACGACCGCAACAGCCGGTGGCCTTTCGCCGACAATCGTGCCACCGCCCAACGTGATCGTTGATCCACCTGCACCTGCCGGTTCGATCAGCCCTGGTTTGATCGTGCTTGGTGTATTGGGTGCATTGGTTGCGGCATCCGCGTCGTTCTAACGACGTTTCGAAGATAGATTGAAAAGGCAGGTCGCATGACCTGCCTTTTTTCGTTTTCGGGTCTAACGACGTGCCATCATCGCCAGTCGGATCAACGCCCGTTCGACCAGCGCTCGATCCGGTGTCTGACCGGCACTGCGCATCATAAGGTCGGTGTCGGTCAGGGCGGTCAGGGCGCGCTCAAGGCGGTCCCGTCCCCAATGGCTGGCCTGACGGACGATCTTGTCGCGTCGCGGGCCGAATACAGGCGGGCGCAACCGTCCGATCCCTGCATTCGGACCGCCCGGGTCCGCCGCGACTGTATGGAGCGTGCGAAAATAGCGCGTTGCCCCGATGCACAGCGTGACAGGTGTCACGCCCTGCGCGTAGAGATTGCGCAATACAGGTCCGATTTGATCGGCCTGACCCGCGGCCACGACCGCCAAAACGTCATCGACGTCGACATCCGCCGATTGCGGCGCGTTGGCCATTACGTCGGCGATACTCAGCGGGGTCCGGTCATCGCGTTTATAGAGTGCGACCTTCTCCATCGTCTGCCGGAAATCACCGGGTTCCAGCGATTGCGCCAGCGCGAAAATCGCATCCATGACGTCCTGCCCCGGTGCGTCGATACCCGCATCACGCAGGACTTGTGTGATGTCGTCCCGTGTCGGGGGATCATCGTAGATGCCGATTGATACGGCGTCCTTACGCGGCTCGAAAACCTTGCGAAGTGCGGATTTCGCGGTGAGCGAACCGGCGGTGACGACCAGTTGCGCATCACCAGGTCGCCAGTCAGCCAGAACGCTGTCGCAGAGTTTTGACAGCCCGTCCGTCGCGTCCTCCACAAATGCAAGGCGATGCCCGGGAAAGAATCCTTGCGCCTTGATCGCATCGTCAAGCAGCGCCGGGTCCTTGCGCAGATCTGCGGCATTGATCCGCGTCAGGCGCATTTCCTCTTCACCCTGCGGACCGACGAGCGCGGCGATCACCTGCTGGCGCTTTTCCGCGACACGCATCGTGTCCATGCCGAAAATCAGTATTCCGGCATGATCGGGGTCCGGTTTGCGGCAATAGGCGCTCGCAGCGGGGCCGGAGAGCTTCATGGGGTATCGACCGCTACGATAACCTGCGCGCTGACCAGATCGGCCAAAGACCTCGCCAATCGTGCCTCGGCATCGCGACGTGCGGTCTGCGTCGCAACAGTCGATCCGGTGGCGGAATAGCTGGCGAATGTCTCGACGGTTCCGGTCGATGCCGGGTCAGCACCGTTTCCTGACAGAACCCATGTTGCACGTCCGACCAGGTTGAAGCGTGTCGTGTCACCGTCGACAGTGATCGTCGCGGGGCTTTGGGTGTAATTCAGCGTAACGTCAAGATCATAGCGGCTGTCCTGCGCGCGCCCGAAGCGATCTTCCAGGCGGCGTCGCAACATGAAACCCGGGACTGTTTCGGGCGTCGTGAACGCAATCGCGTTCTGTAACGCATGTCCCGTTTCGCCCGGCGCCAGAAGCGGCGTAAACCCGCAGCCTGCCAGCAGAGCGAAACCTGCAACGGCAGTCCTGCGAGTCGGGCGATATGACCCGTCAGATGACAATGTTCACGATCCGTCCAAGTACGACGATCAGTTTTTTGGGCTGTCCACCGTTCAACGCTTTGACGACCGCCGGATCGGCAAGGGCCAGTTTCTCGATTTCTGTCTTCGGCGCGTCGGGTGCGACCGAAATTTCGGACCGCCGCTTTCCGTTGATCTGGATCGGCAGCGTTACGGCGTCCTCGACCAGCATCGCGTCGTCTGCAATGGGCCAGGGTGCATCGATGATCAGCCCCTCGCCCCCAAGCAACGCCCAGATTTCCTCGGCCAGATGCGGGGTCATCGGGGCCATCAGCTGTGCAAGCACACGGGCCGCCAGCATTTTGGTCTCTGTACCTGCGGTGGATTTGGCCAACGTGCCCGTGAACCCATAGAGTTTGGCAATCGCCGCGTTGAAGCCGAAGGAGTCCAGCCCGTTGGTCACGTCGCGGATGGTCTTGTGCATCGCGCGCAGCAGATCGTCATCGGCCGGGCCACCGTCGCTTGGGTCAGCCGTCGCAATCTCGTGCGCGATCCGGTGGACACGGTTCAGGTGTTTGAACGCGGCTTCCGCACCGGAGGCCGTCCATTCCACATCACGCTCGGGCGGGCTGTCGGACAGGACGAACCAGCGCGCCGTGTCTGCGCCATAGGTGGCGATAATCGCGTCCGGATCGACGACGTTTCTTTTCGACTTCGACATTTTGGCAGAGGGTATCACGCTGACCTCTGTGCCATCGGCGAGCTTGCCGTCGGTCACGTCTTTCGGGAAATGATAAACCGGCCGCCCATCCGCACCGTTCGTCTGGTAGATTGCATGGGTCACCATGCCTTGCGTAAACAGCGCGTCGAACGGTTCGATGGCCGCGGCGGGCAGATGCCCGGTGAGGTGCATCGCGCGGGCAAAGAAACGCGAATACAGCAGGTGCAGAATCGCGTGTTCGATCCCACCGATGTATTGATCGACGTTCATCCAGTAGGCGGCGTCCGCTGCATTGGTCGGCGTCGCAGAGTCAGGTGCGGTGAACCGCGCGAAGTACCACGAGGAGTCGACGAAGGTGTCCATCGTGTCGGTCTCGCGGGTCGCGGGCCCGCCGCATTCAGGGCAGGTGCAGTCGCGCCACGTCGGATGACGGTCGAGCGGGTTTCCCGGCACGTCGAAGCTGACGTCTTCCGGAAGCCTGACGGGCAGGTTCTCCTTGGCTTCCGGTACCACACCGCAAGCGTCACAATGGACCACGGGGATCGGCGCGCCCCAGTAACGCTGCCGCGACAGCCCCCAGTCGCGCAGACGGTACTTCGTGACACCATGTCCGACACCGTTTTCTTCGCAAAAGGCGATAGCGGCATCGACGGCGGCATTGCCTGTTTGTTCGGTCTCTCCCGCGAATCCTTTGCAGTAATGCACTGTTTCGGTCTTCGCCGGCACATAGGCCTCGGTCAGATCCGGCGATGCCTCTGCCTCGGGCAGATATGTCGCGATGATCGGCAGATCGTATTTGGTGGCGAACTCGAAATCGCGCTGATCATGCGCCGGGCAACCGAAGATCGCGCCGGTGCCATAGTCCATCAGGATGAAATTGGCGACATAGACCGGCAGTTCCCAAGCGGTATCGAACGGATGGCGCACCCGCAATCCGGTATCGAAGCCGCGCTTTTCGGCCTTTTCCAGTGCTTCTTCGGTCGTCCCGCCTTTGCGGCAGTCTTCGTTGAAGGCGGCCAGATCGGCGTCGTCACGCTCCAGTTCCCTGGCCAGCGGATGGTCCGGTGAAATGCCGACGAAGGACGCGCCCAGCAGCGTGTCGGGTCGCGTCGTGTAAACCTCGACACGGTCATGCCCCGCCGGGCCGTCGAGCAGGCCGAAAGAAAACTGCAAGCCGCGGGATTTGCCGATCCAGTTGGCCTGCATCAGCTTGACCTTGGCGGGCCAGTTGTCCAGTCCGTCCAGCGCCGACAGCAATTCCTCCGAATAGTCGCTGATCTTGAAGAACCACTGCACCAACTCGCGACGCTCGACGTCGGCACCGGATCGCCAACCCTTGCCGTCGATGACCTGCTCGTTGGCCAGAACGGTCATATCGACCGGGTCCCAGTTCACCACCGCCTTCTTGCGATAGATCAGGCCCTTTTCCAGAAAGTCGATGAACAGTGCCTGTTGCTGACCATAGTATTCCGGATCGCAGGTCGCGAATTCCCGGCTCCAGTCCAGCGACAGGCCCAGTGTTTTGAATTGTCGCTTCATGTCGGCGATGTTGCCGTAGGTATATTCCTTCGGATGGATGCCTGTGGCCATAGCCGCGTTTTCGGCGGGCATCCCGAAAGCATCCCAGCCCATCGGGTGCAGCACGTTGTGTCCCGTCGCCATCATATAGCGTGCCACCACATCGCCCATGCCGTAATTGCGCACATGACCAATATGCAGCGCACCGGAGGGATACGGGAACATCTCCAGTACATAGTATTTCGGTTTACTCTCGTCCCGGACAGCCTTGAAGGTTTCAGCGGCATCCCAGGCCTTCTGCCATTTCAGCTCGATCTCGGAAGGGGAATAGGTCGCCATGGAATAGTATCTTTCTGAACGGGAAACGCCGGGCTTGGTGGCCCGGCGATGGTCATACTCTGTGTGGTGTGTCTTGACTAGAGATCAGCATCGCCGCTGCGGATTTCGCGCGCGCGTGATAGAATCGCGTCCTCGATGGCACGCTGCGTTTCACGAGCCACCGGGCCGGATTGCGTCGACAGGGCGACGTTCAGCGACCGCGCATCCAGCGCAGGATCGTTGATGTAGACTGTCCCGCGATAGGCGCGCGCTGCACCGGGCGGGCGGCCATAGCCGAATACGATAACCCCGGTAAAAGGATCGACGCTTTCGATCGGCAGGAAGTTCAGCACGTCGATGGAGGCGGCCCAGATGTAACGATTGACTGCAACGCTCTCTGCGCCGCGTGTGCGGACTGCCTCGCGCGTGGCGTCGACAGGCCCCCCGCCAAACAGGCTGCCGCATGCCGAAAGTGTCATCACCGTCGCCAGCCCGATCGTAAGCCGCGTATTGCGCTGAATTGCCTTCAAAACCGTTCCCCTTGGGGTAATTCCTCTGAAATTGTTTAACGAAGCCCCGCCACTGTCACAAGCCATTTAGCGGCAGGATCGGCCCCGCGAACAACGGCTGCGTCTAAAAAGAAAGAGCGGCCCCGGAGGACCGCTCTGACTTAAGTCGTTTCGGTTCGATTAGAACGCGAAGGAGACCTCGACAGTGATACCTTCCTGGTAGTCACCTGCGCCGATTTCGTCTTCCTGGTCGCCATCTGCATCTTCTGCATATGTCATCAGAACGGAAGCACCGCCACCCAGATCGTAGGTCGCACCGACGTAGTAGTCGACTTCGTCACCTTCGTTCTGGTTCTCGACACCGGCGATAACGGCCAGGCCGTTGCCCAGGTCGTAGGAGCCGTCGACGGAGTACTTCTGAGTACCCTGGTCGTCCTGGTAGTCGACCGTGACTGCGATGCCGTTGTCAGCATAGGACACTGCAACACCGTAGTTATCTTCACCGTTACCCGAACCGTCTTCCATGACGTAGTAGCCAGTCGCGGTGACCGGACCGAATGGGTAAGCAACCTTGATACCGGTGGACGAAGTGCCCTCGGTCTCGTTGGAAGCGTAGGCTGCGGTCACAGTTGCGCCAGCGAACGTTGCGCCAACCGAGATACCGTAGACTTCGTCAGCGTCAAAGTCGCCGCCAGCGGAGAAACCGGAAGTGACTTCTTCCTGGTAAGCTGCTGCAACAGTGAATGCACCGAAGGAACCGGCAGCACCGATCGACAGCTGCTCGACTTCTGCACGTGCGTCGTCATAGATGTACGACAGCGAGGTTTCGAAACCAGCGATGGAGACGTCGCCACGCAGAACTGCGGAGTCGGAACCGGTTGTGAAGTCATCGGCTTCCATGTCGCCAGCAGCAACCCAGTGCTTCGTGGCGGCGGTGGAAGTGTCACCGAAGTACAGGCTTGCGGTGTCGGAAGTCAGCGACAGAACGAAGTCGGAAGAGGACAGCGCGATGCCGCCGTCGTCGTTTGCGTCGTCATCGTCTTGACCGACGGTCACTTCAAAGTAGGCACCAGCTGTCAGGCCGTTGTCCAGCTCGGCAGTTGCGGTAACCATCAGGTTACCTTCCCAGTAGAAGCCATCTTCGTTGTCGCCGGTGGCTGCTACGGTGTCGTTGTAACCCAGAGTTCCGCCCAGGCCGAAAGATACTGCGGCGTGGCCGTCGGCTGCAGCGGCGCCAGCGAAGGCGACCAGGGCAGTCGAGGTAAGAAGGATGCTTTTCATGGATATTCCCTCGTGTTTGCATTCCCAAGATGCCAGATCGTCTAGCATTGGGTGTGTAACTGCGCCCAAGCGGCTGCACACTCAAGGTCTTTACGATTGCCCGCCGTGCGTCTGTCCGAAATGATGCAACGAGGTCACACACGATTTTGCCCGTTTTCAACCATGACAAAGCGGGCGAAACCCCATATTTCACGGGCATCGGGGATTCCTACAACAAATACAGGGTGCTGGCGATGTCGCTTGGTGAAATTACGGAACGGATGCAGGCGGCGCTGGCAAAGGCGGGGCGCCCCAAAGATGATGCGACCCTCATTGCGGTTTCCAAGGTGCAGCCAAATGACCGTGTCAAAGCGATTCTCGATGCCGGCCACCGGGTTTTTGGAGAGAACAAGGTGCAGGAAGCGGCGGGCAAGTGGCCTGACTTCCGCGAAGCCTATGCCGGTGTTGCGCTGCACCTGATCGGCCCCCTGCAGACCAACAAGGCACGGCAGGCGATGGAGCTGGCCGATGCGATCCATACCCTCGACCGGCCCAAGCTGGCCAATACACTCGCGCGTCTGGCGCAGGAAATGGGGCGTTGCCCCGATCTGTTCATTCAGGTGAATACGGGCGAAGAAGAACAGAAGTCGGGTGTTCTACCCGCGGACACGGATGACTTCATTGCCGAGGCGCGTGCGCTCGATCTGCCGGTCAAAGGATTGATGTGTATTCCGCCGGTCGACGAAGAGCCGTCCCTGCATTTTGCATTGCTTGCAAAGATCGCGGCCCGAAATGACCTATCCAGTCTCTCGATGGGAATGAGCGGCGATTATGAAAGCGCCATTGCTCTTGGCGCGACTCATGTGCGTGTCGGGTCCGCGATCTTTGGCGAACGTGTATATGACTGACACCTACGCGCCGCCGCAGGACCCACTTGAGGTCCTGCACGATGATCATGAAGTGCTTTTGGTCAACAAACCGAGCGGGCTGTTGTCGGTGCCCGGTAAGGGTGAACACCTGTCCGACTGCTTGATCTCCCGGGTGCAGGCGGTATTTCCGCAGGCGCTTCTGGTGCACCGCTTGGATCGCGACACCTCTGGAGTGATGATCTTTGCGCTGACACCGCACGCGCAACGGCATCTTGGCCTGCAATTCGAAAAGCGTCAGACAAAGAAAACCTATGTCGCGCGTGTCCAAGGCGAAATGGCGGAACAAACCGGTACTGTCGATCTGCCGCTGATCGTGGATTGGCCCAACCGACCCCGTCAGATGGTGGATCATGAGAACGGCAAGCAGGCGGTAACCGATTGGCGTGCGCTGCGGGTCCGGAATGGTGAAAGCCGTGTGCGGCTGATGCCAAAGACC
This sequence comes from Yoonia sp. KMU-150, assembly GCF_056858355.1. NCBI lineage: Bacteria > Pseudomonadati > Pseudomonadota > Alphaproteobacteria > Rhodobacterales > Paracoccaceae > Yoonia > Yoonia sp. KMU-150. The sequence continues at coordinate 44,856 of NZ_JBXEQF010000002.1, forward strand.
GGACGATCGCATCAGTTGCGTGTGCATATGCTGGCTTTGGGCCATCCCATCCTTGGCGATCCGTTCTACGCCACTGGCCCCGCGCGCGATTACCCGCGCCTGATGCTGCATTCCGAAAGCCTGCAGTTCCGCCACCCGGACGGTGGACGCGGCACCAAAATTACCGCGAAACCGCCGTTCTGAGAATCAAGGCGCGCTCGGGTCCCACCCGGATACGGCTTTCGCCTCCAGAAATTCCTCGATACCCCAAACACCGCCCTCACGCGCCCGGCCGGATTGCTTGACCCCGCCGAATGGCGAACCCTGCGCGCGGCTCTCTCCGTTCATCTCGACCATCCCGGATTTCAGCGCGCGCGCCATCCGGTTGCGCCGTGCACCATCCTGCGTCTGCACATAGTTGGTCAGGCCGTAAGGCGTGTCATTTGCGATGCGAATGGCCTCCGCCTCGTCCTTGAACGGCATGATCGACAGAACCGGGCCAAAGATTTCCTCGCGCTCGATCGTCATGCCGGGCTTTACATCGGCAAACACCGTCGGGCGCACGAAATAGCCGCGGTTCACGCCTTCCGGCAGGCCGGGTCCGCCGGCCACAAGGCGTGCGCCTTCGGTGATGCCTGTCTCGATCAATCCCTGGATCTTGTCCCATTGCGTCTTGTTGACGACAGGGCCGATATGCCTGCCCTCTTCGGACGCGGGGCCGACCTTGGTCGCCTCGGCCACCTGGGTCGCGATCTCTACCGCTTCGTCGTAATACGACTGCTCGACCAGCATCCGCGTCGGCGCATTGCAGGACTGGCCCGTATTCTGCATGCAGTGGATCACGCCACGCTTGACCGCTTTCTCATCCGCATCCGCGAAAATGACGTTGGCCCCTTTGCCGCCCAGTTCCAGCGTGACCCGCTTGAGCGTGTCGGCAGCCGCTCGCGAAATCGCCTTGCCTGCACGGGTGGAGCCGGTGAAGGAAATCATCGCCACATTCTCATGCGCGGAAAGCTGTGTGCCGACGCCTGCGCCATCGCCGTTCACGAGGTTGAAAACGCCTGCGGGTACACCTGCCGCATCGACGATCTCGGCAAAGACCATGGACGACAGCGGTGCCTCTTCCGACGGCTTCAGCACGACGGTGCAACCCGCCAGCAAGGCCGGAATGACCTTCAGCGTGACCTGGTTCATCGGCCAGTTCCACGGCGTGATCAAGCCGACGACGCCGATGGGCTCCATGATGATCCGGTCGGTCGGGGCATCGTCCCGCAGGGGACGATCCCAGGCGATCTGATCGAACGCTTCAAGAAATCCTTCTGTATGCCAGGGCAGACACGGGGCCTGGCTTTCGCGCGCCAGTTTCAGTGGCGCGCCCATCTCCATGCTGATCGCCTGCGCCATATCCTCGGCACGCGCTTCGTATTCTTTCAGGATCGCCTGAACATAACGCGCCCGTTCCCGTGGCGGCGTCGCGGCCCAGCCCGGAAAGGCGGCTGACGCTGCGGCGACGGCGGCATCGGTATCGGCTTGCCCACCCAGCGAAATCACCGCGCAGGGTTCTTCCGTCGATGGGTCGATCACATCGTGATCGTGGGCCTGTGCCGGGGCGACCCATGCACCGTTGATATAGAAGTCACGTTTCTCGATCATGGGACAAATCCTTGGATATTTTCAGCCACCGTGTCATCGCATCACGCCCGGTGCAAGCGGCGGTGGCGGTTCCGATCCAGAAGATTATATTGGCCTCAACGACACACATCAAAGGAGCACGAGATGAGCCTGCGTATCAACGACACGATCCCCAACCTGTCCGTCGAGACCGATCAGGGCCGCTTTGACCTGCATGACTGGATCGGCGACAGCTGGGCCATTCTGTTTTCCCATCCCAAGGATTTCACGCCCGTCTGCACGACCGAATTCGGTGCAGTCGCGCAGCTGGCCGACGAATGGGAAAAGCGTGGCACAAAAGTAATCGGCGTTTCAGTCGACGGTGTTGAGGATCATAAGAAATGGAAAGGCGATATCGAAAAGGTCGGCGGTGCTGCTGCCGGTTTCCCGATCATCGCCGATGCCGGGCTGGAGGTGTCCAAGGCTTTCGACATGCTCCCTGCAGAAGCATACCTGCCCGACGGACGCACTCCCGCGGACAGCGCCACAGTGAGATCGGTCTTCATCATCGGACCCGACAAGCAGTTGAAACTGTCGATGACCTATCCGATGACCGTCGGGCGCAACTTTGCCGAAGTGCTGCGCGCACTGGACGGGTTGCAAACCTCGACGGGCCGCGGCGTTGCCACGCCAGCAAACTGGAACGTCGGCGACGACGTTATCATCCCCGCCACGGTCAGCGACGAAGACGCCAAGGCAAAGTTCGGCGATTTCAAGACCGTTCTTCCCTATCTGCGGATGACCCAACTCAAGGATTGAGAGGCTGACCCGCAAGCGTGACGACAAAAGCCCCGGCCAGCGTGCCGGGGGCTTTTGTTTATGTAACGATCACGCGGGTACCAATCGGCACGCGGGCATACAGATCGGCGATGTGATCGTTGGTCAGACGAATACAGCCCGATGAAAATGATTGGCCGATGGTCCACGGTTGATTTGTGCCATGGATACGGAACAGCGTGTCGCGGCCATTGCGATAAAGATAAAGTGCGCGCGCACCCATCGGGTTCTGCGGATGCCCACCGGGAAGCCCCGCGCGAAAGGGGCCGTAAACCGCGGGTTCCAGCCGGATCATATTGGCGGTGGGCGTCCAGCCCGGCCATTCCCTTTTGCGGCTGATGGTGGCACGACCGCGAAACGCGCGTCCCTGCGCGCCGACCGCAATGCCGTAGCGGATCGCACCCGTGCCGCCGAGTGTCAGGTAAAGGAACCGCTGCGCCGTGTTCACATGAATGATACCGGCGGCCTGCGTGCTGTTCATCTCGACCAGTTGCGGCTGATAGGCAACGGGAAGCGGGGCGGCGTTTGTCGTTGCAGGTGCGATAGAGGCAAGCATGGCACCGCACAGGAATTCCCTGCGTTTCATTTCGACATCCTTCCGGCTGTGACAGGTTCATACAAGTTGCGGAATGATCGTTAATTTTGTGTGTGCCACAGAGCCGAAAATGCAAACGGGCACCCGTTCGGGTGCCCGCGTCATCAACTGACTGACGAGTGAAAATCAGAAAATATAGACGTTCGTGCCGACCGGCACCTGATCGTAAAGCTCTTCGACATGATCGTTGATCAGGCGCACGCAACCCGAGGAAAACTGCTGACCGATGGTCCAAGGCTGCATCGTGCCGTGGATTCGGTAGTAGGTATCGACATTGCCGTTGTAGAGGTAGAGCGCCCGTGCACCCATCGGATTCTGCGGATGCCCGCCTGGCAGGCCGTTGCGATAGGGACCATAGATTTCAGGTTCGAGGTTCACCATATTTTGAGTCGGCGTCCAGCTGGGCCACTCTGCCTTGCGCCGGATCGTCAGCACGCCGGTATAGTTGCGCCCTGTGTCGCCCAACGCGATGCCGTAGCGGCGTGCCCGGCCGCCACCCAATGTCCAGAACAGGAAAAACTGTTCCTTGATCACATGGATCTGCCCGGCAGGAAGCTCCGGGTTCACGGCGACCTCTTGCGGCATGAACTTGTGAGGGATCCGCACGATGGTCGGAGTTGCGAGGGCGGGTGCGGCGCAAACGGATGCTGCAGCCCCTGCCACGAAAGTGCGACGTGTCAACATGGTTTCAGTCCTGCTCAACGGATCATTTTTTGATTGCCGACCGACCTAGCAGCAAATCGTCGAAACGCGAACAGGGCCCGCATCGTTTTGCGCGCCCTGCGGATTTTTTGCATCAGTGGTGTCGGACACCGTCGCCGGATCAGCCCGTGCGGCGATATAAGAACACCTTCGATCGCATTGGTACGCGGTCATAAAGGTCGACGATGTATTCGTTCGTCAGGCGCGCACAGCCGTTCGACACCGCGGTGCCGATCGTGCGGGGTGCGTTTGTGCCATGGATGCGCAGGAACGTATCGCCGCGCTCTGGTGTGAAAAGATACAGCGCCCGTGCGCCGAGCGGGTTGTTGGGGCCACCGGGCATCCCGTCTTCCCACTGCTTGTAACTCTCTGGGTCACGCTCGATCATTTCGGGTGTCGGGGTCCAGCTTGGCCACTCCCGCTTCGCGCCGACGAAGAACGCGCCGGGCTCGTACAGGCCGGGACGGCCGACGCCGACGGCATAGCGGATCGCTTGCGTCCCACCGAGGCTGAAGTAGAGCCGGAACGTATTCGGGTCCATGTGGATTTCATTGGCCGGAATCGCACCGGCAAGCGTGACGAAGGTCGGCGCAAGCGGGTCCGCAGGTTCTGGCGCCGGGGCTTCGGCTTCCTGCGCAAACGCGGGATGGGCGGCGAAAAGGCCAAGGGCCGTCCCGGTCGTGATGAAATGTCGACGTGTGAGCATGGCAGGCTCCCCCAATGTAAATCTTGACTTGATTCATCAATTAAGGGCCGCAACGTCAAGTTCCCCATCAAAAAAGAGTGAGCGTGATGCGGTGGTGCCATTGTGCCACGATCCCGGCGGCATGTGTGCCCCCGAAACCTCGATATTGTTGGCGTGGTGCCAGGACCGACACTCAGGGGAAAAAATGGCTGACCAATAACTCTTCGATCCAAATGCAAATGGCCCCGGCGTATCCACCGGGGCCTTGATCATTGGTACTCGAAAAGGCGCGAGCTAGTCGTCGTCGCCCTTCTTGATCTCTTCGCCGCTCTCTTGATCGACCATCTTCATGGCGAGACGGACCTTGCCGCGGTCGTCAAAGCCCAGCAGTTTGACCCAGACTTCCTGACCTTCCTTGAGCACATCCGACGGATGGTTCAGGCGGCGGTTCTCGATCTGGGACACGTGGACCAGACCGTCGCGCTTGCCGAAGAAGTTCACGAAAGCACCGAAGTCGACCAGTTTCACGACCGTGCCCTTGTAGATCACGCCTTCTTCCGGCTCTGCCACGATCGAGTGGATCATGTCGTAGGCCTTCTTGATGGCTTCGGCATCGTTCGACGCCAGCTTGATCACACCGTCATCGTTGATGTCGACCTTGGCACCGGAAACTTCCACGATTTCGCGAATGACTTTGCCGCCGGAGCCGATCACTTCACGGATCTTGTCTGTCGGGATCTGCATCGTCTCGATCTTGGGTGCGTGAACGCCCAGATCCTTGGCACCTGTCAGGGCCTTACCCATCTCGCCGAGGATATGCAGGCGACCGGCTTTCGCCTGATCCAGCGCCTTGGACATGATTTCCGGCGTGATGCCAGCGATCTTGATGTCCATCTGCAGGGATGTGATGCCGTTTTCAGTGCCTGCGACCTTGAAGTCCATATCGCCGAGGTGGTCTTCGTCACCCAGGATGTCGGACAGGATCGCGTAGGATCCGTCGTCTTCCATGACCAGACCCATCGCCACACCGGCAACCGGTGCTTTCAGGGGCACACCGGCGTCCATCATCGACAACGAACCACCGCAGACGGATGCCATTGACGAAGAACCGTTTGATTCCGTGATCTCGGACACGACGCGGATGGTGTAAGGGAACTCGGTTGCCGCGGGCAGAACCGCCTGCAACGCACGCCATGCCAGCTTACCGTGACCGATCTCACGACGGCCGGGGCCACCCACACGACCGACTTCACCGACCGAATAGGGCGGGAAGTTGTAGTGCAGCATGAAGTTCGACTTATACATGCCCGACAGTGCGTCGATCATCTGTTCGTCGTCGCCGGTGCCCAGCGTGGTCACGACCAGACCCTGCGTTTCACCGCGGGTGAACAGGGCCGACCCGTGTGTTCGTGGCAGGATGCCGGTTTCGGACACGATGGGGCGGATGGTGTCGAGCGCACGCCCGTCGATCCGCTTGCCGTTCTTGACCACATCGCCGCGAAGCACAGCCGATTCCAGTTTTTTCAGCGCGGCACCAAGGTTACCGTCTTCCTGCTGTTCTTCGCTCAAACTGTCGATGATTTCCTGCTTGGCAGCGGCCACAGCGGATGTGCGTTCCTGCTTGTCGGTGATCGCATAAGCGGCGCGCATCTTTTCTTCGCCAGCAGCTTTCACGGCGGCGGAGAGGTCAGAGTAATCTTCCGGCTGGAAATCAAACGGCTCTTTCGCGCAATCTTCGGCCAGATCGATGATCAGGTCGATGACGGGTTGAATTTGCTCGTGTGCGAATGTCACCGCACCCAGCATCTCTTCTTCGGTCAACTCGTAGGCTTCGGATTCAACCATCATCACGGCGTCTTTGGTGCCGGCGACGACAAGGTCCAGACGCTGTTCGGGGTTCATGCGCAGGTTGTGCATGTCGTCCATCTCGGGGTTCAGGATGTAATCGCCATCCTCGTAACCCACGCGACAGGCGGCAATCGGGCCCATGAACGGCGCGCCGGAAATCGTCAGCGCGGCGGAGGCTGCGATCATCGCCAGCATGTCGGGATCGTTGACCAGATCGTGGCTCAGCACGGTGCACATCACCAGCACTTCGTTCTTGAAGCCGGGGACGAACAGAGGGCGGATGGGACGGTCGATCAGGCGGGATGTCAGCGTCTCTTTCTCGGTCGGACGCGCCTCGCGCTTGAAGAAACCACCGGGGACTTTACCGGCAGCATAGTATTTTTCCTGGTAATGCACCGTCAGGGGAAAGAAATCCTGACCCGGCTTCTGCTTGCGGGCAAATGTGACGTTTGCCATGACGGATGTTTCGCCCATCGTGGCAATCACGGAGCCGTCTGCCTGACGCGCAACCTTGCCGGTTTCGAGAGTGAGGATTTCTTGGCCCCACTGCATCGACTTCTTCACTTCGTTGAACATAGATGTTTTTCCTTTTGGCACGCTGGCCACTTTGCATAGGGGGCGTATTCCCCCTGACCCCTTCATCTTGCCCTTCGTGCGGGGTGGCGCTGGGTCCGGGCGCCGATACGTCTCAAGATGGCTGCGCCATACAGGGGATTGCGGGATTTGGGAAGGGGGTGACGTGTGGGGCTTTAGGCCGTCTGGTTCGGAGGTCTGCTTTGCGGGACATTGCTGCCGTTCGCCATATCCGATTGAAGGACCGTTTCAGGGGCGCTCTTTCTTCTGCGAAGCGGTTCTGCCATTAGATTTGCATGAAGAAATACGGACGTACATTCCACTTGCCTACCTCCCCGGGTGTTGGGAGTGATGACAAGATCATCCAAGACCTTAAACATCTACAGGGAGCCGACGAAGTCGTGTTCACCGAAAAGATGGACGGCGAGAACACGACAATCTTCGCGGGCGGTTGCCATGCCCGAAGCCCTGACAGCGGATACCACGCATCTCGCGACTGGATGAAGGCCTATGCGGCTGGCATTTCGCCAAGCCTTTCCGGCGATGAGAGGATTGTGGGGGAATACTTGTTTGCAAAGCATTCAGTGGCTTATGACGATTTGCCGTCTTATTTCCTCGGCTTTGCTTGGATCGTAGACAACGAAGTCAAGGGTTGGGATGAAACACTAAGCCGCTTTGAGGAATTGGGCGTGGCACCTGTTCCTGTACTTCGACGAGGCCAGTTCAAAAATGCCGCCATCAAGTCGGTGCTAGACCTCTTAGACCTTGAGAACCAAGAAGGCTTTGTTGTGAGATCGGTTTCACCATTTCTTGAAAGCGACATGGCCACACATATCGCGAAATACGTTCGGGAGGGGCATGTCCAAAGCGACACCCATTGGACAAAGGCTGAGATAAAGAAAAATGGCCTGCACCGGGACAGCTGACATTCGCCGCTCTGCAACAACTTGGTAGGTTTGGGCTCATTCTTGGCTTTCGCTGCTCAACAGCATTAAACAATGATTGCTTCGTCAAAACAGAAAAACGCCCACCAAAAAGGCAGGCGTCTCTGTTCTCAGACTATCAACCGGGTACCGGAACATATTTCGCACGCGAAACGCTGCCTCCGCCCGCGTTCAAACAGGGTTTGAACGTTACCGACGCAGACCCAACCGCTTGATCAGGTCCTTGTAGCGGTCCTCGTCCTTGGCGCGGGTGTAGTCCAGCAGCTTGCGGCGCTGTGCCACCATTTTCAGCAGGCCACGGCGACCGTGGTTGTCTTTCTTGTGGGTTTTGAAGTGTTCCGTCAGGGTCGCGATGCGCGACGACAGGATGGCAACCTGCACCTCGGGCGAACCGGTGTCGCCGTCCTTGGTTGCGTATTCCTTCATGATCCGTGATTTCTCTTCGGCAGTGATCGACATCGGGGTCTCCTGTTTTCAAAGGGTTAAGGCACGATCCGGGATGTCGTCCAGAAAGGCCCGTGGAGGGTCCGTGCGGGGCTGGCCCGCGCGGATGGCTGCGCATAAGGCAGATTCGCCGTAATTGAAAGTGTTTTGTGGATGGCGGTTGCGTCGATCAGGCCGCCACCAGCCGGACCAGCGACAGATCGATCGACGGTGCGTTCAGGAAACTCGCCACAGCCTCACCATTCGCGCGCAAGACGGTCAGCTTGCCCTGTTCGTCCAGCGTCAGGTCGGGGATACCGTCGGCCGGATCATAATGCACCTCGATCACGTCTTCGGCCGGATCGAAATCGGCAACCGTGGCATTCGCGCCGTCGTCGATGGCAAAAGTATCCGCGCCATCGCCGCCGGTCATGTAATCGTCCTGTCCGCCGCGGATCAGGTCGCTCTGGATACCGCCGTTCAGATAATCGCGCTCTGCATCGTCATTGCCGATGATCTCGTTGTTGCCGGTGCCGCCGAAAATCGTATCGGCCCCCAGCCCGCCGATCAGCGTGTCGTCGCCCATCGACCCCAGCAGGCTGTCGTCACCGTCGCCCCCATCGAGCAGATCGTCACCGCCGCCGCCGTTCAGCGCATCGTCCCCGTCACCGCCGAAAAGGGTGTCGTCGCCGATGTGACCGAACAGCATGTCGTCGCCGGTCCCGCCGGAAAGTGTGTCGTCACCCGCGCCGCCACGGAGTTCGTCATCGCCCGCGCCCGCGTCGATGGTGTCGTGCCCATCGCGGCCGTGCAGGTAATTGTCGCTGTCGCCGCCCGTGATGCTGTCGTTGCCATCGGAGCCCTGAACCTCTGCATCGTCGTTGTCGAGGAAACTGTCGACGGATATGGTTTCAAGCGCCTCCGCGTTGTCCGAAAGGAGGTCGGATGCGCTTTCATCCGGTTGCGGTTCATCCTCCGCGCCGACCATGACAGATGCGGCGACGGCGAAACCGAGCAGGCCAAGAATTGCAAGCATTGGGAAAATCCCCTGTTAACCGAGTCGCCCCCAACCCGTGTTCGCTTGCCTGATCTTCTACCCGATCTGCGCCGGTCTTTGGTGTGAATTCGGGTTAAATGGTTAACGCGCAAAGAAAGCACGGAAGGTGTCGATCACCGCTTTCGGGTTCTCCTCCATGGCGAAATGCCCCGATACGCAGGATGTCGCCGTGACCTCGCTGGCCCACCGGCGCCAGACCGCGGCAGGGTCACCGGTTTGCGCGGGAAATCCGTCCTCGGCGTAAAGAAAATGTAAGGGCGCTGCGATGGTGCGGCCCGCCGCGCGATCGGCCTCGTCCAGTGCCCTGTCGTAGGTGGCGCCCGCGCGATAGTCGGCGCACATTGCGTGCAGACGGGCGGGATCCTGCGCCTGCGCGCGGTAACTTTCCAGAGCGACCTGCGGAAAGACGTCCAAGTTCCTGCCCAAAGTCCAAGACGCTAGCGTCCAGTCGATATAGCCTGCAGGATCTGCCCCAATCATCCGCTCGGGCAATGGTGCGGGCTGGGCGAGGAACGTCCAGTGATAGGCTTTCATCGCAAGATCGGCGGTCCAGCCCGCCCAGAAATCCCCGGTAGGCACGATCTCGATGATACCGAGCTTGGACAGGCGCGCCGGGTGGTCCAGCGCAAAGCGATAGGCGACACGACCGCCGCGATCATGGCCCAGGACATGCGCGCGCTCCAGCCCCAGCGCGTCCATCAGCGCGACGATGTCTGCCGCCATTTGCCGTTTGGAATAGGTCTCGTGCGACGCATCGTCGGCCGGAGCATCGCTGTCGCCATAGCCCCGCAGGTCGGGAACGATGACATCGAATGCATCGGTGAATCCCGGGGCGACCCTGGCCCAGCACTGGTGGTTTTGGGGATAGCCGTGCAACAGGATCAGCGGCGTGCCGGCCCCGGCGCGATGCACCGAGAGACGGACATCGCCGCATTGCACGAAAGACCGGGTAAATCCGTCGATCATGTGATCCTCCAAAGGCGTGGTAGTTCGGAATAGGCGATATAGAGTGGGTGCCTGGGGTGGCCGTCCTTGGTCAGCCCAAGTGTGTGCAGCGGTCGGCCCAGCCCCTGCAGCATGGCCGCGACGGCAGGGCCACGCCCGCGATGCGCGCCATGCACGCCCCAGGCACAGATGATCTGATCGGCCCAGGCGACACCCGCGCGCAGGGTGTCGTCGTTGTCCGGCCCGACTGGGGCATCGGCGCGGCGCATGGCGAACGGATCGGTATCGCGCCAGGCAAAGATATTCGTTACCCGGAACGCCCCGAACCCCAGCGCCCGCGCCCGTCGCTCGCAACGTTCGACGGTCGGGTCGTTGGCGACCTCGTCCGCTTTGGACGGGTTGAGCATGATGAACAGCACCTTTCCCCTTGCTGCATCCCATTCCCGTGTGAGGGCATAGCGATAGCGCGCACAGTCTGAATAGACCGCGGTCGAGGCCGTATCGTCTGTGTCGTGCTGCCGGATGATCATCCCTGCAATCTGGCGACAAAGCCTGCATATGACAACGCAGCAAAAAGCCGCCCCTGGGAGGAGGGGCGGCTTTCGATGTCGCCGGCGTCAGCCTGCGGGACGGGCAGCGTCACGCCAACGGGGGATATCAGGCCATGGCGGCGTGCCGGGGTGCGGGGCTTTTCACGACACCGCGGGCTTCCATCACCCATGCGGCGACGACGGCAAAGACGATGTGTCCCCAGAGCGCCACCCAGGTAATGCCGGTGAAACCCAGAAATGCCGGATTGCCTGCGACCAGATGCGCCATTACGTAAAGCGCGAAGACCCACAGCACGACGCCATAGACGACGGCGGTGGCGATCCAGGGCAGGGCGGGCATGATTCGCTGCTGCAAGGGCCGGGCGATCAGAAGATAGCCCAGCGTGTAGGCGATCATGCCGGTAAAGACATGCAGCAGATGTGCCAGACCGGACGGGCTGGAACCGAACACCGTGTTCAGCGTCTGGTTGGCCAGCCCGACAGGGGCCAGCTTGGCAAATCCGAACAGCGGCGAAAGGCCCTGTCCGAAAGCGTCGAATGCGATGGTGGCGAAGGCGCCGGCGGCAAGAACGGTGAATGCGGTCTGTTTCATGATGATGGGTCTTTCGATTGCTGGCTTGTGTTGGTCGCCGACAAGATGCCGTGCTTCGGGCCCTCATGGCAGCCCCCCTCACGCCGGTCTGATGGGATCGGCCGGAGTTGTAATATTGCATGAAACAATCATCGCCCTCCGCTGACGGCGGCGTGAGGTCCGTGACAGGCTGTAACATTTGGTCACGCCCGGCGCTGCGGCTCAGTCGTTTTGCGGCGGCACGAAGACCCGCGCGGGCTGCAATGTACCGCCCAGATAGCGCCCGACCGCAACGGCATGTCCGTCGTGTGACGCCCAGACCTCTTCTCCATAGGCAACGTCCGAAGCGATCACCGGCGCCGGATTCCCGTTGCGCAGGCGTGGGACGCTTTCGGCAGGGCAGCGGACTTCCGGCAGGTCTGCAAGGCCGATTTCCAGCGGCTGCAACCGGGCCAGCAGGGCAGGCGTGCGGGCCTCTGCTTCGACGGTTTCAAGCGTCACGCCGTCCGCGGCGACGAACGGCCCGGACCAAACGCGACGCAGTTCGCGTACGTGACCATAACAGCCAAGCGCCTCGCCCAGATCGCGCGCGATGGAGCGGACATAGCCACCCTTGCCGCAGATCATCTCCAGCATGACATGGTCAGGATCCGGCCTGTCGATCAGCAGCAGTTCTTCGACCCACAGCGGGCGCGCCGCCAGTGCCAGATCCTCGCCGTCCCGCGCCAGTTTGTAGGCCCGTTCGCCATTGACCTTCACGGCGGAAAACTGTGGGGGCACCTGCATGATGTCACCCAGAAAGGTGGACAGCGCAGCCTTGATTCCGTCATCGGTGGGGCTTGTGTCGGACGTCGCGATAACCTCGCCCTCGGCGTCGTCCGTATTGGTCGCCTGTCCCAACCGCACAGTGAATGTGTAGCACTTCAGCGCGTCGGTGACGTAGGGCACGGTCTTGGTTGCCTCGCCGAGCGCGATGGCCAGAACGCCCGTCGCCTCGGGGTCGAGCGTTCCGGCGTGGCCGGCCTTGCGCGCCTCCAGTGCCCAGCGGACCTTGTTCACGACAGCGGTCGAGGTGATCCCGGCAGGCTTGTCCACGACCAGCCAGCCGGAAATTTCCTTGCCCTTTTTCCTGCGCGCCATGTCGGGTGTCCTTTGTGGGGTCATCTGGAGTGGCGTCTGCTAGTGTTCGCGACACGGCGGGTCAAGAGGGGTGCTGCCCCCGGCCTACGGCCTCCCCCGAGGTGTTTTTGACCGGAAGAAGCGGGTCCCGCTATTCCACGACACCGATGATCGGACCAAGCTGAAATCCGAAATCGTTCCTGTTCAGTTGCGGGGCGTAAAGCCGGCTGACCTTGCCATCGAAATACAGCGCGTTGGGCAGTTTCAGCCCGTCGCGGAACAACCGTCCGAAGGTGTGGAAATTGACCGGATCGCCGGAAATCGCAAAAATCGCCGTCTTGCCGTCCGCACTTGTGCCGACCCCGTTGCGGATGTGGCGCGACGTTCCCCCGGCGATGAAACGCGGATGCAACGCGCCGTCGATGACCAGCATCGGACCCGATTGCGATGCGTCACGGCAAGCGGGCGCGCGTGCGACGTAATCAAGCGTTTCATAGACCCGCGCGCTCGTTTCCGTGAGGCAAAGCACACCATTGGGTAACAGACCGAAATTGCCCGGCCCGTCCGACGTGACGATGCCGGAAACCTCGCGCCCGTTTTCCACGTAAAGACCGACCGGCGAACGGTCTTCATGATACATCCCCGCATTCATTGCGAACGAAAGCGATTGACCCGCCAGCGTCGTTTCGACAGCGGCAAAATCACCCAGCACGCGGCCCTGTGGGTCACTGTGAAACAGCCGCAGGTCCTCTTGCGTCACGTCAACGGCGCAGATCGTAAAGGCAGTGCCGTCGAAACGAATGTCCTCGCAGGTGACGGCCCAGCCCGGTGCGGCGCAAAATACGATCAGCACCGCAAGCCAGCGCATCAGTCGTCAAGGTCCTGACGAACGTGGTCGGTCTCCAGCAGCGCCCGGGTCGCGTCCATCTGATCGAAGGTGCCGTCGATTTCGAAACGCAGCTCGGGCGCGAACTTCTGACTGCCGCCGCGCACGACCAGATGCCGGATCTCGTGCCGGTTGCGGCGCAGCGCGTCCAGCATCAGGTCCTTGTCCTTGCCACCCAGCGGCAGGACATAGGCCGTCGCGACACGCAGGTCCGGCGACATCCGTACCTCTCCGACGGTGATCGACATGCGCCCCAGATCGGGGTCGTGCACATCGCCGCGCTGCAACACCTCCGAAAGGGTCCGGCGGATTTTCTCACCGACCTGCAACATGCGCTGTGTGGGTGCGCGCCCGTCTCTGTTTGAACTCTTTGCCATGGGGTTGATGTAGTGGCTTGCACGCCGCTTGCCAAGCAAGCCTTTGCGTCGGCTGCCGCGTGCGTCTAAGACGGTCGGGGATTTATCAGCGCACAGGACGACAGCATGGCCGACGGACCGGGGATTGTAGTGACAGGGGCATCCGGGCGCATGGGACGTATGCTTATCAGCCATGTGCATGGATCGGACCGGTGTCATCTGGCCGGCGTTCTGGAACGCCCCGGTCATGACTGGATCGGGCAGGATGCCGGAGTTGTCATGGGCGGGGCGGCGATCGGCGTGACGGTGACCGACGACCCGCTGGAGATCTTTGCCAAGGCGCAGGCGGTAATCGACTTTACCGCGCCCGCCGCAACCGTCGAATTTGCCGCATTGGCCGCGCAGGCCCGCGCGGTGCATGTGATCGGCACGACGGGCTTGTCAGACGACGATCTGGTCCGGATCGCCGCTGCCGCACGCCATGCCGTGATCGTGCGGGCAGGGAATATGTCACTGGGTGTCAACCTGCTGGTGCAGATGACCCGCAAGGTCGCCGCGGCGCTGGACGCCGATTTTGATATCGAGGTGATCGAGGCGCATCACCGCCACAAGGTCGATGCACCGTCCGGCACGGCGCTGATGCTGGGCGAGGCGGCCGCCGAGGGGCGCGGCGTGGCGCTGGCCGACGTGCGCGACAGCGGGCGCGACGGGATCACCGGCGCCCGCAATCGCGGCGACATCGGATTTTCCGCCATTCGCGGCGGTGACATCGTGGGTGAACATGACGTGATGTTTGCCGCCCCCGGAGAGCGGATCACCCTGCGGCACGTCGCCACCGACCGCAGCGTCTTTGCCCGCGGCGCGCTCAAGGCCGCACTCTGGGGGCAGGACAAGGCACCCGGCGAATACGACATGATGGATGTGCTGGGCCTGTCGGACAGCGGATCGTGATCATGACACCTGGCGCTAAATTGCCCTGTCATGCAACCGAATCGGGGGTCGGGCCGTAGTATCGGTGAACCTGTATAAGGAGAAACCGATATGAAGACCCTTGCACTTGCCGCCGCTCTGGCCACCGCGACCGTCGCCCCCGCCGTGGCCCAAAGCTACGAACCGGTCACCGACCGTGCCACGTTTCTGGCATTGATCGGGGATAAAAATCTGTCCAACCGCCTGTATGGCGTCAACCTGCGCGTCTCGCCCGACGGCACGATTTCGGGAACCGGCGCAGGCTGGGACGTGACCGGAACATGGTCATGGGAGGGTGGATATTTCTGCCGCGAAATGAACTGGGGCGGCGATCCGATCCCCTATAACTGCCAGTTGGTCGAAAGCGCGGGCAGTGACATGCGTTTCACCACCGATCAGGGGGCCGGTGAATCCGCGTCCTTCACGCTCCGCTAGAAGTCGATCGCCAGGCCCTTTTTCTCCCAATCGCCATAGCGCACGGGCTCCGGCCCGTCGCGCCCGCCAAGCTCCGGCGGCAGGTCGATGTCCTCGGCCTTGGCGCGCCGCTCGGCCGCCTCTGCCAACGCACGCTGTGCCGCAGGAGGCAGATCGTCATGGTGTTGTCCGGACACGGGCGCGCCTCCTTGCTGTGGTCACGGCGTTGATATACCCCGCGACGACAGCGAGACAAGCGAGGATACATCATGGCGCAATCCGGTCTGCCTCCACGCCGCGCGGCCCATTACCTGTTGGATCAGATCATCGGCGACGGCCGCCTGATGTCCGAACTGCTGGGCGGCGGCGCGCTGGACCACCTTGCCGCCGACGACCGTGCCCGGGCGCAAAGGCTGGCCACACAGGCATTGCGTGGTCTGGATCGCGCTGACCGTATGCTCAAGCCCTACCTCAAAAGGCCCCCCGCGTTGACCGTACAGAACGCCCTGCGCCTCGGCACGGTAGAGCTTGCGGGTGGCGAGGCCGCGCACGGTGTCGTCAACGCCTATGTCGAACTGGTCAGCCGGATCAAGCATGCCGCGTCGTCCAAGGGGATGGTGAATGCCGTCCTGCGTCGGATCGCCGAAGAAGGGCAAACCGGTTGGGACCAACGCAACGTGCCCCTCATTCCCGGCTGGTTGCGTCAGCCTCTGGTGGCTGCATGGGGCCGCCCGGCAGTCGAGGCGATGGAGGCTGTGCAGTTCGGGCAACCGCCGCTTGATCTGACGCCAAAGGGCGAGACTGCTGCCTTGGCCGCCGAAGCAGGCGGGAAGTCTTTACCCAATGGCTCGATCAGACTGACTGACGTGGGACAGGTTACCGCCTTGCCCGGGTATGACACAGGCGACTGGTGGGTGCAGGATGCCGCCGCGGCGATGCCTGTGCAGGTGCTGTCTCCGCAACCTGGCCAGCGTGTGCTCGACCTCTGCGCGGCTCCGGGTGGCAAGACATTGCAACTTGCGGCGGCGGGTGCCGAGGTGACGTCCGTCGACAACAGCGAGGCCCGCATGGCGCGGGTGACGCAGAACCTGCGGCGGACCGCCCTGACCGCCCAAACTATCGTCGCCGATGCATTCACCGTCACCGAAGGCGGATATGACGCGGTGCTGCTCGACGCACCCTGTTCCGCCACCGGCACGCTGCGCCGCCACCCCGATCTTCCCTACGCCAAGGACGGATCGGAATTCGGCGCCCTGATCGACCAGCAGGCGGCCATGATCGACCACGCGCTGACGCTTCTCAAACCCGGCGGCACGCTGCTGTTCTGCACCTGCTCACTGTTGCCGGACGAGGGCGAAATTCAGGTCGACGAGGCCTTGGAGCGCCATCCGAATCTGCAACCGATCCTTGCGGCATACGATCTGCCGTGGATCGACCCGGTCTGGCGCACCGAGGAAGGCGGCCTGCGCCTGCGCCCGGACTATTGGGCGGATCGTGGTGGTATGGATGGCTTCTATATCGCCGCCCTGCGCAACGGCTGATCCCCGCCCGCCGTTGGCGCAGTTTACAACACCACGTGACAGAATCGCCCCGGTCACTTATCCTGTGCCCAACAACAAAAAGCGCGTTGCGCAAACCCGATAGGCAGCAGGACCTTGACCAGACCGCAGACATGGCGTGCCCGGCGCACGTCCTTTATGCATCGTTTGCACGCGCGCCTGATCGCGCGC
The DNA here is from genome assembly GCF_056858355.1 of Yoonia sp. KMU-150. NCBI lineage: Bacteria > Pseudomonadati > Pseudomonadota > Alphaproteobacteria > Rhodobacterales > Paracoccaceae > Yoonia > Yoonia sp. KMU-150. The sequence continues at coordinate 61,651 of NZ_JBXEQF010000002.1, forward strand.
GGCAAGCCCGCGACGGCCTTTGTCCTGCAACCTGAACCCCGCACCATCGGTCATTTCGCGCGCGGGCGGCAGTTGATCGCCGGCAATTTCCTGTTCTCCGGCTTGCTGGTCGAAGCGAAAGGTGCGTCGATCTGGGACATTCCGGGCGACAACGCTGTGGTCGCGGACGAAGTGCAGGGCTGCGCATGGCTGGACGATCTAGCTGCTGTGGGTGACGCCAAGGCCCGCGCGCTGGCACAGGCATGGGTCAATGACTGGATCACGCGGTTCGGGTCGGGGACGGGGCCGGGATGGACGCCCGACCTGACCGGCAGACGGCTCATCCGCTGGATCAATCACGGGTTTTTTCTGTTGCGTGGGCAGGAAAAGACGCAATCGGAAGCATTTTTCCGGGCGCTGGGTCACCAGACCATCTTTCTGTCGCGCCGCTGGAAGACGACGCTCCCCGGTCTGCCACGGTTCGAGGCGCTGACAGGCATGATCTATGCCGGGCTTTCGCTGGAGGGGATGGAGGATCACGTCGGTCCCGCCGTCGCGGCACTGGCCCATGACTGCGCTGTCGAAGTCGATTCCGACGGCGGGATCGCAACCCGCAACGCCGAGGAACTGCTGGAGGTCTTCACGCTGCTCACATGGGCCGCCCAATCGCTGAACGAGGCTGACCGTCGCCCGCCCCCTGAACTGCTCAACGCCATCACGCGGATCGCACCCACGCTGCGCGCCCTGCGGCACTCCGATGGCGGGCTTGCGCGGTTCCACGGTGGCGGGCGCGGGTTGGAAGGACGGCTGGATCACGCGCTTGCCACCTCTGCCGTGCGCACCCGGGCTGATGACGGGCTGCACATGGGCTACGCCCGGGTCAGTGCCGGTCGCACGTCGTTGATCATTGACGCCGCCGCTCCGCCTGCCGGTGCAGCATCGACAAATGGCCATGCCAGCACGCTCGCATTCGAACTGACCTCGGGTCGCAGACCGCTGATCGTCAGTTGCGGGTCCGGGCGCAGCTTTGGCGAGGAGTGGCGCCGGGCAGGGCGCGCGACGGCCAGCCACTCCACACTTGCCATCGACGGTTATTCATCCTCGCGGCTTGCCGCGCCTGCCCGTCTGGCGAACGCGGACCTCGAATTGCTCGAAGACATTCCGACTTTCGTTCAGTGCGAAGTCAGCGCGCTCTACGATGGCCGGCGGATGGAGCTGTCGCACGACGGATATCAGCGCACCCATGGCCTGACCCACGCGCGCATTTTCGATATCGCGGTCGATGGCCGCGGCATGGTGGGCGAGGAGTTGCTGACCACGCTCAGCCCCACCGACAACCAGCGGTTCGACCGCGCCCTCGACCGCACTAGTCTGCAGGGTATTCCCTTTGCCGTACGCTTCCATCTGCACCCAGAAGTCGATGCAACACTCGATCTTGGCGGTGCCGCCGTGTCCATGGTGCTGAAATCCGGCGAAGTCTGGGTTTTCCGGCAGGACGGCAGCGCCACCCTCTCCGTCGAACCGTCGGTCTATCTGGAAAACGGACGATTAAAGCCCCGCGCCACGAAACAGGTGGTTTTATCCGGGCGCGCAATGTCCTATGCGAGCCGCGTCCGCTGGTCGCTGGCCAAGGCCCAGGATACGCCCGATGCCGTGCGCGATCTTGTCGTCAGCGATCCGGCGGATTTGGATTTGGACGAACCATAGGACACCGATGACCGATCTTGCCCCCCTCCGCCGCGCCCTGCTGTCCGTCTCCGACAAGACCGGGCTGATCGACTTGGCTCACGCCCTTGACGCGCGTGGTGTGGAATTGCTGTCGACCGGGGGGTCCGCCCAAGCGATCCGCGACGCGGGGCTGCCGGTGCGCGACGTGGCCGAAGTGACGGGCTTTCCCGAAATGATGGATGGCCGCGTCAAGACGCTGCACCCGGTCGTGCATGGGGGGTTATTGGCGCGCCGTGATCTGGACAGTCACGTTGCCGCGATGGATGCGAATGGCATTGGTGCCATCGACCTGCTTGTGGTCAACCTTTATCCGTTCGAGCAGACCGTCGCCAAGGGCGCTGATTTCGACACCTGCATCGAAAACATCGACATCGGCGGACCTGCGATGATCCGCTCTGCCGCCAAGAACCATGCCTTCGTCAGCGTCGTGACGGATGTAGAAGACTACGATGCTTTGCTGGCAGAATTGGAAGCCAATTATGGCCAGACGACGCTGGCATTCCGTCAAAAGCTGGCACTGACCGCCTATGGTCGCACCGCCGCGTACGACACCGCCGTCAGCACATGGATGGCGGGCGCAATCGACCTAGCAGAACCGCGCCGTCGCAGCTTTGCCGGGACTTTCGCGCAAACGTTGCGCTATGGCGAAAACGCGCATCAGTCGGCGGCCTTCTACACAGACGGGACAAACCGCCCCGGCGTGGCGACGGCGCAGCAGCATCAGGGCAAGGAGATGTCCTATAACAACATCAACGACACCGACGCTGCTTTCGAACTCGTCGCGGAATTCGATCCCGCCGAAGGCCCCGCCGTCGCGATCATAAAGCACGCCAATCCCTGCGGCGTGGCACGCGGCAAGACGCTGCGGGAGGCGTATCAAAACGCCTTTGACTGTGACCGCACCAGCGCCTTCGGTGGTATCGTCGCGCTGAACCAGCCGCTGGACGAAGCAACCGCAAAGGCGATTACCGAAATCTTCACCGAGGTCGTGATCGCTCCCGGTGCATCCGACGCCGCCAAAGCAGTGTTCGCCGCCAAGAAGAACCTGCGCCTTCTGACGACAGATTGTCTGCCCGATGTCACGGCCAAGGCGTTGACGATGAAACAGGTCGCAGGCGGGATGCTGGTGCAGGACAAGGACACCGGCTTTGTCGGCATCGACGACCTGAAGGTCGTCACCAAGGCCAAACCGACCGAGTCGCAAATGGCCGATCTGCTATTCGCATGGAAAGTCGCCAAACACGTCAAATCCAATGCCATCGTCTATGTGAAGGACGGTGCGACGGTCGGCGTTGGCGCTGGCCAGATGAGCCGTCTGGACAGTGCCCTGATCGCCGCCAAAAAAGCCGAACGCATGGTTGATGCCATGGGCTTGCCCGAATCGCTCACCAAAGGCTCTGCCGTGGCCTCCGACGCGTTCTTCCCCTTTGCCGACGGGTTGATGGAGGCCGCCGCCGCCGGAGCGACCTGCGTCATTCAACCCGGCGGCTCCATGCGCGACGACGAGGTGATCGCCGCCGCGGATGACGCGGGTATCGCGATGGTCTTCACCGGTATGCGCCACTTCCGCCACTAACGACAGAAAGAGCACCATGCGCACAGTCTTCTGGACAGGGTTCTGGGTCTTCCTCGCCGATCAGGCGACGAAATATTTTGTCGTCCACTATCTTGGCCTGATCAACGACGCGGACCAGCGGATCACCGTCTGGCCACCTTTCATCGAATTCCGCATGGCCTGGAACCGCGGCGTCAATTTCGGGCTGGGTGCCGGGTATGACCTGCGCTGGGTTCTGATCGGCGTGGCTGTCGCGATTTCGGTCGCCGTGCTCTTCTGGTTGCGACGCGCGGGTGGCACGCGGAATATGTATATCGCGGCGGGCTTTCTGATCGGTGGCGCGTTGGGCAATGTGGTCGATCGGCTGATCTATGGTGCGGTGGCCGATTTTCTGAATATGTCCTGCTGCGGAATCAACAATCCGTTCTCGTTCAACATCGCCGATGTGGCGATTTTCATCGGTGCCATCGGGCTGGCGTTCCTGTCCGAGGATGGCAAAGCCACACCGCGCAAACCCCGCCGGAACAAGACCCCGTGACGTGACCGGCAAGCTGGGTTAAAGAGGGCGGCAAGAGGCAAGAGGACGATCCATGCGCGTAACGATACTGGCAGCTCTGGCCGCATTGACCCTCGCGGGCTGCACGGCAGGCAACCGACCGCTGCACGATCTGCGCGTAAACTCCGAAGGGCCGGACGAATTTTCCGTCGTCCCCGTCGCGCCGCTCATCCTGCCCAGTGATTTGGGCAACCTGCCGGAACCGACGCCGGGTGCCGGTAACCGCACCGATCCGAACCCACAGGGCGATGCTATTGCTGCTTTGGGTGGATCCCCGGCACGGGCCTTTGCTGGCGGTATTCCGGCCAGCGACGCAGCCCTTGTCGCCGCGACCGGTAGGCACGGCGTAAACCCCGCGATCCGCGCCGAACTCGCTGCCGAAGACGCTGGCATCCGGCGCAATGCGCAATACCTCAACTGGTTCAATTTCCTCGGCACCGACCGCTATTTCAGCACCTACCGCAATCAGGCGCTGGATGCCTACCGCGAACTCGACCGCTTCCGCGCGCTGGGGGTGGCAACCCCGAGCGCTCCGCCGCTGAACTGACCGGACGCGGCTACCAGGCGTTGCGCCCGTCAAGTTTTTCCACCGCCAGTTTGTCGATCGCGGGATCGTCCACAAGTTTCAGATTGATCGAGATTCGGTGTGGTGGTGTTTCATCGCCCTCTGCCATCGCACTCCAGTCGGGTGTGCGCGACCACGTCGAACAACCGCATACCCCGCAGAAATGATGATGGTTCATGCCTGACGGCGCATAGTCACGGTCATTTTCGCCTGCTTCAATCGTAACATCCGGCGGCGAAAAATAACCCCAAAGGACGCCGCGCTTCGTGCAGAACGTGCAGTTGCAGGTCGTTGCGGTTTCGGGCAACGCCTGAAACGCGATGCGTGTGTCACCGCAATGGCACGTGGCGAGATATGGCATCGGAAGTCCTCTTTTGCAGGTGATATGCTACAGCGCCGCGAATGCAATCACCGCGCGGCTCGTCCCTGACTACACCGACACTATTGACACATATTGGCAGTAGGTGAGGGCTGCGAAGCATCAGCTACTTCCGCGTTCTTTTGACCTTCCGCGCGACCTTGTCGGCTTTCTTCTTCGACGCTTTCGCCTTGCGTTTCACCGGCTTTCCGCGCCCCCTCGACGGGCCGCGCGGCATCGCCTTACCCTCAAGCGTCAGCAGGTCGACGATCAGACCCCCGGTCACCGGTGCCGCCTCCACCAGCTTTACCTGCACCTTCTGCCCCAGCCGGATCACGACACCGGTGTCAGATCCCATCAGCGTCTGCGTCTCGGCGTCGTAATGAAAATATTCGGCCCCCAGATGGCGCATCGGAATCATCGCATCCGCCCCGGTTTCGTCCAGCTTCACGAAAACGCCGAATTTGGCGATGCCGCTGATCCTGCCCGAAAACTCCGCGCCCACCCGTTCTTTCAGGAAAGCCGACAGATAGCGGTCGGTGGTGTCGCGTTCCGCCATCATCGACCGGCGTTCGGTGTCGGAGATCTGTTGCGCAGTCTCGGGCAGCCGTTCGATATCCTCTTCCGTCAGGCCGTCCTTGCCCCAGCCATGGGCCGAGATCAGCGCGCGGTGCACGATCAGATCGGCATAGCGCCGGATCGGCGAGGTGAAATGCGCGTAAGCCCGCAGCGCCAGGCCAAAGTGCCCGAAGTTTTCCGGGTGGTAATAGGCTTGCGTCATCGACCGCAGGGTCGAGATGTTCACAAGCTCCGCATGATCCGTGTCGCGCGCCTGTGCCAGCAGCCGGTTCAAATGCGCGGTTTTCAGCACCTGTCCCTTCGCCATGGTCAGCCCGGCCGCCTGCGCCACCTCGCGGAGCGCGTCCAGTTTGTCGGTATTGGGTTCCTCGTGCACGCGGAACAGCAGCGGTGATTTTCTGGCGATCAGCACCTCGGCGGCGGCGACGTTCGCCAGCACCATGAATTCCTCGATCAGCCGATGCGCGTCCAGTCGGTCCTTGAAGTCCACCGCCGTCACCGTGCCCTTGTCGTCCAGCACAATCTTGCGCTCCGGCAGATCGAGATCGAGCGGTTGCCGCCGTTCCCGCGCCGCTTTCAGTGCCTCGTAGGCGGCATAAAGCGGCCTGATCACCTCATCTAATAGAGGCGCGGTCCGGTCATTCGGCGCGCCGTCCATGGCCGCCTGTACCTCTTCGTAATGCAGCGACGCGGCGGACCGCATCAGCGCGCGGTGGAATATCTGCCCCAGCTTGTTGCCGTCGGCATCTATTTTCATCGCCACCGCGATACAGGCCCGGTCAACGCCCTCGTGCAGCGAACATAGGTCGCCCGAAAGCACATCGGGCAGCATCGGCACCACGCGGTCGGGGAAATAGGTGGAGTTGCCCCGCTGCCGCGCCGCCCGATCCAACGCCGAATCGGGGCGCACGTAGTAGGCCACATCCGCAATCGCGACCCAGATGACGAAACCGCCCTTGTTCGTCGGGTCGTCGTCCGCCTCTACGAAACAGGCGTCATCATGGTCACGCGCATCCGACGGGTCGATGGTGACGAGCGGCATGTCGCGCAGATCGGTCCGCTTGCCAAGTGGTGCGGGCTTGGCGGAGTCCGCCTCCGCGATCACCTCGTCGCTGAACTGGTCGGGGATGTTGTGCTGGTGGATCGCGATGAGCGACACCGCACGCGGTCCGCTCGGGTCACCCAGCACCTCGATCACACGCGCCTTGGGCAGCCCCATGCGACCTTTCGACCCCGTCTGCTCTGCCTCGACCAACTCGCCTTCTTTTGCATCCTTGGAGGCTCCGGCAGGGACGACCCATTCCCGGTCGGATCCCTTGTCGATGGGCAGGATACGGCCGCCGTCGCTGCCTTTGCGGTAGATGCCCAGCACCCGCTGCGGGTTCGTGCCGATACGCCGGATCAGTCGCGCGGTGTGGCTGTGATCTTCGTCTACCACCGCCGTCAGCCGGGCCAGCACACGCTCTCTCGCCCCAAGTGCCGGATCACTCTCGCGCGGGACCATCAGAATGCGCGGCTCCGCCCCGTCGCCGGACCATTCCAGCGGCCGCGCGAAGATGTCGCCATCCGCGTCCGGCCCGGTGATTTCCAGCACGCTGACAGGCGGCAGCACATTCGCGTCGCGATAGCTGTTGCGCCGCTTGGCCAGCTTGCCCTCCGCCTCCAGTTCCTTGAGCATGCGCTTGAGGTCGATCCGCGCCGCACCCTTGATCCCGAATGCCTTGGCGATGTCGCGTTTCGCGGCCTTGGTCGGGTTGTCGGCGATCCATTGCAGGATGTCGGACTTGCTGGGAAGTGATGTCATGGCGCAAGGCCCCTTGTGGTAGAGGATTGGGGGCCAGCCCCCAAACCCCCGAGGTATTTTCGACCAGAAGAAGATAGGCTGATCAGCAGAAGTAGTCGCTCAGGATGCGGGTGTAGATGGACTTGAGTTGATGGATCTGCGCAATCTCGACCCGTTCGTCCACCTGATGCATCGTCTTGCCGACCAAGCCGAACTCTACCACCGGGCAATGGTCTTTCACGAACCGCGCATCTGACGTGCCGCCCGTGGTGGACAGGGCGGGTGTGACGCCGGTTTCTGCCTGCACGGCGCCGGCGACAAGATCGGACAGCGGACCGGGCGGGGTGATGAAACTTTCGCCGGAGACTTTGACCGTCATGTCAATCCTGAGATCGAAACTGTCCGCCACTGCATCGGCCTCTGCCCGCAGCCACTCCGTCAGACTTTCGCCGCTGTGCAGATCGTTGAAACGGATGTTCACGGCAGCCTTGCATGTCGCAGGGATCACGTTGGTCGCAGGGTTGCCGGTGTCGATGGTGACCACAGCGAGGGTCGAGGCATCGAAGTGGTCAGTACCCTCATCGAGTGCGTGCGATGCGAGTCGGTCCATCAGCCGCGCCATCGCGGGTAGCGGGTTGTTGGCGCGATGTGGATAGGCGCTGTGTCCCTGCACCCCCGTGACCGTGAACCACGCCGTCAGCGACCCGCGCCGCCCGATCTTCATCATCTCGCCCATGGTATCGGGGCAGGTGGGTTCACCCACCAGGCACACCGACATCGCTTCGCCCTCCTGCGCCATCCAGTCAAGCAGCGCCGTGGTGCCGTCCTGCGCGTCACCTTCCTCGTCACCCGTGATCGCCAGCACGACCGCGCCGTCGGGCGGTGTGTCGGCCACGAAATCGACGGCGGCAGCAGCAAAGGCGGCGACGCCCGATTTCATGTCCGTCGCCCCCCGGCCATAAAGCCAGCCGTCTTTCGCCTCGGCCCCGAACGGGTCCACCGTCCAGGCGGCCCTATCGCCGACAGGCACAACATCGGTGTGGCCGTTGAACCCGAAGGTCCGGTTCGCGTCCTTGCGGCCCCAACGGGCATAAAGGTTGCAGATGCCACCGCGGTCCACGCGGGTGCAGTCGAAACCGCCGTCGCTCAGCAGTTTTTCCAGCAATACCAACGCGCCGCCCTCTTCCGGCGTGACAGAGGGGCATCGGATCAGGTCGGCGGTCAATGCGACGGGATCAGTCGGCATCCTTGTCGTCTCCTTCGAAGAACGGCGTCATTTGCGCGATGATCACGGAATTTTCGTCCAGAGCGCGTTGCATCAATGCCTTTTCATCTTCGGAAATGTCGTGCCCTTCCGCCAGCCGTTCATCCAGTGTGCCATAACCCGAGACGTCCAGCGGAGCGAGGTCGGCCTGTTTCAGGATCGCGACCGTCTCGCGCACGGCCTCCGCCTCGTCCACGCCGCTGGCAAAGCACATCAGTGCGGCCCCGGTCGCCCCGTCTGGCAAGCCGTCATCGGCATTCCGACCCACCTCGACCAGCAAGGTGAATACTTGCTGTCGGCTGGCTTTCTTGGGCTTTGTTGGCATTGGCAATACCCTGAACGTCAACGAACCTGCCGACGTCTGTCGGCAGGTTCGTTCCTAACCCGGTCGCGCGGAAAGTGCGATCAGCTTTTCACACGGCGATAGAGCACGATCAGCGCCGCAGCACCGGCGGCACCCACGATCAACTGTGGCAGCCAGCTGCGTTCGGCGTAGATGCCGAGCAGGCTCAGCACCAGGTTCAGCACGAAGGCACCGGCAATCCCCAGTCCGATATTGAGAATAAGGCCGGTGTCGGCCTTCATGATGATAGAGGCGATCCAGCCGGCCAGTCCGCCGATAATGATGCTTGCAATAAGTCCCAGTCCCATAGCATGTTCCTTGATGTTGCTTTGATTGCAAACACAGGTCAGTCAGATTTGGTTCCGGTCCTTATCCATCCAGCGCGACCGGACCGCCCACATGGACGATACAATCAGCACGATCTGCATCGGCACAAAGAAGACGAAGAACAGAATGGCAAAGGTGGCCCCTTCACCCGGTTGGGCGGCATAGATCGCTGTCATTACCGGATTGAAGATCAGGGCCAGCACCAGCAGGATGGCCGCCCAGTCACCCAGGACCGGCAGCCATGCCGCCACAAAGCCGGGCCGGTCGTCGCGGGCGATCCGGCCCTTGGCAAGGTGGCGGCTGAGGATCATCAGTCCCGCAGCAACTCGTTGATGCCGGTCTTGGACCGTGTGCGCTCGTCCACACGCTTCACGATCACCGCGCAATAGAGCGACAGGTTGTTCTTTGTCGGCATGGAGCCTGCGACGACCACCGAATAGGGCGGAACCTCGCCGTACATGACCTCGCCGGTTTCCCGGTCCACGATCTTGGTCGATTGGCCGATGAAGACGCCCATGCCCAACACCGAACCTTCGCGCACGATGCAGCCCTCGACCACCTCGGACCTTGCACCGATGAAACAGTTGTCCTCGATGATCGTCGGCCCCGCCTGCATCGGTTCCAGCACACCGCCAATCCCTACACCGCCCGACAGGTGCACGTTCTTGCCGATCTGCGCGCATGATCCGACCGTGGCCCAGCCATCGACCATCGACCCCTCGTCGACATAGGCGCCCAGATTGACGAAAGACGGCATCAGAACGACGCCCGGCGCGATATAGGCCGACCGGCGCACGATGGACCCGGGCACCGCGCGGAAACCGGCGGCGCGCCATTGGTTTTCGCCCCATCCCTGCCACTTCGAAGGGACCTTGTCCCACCAGCTTCCGCCGCCGTTGGACCCCTCGACCATCTCCATATCGTTCAGGCGGAACGACAGCAGCACGGCCTTCTTGGCCCACTGATTGACGTGCCATTGCCCGTCGTCCCGGCGCTCCGCCACGCGCAGCTTGCCGCTGTCCAGCGCGTTCAGCGTGTCCTCGATCGCCTCGCGGGTTTCGCCGGTCGTTGCGGGGCTGATTTGGTCGCGGGTGTCCCACGCGGCTTCGATGGCGGTCTCAAGGGCTGCGTTGGACATGGGCGATGGCTTTCCTGATAATCCCGGTTACGGCCTTCTAGCGAGCGGGCCGTCATCAATCAACGCCACTTGATCGAACAGCCCATCGACGGTGTCTGGTCCTGCGGGCCACCTTCGCCGCGCGCGACAGCATACATCGCGTCGCGCAGTTCCGGCACACGCCCGGCGGGGTCGTTCATCATCGCGCTGTCGATCCGGCCACGGTATTGCAGGCCGCCCTGCGCGTCGAACCCAAAGAAATCGGGCGTGCAGACCGCACCATAGGCCCGCGCGACGCTCTGATCCTCGTCCACCAGATAGGGAGCCGTCAGCCCGTGGGTCTTCGCGAATGCGCGCATGCGGTCGGGGCTGTCAGCGGGATAGGCGGCATAGTCGTTCGACATGATGCAGGCGGTGCCGATACCCGCCTTTTGCAGGTCCGAAACGTCTTTTGCCAGCCGGTCGATCACGGCGATGACATAGGGACAATGATTGCAGATAAACGCGATCAGCATGCCGTGTGTGCCCATCACGCTGTCCCGGGTCCAGACTGCGCCATCCGGGGTTTCCAGACTGAAATCGGGGGCGGGCCACCCGAAATCACACGGTTTCGTTTTCAGCAGCACCACGTTCTCCCATTGCATATTTGCGTCACGCGGGTGACTTTGCCCGTTCCACAGATAAGGGCAAGCCCATGAAAGACGACCGCAAACATCCGTTCCGTGACAGTGGCCAGGACCGCAAGGCCGCGCAGCAAACGCCCGTGACCCCCCAGACACAGGCCCCGTCCTATAAGCTGGCGTTTGCGGACGAGGAATTTATGTGCCGTGATGAGCTGCGCCCGGTGCGCCTGCAGCTTGAACTGCTCAAGCCCGAACTGCTGATGGACGAGGCCGAGATTTGCTCGACGGTTGTGCTGTTCGGCGGGGCGCGCATTCCGCCGCCCGACCTCAGGCAGACTGCCCGAACCGAAACGCTGGCCGATCTGTCGCGCTACTATGAAGAGGCGCGCAAGTTCGCCGAGATCATGACTCGCAAGTCGATTGAGAGCGGCGGCAAGGACAACGTCATCGTCACCGGCGGTGGTCCCGGCGTGATGGAGGCGGGCAACCGCGGCGCGATGGACGCCGGTGGCAAATCCATCGGTCTGAACATCGTTCTGCCGTTCGAGCAGGCCCCGAACGCCTATGTCACGCCCGAGCTGTGCTTCAATTTCCATTACTTCGCGATCCGCAAGATGCACTTTCTGATGCGCGCCGCGGCGATCACTGTCTTCCCTGGTGGCTTCGGCACGCTTGATGAAACTTTCGAGGCGCTGACCCTGATCCAGACCGGGCGCATGGCCCGTGTGCCTTTCCTGCTGTTCGGGCGCGCATTCTGGGAAAAGATCATCAACTGGGAGGCGCTGGCCGATGCCGGCACGATTTCGGCGGATGATCTGGAACTCTTCCGTTTCGTCGAAACCGCCGAGGAAGCCGTTGCGGCGCTGGAGAACTGGGAAGGCAAGGGCGAGAAGCGCGGCGAGATTCCAGGGCGATAGTCACACCTGCGACAAATTCCGCCGCATGGCGGCTCCGGCACTGGAGAATCACCGCGGTTCTGCCGCATCCTGACCCAAAGTCCGACAAACAGGACAGGCAGATATGGTGCGTCGACACGCGCCGGAGGCAGAGCATGATTTCACCCCGCAGCGCCGCAAGGCGTCTGGTCCTGTCGGTCGGCCTGTTTGCCGGCACCGCCGCGCAGTCCGATCCGATTCTGTCGATTGCGGGAACGATGGACGCGACCGAAGACTATACTGTCGTACTCGACGCGTTGGATGCCGCTGGCGCGCAAGCGACGAGCCTCACGCTCTATTGGGATCTGATGGCCCCTGACGGGACCTATGCGCCCGACCCCGACTGGCCGGGCATCGCGAACATCGTCTATCCCGCCGAGGGCTTGCAGGTCACTTTGAACATCGCCGTGATCGACACCGTGGCCGACAGACGCCCAAGCGCCTTTCAGCAAAAGGCGTTTTCCGATCCGGAGGTCATCGCCGGTTTCGAGGCGTTTCTGACCGACGTGCTGACCGCGATGCCCGATGTCACCCTGACCAGCATCGGCATCGGCAACGAGGTCGACGGCTATCTGGACGACACCACCTATGATGAATTTGCGGTTTTCTTCGCCGCAGCCGTCGATGCGGCGCACCGGCTTGCCCCCGACGTGCCGGTCGGCACCACACTGACGTGGAATGGGTTGCGTGACGACCCGCGCGCACAGGCATTGGCCGCGCTGGGCGACGTGCTGATGATCAACCATTATCCGATCACCCCGGAATTTCAGGTCCAGAATCCGCGCAACGCGGCCGCTACCCTGTCGGACATGATTGCACTGGCCGATCGCACACCGGTCTATCTGACGGAAACAGGTTATCCCGGCGGCGGCTGCGGTGCGACGGAAGAGGGTCAGCGGATTTATACGCAGGAAGTGCTGCGCTTTGCCGCGGAAAACACCGAGGCGATGCCCTTGGTCACGCTGGTCTGGCTCCACGATATCCCCGAGGAGACGGCGACCGAATACGCGACCTACTACGGACAGACGGGCGACTGTTTCATGTCCTACATCGGCTCGCTTGGCCTGCGCAGCCATACCGGGCGCAACAAGCCTGTGTTTCGCTGGTTGCGGAACCGGGACGGCTAGATCGCGCTCTTGTCGATCACCGTATCGGGCAGTTCCAACGCCTGCATCGGCGGTTCGTCCGGCGCGCGGATCGCCTGGATCGCGGCGCGCGCCAGAAACGCACCGGCGTCCTCCACCCGCTCCGGTATCGTCAGAATGCCAGAGCGGAAGAGGCGCAGGAACGGCGTCGCTTCTTTCGCCAGCAAGGCCAGATCAGACCCGATCTGTCGGCCCAGCGCCTCTGCCGCGCCGACAGTCGCCACTGCCGCCGTGGTCGATGACGCGATCACGGCGTCGGTTTCGGGGTGCGCCGTCAGATGCGCGCGAACCGCGTCGACAATGGTATCACCTTCATTGTCGCTGGTTACATCAGACAGGATGGTCACAGATTGACCGTTCCGCGCGCCCTGCGTAATGCAGGCATCGACGATATGCCGACCATAGCTTTGCGTGACGGGTGGTGCGATCACCATCACGTTGCGACAGTGCCGATCATTCAGCGTTTCGAGCGCAAGCCGCGCGAAAACGGCGTTATCGAAATCATAGTATGGATGCGTGTCCGCCCACTGGCTGCGCCCATGCGTGGCAAAGGGAAAACTCCGCTCCATCAGATAGGCGATGCGCGGGTCCGCCGGTTCGATCTTGTTGAGAATCACAGCGTCGGCCGACCCGGTCTCGACGATATATCGCACCGGCTTCATCGGGTCGTCCCCAGGGGTATAGGGCGTGACGTTGAGATGAAATCGCGTATCCTGCAATCCCGCGGCGACGGAGGATATCAGCTGCGCCGTGTGGCTGTCGTGTTCCGTCGACATCACCAGACTGATCACGCTTGTCCGCCCCGTGCGCAGACGTACACCTGCCCGGTTCGGGACATAACCGATGTCTTTCGCGATCTGCCGCACGAGCGTCTTCGTCGCCGACTTGATGTCGGGCGCATCGTTGAGTGCGCGTGACACGGTGGGCACCGCAAGCCCGCTGATCTGCGCGATGGTCTTCAACGTCGGCTTGCCATCGGGCGGCATCGCCAACTCGACCGGCAGTCGGGGGCGGATCGTCGCTTTTTGTCGTGCCATGGTTTGGCCCCCTGTTCTTGCCACCCCTGCATGTCCGACGGTCAGGGCGCGGTGATTCTCTGATCCCGTGCCGGAAATTTATTCAGTAGCGGCATAGAGTTGCGCCAACGATTCCGACAGGGAACTTTTATGTCTTGCCTGACCAATCTAAAACGATATAGAATTTTCTACAACGATTTAGAAACGGGAGGAGAGAATCGTGAAACTCACAACCAAACTGCTGGCGGCGACGGCCATCGTCAGCGCATCCGCCGCGTCCGCGGTCGAACTTGAAGTCACCCATTGGTGGACATCCGGCGGTGAAGCTGCCGCTGTCGCAAAGTTTGCCGAAGCGTTCAACGCCACCGAACACACCTGGGTCGACGGTGCCATTGCCGGTTCCGGCGGCACGGCACGTCCGATCATCATTTCGCGTATTCTCGGCGGCGATCCCATGGGCGCCACACAGCTCAACCACGGTCGTCAGGCCGAGGAACTGATCGAGGCTGGTCTGATGCTCGATCTGACCGACGTGGCAGAGGCCGGCGGCTGGGCCGATCTGGTCAACCCTCCCGCACTTCTGGAATCCTGCACGCTGGACGGCAAGATTTACTGCGTGCCCGTCAACATCCACTCCGCGCAGTGGCTGTGGCTGTCCCACGACGCCTATGAAAAGGCCGGTCTGGACGTACCATCCGACTGGAACGAATTTGTCGAAACCGCACCCCAGCTGCAAGAGGCGGGCCTTGTGCCACTCGCCATGGGTCAGCAGGGCTGGCAGCAGAACCTTGCGTTCGGTGCGATCACCATCGCCGTCGCCGGTCTTGACGCCTGGCGCGAAGTCACCGTGAACAAGAATGCGGATGTCGCTCGCGGTCCTGAATATACCGCAGTGTTCGAGGCCGTCGCGGCCGCCCGTGAACTGGCACGTGACAGCAACGTGCAGGACTGGAACCAGGCCACCAACATGGTCATCACCGGCGAGGCCGGCGCGCAGCTGATGGGCGACTGGGCCCAGGGCGAATTCGCCGTGGCCGAACAGGTCGAGGGCGAGGATTACTCCTGCCTGCCCGGTCTGGGTCTGAACGCCATTCTCGATACCGGCGGCGATGCGTTCTACTTCCCGGTCAACGATGATCCAGAAATCACCGCAGCCCAGAAAGAACTGGCCGCCCTGCTGATCTCGCCAGAGGTGCAGGTGTCCTTCAACCTCGCCAAGGGCTCCTTGCCCGTGCGCGGTGACATCGATATGTCCGCGGCCAACGGCTGCATGCAAAAGGGCCTCGGTATCCTGGCTGACGGTGGCGTGCTGCCATCGGGCGACATGAACCTGTCAGCCGACACGCAGACCCAGATCGAGGATCTGATGGCGCAGTTCTGGTCCTCCGACATGCCTGCCGCCGAAGCGCAGGAAAAATATGCAGATATCATCGCCAGCGCCGACTAGGCCCTGAGCGTCACTGCACGCACGCCCGGCGCACCCGTTGCGCCGGGCGACACCACCCCAGATCATCCGTTATTCAAGTGGAGCCGACACGATGACCGTGGCACCGGACCCCCTAGCACAGCCCGCGCGCAGGCCGATCCGCCTGTTCAGGAACCTGTCCGCCAAGATCGCCTCTATCCCGATGATCGTGACCGCACTCTTCGTCTTCGTCGGCGGCACGCTCTGGACGGTCGTTTATTCCTTCACTGGCTCGCGGATGCTGCCCAAAACGAACTGGGTCGGCTTCGACCAGTATGAGCGGCTCTGGAATACCGACCGCTGGATCATCTCGATCAAGAACCTCGCCGTCTACGGCGTCTTCTCGATGATCCTGACGCTGACCATCGGCTTTTGCCTCGCCGCCTGTCTGGATCGGAAAATCCGGTTCGAAAGCGCCTTTCGCACGATTTTCCTCTACCCCTTCGCCCTGTCCTTCGTCGTGACCGGCCTCGCCTGGCAGTGGATCCTCAACCCCGACTTCGGTTTTCAAAGCGTCGTGCGCGACTGGGGTTGGACCAGCTTCAACTTCGACCCGCTCAACAACCCCGATATCGTCATGTTCGGCCTGCTGATCGCGGGCCTGTGGCAAGGCACCGGGCTGATTATGTGCATCATGCTGGCAGGCCTGCGCGGCATCGACGAGGATATCTGGAAAGCAGCCAAGGTCGACGGCATCGGCACCGTGAAAACCTATGTCGTGGTGATCATCCCGATGATGCGCCCGGTCTTCGTGACTTCGCTGGTTCTCATCGCCTCTGGCATCATCAAACTTTATGACCTCGTCGTCGCCCAGACCAACGGCGGCCCCGGCCTGTCCTCCGAGGTGCCGGCGAAATACGTCATCGAATATATGTTCCGCGCCCAGAACCTCGGACAGGGTTTCGCTGCTTCCACGATGATGCTCTGCTCTGTGATCATCATTCTGATCCCATGGGCATACCTCGAATTCGGAGGCAAGAAACGTGGCTAATCCCGCAACGCTGAACCCCGCAATTGCGGCAGACGCCGCCACTGGCCCATCTGGCCCACGCCCGCGCCGCCGGTTCTCTCGCGCCAATATTTTCCTCTACGGCACGCTCATCATCGTCAGCATGTATTACCTGCTGCCGCTCTACGTGATGATCGTCACATCGCTCAAGGGGATGCCCGAAATCCGGCTCGGCAACGTCTTCGGCCCACCGCTGGAGGTCACGACAGCCGCCTGGACAAAGGCATGGTCAGAGGCCTGCACCGGGCTCGACTGCACCGGCCTGTCCAAGGGCTTCTGGAATTCCGTGCAAATCCTGATCCCTTCGGTCCTGTTGTCCATCGCCATCGCGTCGATCAACGGCTACGCGCTGTCGAACTGGAAATTCAAAGGGTCGGAGGTGTTCTTTACCATCCTCATCATCGGCGCCTTCATCCCCTACCAGACGATGCTCTATCCCATCGTGATCATGCTGCGCGAAATCGGCCTGATGGGCGACCTCTGGGGGCTGGTGCTGGTGCATACCGTGTTCGGTATGCCGATCCTGACGCTGCTCTTTCGCAACTACTTCGCCTCGATCCCAGAAGAACTGTTCAAGGCCGCCCGCGTCGACGGTGCCGGGTTCTGGCAGATTTATTTCCAGATCATGCTGCCTATGGCCCTGCCGATCTTCGTCGTGGCGATCATCCTTCAGGTCACCGGCATCTGGAACGATTTTCTGTTCGGCGTGATCTACACCAAACCCGCCACCTATCCGATGACGGTGCAGCTCAATAACATCGTGAACTCCGTGCAGGGCGTGAAGGAATACAACGTCAACATGGCCGCGACACTGCTGACCGGTCTCGTGCCACTCGTCATCTACTTCGCATCCGGCAAACTCTTCGTGCGCGGTATCGCCGCTGGCGCAGTCAAAGGCTGAACATGACCAATTCCGTAGAAATCAAGAACCTCGACCTCAGCTTCGGTGCCGTGAAGGTGCTCAAGGATCTCAACCTCGATATCCGCGAAGGTGAATTCATCGTCCTGCTGGGGTCTTCGGGCTGCGGCAAGTCCACGCTGCTGAACTGCATCGCGGGCCTGCTGGAGGTCACCGCCGGGCAGATTTTCATCAAGGGCCAGAACGTCACATGGGCCGAACCCAGCGATCGCGGCATCGGCATGGTGTTCCAAAGCTACGCGCTCTACCCCCAGATGACGGTGAAGGGTAACCTGTCGTTCGGCCTCAAGAACGCCAAGGTGCCGAAGGACGAAATCGAACGCCGGGTCCAACGCGCCGCCGAAATCCTGCAGATCGAAGCACTGCTGAACCGCAAGCCGGGCGCTTTGTCAGGTGGGCAGCGCCAGCGTGTCGCAATCGGTCGCGCGCTGGTGCGCGACGTCGATGTCTTTCTGTTCGATGAACCGCTGTCCAACCTCGACGCAAAGCTGCGTGTGGACCTGCGTGTTGAATTGAAGCGCCTGCACAACCAGCTTGAAAACACCATGATCTACGTCACCCACGATCAGGTGGAGGCGATGACCCTCGCCGACCGGATCGCGGTGATGAAGGGCGGCAAGATCATGCAGCTTGGCACGCCCGACGAAATCTACAACCAGCCGCGCAATCTCTATGTGGCCGATTTCATCGGCTCGCCCTCGATGAACTTCCGCGAAGGGACGCTGAAAGACGGCGTATTCACATCGGGGGACCTGACGCTGCCCATGACCGGCTATCAGTTCGCCGATACGCCCAGCGGCGAGCGCGCGGTGACCATCGGTATCCGGCCCGAACATATCGTTACTGGGGAGCTGACCTCCGGCGCGCCGGTGCAGATGACTGTGCCTGTCGATCTGGTCGAACCAATGGGCTCCGATACCTTGGTCTATGCCAAGGTCAATAACGAGACCTTCCGCATCCGCATGGATGGTCAGGCACGGGTGAAAGAGGGCGATATGCTCGACATCGGCATCGACCCCGCGCGCGCGTCGCTCTTCGACAAGAGTGATGAAAACCGGCTATGACATCCCTTTCACTCGCCGGTGACTGGCGACTTTTCGATGCCGACGGCGATCATGCCTGCACGCTTGCGCTGCCCGGCGATGGTATCACGGCCCTGCATCGCGCCGGTCTCATCCCCGATCCCTATTGGGGCCGGAACGAATATGACCTGCGCTGGATTTGCGAACGCGATTGGGTCGCCACGCGCGATTTCGCGCTGACCGATACCGATGTCGATCTGGTTTTGTCCGAACTCGACACAGTGGCGACGGTCCGCGTGAACGACACGGTCGTGTTGGAGGCGCGCAATGCCTTTCGCACCTATCGGATTCCGCTACGCAAGGCAGCCCGCGAAGGCACCAACACGATCACCATCACCTTCCACTCCCCTGTCGCGGCGGGAAAGGCCGCGTACGACGCCCACCCCTTCGAAATACCGTGGAGCTGGAACTGCCCGATTCCCTACGGCAACTTCCTGCGCAAACCTGCCTGCGATTTCGGCTGGGACTGGAACATCGCGCTGGCCCCGTTCGGGGTTTACGGAGCACTTGAAATCCAGCGCTCCGCCGCGACCCGGATCGACCGGGTTCAAGTTACGCAGGATCATACCGGCGGCGGTGTCGAATTGACTGTCACGGCGCATGTCACCAACCACGACGGGCCGGTCGAAATGGAAATCGAAGGCCAGAAAATCGGCGGCACCGCGGTGCACGGGCTGTGCACGCTCTGTGCACGCATTTCAGACCCCGATTTATGGTGGCCGGCAGGGCAGGGCGACCAGACACTTTACGATCTGAAACTGAGCGCCGGCAGCGCCGTGGCGACCCGCCGGATCGGCCTGCGATCCATGGAACTGATCACCGAGAAGGATGCCACCGGCCTTGGTTTTAAATTCCGTGTCAACGGGCGCGACATCTTCGCCAAGGGGGCGAACTGGATCCCGGCGGACGCGCTGCCCGGTGCCATCACCGATGCCAAAACCCGCGACCTTCTGCAATCCGCTGTCGACGCCAACATGAACATGATCCGCGTCTGGGGCGGCGGCCGGTACGAGCCGACCTCGTTCTACGACACCTGCGACGAACTGGGCCTGATAGTCTGGCAAGATTTCACGTTCGCATGCAACCTGTATCCATCCGACCGCGCGTATCTTGCTGAAGTCAAAGCGGAAATTGCGGATAACGTCGCGCGCTTGCAGCACCACGCCTGCCTCGCGCTCTGGTGTGGTGACAACGAACTCGTCGGCTCGATTACATGGTACGATGTCAGCAAGAATGACCGCGACCGCTATCTGGTGAACTACGACAGGCTGAACCGCGCGGTCGAGGATGCTCTTTTCGAGACCGATCCCGACGCGAATTGGTGGCCCTCGTCCCCCTCTGCCGGGCCGCTGAATTTCGGCGACACGTTCCACAACGACGGTTCCGGCGATATGCACTTCTGGTCCGTCTGGCACGAAGGCCGCGACTTCGATCACTACCGCGACGTTGCCCCGCGCTTCTGTTCCGAATTCGGCTTTCAAAGCTACCCCGGCATGAACGCGATCCGGCGGTTTTCCGATCCCACTGACCACAACATCGCCGCCCCGATCTTCGAAAGCCACCAGAAGAACGCAGGCGGCAACGCCCGCATCGCCGAGACCATGTTCCGTTATTTCCGCTGGCCGGAAAAATTCAGCGATTTCGTGTACTTGAGCCAAGTGCAACAGGGCCTCGCGATCCGCACGGCGGTGACCCACTGGCGGTCGCTCAAGCCGCACTGCATGGGCACGCTGATCTGGCAGTTGAACGACACCTGGCCAGTCTGCTCCTGGGCGTCGCTCGATCACGGGGGCGACTGGAAGCTGCTGCACTACATGGCACGTGACTTCTATGCGCCGGTGCTCGTTTCCATCATTCCTGAAGGTGCGGACCTCGTGCTGCGCGGCGTCAACGACGCGCCGGTTGGCGTCGAGCTGACGGTAATTGCGCAGGCGGTGAACCTCGACGGCAAGTGTCGGCTGTTGCTCAAGCAGGATGCCGCATTGTCCGACGTCGCGCGCGATCTGGCCCGCATTCCTCTATCCGACTTACGCGCCGATGAAATTCTGGTGGTCGATTGGGAAAACGGCGGCGTTTGCGGACGCACGCACCACGCCCCGCAACCTTACAAAACCTATGATCTGCGCCCTGCAGGTCTGCATTTGGAGACCGCTGACAATACGCTCACCATCACCGCCGATGGCCTGGCGCTTTTTGTCGGACTCGAAGCCGATTGCGCCGGACGTTTCAGCGACAACGCCTTCGACATGCTGCCCGGAGAGACGCGCAGGGTGATCTTCACCCCCGCCGAGGCAGACGCGAAAACGCACTTTACGCTGCGCGACCTGCACAGTGCCACGATGATCTGAAAGGACCCGTCCATGACTCATATATCCTATCAACTCTATTGTTCGCGGAATTTTCCACCGCTCGACGACACCCTCGCCATGATCGCCAAGGCCGGCTTTGCCGAGGTCGAAGGCTACGGCGGTATCCTGGGCGATGTCGTTGGCCTCAAGACCGGACTGGATCAGCACGGACTGACCATGAGCAGCAGCCATATGGGGCTATCAGACGTGACCGGCGACAATGCGGCGGCGGCGCTGGCCACCGCCAAGGCATTGAATATGCGCGCAGTTTTCGTGCCGCATCTGGCGGCAGGTGACCGTCCGACCGATGCAAAAGGATGGACCGCTTTCGGTAAGACCCTTGCGGACGCGGGCAAACCATTTCTGGACGCGGGTATCCGATTTGGCTGGCACAACCACGATTTCGAGTTCGAAGCGACGCCGGAAGGCGACCTGCCACTTGATCTGATCGCCGCTGCCTCGGATGACCTCTCGCTGGAGCTTGATCTGGGATGGGTCCGGGTTGCAGGTTTCGATCCGGCGGAGTGGATCGAAAAATATGCTGGGCGCATCGCCGCCGTGCATGTCAAGGATATCGCGCCCGACGGAGAGAACGAAGACGAAGATGGCTGGGCCGACGTCGGGCATGGCATCATGGACTGGGCCAGCATCTACGCCGCACTTCAGCGTGCAGGTGTCGATCATCTTGTCGCCGAACACGACAACCCGAATGACGACGCGCGCTTCGCGCAACGATCCTACAAGACCATCGCAAACTTCGGTAAAGGGGCCTGAACGATGACACAACTTGGTGTCGGCATCATCGGTGCCGGAAATATCTCGACGACATATCTTCAGTTCGCGCCAATTTTCAAGGCGCTGAAACTGGTCGCCATTGCCGATATCAATATGGATGCCGCCCGCGCCCGGGCCGATGAATACGGTATTCGCGCCGAGACGGTGGACGATCTGCTTGCGGCGGAAGATGTCGATGTCGTCGTGAACCTCACGATCCCGGATGTGCACTACAAGATCACCCGTCGGATCCTTGAAGCGGGCAAGCACGCCTATTCGGAAAAACCGCTGGTGCTGACGCTGGAGGAGGGTAAGGACCTCCGCGATCTGGCGGAGGCAAAGGGCCTGCAAATCGGTTCGGCCCCCGACACGTTTCTGGGTGGCTCGCATCAACGCGCGCGCGCTGCGATCGACGCGGGCGACGTCGGCCGGATCATTGGTGGCACCTGTCACGTCATGGGCCACGGAATGGAGGCCTGGCACCCCAACCCGGACTTTTTCTACAAACCCGGTGCGGGGCCGGTGCTTGATATCGGACCCTACTACGTGACCAACCTCCTGCAATTGCTCGGACCGGTCAAAAGCGTGGCCGCGCTGGCCACGACCACATTTACCGAACGTACCATCGGCAACGGTGCCCGCAACGGCGAGGTAATCCCCGTCACCACCCCGACCAATATCCATGCGTTGCTGGAATTCGCCAATGGCGCGACAGTGACCATGGGCACCAGCTGGGATGTCTGGGCGCATCGGCACGGTCATATGGAACTCTATGGCGCGGACGGCACGCTGTTTCTGCCCGACCCGAATTTCTTTGGCGGCACCGTCGAGATCGCGGGCGAAGACGGCAAGGCGAAGCCGCTGTCGGAATGGGATCATCCTTTCGGTGTGCCCAACCAGGACGACCGCGCGAACTATCGCTGTGCGGGGCTTGCGGATATGGCGACGGCTATCACCGAAGGTCGAGAGCATCGCTGCAACATCGAGCTTGCTGTGCATGCCGTCGACGTGATGACCAGCATTCTGAAAGCGGGCGAGGCAAAGCGGTTCATCGAGTTGTCCACAACCTGCGATCGTCCGGTGTCATTGTCACCGGACGAGGCGCGCGCGCTTCTGGCTTGATTGGCCACGCTCCTGCGGCCCCCGCTGTGCTATAGTGGGGGCCGGGGAGGGACCGGCCATGAAAATCACCATCGGTCAGACGACCTATAAGCTGCATCCATTCACGCCTTACGTCGAAAGGCACAGGTTCAGTATCTTTCCCGGCAGGTATGCCCACCAAAAGGCAATGACGCGCACACTGTATGACCGGACCTACAGGCGTGTTTTTCAATATGACTGCAAAGGTCCTGCAGAAAAACGGATTGGCTTGGGGCCCGGCGACACTGTCCACGCGCCAGCCGAAATCGTCTTCTTCGCGACCCATCATGATCCAACGACCCGCTTCGGGACACCGGACATCAAGATCATTCGCAAGGCCATTTCCCGTGCGATTAAGACGGCGGGCGTGACGCCTGCGCAATGGGTCGGGTCAGTCCGGCAACAATTCGGAGAGCTGAAGCAACCGGTGCCGATCAAGGCCTTCAAGGCCGAGTTCGATCCCAAGATCAGTTTTTCGATCTACGTCGCATTCAATTACCGGTTCTTCTCCCTGTCCGGTGGCCCGAAGCGGCGCGTGGCTGATATGATCCTTGCCGTGCCTACGGGGGTCAAATTTCGGGGCTTCACCGAAGACAGCTGTAACGACGGCGAAGAGGAAACCTATACGTTTCGCGATCCGGTAGAGATCGAGGGCGCGCCCTATGTTCCGTCGGCATCGAAGGCGCGCAAGGTGGTTCGGGCTGATATGAAGGACGAACTTGCCCGTGAGACGGCAGAACGTGAGGCAACCCGGTTGCGGTGGGAGGAGTTGCTGAAAGTCTTTGTCACGAATGATACGCCAAAGAAGGAGCGCAAACGCATCAGGGACTGGCGCAGATCGGTGCTGGATACGCATGACGCGGAAATCAAGCGTTACAAGGACACACTGAAGAAGCTTGGCAATGCGCCTAAAGAGGACGGCACCGATCAGGGCGACTAGCTGGCCTTGCGCAGTTCGGACCCGGATTTCAGAACCTCGTCGCCGTCGTCCTGTTCGATCTTGTAGGCCGGATCGTCGTCGCTGGCATTACGGGTTACCTCCGTCCCGTCGATCTTGAGCGTGATCTTCTGGGTGTATTTCTTCGCGACCTTGCCGGTCCCGGTGCCATTGCCCCAGTCCCACTCGACCTTGTCGCCTTCGTTGTAGTCGGCCATGTGCAGTCTCCTTGCGTTGATCGCAGGAAGAACGCCGTTCAGCCCGTTCCGGTTTCCGCGGCAATCTGTCTGCGTGACTTGCGCTCGCGTTCGGTCGCCGATTTCAACTGTCCGCAAGCGGCCATGATATCCTCACCCCGAGGCGTGCGGATGGGCGAAGCGTAGCCTGCCTTGTAGATGATATCGGCGAAGGTGCGGATGCGGTTGTTGGATGACCGTGTATAGGCCGACCCGGGCCATTCGTTGAACGGGATCAGGTTGATCTTGGCCGGGATGCCGTCGATCAGCTTGATCAGGCGGCGGGCGTCTTCATCGCTGTCATTCACGCCGTCCAGCATCACGTATTCAAAGGTGATTCGTTCGGAATTGGACACCTTGGGGTAGTCGCGCAGCGCGTCCAGCAGAGCGGCAATCGGCCAGCGCTTGTTGATCGGCACCAGCACGTCGCGCACCTCGTCGGTGGTGGCATGGAACGACACGGCCAGCTGGCAGCCGATTTCCTGCGCGGTGCGGGCAATTTCGGGCACCACGCCTGAGGTCGACAGCGTGATCCGGCGACGCGACAGTTGAATGCCGTCAGGGTCCATGGCGATCTTCATCGCGTCGCGCACGTTCTCGAAATTATACAGTGGCTCTCCCATCCCCATCAAGACAATGTTGGATAGTAGGCGGGTTTCGTTCTTGGGCGCGCCCTGCGTGGGCCATTCGCCCAGATCGTCGCGCGCGACCATGACCTGCCCGATGATCTCGGCACTGGTCAGGTTGCGGACCAGCTTTTGCGTGCCGGTGTGGCAGAAGGTGCAAGTGAGCGTGCAACCAACCTGGCTGGAGATACATAGCGTACCGCGATCGGTTTCAGGGATATAGACGACCTCGACCTCGTTACCGCCTGCGATCCGCACCAGATACTTGCGCGTGCCGTCCTCGGACACCTGTTTCGTCACGATTTCGGGCAGCGCGATTACGAACTTTTCCGCCAGCATCGCGCGGTAATCCTTGGACAGGTTCGTCATCGCCGCGAAATCACGCACGCCCCAGTGATAGATCCACTGCCAAATTTGCCCGACCCGCATCTTCGCCTGCTTTTCCGACGTGCCCGCGGCGATCAACGCCGCGCGCATCGCGTCGCGTGTCATGCCGACAAGGTTCGGCAGCCCGCCCGGCGCATCCTTGCGGGGCAGGGTCAGCATGTCTTGCGTGATCGGGGCTTTGGCGGTCATGGGGAACCCTCGTGCGTGAAGTTGCGCCTCATATAAGCGAAAAGGCGCGGTTTCCAATGGAAAACCGCGCCCTGCCGTATGTGAGGTGGAATGACGCCTAGCCGGCGCAACGCCGCTCTGCCGCCTCGACCGCCGCAGTAAAGCCCAGCAGCGAGAACGTATCGGTCGTCACCGTGCCGCGGCCTGACCGCGCTGTGATCACGGCACTTGCACCGCGTTTCATCGCGGCGACGATGCGCTGGTCATCCTCTGGCGTAGCAGGCCAGGCCCATTCGCCCTCGGTGAACAGCTGGAAAGTCGTGCCCCCGATATCGAGGTTTGCGGTGGAGCCGCTTGCAAAGGGGTATCCACCGGTAAATGCCACCTGACCCTGCACCGATGCACCGGGGCGGTAGAACACGAACAGCAAGATGTCACCACGCCGGACGGTCACGACATTGCCGTCGCGGGTGTTCACGGTTTCTTTGGGGGCCGATACGCCCCAGCATTCCTTTGGATCGTCCTCCACGAATACGCTCCAGTCCGTATTCGCGGCGACACGGTTATTGCTTTCCTGCGCGTGGACGGGGGCCGTCATACCAAGTGCTGCAATGGCGCCGATCATCCCGTAAAACTTCAATTTCATAACTACAGCCTCCAAGCTGTCCTTGCCTCTGGTTGCCCCGACCCGCGCCGCGGTGCTGCATATGTCCAGCGATGCGCCGGGCTGCGCCTTCTGATGGCACTTTTCCGGCTGGCGGGGGCGGTTTCAACGCGATAGGCAAGGTGGTAGCAAAAAACCGCCCGGGTTTGAAAGCCCTGATCGCGCCTGTCGGTGGGCCGATGCGGCGAAAGGGCGCGGCGCAGAAAGGGGGCTTCATGGACAATACGGTCGATCTGGTCGAAATCTGGCGTGGTGACCTGCTGGAGTCCGTGCATCGGGGTCACGCCGTGGTGTGCGGTGCGGACGGTGAAATCCTGCACGCTTGGGGCGATCCACAGGCAGTCGTCTATCCGCGGTCATCCTCCAAGATGCTGCAGGCCCTGCCGTTGATTGAAAGCGGGGCGGCCGACGCGCATCGCCTGACGGATGAGCAATTGGCACTGGCCTGCGCCTCGCATCAGGGGGCCGACGTCCACTCGGCAAAGGTCGGCGCTTGGCTCGACCACCTGGGGCTGAGAGACGACGATTTTCGCTGCGGTCCGCAGGAATCGCGCGATCTGGCCGTCCGCAACCGTATGATCTGTGCGGGCGAAAGTCCTTGCCAGATTCACAACAATTGTTCGGGCAAACACGCGGGGTTTCTCACGCTGACGCAGCATCTGAACGCGGGGCCGGACTATCACGAGATTGGCCACCCCGTGCAGCAGGCCTGCAAGGCCGCTTTCGAGGAGGTCACGCAGGAGACTTCGCCGCTCTGGGGTGTCGATGGCTGTTCCGCCCCGAACCACGCCTGCACCATGCACGGTATGGCGCGCGCCATGGCGTTTTTTGCGACTGCGCAGGACCGCAGCGACACGCGCTCAAAGGCCGCCGCACGCCTGACACAATCCATGGCCACCTACCCGGAGCTTGTCGCAGGTGAAACGCGTGCCTGTACGGACCTGATGCGCGCGATGGACCACAAGGTTGCGATCAAGACTGGGGCCGAAGGGTATTTTATCGCCATCATCCCTGAAAAACGGCTGGGTGTCGCGCTCAAGATCGCGGACGGTGCGACACGCGCGAGCGAGGCCGCGATTGCCGCGATCCTCGTCAAGCTGGGTGTGCTGGACCCTCAGCACCCCGCCACGCTGGCGCGCATGGCACCGCCTATCGCCAACTGGCGCGGCATCGTCACCGGCCAGATGCGCCCGGCTGCAAATCTAATTTAAGGAAACGCCATGCCCTTCACTCTTGCCACGTGGAACATCAACTCGGTTCGCCTGCGTGAACAACTGGTGGTCGATCTGATGACGCAGGAAGCACCGGACGTGCTCTGCCTTCAGGAATGCAAGAGCCCGGTCGACAAGATCCCGCAGGATCAGTTTCGCGACCTTGGCTACACCCATATGATCGCCCGCGGGCAAAAGGGCTATAACGGTGTCGCCATTCTGTCCAAACTGCCGCTGGTCGAAGTGGCCGCCTACGATTATGCCGCCCTGGGCCACGCGCGCCATGTCGCCGGGCGGTTGGAGAACGGCGTCACGATCCACAATTTCTATGTGCCCGCCGGTGGGGATGTGCCGGACAGCGCCATCAACGAAAAGTTCGGGCAGAAGCTGGACTACCTTTCGGAGATGCGGGATGCCTTCGCAGCCACACCACCCGAAAGGGCGATCCTGGTCGGCGACCTGAACATCGCCCCGCGCGAAGACGATGTGTGGGATCACAAGAAGCTGTTGAAGATCGTCAGCCATACGCCAGAAGAGGTCGCGGCCCTGACAGAGGTACAGCAGGCCGGCAACTGGGTCGACGTGACCCGGGCGGACATTCCCGATGGGCGGCTTTACAGTTGGTGGTCCTACCGTGCCAAGGATTGGGATGCGGCAGACAAGGGCCGCAGGCTTGATCACGTCTGGGCTACGGCGGATATTGCGGATCGCGCCAGTGGCAGCCGTATCCTGCGCGACGTGCGTGGCTGGGAGAAACCCAGCGACCACGCACCGGTATTCGCGCGTTTCGATCTTTGAGCCGTCGGGCGACGCGCGGCTGCGCCGACGCCCCGCCCGCCGTCCCGTCAACCCCAGAGATCGTTGATCCGTTCCGCAACGGCATGGCCGAGTATTTTATGTGAAGCCGCCGACAGGTGCACGCCGTCCTCGGGGCAGGAGGCGATGTGCTGACCGGCATCCAAGAAAATGATACCCCAACTGGACGCAAGCCGTTCATAGCGGTCCGCCAGCGCGGCCGAGGTCGCCGCCGCACCCAGCATGCCACTGGCGAAAGGGCCGCATTCCTGCACAGCGGGCGGGCAAATCAGCAGGATCTTCAGATCGGGATGCGCGGCGACAACTTCTGGGGCGTGTGCTATCGACAACAGCCCCGCGATCCCTGCGGTTATGCCGTCTGCATCCAGCCCGAAATGGGTTTTGGCATCGTTCGTCCCCAGCATCAGGGTCAGCACGTCGACGGGTTTGTGGCTGGCTAGGCTGATCCGCAGGCCAAGCCGCCCGTCCATATGCGCGCCCATGACCGGGTCCGCGCATGCGGCGGTCCGCCCGGGCAGCCCGTCTTCGACAAGGTGCCAGCCCGCACCCAATGCCGCCGCTGTCACGGTCGGCCAGCGGATGCCCGATGGGAACCGTTCGTGCAGGCCGATCTGCGTCATCGGTGGTGTGCCGTGGGTGTTGCTGTCGCCAAAGGTCAGGAACGTGCGGGTCATCCGAACAGGCTAGGGCTGTAGAGACGACGGGTAAACCGCCAAATGCCCCTTGGCGCGGCTGTTCCTTGCGCCCATATAGGCGGAACAATTTCAAAGGAGACAGCGATGATCGAGCTTGGCGGCACGCAGAAACCGGATACCGGCACCCATATCACCGAAGGCACCGACGCGACCTTTATGCAGGACGTGATCGAGGCATCGCAGACCGTGCCGGTCATCGTGGACTTCTGGGCGCCGTGGTGTGGCCCCTGCAAGACACTGGGTCCGGCGATCGAGGCTGCGGTGACAAAGGCCGTGGGCCGCGTGAAGCTGGTCAAAATCGACGTCGACGCCAACCCCGGATACGCAGGTCAGCTGCGCGTGCAGTCGATCCCGACGGTCTATGCGTTCCACAAGGGCCAGCCGGTCGATGGCTTTCAGGGTGCATTGCCGAATTCCGAAATCGACGCCTTCGTCGAGAAGATCGCGGCACTGGGTGGAGAGCCGGAGGACGACGGACTGGGTGCCGCCGTCGAAGCAGCCGAACAGATGCTGGAGGCTGGCGAGGCGACGGATGCCGCCGAAACATTTGCCGCCATCCTGCAGGAAGACCCGGTGAATGCACCGGCCTATGCAGGTCTTGTGCGCAGCTATCTTGCGCTTGGCGACTCAGAACAGGCCGAGGCGGTGCTGAACGGCGCACCTGCCGAAATTTCGCATGACCCGGCACTGGAAGCGGTCGCGGCCCAGATCGCGCTGACCAAAGAGGCGGAGAACGCCGGCCCGTTGGCCGATCTTGAGGCTGCCGTCGCGGCCGACCCCGATGACCATCAGGCGCGGTTCGACCTTGCCACGGCCCTGCATGCGAACGGCCAGACGGAGGCCGCGATCGACGCACTGCTCGATATATTCCGCAAGGCGCCGGAGTGGAACGACAACGCCGCGCGCACGCAGCTCTTCAAAATATTCGATTCGCTCAAGCCGAATGACCCTCTGGTCCTGAACGGGCGGCGCAAATTGTCGTCGCTGATATTTGCCTGAAGCGGGTCGCGGGCTAGTTCCCTGGTATGCCCCAGCGAAGAGACATGCCAGGAACGATCCCCGTGTTCCCGTTGCCCGGGGCGCTGCTCCTGCCGCGGTCGCAACTTCCGCTTCATATCTTCGAGCCGCGCTACCTCGCGATGATCGAGGACGTCATGAAAACGCCCGAGCGGCTGCTTGGCATGGTTCAGCCGTTCCAGGGACCGGAGCAGCGCGATCAGTTGCACAGGATTGGATGTGCCGGGCGTCTGACCGCGTTTTCCGAAACGGATGACGGGCGGTACATGATCACCCTGACAGGCGTATCGCGATTTCGTATCACGCAGGAGGTCGATGGCTTCACGGCCTATCGCCGCTGCGATGTCGATTGGGCAGGGTTCGAGCGTGATATGGACGGTGCCGAAAAGGACCCGTCGTTCAACAGGCCGGTCTTCATGAAAGCCCTGTCGCGCTTCTTTGCCGAACAGGGGCTGAAGACGGACTGGGAATCGCTGGACGAGGCGGATGACGAATTGCTGATCAATTCGCTGTCGATGCTGTGCCCCTTCGAGCCGGAGGACAAGCAGGCCCTTCTGGAGGCGCCGTCGCTATCGACCCGTCGCGAAACGCTTGCGACCCTGATGGAATTCGCCTGCCGCGGTGGGTCCGGAAGTGGAGAGGATCTGCTGCAATGAGTGATACGGGCTTTGACCCCAAGATGCTGGAATCGCTGGTCTGCCCGCAGACCGGGGCGACGCTGTCCTACGATGAAGAACGGCAGGAACTGGTCTCGAAGGCGGCTCATCTCGCCTTTCCGATCCGGGGCGGGATTCCGGTGATGCTGCTGGACGAAGCGCGCAAGCTCGATTGACAGGACGTCTTGCATTAACGAAAATTTTGGATTTTCCGGCTCATTTTGGTTTTACGATACCAATGAGGATTGATGCCATGCGTGTGACCCGCCACCCCGCCGATGAGCTTTCGGATATTCGTAACGATATCAGACGCCTGCGTGCCCGAGAGGCATTCCTCCGGCGCGGGTTTCTGAACGACAGCCTGCCGCGTGTCGGGCAGGATGTGGTTGCGCAGGTCAAACCCTTGGTCAGACGTGTTTTTCTCCGCGAAAAGCTGCCGCATCACATCCTTGAGGATGAGACGTTCTGGCGTACCGAGCGTGTGGATGAAGTTGAATGCGCTCCTGCTCCGGGCGCTGCGGGGATGCATTCCGCCGGTTTCATGGACATGGCCGGATAGTCAGGCCCGATTACGTTTAGCCGCGCATCAGTTTTGGCAACTCACCGGAAAGCCCGGCGGCGTGTCGGATGATTCCACGGCGCAGCGCAGGGGTGGCGTTGACAAGGCCCATCCCGAGATCGCGTACAGTACGCAAGAGCGGGTTGTCGTTCGAAAAGAGACGATTGAAAATGTCGGTGGCCGCGGCGAGCGTTGCAATATCGCCGCGTCGCCAGCGGTCATAGCGCGCAAGGGTTTGCGCGCCGCCGATGTCCTCACCGCGCGCGCGCGCTTCTTGCAGGACCTGTGCAAGGGCCGCAATATCCTTGAAACCGGCGTTCAGGCCCTGACCGGCGATCGGATGTACCCCATGCGCGGCATCGCCGACCAACGCCACCCGGTCGGCAGTCAGCGATTGTGCCAGTGACAGCCCCAGCGGATAGGCGTATCGCGCGCCGGTCAGGCTGATCTCGCCCAGAAAACTGCCGAAGGCCGGGCGCAGGGCGTCAAGAAACGCCTTGTTGTCCAGACCTGCCAGAACCTCGGCGCGCGGGATCGCCTCTGACCAGACGATTGCGCTGCGGTTGCCGGTGAGCGGCAGAATGGCCAGCGGACCGCCCGGCATAAAGAACTGATGGGCGATGCCGTGATGCGGTTTTTCGTGGGTTACGGCACAGACAAGCGCCGTCTGGTCGTAACCCCAAGCGGTGCGCCTGATCCCCGCTCGCTTCGCGGTACCGCTGCCGCGCCCGTCGCAACCTGCAAGGATCGCGCCGTCAATCACGGTCGCGTCGTCAAGTGTGACGCTGATACCTGCCGACACCGGATTTTGTTGCGTCACCGTGGCCCCAGCCAGATGCGTGATCCGCTCTTCTTCCGCGACGGCGTCGAGCAGGGCCGCCCGCAAATGCCGATCTTCGACCATGAAACCCATCGGCCCTTCCTCGATCTCGGCATGATCGAAATGCATCATCCACGGGCTTGGCCCTTCCCCGGCACGTCCGTCCGTGACCTTGATATCCAGCATCGGCTGCGCCTGTTTCGCGATCCGGTGCCAGACGCCGATCCGGTTCAACAGACGTTGGGACGCAAGCGCGATGGCATATGCACGCCCGTCGAAATCATCCGCCGCCCGCGTCGCAAGTGGCAGCGCATCGATCAACGTCGTGCGGAAGCCTGCCTGCGCCACCGCAAGCGCGAGGGCCGGGCCATTCAGGCCGCCGCCGGTGATGATGATGTCGGTATCCATTGCGGTAAATATGCGCGGCGGCACGGGATTGTCCATGCGGCGCGGCGCCGCTACGGTTTGCCGGATCAGCCGAAAGGAACACACATGCAGGACTGGCTCTGGATGACGGCGGCGGACCTTGGGCGTGGCATCGCAGCGGGTAGCATTGACCCCGTCGCGCTGACCGAAACGTATCTTGCGGCAATTGACGCACATCAGCACCGCGACCGCATCTATGCGCGCGTCACCCATGACCGCGCCCGGGCGGAGGCAGCGGCGGCAGGCGCGCGGGCAGGGGCGGGTTTGCGACGCGGGCCGCTCGACGGTGTGCCGGTCTCGTGGAAGGATCTGTTCGATACTGCCGGTATCGGCACCGAGGCTGGGACGAGGCTGATGGACGGGCGCGTGCCCGACAGCGACGCGGCAGTTATGGCAACTGCAACCGGTGCGGGGCTGGTCTGCCTGGGCAAGACCCATATGTCGGAAATCGCGTTTTCGGGGTTGGGTCTCAATCCCGTCATGGGCACGCCACCCTGCAAAAACGACGCAAATGCAGTGCCCGGTGGGTCCTCATCCGGGGCTGCCGCATCCGTGGCGTTTGGTCTTGCCGCGGCGGCGGTCGGGTCCGACACAGGTGGGTCCGTGCGCATTCCCGCGGCCTGGAATGATCTTGTGGGCCTGAAGACGACACATGGCCGTATCCCGCTTGATGGTGTCGTGCCCCTGTGCCTGACGTTCGACACGGTCGGCCCGCTCTGCCGGTCGGTCGAGGATACGGCACTGATGTTGGCGGCGCTTGAGGATCGACCGGCACCCGATCTGACATCGGCATCGCTGTCCGGTGTGCGGCTGCGAGTTCTCGATACGATTTCACATGATGACCTGCGCGATGCGCCGCGCGCCGCGTTCAGCGATGCTGTCGAAAAGCTGAAGGCCGCGGGGGCCACGGTCGACCATTGGTCGTTCCCGCCGCTGACCGACGCTTTTGCAGTGGCAGGAAATCTTTACGCTGCCGACAGCTATGGCTGGTGGCGTGATCTGGTCGAAGCGTATCCGGAGCGCATGTTCCCGCAAATTCTGGAACGTGTGCGGGGCGGGCAATCCGTCTCCGGTGCGGACTACTGTGCCGGTTGGAACCTTTTGCACGACATTCGCCGACAATACGCAGCAGAGAGTGCCGGTGCTGACGCGGTCCTGCTGCCGACTGCGCCGACGATGCCGCCTGACAGCCAGCGCCTGCTGGATGACGATGCCTACTACAAGACCCAAAACCTGCTGGCCCTGCGCAATACGCGTATCGCCAATCTGCTGGATATCGCATCGCTGACAGTGCCGACGGGAACACCCTCCTGCGGATTGATGCTGAACGGACGCACCGGCGGAGAAGCGGCATTGTTGCGTCTGGGGGCTGCGGTCGAAACGGTCCTGGCATCCTGATCCCGCCGATGACGGGCGGCTCAAAAGACACAACTGTCGTTTTCCGCCCGTCGCCAAGTCATTGAATTTCTGGACAGCGCCCCGCGATTGCCGCTAGTTTGACTGCAATGCGAGGCGTCAACGATCTCGCGACCGAGGCAGTTATGACTTATCCAGAGCGGTTTTCAGCCCTTCCGGCGCCGACGTGGCCACGTCTGCGTGCGTTATTGGACCATCGCCACCCGGGCGGTGACGTCATCGACATGACTATCGGCACCCCGATGCACGACATGCCCGCTTTTGTCGGCCCCCTGATCGCCGAGAATATCGGCGGGTTTCGCGGCTACCCTGACAATAACGGTGTGCCCGCGCTGCTGGAGGCGATCGCACTGTGGCTCGATCGGCGCTATGGCGTGACAATCGGAATTGATCGGATCATGGCCCTGAACGGCACGCGCGAAGGGCTTTACAATGCCGCCATCGCGCTGAACCCCGAAACCAGGAACGGCGAGACGCCTGTCATCCTGCTGCCCAATCCGTTCTACACGTCTTACCCGTCGGCTGCGGCGGCTGTCGGCGCGGACAGCGTCTTTGTCCCCGCCGAGCGACAAAACGGCTATCTGCCGGATTTTTCATCGTTGCCTGCCGACGTGCTGCGTCGCACGACGATTGCCTATGTCGGATCACCGACAAACCCGCACGGGGCGATGGCTGACGCCGAGTACTGGTCCGATCTGATCGGACTGGCCGAAATGCATGACTTCAAGATTTTTGCCGACGAGTGTTACTCCGAAATCTATCGGGACACGCCGCCGACAGGCGCTCTGGAAATGGTGCAGCGGCTGGGCGCGGACCCGGAGCGTGTGCTAGTTTTCCATTCCCTGTCGAAGCGATCCAACCTTGCCGGGTTGCGGTCCGGCTTTGTCGCGGGCGGGACCGAAAGCATCGCGCGTATCCGCCGGATGCGCGCCTATTCCGGCTCTCCGGTGCCGGGACCGCTGCAGGTGGTGTCCGCTGCGGCCTGGCTCGATGAAACCCACGTCGATCAATCGCGTGCGATCTACCAGCAGAAATACGAGATCGCCGACAACATTCTCGGGCAGGTGCCGGGCTACCTGTCACCGCAAGCCGGCTTTTTCCTGTGGTTGCCCGTGGACGACGGCGAGGCTGCGGCGGTGAAACTCTGGGAAGCGACCGGGGTCAAGACCTTGCCCGGCGCATATCTGTGCAAGGACATCGACGGGGCGAACCCTGGTGACACATTTATCAGGGCCGCGCTTGTGGCCCCAACACAAGACGTGCAGCGCGGGCTGACCCATATCCGCGACTGCATCTACGGCTAAGGGACGAAACATGGCATCATATCAGGCACGCAAACGCGATCCGCTGCTCGACAGCAACACACAGGCGGTGATCGAGAAACGCAGCAAGGAACTTTTGGGCCTTGGCTTGATCGTGGCCGGGTTGATGTTTGCGGCGATGGTATTCAGTTATGCCGCCGATGACCCAAGCTGGATTTCGGCGACCGACGCACCGGTACAGAACTGGATGGGCCGGATCGGTGCATCGGCTGCTGCAACGCTCGTGATGATCGTGGGTAAGGGTATCTGGGTGGTTCCTGTCGTCCTTGTCGGCTGGGGCGTGCGGTTCGTGTTGCACATGGGTAGTGATCGCGCGATCGCGCGGGTCATTTTTGCCCCGATCGCCGTCGCTGCCGCGTCGCTCTATGCCGCGACCCTGACCGCCGGCGTGAACTGGCCGCCGAACTTTGGTCTTGGGGGTCTCTTCGGCGATACGGCTTTGGGCATGTTGTTGAATATCCTGCCGTTCGGTCCGATTTTTTCGGTGAAGATGATGTCGCTCCTGACGGGGCTAGTCGTCGTGGCGCTGGTGATCTATGTGCTTGGTTTCGTGAAAGAAGAGGTCAAGACCGGTCTGCGCACGGCCTTTATCGGTTGTGTGATGCTTTATGCGTTGATCCTGCGCGTCATCGGACGCGGGGCTTCTGTCGCCGCACAGACGGCGCAGGGCGTCGGTGGCACGATTGCCGCGCGCCGCGAACAGTCCCGCGAGGCGCGGGAAACACGCATGGCGTTTGCCGCAGAGGAGGCCGCCGCCCAGCAGGCTATCCCGGAACCCGATATGAAAGCCCGTGCAGCCGCGGTCGTGCGTGCCAATATGGCACAGTCGCAGCCCGGTGTGGTGACGGCAGAGGGGCGCAAGATGCCACCC
Organism: Yoonia sp. KMU-150; assembly: GCF_056858355.1. NCBI lineage: Bacteria > Pseudomonadati > Pseudomonadota > Alphaproteobacteria > Rhodobacterales > Paracoccaceae > Yoonia > Yoonia sp. KMU-150. Next base: position 97,088 of record NZ_JBXEQF010000002.1, read on the forward strand.
GTCACACGTCAACGGGCAGCGGTTGAAGAGCCGGTCCTTGCGGCACCGGCCCGCACAGCGCCGCAACCCGCAAGCCAACCCGGCGGTGGATTTCTTTCCAGCCTGCTCAAGCGGTCCGATCCGATGCCTGAACCGGAACTGGTCAGCGCCGACGTCATGGCAGCGGCGGACGCGCCCGATGACGACCGGATCAGCGCCCGGATTTCCGATGCGATCCGCAGTCGGGCCGGGGGCATCGTGCCCAAGGCCGTAGCCGCCCGCGTCGAACCCCGCCTGACCGGCGGCAAGGGACCGCGCCCCCTGTTACTGAATACGGACCCGGTTGAAGTGCCGGCGCAGGCCGCCGTCGCCATGGATACCATGATGGACATGGAAGAGGATGGCGCGGTTCTGCTGGCCGATGACACACCCGCGCCACGACAGGCTCCGCTGATCCGCGCGCGTCTGCCGCAGTCGGAAGCCGCACCGCTGACCGCAGAGCCGCTCTATGACCCCGAAGCCCCCGTCGCGGTCCCGGCAGGCGAGGCAAAGAAGGTCGTCCAGCATCCACTGAAACGCGCCACCATGCCGTCGAAAAAGGCGCTCGCCGAATCCCAGCCAAAATTGCAGTTCGAGGACAAGTATGCCGATTACGAATGTCCGCCGCTTTCGCTACTGACAAGCCCGGACACGATCAAACGGCATCATCTGTCCGATGAGGCGCTGGAAGAAAACGCGCGCATGCTGGAAAGCGTGCTGGACGACTACGGCGTGAAGGGTGAGATCGTGTCGGTCCGTCCCGGTCCGGTCGTCACCATGTATGAACTCGAACCCGCCCCCGGTTTGAAAGCGTCCCGCGTGATCGGGCTGGCCGACGATATCGCCCGCTCCATGTCGGCCCTGTCCGCGCGTGTGTCCACCGTTCCGGGCCGGTCGGTTATCGGGATTGAACTGCCCAACGAAAACCGCGAGATGGTGGTGCTGCGCGAAATGCTCGCCGCCCGCGATTTCGGCGACAGCAACATGAAATTGTCGCTTGCGCTTGGCAAGGACATCGGTGGCGAGCCGATCATCGCCAACCTCGCCAAGATGCCGCACCTTCTGATCGCGGGAACGACCGGTTCCGGCAAGTCCGTGGCGATCAACACCATGATCCTGTCGCTGCTCTACAAGCTGACGCCCGAAGAATGCCGGATGATCATGATCGACCCCAAGATGCTGGAATTGTCGGTTTACGACGGCATCCCGCACCTTCTCTCACCTGTCGTGACGGACCCGAAAAAGGCAGTCGTCGCCCTGAAATGGGTCGTGGGCGAGATGGAAGAACGCTACCGCAAGATGTCCAAGATGGGCGTGCGCAACATCGACGGCTACAACGGCCGCGTAAAGGACGCGCTGTCGAAAGACGAGTTGTTCAGCCGCACCGTGCAGACCGGATTCGACGATGAAACCGGCGAACCGGTGTTCGAGACGGAGGAATTCCAGCCCGAGGTTCTGCCCTATATCGTCGTAATCGTCGACGAGATGGCCGACCTGATGATGGTCGCGGGCAAGGAGATCGAGGCCTGCATCCAGCGGCTTGCACAGATGGCGCGGGCGTCCGGCATCCACCTGATCATGGCGACGCAGCGCCCCTCGGTCGACGTCATCACCGGTACGATCAAGGCGAACTTCCCCACGCGCATTTCCTTCCAGGTTACGTCGAAGATCGACAGCCGTACCATTCTTGGTGAACAGGGCGCTGAACAACTGCTGGGTATGGGCGACATGCTTTACATGGCGGGCGGGTCCAAGATCACCCGCGTGCACGGTCCGTTCTGTTCCGACGAAGAGGTCGAGGAGATCGTGAATTTCCTCAAGGGCTTCGGCCCGCCTGAGTATATGTCCGGTGTGGTCGACGGCCCGTCCGAGGATGCCGAAAGCAGCATCGACCTGGTGCTGGGTCTGGGTGACGGGTCCGACAGCGAAAACGCACTTTACGATACCGCTGTCGCCATCGTCATCAAGGACCGCAAGTGCTCTACCTCCTACATTCAGCGCAAGCTGGCGATCGGCTACAACAAGGCCGCGCGTCTGGTCGAGCAGATGGAGGACGAGGGCGTCGTGTCCTCTGCCAATCATGTGGGCAAGCGCGAGATCCTGGTGCCTGAACAGCATTGACAGTTCTGACCTGACGGGCGCACCTCATGGTGCGGCACGATGTTTGCGCTGCCCTTCGGGCGTCGTGGTGCCTGCCGGCGGCGCGTATTTCCGGCAAGATAATACGAAGGATGCCATGCCTGTTATTGCCTGACGCCGGGCGTGATATCGCTTAACTGCTGGTCTAACCTCAGGGTGATACCTATCTTGAGCGGGAACAGATACCCGGACTGACGAAAGGTACAGTTATGTTAAGACGTTCATTCATCGCGCTGGGCGCTGCCGCGCTTGCGACACCCGCGTTGGTGACATCGGCCAGCGCGCAGGCGATTTCGCTGGATGCGATTTCCGGCTACCTCAACGGGCTACAGACAGCTCAGGGCGGCTTCACCCAGATCAACGGTGACGGTACCCTGTCCACGGGCCAAATCTATATCAAGCGGCCGGGGCGTATCCGGTTTGAATACAATCCGCCCGATAACTCCCTGATGGTCGCGGGTGGTGGACAGGTGGCGATTTTCGATCCACGGTCAAACACTGGGCCGGATCAGTATCCGCTGAACCAGACGCCGCTGAAGATCATTCTGGAAAGCAACGTGAACCTTGGTCGCGCGCGGATGGTGACTGCGCATACATCCGACGGGACCAGCACGACGGTCACCGCGCAAGACCCCGACAACCCGCAATACGGCAATATCCAGATGGTTTTCACCAACAATCCGGTGGAATTGCGTCAGTGGATCGTGACCGACGACACCGGCACCCAGACAACCGTGATCCTGAACGATCTGGTGCGTGGCGGATCGATCAGCGAAATAAAATTCAACATTATCGCTGAATTGAACCGCTGGAATAACTGACCAGCGCGTGACGAACGCGGAAAGGGGCAGCCGCATGGGCTGCCCTTTGCGTTTTCAGATCTTGCCGCAGGACCGCAGTTGCGCCCCGTAAAGCACGGCGCGTTGCTCCACCTCGCCGGCAATCCGGATCAGCCATGCCTTGCGGCGCCACGTGCCGCGCAGATAGCCGGAGCGCCCATCGTGATAGGCCAGGTATTGGTTGCGTGTGTCATGAAGTGGCACCCCGGTTTCACGCACCGTGGCGGTCATGTACCAGCCCATGAAATCCGTGGCGTCCCAAATATCCTCGCGGTCGGCGCCGCTGCCGCCGGGACCGGCGCGATACTCGTCCCAGGTGCCGTCCAGCGCCTGCGAATACCCCAGCGCCGAGGATTGCCGCCCGATCGGGATGACGCCCAGCGCGTATTGATGCGGCGGACGGTTATTGGAGATGAACTTACTCTCCTGATAGATCATGGCCATGATCGTGGGGATCGGCACGCCGTATTTGCGTTCGACCGCGCGAAAGGCGCGCAGGTATTCGGGGCGTTCGTTGACGATGGCGCAGGCGTTTTCCAGATCGCGCGGGGCCGTGCCATAGCCACTGCTACAGCTGCCCAGAATCACCAGAACGACTATTGCGCGAAAGAGTTTGCTCATCTGCCTCTCGCTTGTTTGTCTTATTTTACGGACAACCTAGCAAAGAACGGCAGGTCTGTGAACGGCAAACGCATAACCGTCAGATCACAAATGCAAGGATAAGCGGTAAAGTGACCACGGACAGAAGTGTCGACACCACGACGAGTCCCGCCACCGGTTTGGCATCCGCACCATATTTTTCCGCCAGAAGGTAGGATGTGACGGCGACGGGCGTGGCGACCTGTACGATCAGCACGCTGGTCGCGACCGGGTCCAGCGCGAACCAGACCGCGGCCACCCAGGCGGCACCCACACAGATCGCAACCTTGGCGACCGAGAGTACGACCGCCTGACCCAATGCGCGTGTTTCCAGCCGGGCCACGGCGACACCCAGCGTAATCAGCATCACGGGAATCGCGATCTGCCCGATCAGGCTCAGCGTGTTGGTCAGGAATTCCGGTGTTTCCCAGCCCTGCCACAAAAACAGAGCGCCAAGCAGCGTCGCGGCCACCAGCGGCTCGCGCACGACGCGCCAGAGCGATCCGCCACCGGCCACGACCCAGATGCCGATTGTAAAAGACAGGATCGCCATGACGGCAAATACGACAACAGCGTAGCCCAAGCCGGTTTCACCGAAAGCGAACAGCGCCAGCGGCAGCCCCAAGTTGCCTGTGTTGCCGAAGGTCAGCGGCGCGAGGAATGTCGGAATGTCCAGCCGTGCCAGTTTCACCACGACCAGACAGGCGACACCGACCAATCCGTAGGCCACGAAACTCGCCAGCGACAAAGCGGCGAGCGCAGTCGGGTCGATCTCTGTTTGCATCAGGGCCACGAAGATCAGGCAAGGCACAGACAGGGTCATGGCGAGCCGGGTGACGAACTCGACCCGATATTCGAACCCAAGCCTGACCCAGACGAAACCCACCGCCGCCAGCAGAAAAACCGGTGCGGTGATGTTCAGGACTGTCAGTGCAAGGTTCACAGACTGTTTCCTCTGATTCGCGGTGTTTGGCGTGGACAGCGCCCCTTTTTGGCGTCTAGTAGAGGAGCGGGGGTTCCGTTTCCATGTTCAAGACGCGCGCAAAATATCATCTGGGCCAGATCGTCCGCCACCGCAAGCACCCGTTTCGCGGTGTTGTCTTTGACGTGGATGCCATGTTTTCGAATACCGACGCCTGGTACGAAGCGATCCCCGAGGACAGCCGCCCGTCGAAAGATCAGCCGTTCTATCATCTGCTCGCTGAAAACGATCAAAGTTACTACGTGGCCTACGTGTCGGAACAGAACCTTGTTGCCGACTACTCAGGTCAGCCGGTCGAACACCCCGACCTTGACGACCTGTTCGGACCTTTCGAGGATGGTCAGTATCCGCTGCAGGTGCAGTTGAACTAGCGCCTTTTATGCAGCGGTCGGGTGGGTTTCACCCCATCACTTGCAACCATCAATACCCCAACGCGCATCCGTCCTTGCGCGGGTCCGAAGCACCTTCCAGCACGCCGCTGTCGTGCACCGCGATCGCCTGCGCTCCGCCGATGGGACCGGGCGGTGTCACCACGGTGTGTCCCAGATCGACCAACTCCTGTCGGACCGTGTCTGAATATCCGGTCTCGACCCGCAACTCGCCCGCATCGGCAAAGCAACGTGGGGCGTCGATTGCCGCCTGCGCCTCCATTCCGAAATCGCGCATGTTGCTGATGAACCGCGCGTGGCCGGTACACTGATAGGCCCCGCCCATCACGCCGAACGGCATGTAGGGCTTGCCGTCGCGCTTCAGCAGCCCCGGAATGATCGTATGCATCGGCCGCTTGCCCGGCGCCGCCTCGTTCGGGTGCCCTTCCCCCAGCGTGAAACCCGCGCCACGATTCTGGAACAGAATACCGAATTTGTCGGACGCCAGACCTGACCCGAACCCGTGAAAGATCGAATATATCAGCGACACGCACATCCGGTCGCTATCGACGACCGTGATATAGACGGTGTCCTTGTGCACCGCCCCAGCCCCCGGCAGTCCGGCGGGCAGGGCGCGATTAGGGTCGATCAGCGCCGCCAGCTTTTCCGCGATCTCGGGTGCCAGAATATGCTCCAGCCGGGTCATGTGATCCGGGTCCGCGACCATCCGGTTGCGCGCATCATATGCCAGTTTCGTCGCCTCCGCCTCGATATGCGCGCGGGCTGCCCCCAGCGGGTCCATTCCGCTCAGATCGAAATGCTTGAGGATGTTCAGGATCAGGATCGCCACCGCACCTTGTCCATTCGGCGGATGCTCGTACAGGTCCAGCCCGCCATAGCTCCCGGTCACTGGATCGGTGTAGTCGCAGGCGACGCCCGCGAAATCATCCAGCGTATGTGTGCCACCCATTGCGTTCAGCGACGCGACCATATCCTCGGCCACCTCGCCCTCGTAGAACCCGGCCCGGCCGTCCATCGCGATCCGGCGCAGTACCTCGGCTTGTCCAGGTGCCCGGAATATCTGGCCTGTCCGCGGTGCCGCGCCATCCAGCAGGTAGGTGTCCCGCGCCGCGCCTTGCAGATCACCGGCCAACTGCGCCCAGTCGAACGCTACGCGCGGCGCCACCGGCACACCGGCCTCGGCATAGTGGATCGCGGGGGCAAGTGCCGCTTTCAGCCCCAACCGCCCGTGGTCTTTCGACAACCTGCAGAACGCGTCGACCGCGCCCGGCAGCGTCACTGCTTCCACCCCGTGCACAGGGACCGTCCTGTGTCCCGCGGCCCGCAATGCTGCCGCATCGAACCCGGCGGGCGCACGCCCGGATCCGTTCAGCGCGATTACCTCGTCCGATCCGGGTGGCGTCATCAGCACGAAACAGTCGCCGCCGATTCCCGTCATTTGCGGCTCGCACAACCCAAGCAGCACCGCCCCGGCGATGGCGGCGTCCACCGCGTTGCCGCCTGCCTCCAGCATCTGCACGGCGACCTTGGCCGCCAACGGATGTGACGTGGCACACAGGCCGTTCGTCGCAAAGGTGGCGGACCGGCCACCTGCGGAAAAGTCGCGCATGGAAAAACTCCCTCTGGATCACGGTCGATCCTAGGGATTTCGGGTCGCGCGGCAATGGGGGGAACGTATCCGGCACCGCGCCACTGGGTGGGGGCTATAACGACGCGGTACCGGATGAAGCTATGCAGCTACAGATGCAGGTTTGCCCACCGGGTCGGGCATTTCCATGATCACAATGCGGCACTTTCAGGGCTTTCACTTCGGCGCGGCGGTCCTTACCTTTCGCGCAACCGGTTTCAGGAGGGGTGCCATGAAAGATGTCGTCATCACGGGGGCCGCCCGCACCGCAATGGGCGGGTTTCAGGGCGTTTTCGCCGATACCGATGCCGCGATCCTTGGCGGTGCTGCAATCCGCGCGGCCCTCGCACCGCTCGACGGGCCACAGGTCGACGAGGTGCTCATGGGATGTGTCCTGCCCGCAGGGCAAGGGCAGGCCCCCGCGCGTCAGGCCGGTTTCGCCGCCGGTCTGGGAGAGGATGTGCCGGCCACGACCCTCAACAAGATGTGCGGATCGGGGATGAAAGCGGCGATGATGGCGTTCGATGCGCTGGCACTTGGGCAGGCGACCACCATCGTCGCGGGCGGGATGGAAAGCATGACGAACGCGCCGTACCTCATGCCGAAAATGCGCGGCGGAGCCCGCATCGGACACGCGCAGGTCATCGACAGCATGTTCCTCGACGGGCTGGAAGACGCCTATGACAAGGGCCGCCTGATGGGCACCTTCGCCGAGGACTGCGCCGAGAAATTCCAGTTCACCCGCGAAGCACAGGACGACTATGCGCTTACCTCGCTATCGAACGCCAAAGCCGCGCAATCCAGCGGCGCGTTCGCCGCCGAGATCACGCCGGTTACCCTGACCACACGCAAGGGCGACACGGTGATCGCCGAAGACGAACAGCCCGGCCGCGCGATGCCCGACAAGATCCCCCACCTCAAACCCGCCTTCCGCAAGGACGGCACGGTGACGGCGGCGAACGCGTCGTCGATATCGGACGGAGCCGCGGCGCTCGTCCTGCAAACCGCTGACACTAGCTCCGGCTTGATCCGCGCCCATATTCGCGGCCACGCCACCCACGCGCAGGCCCCCGGCTGGTTCACCACCGCCCCCGTGCCGGCCGCGCAAAAGCTGATGAAGCGCCTGGGCTGGACCACCGCCGACGTGGACCTGTGGGAAGTGAACGAGGCTTTCGCCGTCGTGCCCATGGCCTTCATGCGTGAACTCGATATCCCGCGCGACCGGATCAACGTGAACGGCGGTGCCTGCGCGCTGGGCCACCCCATCGGCGCGTCGGGTGCGCGTATTATCGTGACGCTTTTGCACGCGCTGGAGGCTCGCGACCTCAAGCGCGGCATCGCCGCCATCTGTATCGGCGGGGGCGAAGGCACGGCCATCGCCCTCGAACGGCCCTGACCATCTGCATTATCTTGCTGAAAATACTCGAAATACTGGGGCGGCGCAGCCGCCCCGGCCCTGCGACGCGCGTAGCGCGGCGCAATACCTCTGACGGATCACCACATGAAAATCGACTACAACCACATCGCCAAGACCATCGCCGCCCTGACCGAGGGCGAGGACGATTCCATCGCCCTCATGGCCACCATGGTCTGCGAACTGCACCATGCCGACGACCGCTTCGACTGGACCGGCTTCTACCGAGTGACTGGCCCGGAGATGCTCAAGATCGGCCCTTATCAGGGCGGTCACGGCTGCCTGCAAATTCCGTTCTCGCGCGGCGTTTGCGGTGCCGCGGCACGCACGGGCGAAACGCAAATCGTCGATGATGTCGATGCTTTCCCCAGACATATCGCCTGTGCGTCTTCCACCCGGTCAGAGATCGTCCTGCCGGTTTGGAAAGCCGACGGTGACCTGATCGCCGTCCTTGACATCGACAGTGACCGGCCCGCGGCCTTTGATGCAGAGGATGCGAAGGCATTGGCGAATATCCTGCGTTCGGTTTTCGCGCGTGGTTAGTCACTCACATCGCGGGCGTGAAATTTTGCTTTGAAATTTCACGAAGCCATGCGAGGTTTCATGTAACCGAAACCATCCGCTGATTCCGATGCTGCATGAATTGCCCCCCGACGCCCTGACGCTTGGTGCCGACCTGCGCGCGCTGCGCAAGTCGCGCGGGTTGACGCTGACCGCGCTTGCCTCCGATCTGGGCAAGTCCGTGGGCTGGCTCAGTCAGGTGGAGCGTGACATTTCCGAACCGTCGATCTCGGATCTGCGCGATATCGCCGCCGTTTTCGGCGTGCCGATCGCCAGCCTGTTCCGCGCGGCCGCGGCCCCCGGCGAGGAGGGGTTGATCGTGCGCGCCGATGCCCGCCGCCCCATCGGGTCACGCAACGCGGGCTCGGTCGAGGAACTGCTGTCGCCAGACCTGACAGATGATTTTGTGATGATCCACACGACGTTTGAAGCGGGCTCCGAACTCACCTGCGCCGTCGCCCGCCCCACGCAGGAGGTGGGCTATGTCGTGACAGGACAATTCACGCTCTGGATCGACGACACCGCCTTTCACCTGAACGCAGGCGACAGTTTCCGCCTGCGCGGCCAATCCTATCACTGGGTCAACCCGCATGATGCCGCTTGCGTCGTGGTCTGGGTCATCGCTCCGCCGGTCTATTGATGAGCGTCGAAGCCTGGATCATCTTCGCGCTATTCTGGCTCGTTTTCGTGACGACGCCCGGCCCCAATGCCGTCAACTGCATCACGAACGGGATGACCCTGGGCTTTCGCCGCGCGATACCCGCGATTCTCGCGATCCTGACACAGGCAAGCCTGTTCCTCGCCCTGTCCGCACTCGGCGTCACCGCCCTGATCGCCGCTTCACCCACGGTCTTTCTCGCGACGAAACTGATCGGCGCTGGCTTTCTGATCTACCTCGGCATTCGCGGCTGGATCATGGCGTCGCGGCCCGCGCCGCAAGTCCGCGCGACCGGCGGGTCGATTTATCTGCGCGCACTGGCCATCGCCACGATCAACCCCAAATCCGTCGCGGGCTATTTCGCCGCATTCACGCAATTCGTGCAGCCGGATACACCCATCGGTCCGCAGATGTGGGTGATCGTACCCACCGCCCTCACACTGACGGCGCTGTCCTATAGCGGCTACACACTGCTGGGCGTCGCACTTGGCCGCACGGCGCTCGCGACCGTCTTCAACACCGCGTTTCGCCGCGTCATGGCAGTCTGCTTCATCATCTATGGCGTGGCTTTGGGCACCGCCACCACACCGGGGAGGGCGTAATGCTGAATGGAAGTTGTCTTTGCGGCGCGATCACTTTTCAAGCTGACGGAGCGGCGCGTGACCCCGCCGCGTGTCATTGCAGCCAGTGCCGCAAGCAGTCGGGCCATTACTGGGCCGCGGTGCAAGTCGATGACGACAAGCTGATGATCACGGGCGATGTGCGCTGGTATGCATCCAGCCCCGGCGTCCGGCGCGGTTTCTGCCCGACATGCGGGTCTTTCCTGTTCTGGAAGTCCGACGCCGACCCCGACACCGGGGTCGCCCTGGGCGCGCTCGACGGTCCTACAGGTCTGCGCCTGAACCGGCACATCTTCACCGCCGACAAAGGCGATTACTACGACATCACGGACGACGTCCGGCAAGAGGAGCAAGAAACATGAGCGATTTTCCAACTTCGGCCCGCGTGGTCATCATCGGCGGTGGCGTCGTGGGAGTCTCGACCCTCTACCATCTGGCCAAGAAGGGCTGGACCGACTGCGTTCTGCTGGAAAAGAACGAACTGACCGCCGGATCCACATGGCACGCGGCGGGCAACTGCCCGTCGTTCAGCACATCATGGGCGATCATGAACATGCAGCGGTATTCGCTGGGTCTTTACGCCGGGCTGGCGGATGAGGTCGACTACCCGATGAACTACCACGTTACCGGCTCCATCCGACTGGCGCACAGCAAAGAGCGGATGCAGGAATTCGAACGCGCCCGGTCCATGGGAAATTATCAGGGTCTCAGTATCGAGATGATGAACCTCGACGAGATGCAGGCCGCTTATCCGTTTCTCGAAACACACGACCTTGTCGGCGGTCTTTACGATCCCGACGACGGCGACATCGACCCCGCGCAGCTGACTCAGGCGTTGGCCAAGGGCGCGCGCCAGATGGGCGCCAAAATCGAACGCTTCTGCGAAGCCACTGGCGTCACCCAGCACGCCAACGGTACGTGGACGGTCCACACCGCCAAGGGCGATATCGATTGCGAAAAGGTGGTGAACGCGGGCGGATACTACGCGCAGCGTATCGGCGAATGGTTCAAACCCTACGGCGGGCGCACCGTGCCGATGGTCACCATGTCTCACCAGTATTTCCTGACCGAGGAAATTCCCGAACTAAAGAAATGGACAGAAGACAATGGTCGCAAGATTCCGCTGCTGCGCGACGTCGACAGCAGCTACTACCTGCGGCAGGACAAGAACGGTCTGAACCTTGGCCCCTACGAGCGCAACTGCAAGGCCCATTGGGTCACGCCTGACGACCAGATGCCCGACGACTTTAGCTTTCAACTGTATCCCGACGATTTGGAACGTCTGGAATGGTATATCGAGGATGCGATGGCCCGTGTCCCGATCCTGGGCACCGCCGGTGTGGGCCGGGTCATCAACGGCCCGATCCCCTATGCGCCTGATGGCCTGCCACTGATCGGCCCTATGCCCGGTGTCACGAACGCCTACGAGGCCTGCGTTTTTACATTCGGCATCACGCAGGGCGGCGGTGCGGGCAAGGTCATGGCCGAATGGATCGTCGATGGTGCGACCGAATGGGATATGTGGGCCGTCGATCCGCGCCGCTACACCGACTACACCGATCAGGACTATTGCGAAGCGAAGGCGCTGGAAACCTACGGCCACGAATACGGCATTCACTTCCCGCACAAGGCATGGCCCGCAGGCCGCGACAAGAAACTGTCACCGGTGCATGACCGGATTGTGGCACTTGGTGGCCAGATGGGCGCCTACAACGGGTGGGAACGCGCCAACTGGTATGCGCAGGACGGCGACGACACATCGCTGGAGGCGACGGAAACCTGGGGCCGCGCAGGCCCTTGGGAGCCGCGCGTGCGCGAAGAGGCAGAGGCCGTGCGCGACGCCGCCGGTATCCTCGATCTGCCGGGCTTTTCCCGCTACCGCCTGCAGGGCGACGGGGCGGCGGAATTCCTGCGCGCCACCTGCACCGGCGGCATCCCCAAGGTGGGCCGTATCGGGCTTCTCTATTTCGCGGACGACCGGGGCCGTATTCAGACGGAAATGTCGGCGATGCGGCTTGACGAGGATTTCTTTTTCCTGATCACCGCCGCCTCTGCCCAATGGCACGATCTGGAATGGCTGCAACGCCACATGCCCGCTGACGCGAAGTTCACCCTCACCGACGTGACAACCGAATTTTCCTGCCAAATCCTCACCGGACCGAAATCCCGCGACATTCTCGCGGCCTGTTCCGATGCGGACCTGTCGCAGGGCTGGCTGACCCATCAGTCGGCGCAGATCGCGGGTACATGGGTACAGCTGGTCCGTGTGTCCTTTGCGGGCGAACTCGGATGGGAAATCCACAGCAAGGTGGAAGACACACCGCATGTGTTCGCTACTGTTATGGAAGCCGGACAGCCGCACGGACTCAAACCCTTCGGCATGTTCGCCCTGAATTCCCTGCGGATCGAAAAGGGTTACCGTGCGTGGAAGGGCGATCTTTCCACCGATTATTCCATGCTCGAAGGCGGGCTCGACCGTTTCATCAAGCTCGACAAGCCGCAGGACTTCCCAGGAAAGGCGGCGATCCAGTCAGAAAAGCAGCAGGGGATCGCCAAACGCTTCGTCACACTGACGCTCGACGACCCCGGCAAGGCTGACGCCCCCTATATGTCCACCATCCTGCACGACGGTCAGGTCGTGGGCGAAACCACCTCGGGTGCTTGGGGTTACCGCGTCGGAAAATCTATCGCACTTGGTATGATCCGCGCCGATCTGGCTGAACCGGGCACGCAGGTTCAGGTGGAGATCTACGGCAAGACTCACGCCGCCACCGTTCAGCCCGATCAGCCATTGTGGGATCCCGACAATGCCCGTATCCGCGCCTGAGCACGGATAAAGGGGCGGGCCATGGCGAACATCACACTTCTCGACGGCGGCATGGGGCAGGAACTGGTGCACCGTGCCGGTGACCGACCGACGCCGCTCTGGTCAACGCAGGTGATGATCGACCGTCCCGGTCTGGTGGCCGATGTACACCGTGCCTATTTTGCAGCCGGGGCGACCGTTGCAACGACCAATACCTACGCCATTCACCGCGACCGGCTCGCCCCGGCGGGGATCGAGGCACAGTTTTTGCCCCTGCTGGATGCCGCATTGAAGGAAGCTGCAGACGCGGCCCGTTCGGGGACACGCTGCGCCGGGGCGATCGGGCCGCTGATCGCGTCGTATCGTCCCGACATCCATCCGCCCGCCGATATAGCGATCCCGCTTTACACCGAGGTCGCACGGCACATCGCGCCCCACTGCGACCTGCTGATCTGCGAAACGGTCGTATCGCTCGACCATGCGCAAAGTGTGCTGACCGCGGCACTCACCACAGGCAAACCCGTCTGGCTTGCCGCTTCCGTCGATGACCGGGACGGCGCGAAGCTCCGCTCGGGTGAGGCGCTGGCCGATCTGCTCCCTATCGTGCAGGATCGTGCCACAGCGATCCTCATCAACTGTTCCGCACCTGAGGCGGTGACGCAATCACTGCCTATCATCGCCGATGCGGGTTTGCCGTTCGGTGGCTACGCCAACGGGTTCGAGCAAATCACTTCTGATTTCCTGAAAGACCGCCCGACCGTCGACAGCCTGACCGAGCGCCGCGATCTCGGCCCTGAAGCCTATGCCGGGCACGTCATGGATTGGGTCGGGCAGGGTGCCACCATCGTCGGTGGCTGTTGCGAGGTGGGTCCGGCGCATATCGCTGCCATTGCGTCCGCGCTGCGCGATGCAGGTCACCAGATCGTCTGATGGACACGGCTGCGCCTGTCGCCTTCGACATCCTGGTCGCAGATGGATACGTGCTGACCGAACTGGCCGGGGTTGTCGATGTGCTGCGACTGGCGAACCGGGTGTCCAAACGCAATGCGTTTTCGTGGACCTATCGTTCGGTGCGTGGCGGATCTGCCGTCAGCAGCAGCCTTGCGACCATCGCGACGGTTCCGCCGCCGGATCGACCCGCCGCGGACTATGTCGTCGTTATCGGCAACGCGGACCCTGATCACCCGGAATTGTCACTGACACGCACCATCGCACAGTACACGGCCAGGCAGGCGCGTGTGATTCTGCTTTCCGAAGCGGCCAGCCGCTACATCGCGGATAGCGGCGTCGGGGCCGAGCATCATACCACACACTGGGAAAACCGGGCTGTGCTGCTTGAACGGCAGGGGCTGCACGAGACCAAGACCGCGCTTGCCGTCGACACCGGCGCGATCGTGACCTGCGCTGGCATGGGTGCGACCGTGGACATGATGCTGTCGCTGACCGCCCGTCATCTCTCTGCCGCGGCGACGATGACCGTGGCGGATATCCTGCTGCACGAGCGTGTGCGCAACTACAATACCTTGCAGCCGTTTGGGGGGCGTGCGGCCTTTGCTTCGGGTGACCGTGAAATCGACCAATGTGTTGCGATGATGCAGGAGAATATCGAATTTCCGCTGCCGATCAGCACGATTGCCGCGCAGTCGGGTCTGTCGAAACGCTCGCTCGAGCGTCGGTTTCAGGCGGTACTTCACACGACGCCCAACGGATTTTATCGCGAACTGCGGCTTGGCCGCGCCAATAACCTGCTGTTGAACACCGACATGGGCATCCACGAGATCGGTCTGGCCTGCGGCTTTCCATCGGGGTTTTCCGCGATCTACCGGGGCGTGTTCGGAATGACCCCGAACGTGGCCCGCAAGCAGGGTCGCCTCAAATAGCGGATTTGCGTCAACGATGACGCATTTCAGCAGGCACCGGGTTGCGCGCCGTGCCATGGGAAAGCATCGCAACCCGTAACAGGACTCACAGCCATGCCCGTTCCGACCCATGCCCGCGTCGTCATCATCGGTGGTGGTGTTATCGGTTGTTCGGTTGCCTACCATCTGGCGAAACTGGGGTGGAAAGACGTCGTTTTGCTGGAACGCAAGCAACTGACCTCCGGCACCACCTGGCATGCCGCCGGTCTGATCGCGCAGCTGCGGGCCACGGCAAACATGACGAAACTCGCAAAATACAGCCAGGAGCTTTACGGCAACCTCGAGGCAGAAACTGGCGTCGCGACCGGGTTCAAACGGGTGGGGTCGATCACCGCCGCCCTCACCGCCGAACGGCGCGAGGAAATTTTCAGGCAGGCGGCCATGGCCCGCGCGTTCGGCGTGGAGGTCGAGGAAATCAGCCCGACCGAGGTGAAGAAACGCTACGAGCACCTCAACATCGACGACGTGACCGCCGGCGTCTATCTGCCGCTGGACGGGCAGGGCGACCCCGCCAACATCGCGCTGGCCCTGGCCAAGGGCGCGCGGCAGAACGGCGCGCAGATCATCGAACGCACCGCCGTGACCGGGATTGTTCGTGAAGGCCGCCGCGTGACATCGGTCGAGTGGGACGATGGTAAGGAAACTGGCCAGATCGCCTGCGATATGATCGTCAACTGTGGCGGCATGTGGGGCCACCAGGTCGGGCGCATGGCAGGCGTAAACGTGCCGCTGCAAGCCTGCGAACACTTCTATATCGTGACCGAGGCCATCCCCGGCCTGCAACAACTGCCCGTCCTGCGCGTGCCCGACGAATGTGCATATTACAAGGAAGACGCGGGGAAAATCCTGCTCGGCGCGTTCGAACCTGTCGCCAAACCCTGGGCTGTGAACGGCATCCCCGCTGATTTCGAATTCGACCAGCTGCCCGAGGATTTCGATCACTTTGAACCCATCCTCGAACAGGCCGTGAACCGGCTGCCGATGCTGGCCGAGGCGGGCATCCACACCTTCTTCAACGGCCCGGAATCCTTCACCCCCGACGACGCCTACCACCTCGGTCTGGCACCCGAGATGGACAACGTCTGGGTCGCCGCCGGTTTCAACTCCATCGGCATCCAGTCGGCAGGCGGCGCGGGCATGGCGCTGTCGCAATGGATGGACGCGGGCGAAAAGCCGTTTGATCTGGGCGACGTGGATATCGCGCGGATGCAACCGTTTCAGGGCAACAAAACCTATCTGGCCGCCCGCGCCACAGAATCGCTGGGCCTGCTCTACGTCGACCACTTTCCCTACCGCCAGAAGGCCACCGCCCGCGGCATCCGCCGCACGCCGTTCTACGCGCACCTGCTGGACCGTGGCGCGGTCATGGGCGAGCTTGCGGGCTGGGAGCGCGCCAACTGGTTCGCGCGCGCTGGGCAAAAGGCGGAATATGATTACAGCTGGCAGCGCCAGACCTTTTTTGACAACGTCGCTGCCGAACATATGGCGGTGCGCGAAAATATCGGCATCTACGATATGTCCTCCTTCGGCAAAATTCGCGTCGAAGGACCGGACGCGACCGCATTCCTCAACCACATCGGTGGTGGGCAGTACGATGTGCCGGTGGGCAAGATCGTCTATACCCAGTTCCTCAACACGAAAGGCGGGATCGAGGCGGACGTCACCGTCACCCGTCTGTCGGAAACCGCTTACCTCGTCGTGACACCCGCCGCCACACGACTGGCCGACCAGACCTGGATGCGGCGCCACCGCGACACTTTCAACGTGGTCATCACCGACGTCACGGCAGGAGAGGGCGTGCTGGCCGTCATGGGGCCAAACGCGCGCAAACTCCTGCAGGCCGTTTCGCCCAACGATTTTGGCAACGACATCAATCCCTTCGGCACCGCGCAGGAGATCGAGATCGGCATGGCGCTCGCCCGTGTGCATCGCGTCACCTACGTGGGAGAGCTCGGCTGGGAAATCTACATTCCGACCGACATGGCCGCCCACGTGTTCGAGGTGCTGGCAGAGGCAGGTGACGCGCTGGGCGCAAAACTTTGCGGTATGCACATGATGGATACATGCCGGATGGAGAAAGGCTTCCGCCACTTCGGCCACGACATCACGGCAGAGGATCACGTGCTGGAGGCGGGGCTTGGTTTTGCCGTCAAGATGGACAAGCCCGCCTTCATCGGCCGCGACGCAGTTCTGCGCAAACGTGAGACGGGCCTGAAAACCCGCCTTTTGCAATTCAAACTGACCGATCCGGAACCGCTGCTCTATCACAACGAACCGATCCTGCGTGACGGCAAGGTCGTGGGGTATCTGTCATCGGGGGGATACGGCCACGCGTTGGGGGCGGCGATCGGCATGGGCTACGTACCTTGCGCGCCTGGTGAAAAGCTGGCCGATCAACTGGCGAGCGATTACGCCATCGACGTCATGGGCACACGAGTGGCTGCAGAGGTGAGTGCGAAACCGTTCTACGATCCGACGGGCGACCGCGCGAAGGCCTGACACGCAACCAATTCGTTTCAAAGGAATTGGGCAGAACCTCGTCGAGCATTTCAAAAAGACTTTCGTGAAAGTCCGGTCGTGGCAAGCCACCTAAAGAGGGCGGCTTGCCGCCTCTGGTCAGTTTCCGTCCGTGACAGCCACATCCACGGTCACCTGCGGACCCAACGCGTTGAGACCCTTCAGAATGTCGATGGCATAGGCCAGCTGATAGTCTTCTTCGCGCAGGTCGGCTGCAGCTTGCGCACGCTCGCGATCTTCCTCGATCTGGCGAATTTCATCCTCTGTGAGGCTGTCGTTGTCGAGACTGCCGCGCAGGTCCGCTTCGGACCGGAACTGACGTGGTTCATCCTCGCCCTCGGTGTCTTCCTCGACCGGGCGGCGCGGCTGTTCGACGATGATGTCAGGCGAAATCCCCAGCGCCTGGATCGAACGGCCCGACGGGGTGTAGTAGCGCGCTGTGGTCAGGCGCATGGCCCCCTCTCCCTGTAGCGGGACGACTGTCTGCACGGACCCTTTACCGAAAGACTTCGTGCCAACGACGATGGCGCGGCGATGGTCCTGCAACGCGCCCGCTACGATTTCGGATGCCGATGCGGAGCCGCCGTTGATCAGCACGACGATGGGCTTCCCTTCCGCAAGATCGCCCGGCTGGGCGTTGAAGCGATCACCGTCCTGCGGATCGCGTCCGCGGGTCGATACGATCTCGCCCGCGTCGAGAAATGCGTCCGAGACATAGATCGCCTGGTTCAGCAGCCCGCCGGGGTTGTTGCGCAGGTCAAGAACGATACCGTCGATATTGTCGATGCCGCCCGCCGCTTCGACCTGCTCTGCCAGACCCTCCTGAAGGTTCGGAAACGTCTGGTCGTTGAATGTCGTGACGCGCAACACCACGGCATTGCCTTCGGTACGGTGACGCACAGCCGTCAGTTTGATGGTGTCGCGGATCAGCGACACGTCGAAGGGTTCGACCTCACCCTCGCGCACGACGGTGATCACGATCTCTGATCCCACGGGACCGCGCATCAGCTCGACCGCATCGTCCAGCACCAGCCCCAGCAGGCTCTCGCCATCCACCGCGGTAATAAAGTCGCCCGGCTGAATACCGGCATCCGATGCGGGTGTGCCGTCGATGGGCGACACGACTTTCACGAAACCTTCTTCTTGCGTGACCTCGATGCCCAAACCACCGAATTCGCCGCGGGTCTGCACGCGCATATCGGCGGCATCTTCCGCCGAAAGGTAACTGGAATGCGGATCGAGCGATGTCAGCATCCCGTTGATTGCCGCCTCGATCAGGTCCTTCTCATCCACATCCTCGACATATCCCGCACGGATCCGCTCGAAGATATCGCCGAACAGATCAAGTTGTTCATAGACAGAGGCATTGTTGGCCGCTTCCTGCGCGATCAGCGGACCGGCAATCTGCGTCGTCGCGACCAGACCCAGAAACGAACCGCCCGCGGCGGCCATCATCAGCTTTTTCATTCCTCACACCTCAATCTAGTCCAGCGCAAACCACGTGGCCGGGTCGACGGGACTTTGCCCGTCCCTGACCTCAAGATAAAGGGTCTGCGACTGTTCGCCGCCTGTATTTAATGCGCCATTCCCGGCGGAACGGGTCAAAATCGCGTCAACACCCGGCTGATCTCCGCCGAGCAGTCCGATCGGTGTGCCTTCCGGGATCACTTGACCCGGCAGACCATAGACCTCGGCCAGTCCCGCAATCACAAACAGGACGTCTGCCGCCGGTTCCAGAATGACCACGTTGCCGTAGTCCAGCAGGGGTCCGGTAAAAAGCACCGTCGCCGCCACGGGTGTCGTGACGATGGCACGTGGACGGGCGGCGACAATCACGCCGGGTCGCGCCACGCCTGCCGCATCGGGAGCGTTGAACCCGCGCAATACCTGTCCTTGCACCGGCAATGGCAGATCGCCCCGGATTGCTGCGGCGCTGGTGTCATTGGCCCGCCCGCCCGGCAGTGCATCGCGCAGCCCGCTCGCGAAGGCATCCAGCGTTTCCGTGCTGGCCAGCAACAGCGCAGTCTGCACTCCGTCATCCGTGAACCGTTGCGGCAGATCTGTGCGCTCTTGCATGGCGGTGCTGAGGGCTGCGCGCGCGGCCTGCGCGCCCTCCAGCCCCTCTTGCAACGTATCGGTGGCGCTTTGCTGGATTTGCCGCAGCAATGCCACCTCTTCCAACTGGCGGCGCAGCAGGCCGACTTCCGCTTGTAGGGCAGGGGTCAGATCGGCCACGATCATCCCGCCCCGCGCAGTGCCCGTCGGCCCGTTGGGATGCAAAAGCAACAGCGGCGCAGGTGCGCGCCCCATGGATTGCAGTACACCCAGCAATTGACCCACTTCGGCGCTCTTTGCGTCCAGTTGGTTTTCCAGCGTGCGTTGCCGAACGGCGGCACGGCGCAGCCCGTCGCGCATCGCGATCAACCCGTCCTCGTACGCCTGCACCGTCTCCGTCAGCGCCGCGACCCGATCGCGCGCGCCGCCTGCTGCTGCCAACTGTTCTCCGGCAGCGACCAGCCGGGCGGCGGCGGCCTGTGCCACTGCAGCCGGGTCGTCCTGGGCGGCCAGCGGCAGCGCCAGCAAACACAGCAGCGCGGCCAGCCGGATCATCGCGCGATCAGGCTTTCGCCGGTCATCTCTTCCGGCAAGCCGAGGCCCATCAGCTCCAGCAGCGTCGGCGCCAGGTCGGCCAACCGCCCGTCGCGCAGCTTTGCATCCTGCGGCCCGCCGACAAGCGCCACAGGCACCGGATTCAGCGTATGCGCCGTATGCGCGCCGCCCGTCTCCGGGTCGATCATCACCTCACAATTGCCGTGATCCGCCGTGACGATCATCGCCCCGCCAGCCTTCTTCAGCGCCTCCAGCACCTGGCCAAGCCCCTTGTCCACCGCCTCGCAGGCCGCAATCGCCGCCTGCAAGTCGCCGGTATGCCCCACCATATCGGGATTGGCGTAATTGGTGACAATCAGGTCATAGCCCTTTCCGATCGCCCCGACGAACGCATCCGTCACCTCGCCCGCCGACATTTCCGGCTGCAAGTCGTAGGTGGCGACCTTGGGCGATTTCGGCATGTGCCTGTCCTCGCCCTCTGCAGGCGTCTCCACCCCGCCGTTCAGGAAGAACGTCACATGCGGATATTTCTCGGTTTCCGCCAGCCGGAACTGCGTCAGCCCGTGCTTGGAAACCCATTCCCCCAGTGTGTTGGGGATGTTCCGTTTCGGGAAAACCGTGTCGTACCAATCCACATGGCGGTCGGAATATTCCACCATCCCCAGCCGCGCCGACAGCGCGGGCATGTCCCGCGCGAAGCCGTCGAAATCAGGGTCACCGATGGCCGCAAGGATTTCGCGCGCCCGGTCCGACCGGAAATTCAGGCAGAACAGCCCGTCGCCTTCCGCAAACCCTGCGTATTCACCGATTACGGTGGCGGGGATGAATTCATCCGTCTTGCCCGCGTCATAGGCCTGCGCAATGGCTGCCATCGCATCGGGCGCGGTGTCGCCTTTTCCGCGCACCATCGCGTCATAGGCGGTTTCGACCCGTTCCCACCGGTTGTCACGGTCCATGGCGTAATACCGCCCGATCACCGTGCCGATGATCACGCCCTCGGGCAGATCATCCAGCAAGGCACCCACAAAATCCATGGCCGAAGACGGCGCCACGTCGCGCCCGTCTGTAATCGCGTGCAAAACGACAGGAACATCCGCCGTCCGCAGCGCCCGCGCCGCCG
The DNA here is from genome assembly GCF_056858355.1 of Yoonia sp. KMU-150. NCBI lineage: Bacteria > Pseudomonadati > Pseudomonadota > Alphaproteobacteria > Rhodobacterales > Paracoccaceae > Yoonia > Yoonia sp. KMU-150. The sequence continues at coordinate 117,946 of NZ_JBXEQF010000002.1, forward strand.
CGACGATATGCGCCACATGCCCGTGCACGCCACCGTCAGACGCAACGCCCATCAGATGCGCGACACCGCCACTTTTCTTGAGCGTGGCAATGAAACCCTGAATCGCGGCCTGTCCGGCAAACGACCCGTCCTCGATGGCCAGATCGATCTGGCCCAAATCCATCGCAACCACCCGACCCGCACCGATATTGGTGTGCCCGACCTCAGAGTTACCCATCTGTCCGCTGGGCAGCCCCGCGTCCCGCCCGTGCGTCAGAAGCTGCGCGCGCGGTCCCTGCATGATGCGGTCGAAATTTGGCGTGTCGGCCAGCAGTGGCGCATTGCCCTCTTCCCGCTCGGAAATGCCCCAGCCGTCAAGGATACACAGGACAACAGGCTTTGGCGCGGGCATGGCGATCTCCGTCGTTGGTTTCACGCGATGAGTAGCCTATCGACCGGCCAAGGAAAACCGCTCGTATGGTCAGGCCCGGTGATACGGCCCGCTCGACAGGATCGACGCCGCACGATACAACTGTTCGGCCAGCATCACGCGCACCAGCATATGCGGCCAGACCATCTTGCCGAAACTCAAAGTGGCATTGGCGCGGTCGCGCAGGGCGGGGTCGATTCCATCCGCGCCCCCGATGACGAAGGCGACGTCCTGCCGCCCCTGATCGCGCCACGCCGCCAGCCGGTCGGCAAAGGCGGGCGAGGTCATCACGCTTCCCCGTTCGTCCAGCGCACAAATCAACGCGCCTGCCGGGGCGGCCTTTTCCAGCAGCACAGCCTCTCCGGCCATGCCGCCACTCCTTTTGTCCTCGACCTCGATCAACTGCGCCGGACCCAGCGCTAGGCTGCGTCCGGTCCGGTCGAACCGTGTCAGGTAATCGTCATAAAGGTCGCGCTCGGGCCCCCTGCGCAGGCGGCCCACAGCGCAGATTTGAATCCGCACGACGGATCAGCGGGCGTCGGCCTGGCCCGGCATCCACATCTTTTCGAGCTGATAGAAGTCGCGGACTTCCGGGCGGAAAATGTGCACAATCACATCGCCGGTGTCGATCAGCACCCAGTCGCCTGCGTCCTTGCCTTCCATCTTGCAGATCACGCCGAAGTCGGCCTTGACCCGCTCGGCGAGCTTTTCGGCCATCGCAGCCACCTGCCGGGTGGAACGGCCGGAAGCGATCACCATGTAATCGCCGATCTCGGATTTGCCGCGCAAATCGACATGGACGATATCCTCGCCCTTGTCGTCGTCCAGTGATTTCAGAATTGCGGCCAGAAGCTTGTCACTCGTGGCGCGAGTTTGGCCATTCATGGAAGGGCCGTCCGAACGGGCCGCGGATGCGACCGAAGGGGTAAAAGACAGTGCATTGTCCTCCGTTGTGCGCCGATCCAAATGAAAACTGTGCCCCGGCGCAAGGCTCGCCCAAAGGTAGCAACCGGCGTGCGGCTTTTCAACACTCTGCGTTGCGGGCAGGGGCGTGGCGCGGCACGACCGGCGGAAACAGCCCTAGTCGCCTGTTTCCGGCAATTTCGCGCGCCCCAAATCCTTGGCGTTCAGCAGGTTCACTTCGCGCTGCGGGAAGGGGATCGAAATGCCGTTTTCCGCGAACGCATCCCAAAGCGCCAGGAACACGTTGCCGCGGATGTTGGTCAGTCCACCCGTCGGGTCGGAAATCCAGAACCGCAGGATGTAATCGACCGAACTGTCACCGAAGCCCACGATATGGCACACGGTCGGCCGCGACCGCAGCACCCGATCCACACTTTGTGCCGCTTCGATGGCAATCCGGCGCACATCGTGCGGGCTGTCGCCGTAGGCAGTGCCGAAATAGATATCGAGGCGCACGTATTCATTGGAATGCGACCAGTTCACCACTTGACCGGTGATCAGGTCCTCGTTCGGGATCAGGTATTCCTTCCCGTCCCGCGTGACCACGGACACATAGCGTGCGCCCAGCGAATGGATCCAGCCAAACGTGTCGCCAAGGCTGATCACGTCGCCCGGCTTGATCGACTTGTCCAGCAGGATGATCACGCCGGACACAAGGTTCGACACTACCTTCTGCAGGCCGAAACCCAGACCCACGCCAATGGCACCCGACAGCACCGCAAGGCCGGTCAGGTCGATCCCCAGCGACCGCACCCCGATGAAGAAGGCGGCGGCATAGATCGCGATCTGCAGCACCTTCACGATCAGCACCTGCATGGACGGGCTGATGTCCTCGTTGGTGCGGATGCGGCTGGCGGTGCTCGTCGTCACAAAGCGCGCCAGCGTGATCAGCGCGCCCAGTATGACGATGGCCTGCACGACGAGCAGCAGCGAAATCCTGAATTCCCCTATGGAAAACCCTGCGCTGTCGAGAACCTGCTCCGCCTCGCTGACCAGACCGAGGATGTAGAGCGTGACGTAGATCCACGCGCTATAGCGCACCAGCTTGCGCAGCGTCGGGCTTTTGATCAGACGCGTGATGAAAACCACGCAGGTCCAGGCCAACGCCAGCGTTGCTATGACGGATAGCAGGTAACTGCGGCTGGGCCATGTGACCTCGCGCATGATCCAGACCGTCGCCCAGATCAGCGCCACGAAGAAGATCGGTCGCAGCCGCTGATGCACCACTGCCAGAATACGCAAGCGCCATTTCGGCCAGTTCTTCCGGCTTGCGATCCAGCCACGAAACCGCGGCCCCAGCACATGACGCAACAGATGGGCAAAGGCGAACAACCCGATCGCGATCAGCACCTGATAGAAATTCCACGGGCGCAAAAGGCTGTTCAGGAATACCTCGATCTGCCCATAGACAGATTGCCCGACCGTCAGGATATCGGTCAGCGGCGCTTCCACCGCCTGCTGCTCTCCGATCACCTCGTCGGGGCCGGTCATTTGAACGTGTCGTGACATGGCACCCTTTGCGCGAAAAACCTTGCCGATGTTGGCACAATAGTCCCGCGATGATCAACTGCGCTTGCAGCCCGCTACGAATTGCGAATCTTGACGACTGCCGCGCGTATCGGGTGTGATAGAGGTGTGAAAATTATTGGAAAAAATATGGAAAACGATATTCTGAAAATCTGTGTAATTTGCACCGCTGCTGTGTCGCTTGCCGCCTGCGGTGGCGGTGCGTCCGACCCGGTCAGAATGCCCGGGCAAAACCTTGCGCCCTACACCGCGCTTGATAACCGCATCGACGCAGTGGCATTCACGCCTGCCTTCGATCTGCCGAATGGCATGGACGTCGCCTACGACGGCTTCGCCCGTCTGGCGCTGTTCGAAGGTGGACAGGAAAGCACTGTCGCCTATGGCACCGCTGATTTCAGCGTGGACATCGCCGGAAACAGTCCCGAAGTTTCGGGCACCCTGCGCGATTTCAGCGACGAGACTGCGTTCTATTCCGGTACGCTCGCCGTCACGGCGGGCGGCGGAAACCTCGAACCCGGCGGGACATTCGCTTTTCCGACGATCAGCGGGTCCCTGACGCGAGAGACGGGTGAGACGATCGACGTAGACACAAGAACAAACCTGCGCTTTTACGGACCACGTGGCGAATTCTTTCAGGGCGGGGGCAATTTCGTGACACCGTTCGGCGGGCAAACGGTCGATGGGCGGGTAGCCATCGTGGCAGAGGCCGACTGATCCGATCCGGCACTGTTGCCGCGCGTCAGCAACCTTGACCGGCGAAAGATGTTCGATGTCATATCCCGGTGTCTAGTGAACTATGGGGAAGTGAATATGACCGTTCGATTTTTCAAATCCTGCGCTTTGGGCGCGACCGTCGTTGCACTCGCTGCCTGCGGCGGCAGTGGCGGCGGTGCGACCGATTCGATGCGCGAACCGGGCCAGAACAAGTCGCTGCTGGAGGCCCTGCAAGCCGAGAACCAGACACTGCTGACGATGCAGCGCGACAACCAACCCGCACCGGGCGGCGTGAATTATTCCGGCTTCGCGCAGATCGCCTCCGACGGGACCGTTGTTCCGGCGGGCGAGGCTGTCGGCCGGGCGACCCTCACCGCGATGTTCGGGGCCGGTGGCACCGACGTGCTGAACGGCCGGTTCTACGATTTCGACGATCCGGTCGCCACCTATGACGGCGAACTGACCGTGACCGGCGTGGGCATCGCTCAGGAACAGAGCCGCACCGTCCTTGATACGACCGTCGCCGGAACGCTCACCCGCAGCACCGGAGAGGTGATCGACGTCGACGGTGGGCTGCGCGTGCGGATGTTCGGGGCGGATGCGCAATATCTCGTCGGGTCCGGCGATGCGGCAGTGACCAGTGGCACAACCTCCGGCACCGCGGAAGTGTTCATCAACGTCACTGCGGACTGATCGCAGACGGCGGGCCGCGCCGACCTGTGGGGCGGCCCGTCTCCTACATTCCATCATTCCCTTGCGACCGCCCGCGCGTCGCTGTATCTGAGCTTTATGAACAAGGTTTTCGATATGGATGATCGCGCGCGCCTGCCTTGGCGCTTTTACGGCGCGTCCTGCACGATTCTCGCGCACGGCTGACCGCCGCCGTTTCCGCACGCCTGCCATTTCACATCGCCACATCTGATACGGGAGGGAACCCATGTCCCCCAAAACGCTCTATGATAAAATCTGGGACGACCATGTCGCCCACGAAGCCGACGACGGCACCTGCCTGCTCTACATCGACCGCCACCTTGTCCACGAGGTCACCAGCCCGCAGGCCTTCGAGGGTCTGCGCATGACCGGCCGTACCGTGCGCAAGCCCGGCCAGACCATCGCTGTGCCCGATCACAACGTGCCCACCACGCTGGACCGCGCCAACGCCGAGACGATGACCGAGGACAGCCGCATCCAAGTCGAGGCGCTCGACAAGAACGCCAGGGAATTCGGGCTGCACTATTACCCCGTCAGCGACGTCCGTCAGGGCATCGTGCATATCGTCGGCCCCGAACAGGGCTGGACACTGCCGGGCATGACGGTCGTCTGCGGCGACAGCCACACCGCGACCCATGGTGCGTTCGGCGCGCTGGCCCACGGTATCGGGACGTCGGAGGTCGAACACGTGCTGGCGACGCAGACGTTGATCCAGAAGAAATCGAAGAACATGAAGGTCGAGATCACGGGCAAGCTCGCCCCCGGTGTGACGGCCAAGGACATCACCCTGTCCGTCATCGGCGCTACCGGCACCGCAGGCGGCACCGGCTACGTCATCGAATACATGGGTGAGGCGATCCGCGACCTGTCTATGGAAGGCCGCATGACCGTCTGCAACATGGCGATCGAAGGCGGCGCGCGCGCAGGCATCATTGCCCCGGACGAAAAAACATTTGCCTACTGCAAGGGTCGCCCCAACGCACCGAAGGGCGAAGACTGGGACAAGGCCGTCGCCTATTGGAAAACACTTTATTCCGACGACGACGCGCATTTCGACAAGGTGATCACGCTCAAGGGCGAGGATATCGCCCCCGTCGTCACCTGGGGCACATCGCCCGAAGACGTCCTGCCGATCACCGCAACTGTCCCTGCCGCCTCCGATTTCACCGGCGGCAAGGTCGGCGCGGCGCAACGCAGTCTGGATTACATGGACCTCAAGCCCGGCACGCCATTGTCGGAAATCCTCATCGACACGGTCTTTATCGGCTCCTGCACCAACGGCCGGATCGAGGATCTGCGCGCCGCCGCCGCGATCCTGAAGGGAAAAAAGAAAAAAGACGGCCTGCGCGCCATGGTCGTGCCCGGCTCCGGCCTCGTCCGCGCACAGGCGGAAGAAGAGGGGTTGGCGCAGATCTTCATCGACGCCGGTTTCGAATGGCGGCTTGCGGGCTGTTCCATGTGCCTGGCCATGAACCCTGACCAGCTCGCCCCCGGTGAACGCTGTGCCGCGACGTCGAACCGCAACTTCGAAGGCCGGCAGGGCCGGGGCGGACGCACCCACCTGATGTCCCCGCAAATGGCCGCCGCCGCCGCGATCACCGGCAAACTGACCGACGTGCGGGAGATGATGTGATGCGGGTTCACTCCGTTAAGGTGAGAAATTACAAGGCGCTGCAGGATGCAGAAATGAGCGATGTTCCCGGTTTTGCGGTTCTTGTTGGGGCAAATGGCACCGGGAAGTCTACATTCATTGATGTCTTTGATTTTCTGAAGGCGTCTTTGAAGGATGACGTTCGAACAGCGCTGCGCGCTCGCGGCGGTTTTCAGCAAGTGGTCTCTCGCGGGCATGAAACGGAAGCAATCGAAATCACGTTGCAAATTGAAATGGACATTGATGCCGCTCAACAAAGCGCACAAACCTCTCGTCTTGTAACTTATCACCTTTCAATTGAAGAGGGTGAAGGAAGGCAAATATCTGTTGCAAAAGAAACTCTTCGATTCAAACGTTCATCCTACGGTGCACCCTACCATTTCATTAGGTTCGAGCATGGTAAGGGCGAAGCGTTGGCGGAGTCTTTTGATGCTTTGAACGCCGAAATTCCGCTGGATCAGCTTACTAGAGAAGAACAAGAGTTGGATGCGGCCTACATCCTTGCACTCAAGGGTTTGGGACAGTTTAAGAGGTTCGACGCAGCTAGCCAGCTTCGCGAGTTAATTGAAAACTGGGAAGTAACTGACCTTCACATTGAAGACGCAAGAAAGGAGCCAGACGCGGCAATCGCAGAACACCTGAACTCCGACGGAAGTAATATTGCGTTGTATGCACAGTACCTTCGGGAAGATTACCCGGAGGTTTTTGAGCAACTCGTCAACTCCACAGCCGCCTATGTTCCTGGCATCGGGAAGGTGGAAGCTGAGGACCTGAATGACGGCCGCGTCGCTTTGAGATTTTGGGACGAAGCTTTCCAAGATGGCTTTCTTGCGAGGTCCGTGTCGGACGGTACTATCCGTATGTTTGCATATCTTGCGCTCCTAAGTGACCCTAATCCGCACCCCCTACTTTGTATCGAGGAGCCAGAGAATCAACTCTATCCTACTCTTTTGCGAATCCTTGCTGAACAATTCGCACTATACGGCAAACGTAGAGAAGGCATTGGGCAAGTATTTGTAACGACGCATTCTCCAGATTTTTTGAACGCAGTTCCTTTGGAATCGATTTATTGGTTAAGAAAAAAAGATGGATTTAGCAAAATTTCTCGCGCCGCAGAAAACGCGCAACTATGTGCACTTGTCGAAGAGGGGGATGTACCCGGTGAACTTTGGCGTCAGAGTCTTTTTGACGGAGTTAACCCGTGAAAGAGATCGTTGTACTTACCGAAGAACCCTCGATAGAGCCTGTTTTCAATAAGTTGCAAGATCTATTTGATCCGTCGTCGGTTTCGATACGTGTCATCGTTCATCAGGGTGTGTCTGATCTGGAAAAGTCGTTGCCACGTAAATTGCGTGCCTGGCAAAACCCGAATGCACGTTTTCTTATAGTAAGGGACAATGATAGCGGGGATTGTCATTTAAGGAAGAATCGTTTGGCGGCCATGATAGATGAGGCAGGAAAGAGTGAAGTTTCTCTTGTTCGGATAGTATGTCAAGAACTTGAGGCATGGTTCTTGGGCGATCGTGATGCAATGCACGCAGCCGGAGTGCTAAAAAGAACTGACAATCCTGCTTCTTTGCGTGGCTCACCAGATAGCTTAAAAAAACCGTCGATGCTGCTTGAAAATTACTTGAATGGGTATCCGAAGACAATCCGAGCAAGAGAAATTGCTCCCCATATGATCGTAGAGAAAAACATCTCGAATAGCTTCCAGCAAACAGTTGCTGCGCTCAATAAACTTGCAAATAGGTAGATCAGAATAATGCAACCCTTCACCACCCTCACAGGCATCGCCGCCCCCATGCCGCTGGTCAATATCGACACCGATATGATCATCCCCAAGCAATTCCTGAAAACGATCAAGCGGTCGGGTCTGGGCGTGAACCTGTTCGACGAGATGCGCTATGACGACGACGGCAAGGAGATCCCGTCTTTCGTCCTGAACCAGCCCGCCTACCGCGAGGCGTCGATCCTCGTCGCCGGTGACAACTTCGGCTGCGGGTCATCGCGCGAACATGCGCCCTGGGCCATCGCGGATTTCGGCATCCGCTGTGTGATCTCCACCAGCTTCGCCGACATCTTCTACAACAACTGTTTCAAGAACGGCATCCTGCCAATCGTATTGCCGGAAGATCAGCGCGATGCGCTGATGAAGGACGCCGAGAAAGGCGCGAACGCTCGCATCGAGGTCGATCTGGAGGCACAGACCGTTACGTCGTCCGACGGCGAAACCTACAGCTTCGAGGTCGACAGCTTCAAGAAGCACTGCCTGATGAATGGGCTCGACGATATCGGTCTGACCATGGAAAAGGCCGCTGCGATCGACAGTTTCGAGGCCGGCGCATCCGCGGCACGGCCATGGGTCTGACCCGCTGTCGATCGAGATTTGGAAGACATCGCATACAGAGGCCGGATCACCAATTCGGCCTTTTTGCATTGCATTGACCATAACGTCAGAAAATATGTAGAGGCCGAAAACCAAGCATATACAATATCTTGTGTATCGCGCGCGCCTGCCATCGCTCCGGCCTCAAATGGTTGCATTCCCGCACCAGTCCTGTCCCAAAACAGCCGCAGTTTCCCTGTCTGTCAAACCCGTAGCTTGATGGATTCTCGGAATGTGGGCAGAAAGATGGCAAGATTGAGGCAGCCTGCGGCACAACCGCAGGAAAAAAACGGAACAAGGACGCGGCATCGTATCGCATCCGGCCGGAACGAGGGTAGTAAAGCAGTGCAATCTCGCTTGCCAGGTGCGCTTTCGCGTGCCGCACTGATGATCCTGATGATCATGACGCCGTCCATCCTGCTGCCCGGATCGGGTGCGGACGGCACGCAGATGGTCACGGTCGTGGCATTGTTCGCCGCACTGTTCACCATCATCGAATACGCGTCCGCCAGCCCCAGCCTCGTCGAGTTCCGCTCCGCGCCACCGTTCAACCGGGTCCGCTTCGGTGCGCTTTTCGCGACCGTTTTCGCATTGTCGGTGATCTTTCGCGGGGCCGACGATCCGTCGACATTCACCCAGTTCTTCCAGGTCATCGGCGAACGGATCGGAACGTCGATCGACTTTCCCTATTCGCCCGTGCGCTTGATGCTGGTGATGCTGCCCCAGACGACCGACCCTGACGTGTTTGCGGCCATGCGCACTGCGGCGGGCCTGTCCTACTTCGTATCGCTGATCTCGCTTGCGGTCTTCGTCCTGTTGCTGCGCCGCCGTCGGTGGCCCAAGCGGACCGAATCCTTCAACGTCTGGGTCAATCTTCCGACCTTCGATCCGACGGCGGGTGGTGATGTGGTCGACCGGTTGAACCGCGACAGTCAGATTAACCTTATCTTAGGATTCCTGCTGCCATTCATGATCCCGGCGATCTTCAAGCTGACGTCCAGCTTCATGGACCCGATCAGCTTTCACGATCCGCAGACCTTGATCTGGACGGTGACCGCATGGGCCTTCCTTCCGGCAAGCCTGCTGATGCGCGGTGTCGCACTCAGCCGGGTGGCACAGATGATCTATCTGCAGCGCAAGCGCGCCTATGCGGTTGCGGTTGCCGAGGGTATGATGACCGCCTGATGGTCGGCCTTGGGGGGCTGATTCTTGCCCTCTGGGCCGGGATGGCCCCCGCTGACACGCTCCGCATCGCGACATACGCCGCCCCGCTCAGCCGGGACGGCCCGGGATTGTTGTTGCGTGACATCCAGCGCGGCGAGGACGACAACATCGCGGCGATCATCGCCGTGATCAGGGCCGTCTCTCCCGATATCATCCTGCTCACCGACTTTGATTACGATCACGACGGTCGCGCGCTTGCTGCCTTTGCCACGGCGCTCGACGGCGGCTACGATCATCGCTTCGCCCGCCTGCCCAACACCGGCATGGCCACCGGGATTGATCTGGATGCCGACGGCTGGACAGGCGATGCGCGCGATGCAATGGGCTATGGCCGTTTTGCCGGTGACGGCGGCATGGCACTGCTGTCACGCTATCCGATTCTGACCGATCAGGTGCGCGACCTGTCCACGATCCTGTGGCGCGACGTGCCGGGTGCTACGCTGCCTGCACACCCGCAACCGGACCGCGTCTATGACATCCTGCGCCTGTCGCACACCGCCCATTGGATCGTGCCGGTGGACGCACCCGGCGGCCCGATCGCCCTGATGGGATGTGACGCATCGCCGCCGGTCTTTGACGGGCCGGAAGATCGCAACGGCCTGCGCAACCGGGACGAGTTGCGCCTCTGGTCGCTGGTGCTGGACGGCAACTATGGCCCGCCGCCAGAGGATTTCGTGATCCTCGGCAATACCAACCTCGATCCCGTCGATGGCGATGGCTACGCCGATGCGATGGCCGCTTTCCTCGCCGATCCACGCCTGCAAGACCCGCAACCGATCAGTGAAGGTGCTGTGCGGTCCGCCGACCTAAATCACGCCGGAGATCCAGCCACCGATACCGCCGATTGGCCCGACGACGGCCCCGGCAACCTGCGGGTCAGCTACGTCCTGCCCGCCGCCGACATGACCGTGACGGATGCGGGTGTGTTCTGGCCCGCCTCCGACGATCCGCAAGCGGCGCTACTCGGTGAGGATGGATTGCGCGCGGGGCCGCACCGGCTTGTCTGGGTCGATATCGCGCGGTAGCCCGGCCAGCATGGCCGTCTGCATATCCGTCGCCTGAAACCCCGGCAGTAACCGGTCGAACTTCTCCGACCCCAGCCAATGCGGCGTGTCGTTGAGATACCGCATCTCGCGGAACTCGCGCATCAACTCCCAGAACGGGGACATCAATGTGACGGACCACCACGGAAACCGCTTGATCCTGACGGGCCTGCCCAATTCTGCGGCGACAGCATCACGCAGGTCGTCCATCGTGAACGTATGTCCGGGGAACGGCACATCCTCGAACGCCGCCAGATCGTCACGCATCTCAGCCAGCATCACCGCGGCCCGCGCCCAGTCGGGCAAATAGGCATGTGCCTGCGGCACCGTCGGATCGCCCAGCGTCGTCACTACACCCTTACGCGCCGATCTCAGGATCAGCATCGACTGGATATCGCCGTTCCGGTTCGGATCGAGGAAATTGCCCGCCCGCAGCACGATGGTCCGCACGCCCGCGTCGCGATAGGCCTGTTCCATTTCGACCCTGATACGCCCCTTGCGTGTGCAGGGCACCTGCGGCGTCGTCTCATTGATCTCTCCGCCCCGGTCGCCAAAGTTATAGACGTTGCCGGGGATGATCACCGTCGCACCGCTGGCTTTCGCCGCTGCGATGACCTGCCGCGTGATCGCCGGGATCGTTTCGGCCCAGTTGTGGTAATTCGCCGGGTTCAGCCCGTTGACGATCACGTCCGCGCCCCGCGCCGCTTTCACCATATCTTCCGTCTTGCGGTCGAACTGCCGCACCTGCCAACCGGCGTTCCAGAACGCCTCCGCACTATGCGTGCCGATCTTGCCGCTGCCGCCAAGGATCAAAACCGTCTGTGTCATGTCGTTTCCTTTCAAGGTCCGCCGTCAACCTCGCCCATGCGCAGACGAAAAGAAATTGCGCCGAAACGCAGACGGTATATTCATTAATGAATGGATAAACCGCTCCACACCCTCGATTGGTCGCTCGTGCAGGCCTTCCTTGCCGTGGCAGAAACCGGCAGCCTTTCCGCCGCCGCACGGCAACTCGGTGCGAGCCAGCCGACGCTGGGCCGCCAGATCAAGACGATGGAACGGCAGCTGTCGGCGGACCTCTTTCACCGCAAACCGCGCGGTCTCACGCTCACCGATACCGGTGCCGCCCTCGTCGCCCCCGCCCGGCAGATGCGCGACGCGATCCACCAGATTGCACTGACCGCCGCAGGCCAGACCGCAAGCCTGACAGGCCCCGTGCGCATCACGGCAAGTGCCGCCACTTCGGTCTATCACCTGCCTGCGATCATCGCCGATATCCGCCGCGCAGAACCCGATATCGCCATCGAACTCGTGCCTTCCGATGAAAGCCGGAACCTGCTGTATCGCGAGGCGGACATCGCCGTGCGCATGTATCGCCCGACGCAGCTCGACCTGATCACCCGGCACATCGGCGATCTGGAACTGGGCATGTTCGCGTCCGAAAGCTACATCGCCCGGAACGGCACTCCGCAATCGGCAGCAGACATGCTGACCCACGATTTCATCGGCTACGACCTGAACCCGATCATCTGGGAGGGCTTCGCCGCCGCGGGCTTCGACGTTGGGCGCGATTTTTTCAATGTCCGCTGCGACGATCACATCGCCTATCTGGAACTGTTGCGCGCGGGCTGCGGCATCGGCTTTGCACAATGCTCCATCGCGCAGGCCGACCCCACGATCCGGCAACTCGATCTCCCGTTCCCGATCCCGCCGCTGCCGATCTGGCTGACCGCCCACGCCGCAATGCACCAGACCCCGCGCATCCGCCGCGTCTGGGATCTGCTGGCGCAGGGTCTGGCCCCGCTGGTATCTTGAACCCCGCCCCGCAAAGGGCTACCCCCACGGCAACCCGTGTCAGCCAAGGATTGCCCCATGTCGAACCCCTCCCTTCTCATCCTCGCCGGTGACGGCATCGGTCCCGAAGTCATGGACGAGGTGAAGCGCGTCATCGGCTGGTTCGGCGACAAGCGCGAAATGGCCTTCGACGTGTCCGAAGATCTCGTCGGCGGTGCCGCCTATGACAAGCACGGGGTGCCGCTGCACGACGATACGATGGCCAAGGCGCAGGAGGTCGACGCCGTCCTGCTCGGTGCCGTGGGCGGGCCGAAATACGACAACCTCGATTTCAGCGTGAAGCCGGAGCGCGGCCTGCTGCGCCTGCGCAAGGAAATGGACCTCTTCGCCAACCTGCGCCCCGCCCAGTGTTTCGACGCGCTGGCCGATTTTTCCAGCCTGAAGAAAGACATCGTGTCAGGCCTCGACATCATGATCGTGCGCGAACTGACGTCGGGCGTCTATTTCGGTGAACCGCGTGGCATCCACACCGAAGACAACATGCGCGTCGGCGTGAACACCCAGCGCTACACCGAAGCCGAGATCGAGCGTGGCGCGCGTGCCGCGTTCGAACTGGCCATGAAGCGCGACAAGAAGCTGTGCTCGATGGAAAAGGCCAACGTGATGGAATCCGGTATCCTCTGGCGCGACGTCGTCACGGAGGTCAGCGCGGACTACCCAGAGGTCGCGCTGTCGCATATGTACGCCGACAACGGTGCCATGCAGCTTGTCCGTGCGCCCAAACAGTTCGACGTGATCTATACCGACAACCTGTTCGGCGACATCCTGTCCGACTGCGCCGCGATGCTGACAGGCTCGCTTGGCATGCTGCCCTCCGCCTCTCTCGGCCTGCCGATGGCCAACGGGCGGCCCAAGGCGATGTATGAACCCGTGCACGGCTCCGCCCCCGACATCGCGGGGCAGGGCAAGGCGAACCCGATCGCCTGCATCCTGTCCTTCGCCATGGCGCTGCGCTATTCCTTCGATCAGGGGGCCGAGGCCGACCGGCTGGAAAAAGCCATCGAAACCGTCCTCGCCTCCGGTGCCCGCACCGGCGATCTGATGGGACCCGAAGGCGGCACACCGCTGTCCACCACGCAAATGGGCGATGAAATCCTCGCGGCGCTTGACGCATCGCTGTGAAAAAGCGGCTCATCGCACTGACCGGGTTCGCCGTTCTGGCCGTAGGGTTTATGGTCGTCGGCGGACCCGAACTTGCCTACATGACCTACCTGAACAGCACGACGACGACCGTGTTCACCGTGGATGGGGAAACGCTCTATATGGCGGGCGCGATCAACAGCAAGACGGACGATCAGTTCGATACGGTCATCGCTGCCAATCCGCAGATCACGACAATCGTGGAATGTGTCGTGCCGGGCTCGTTGGATGACGACACGATGATTCCGCTGTCCTACAAGGTGCGGGAACTTGGGCTGAACACACATCTGACCGCGACAAGCGATATCGCATCTGGCGGGGTCGATTTCTTTCTTGCAGGGGTCGAACGCACGATGGAGCAGGGGGCCGCAATCGGTGTACATTCGTGGTCGGACGGTGTCAGGGATGCCGCCGACTATCCGCGCGACGCACCGGAACATACCGCCAACAGTCGCTATATCAAAGACATGCTGGGCGACGATGCGTTTTATTGGTTCACCATATACGCGGCCCCGGCCGCCGGTGTGCATCAGATGACCCCCGACGAAATCGCGCAATACGGCCTGCTGACCGGCCCGGTGATGACGGAAAGCGCCGGTTACACCTGTCCTGACGGGGGCGTTGAATTGCCGGGCGATCTTTGACAGGACACCCACAAGCCTGACCCGGCCGAAAGGATAAAGACTATGTCACCCAACGCGCGCGGCGCACTGTTCGCCCTGGCCGCATTCGGTATCTTCGCCACGCACGACGTGATCATCAAGGTGCTGGGCGGGGTCTATTCGCCCATTCAGGTGGTGTTCTTTTCGGTGCTGCTGTCCTTTCCACTGGCCACCGTCATGCTGATGCGTGACGCAACCCCCGGCACCCTGATCCCGAAACACCCGTGGTGGCTGGCCCTGCGCACCGTCGCCGCGGTCGTCACCGGCGTGTCCGCCTTCTATGCCTTTTCCGTCCTGCCGCTGGCGCAGGTCTATGCGATCCTCTTTGCCGCACCGCTGCTGATCACAATCCTCGCCATTCCGATATTGGGCGAAGAGGTCCGCCTGCGCCGCTGGCTGGCGGTCATCGTCGGCCTGATCGGCGTGCTTGTGGTGCTGCGCCCCGGTGCCACGGAACTGACGCTTGGCCACGCCGCCGCCCTTGCGGCAGCCCTCGGCGGCTCGCTTGCGTCCATCATCGTCCGCAAGATCGGGGCAGAGGAACGGCCGGTGGTTATGCTCCTTTATCCCATGGTCACCAACTTCGTCATCATGGCCTGCCTGCTGCCGCTGGTTTACGTGCCCATGCCCATCGAACACCTGGGGATGCTGGGTGTCGTCGCACTTTTCGCATGGATCGCGGGGCGCATGATCATCGTCGCGTATCAGTCGGGCGAGGCCGCGATCATCGCGCCGATGCAGTATTCTCAGATCATCTGGGCCTCGATCTACGGCTTTTTCTTCTTTGACGAGGTGATCGACGCGCCCACCGCCATCGGGGCCGGCATCATCATCGCGTCGGGCCTTTACATCGTGCTGCGCGAAACCCGTGCCGGGGCGTCCAAGCATACGCCAGTGCTGCGCACCCGGTCCCGGTCCGAAACCGGCACCACGCCGCGCGTCAGTCTGGTGATGCGCGCGCAGGGGCTGATCCCGCCGCGCCTGGTGCATCTGGCGGTCAAAGAAAGATCGGACTGACGTTTCCGATTCCAATAAAGATCAACCCCGCCAGTCCGATGCTCAAACCCATCGGATAGCGGCCATGGCCATGCAGGCAGCGCCAGCGCGTCGGAACCCTGCGTAATGCCAGACGCACGACGGTCAGCCCCGCGATTCCCGCCAGCAGCGCGCCCGACAGGATGAACATCCACAGCGCCAGCGCGTCGGGCGGGATGAACAGCATCAGTGCCGCCAGTATCTTCACGTCACCACCGCCCAGCAGCCGCAGCGCGAACCCCGCGATGCCAAGCGCAAAGACCGCGCCCGCAATCGCCAGCCGCAGCATCACGTCTGGCGGCGGCACCGCAAACGGAACGGTCGCCAAAAACACCACGCAAAGCAGAATCGCCAGCGCGTTGGGGATTTTCATCAACCGCAGATCGAACAGGATCACAGCCAGCAAGATCGGCACCAGCAGCCACCCGGTGGAGATTGTCGTCGCAAGCGCGTCCATCATGCGACCGCCTCCGTTTCGTTGTTGATCACTGCGATCAGTTCGACCTGACCGCTGGTATTGGTCTTGGCGTAGATGTTGCGCAGATGGGTGCGCACGGTCGGCACCGACACGTTCAGCGTGTCCGCGATGCGCGCGGCGGTATCGCCACCGGCCAGCAGCTGGCAGACACGACGTTCCGCCCGGCTCAGCGCGCAGGGATTGTCGCTGCCCAGAATGCTGCTGCCGGTCGGTTCTGTCGCGGCGTTACGCACCCGGCCATAGCTGCGGATCAGCCGGGTAATCAGCCCCGGCGTGCGGTTCGCCCAGGCGTCGGCCATCGCCTGTGTGATGATCGACGTCGGCAATTCCGGGCTCCGCCGGGGCGAGATATCGAAACTGATCTCGATCACGTCCATCTGGCGCGCGGTGGATTCGAGCACGATCAGACTCACCTCGACAAGGTCGTCACGCCCGGCCCATTCCGCCAGAAACGGACTTTCGGCAAAGGCCGGATCCTTGCGCAATTCGGTCAGCCGCCAGATCGACCCGGGTTCCAGCTTTTCGGGGCAGGCCGCATGCAGCATCGCCGCAAGGCCGCCCTTGCTGACCCGCGGCTTTACGTCGTCCAGCGCGCGCGCCGCGGTGGCGATCGGATGCGCCTTTTTGTTGTGCAGACGATAAAGGGCAACGTTCGCGCCCTGCACCTGACGGGTCAGCACGGTGATCACATCCTGCACCAGCGCATGGCCCGCAAGCGCCGCGTTCCAGCCGTTGATCAGCGCGAAACAGCGCGCGATGCGAAAATGAAAATCAGTGGCGTCTGCGAACGGGATGACCTGTGTACGATCTTTGAACTCACGAAGGGGCACCGGAAATTCCTGCATCAAACTGGTTCGGGTGACTCGTCTTGTCCGAAACGCAGGTGGTCTGACCAAGACCGGATTGCGGCATGTTTGTGGGATGACGACTGTCTGCGGGCTCATTGCGGCAGGCATATGCCCGCAAGGGTTGCAAATCGGTCAAGCCTTGCCGCAATTCGGGCACATTCCGGCAATTCCTGCCCCGAAATGGTCACGAACTCTCATCCATCTGAACGATGCCCGCGAGGTAGCAAAGGCTTAACTTCGCTTTCATCGGCAGTCGCACATAGTGGCACCTGCTTACTCCCCGGGGTGTCTTGAACACCTGAACTGCTCGCCGGCTTACGGGCCGCACAACAAGGATGAATGCAATGAAAGACCAAATGTTGAACCTCTATATCCGTCTGCGCCACTGTGACGAAGGTGCGACCCTCGTCGAATACGGGATCGCGCTCGGCCTCGCCGTGACACTGGGTGCCGGTGCACTGCTGACGCTCGGCAACGACGTTGGTGCCACGATGGGTGCGGCCTCTACCGCACTGCCTGCACAGGCGCCGGCCAACTGATCAAACGCGGTATTGCCGCACCGGAAATACGGCGCGGCGATCCGCTCTCTCTTTTGCCCTGAACGAGTAACCTGTTTCCCATGCGCACCCCCCGGATCATCACCTCTCTCGCCCGCGACGACAGCGGCGGTCTGTTGGTGTTCTGGGCGGTGTCGCTGGTGGTCTTTCTGGGCCTGATGGGCCTGATTTTCGATGCGGGCCGCCTGGCCAGCACGCAATCCGAACTCCAGTCCTTTGCCGATTCCGTCAGCCTCGCCGCCGCGGCAGAGCTTGATGGCCGCGCCGATGCGATCACCCGCGCCCGCGCTGCCGCCGACGTGCTGATATCCGACACCCAGACCTTTGCCGATGGCGGTGCCGCGCTGAGGCCCGCCGATATCGCCACCCTGACCTTCTTTCGCCCTGCCGCCGACGGCAGTTTTCAGTACGCAGCGGCATTGGAGACGACAAACCCTCGGCTGGCACGCTTCGTGACCGCTGCCGTCGATGACTTCACCGTTGCCCCCGGCTTTGGCGCAGCGGTCGCCGCGGTCAGCAACGCACCCGCCTTCGACAACACCGTTTCCGCTATGGCGACCGCCGGTTTCTCACTGGAGGCCTGCAATGTTGCACCTGTCGCCGTCTGCCTGCCCTCCATCGACTTCGACGCGCAGGCCAGCATCGGCCAGACGCTTGAACTCGACTTCGCCGTCAACGTGAACAACCTGCTTCCCGGCCAGATCGCGGCTGTGGATACCGTGACCAATCTCCTCGATGGGCTTGAAGTTTGCGCCGGTCTGCTTGGCGGTGACCTGCAGGCGTGCCTGCTCGCCGCGCGCGAACCCGAGACCGCCTGCACCGGGCGCGGCGGGCTGGAAATCTCCGCCAATCTCTCCGGCACCGGTCTGCTGCAATCGCTCAACACCCGCTTCGATCAGTTTCAGGGGGTCGCTGCGGGCTTTGCGGGCAACCCGGA
The DNA here is from genome assembly GCF_056858355.1 of Yoonia sp. KMU-150. Classification (NCBI taxonomy): domain Bacteria; kingdom Pseudomonadati; phylum Pseudomonadota; class Alphaproteobacteria; order Rhodobacterales; family Paracoccaceae; genus Yoonia; species Yoonia sp. KMU-150. The sequence goes on from NZ_JBXEQF010000002.1 coordinate 136,085, forward strand.
TTTCTCCGCCGCACCCAATGTGCTCACCGGGCTGACCAACTCTCTGGGCCTGTGCCTGCCGCTGAACCTGCTGGGCAGTGGTGGCGATGCCGTGGGGCTGCCTGTCGATGACTGCATCGCTTCCGGCACCTGCGGCGTGCAGGGCGACGGAAACTGGTCCGTCGGACGCGCGGCCTATGTCGACGCGCACTACGACGGCACCGACCCGCACCCGCAGGCGCAAACCCGTTTCGAATTCTATCAGGCCGAAATCGCCGCAGCCGCCACCCCCGGGGCGCCATCCCTCCTTGGCGGGCTGCTGGGCGGTTTCGTTCCACAGAAATGTGCGCCACAGGCCGATCACGATCCGCTACGCCGAGTGATGGTCGTGGCGGGGATCGACTGTTTGTCCGCATCCGTCGATGCGACGGTCACGACTCCCCCGGTGCAGCAGTTCTTCGAGGTCTTCGCCCTTGGCCCCGCCGAGAACGGCACTCTCAAGGTCGAGATTTCGGCCTGCCTCGGCGGCCCCTGCGGCAAAGGCAACCTGAATACGGACGTGCGTGATATCGTACGGCTGGTCCAGTGACCCGGCGCGTCCTGCAGGCCCTGCGTCGCGACGATCAGGGCGGCGCGCTGGTCGAATTCGGCCTTCTGCTGCCCGGCCTGCTGATCTTTCTGGCGCTCACGGTGGAGGGCACGCGCACCTTCTGGTCCTACCAGACCACGATCACCGGCGTGCGCGATGCCACTCGTTACCTGTCCCGTGTGACAGACCGGTCGATCTGCACTTCCGGTGCCGCGATTTCCGACTGGGACGTAACACTGACGCAGATCGTGCGTACCACCCACGCGGGCGACAGCCTTTTTCCTTCTGCCGTCACGGTCGACGGCGTCACCACATCGTTGACCTGCGCCACCGGCGACTATCGCAGCGGCACGGCCCCTGTGGCCCAGGTCACTGCGCAGCTAACGATCACCTATCCCTTTGCGGGGGTGTTCTCGCTCGTCGGTCTCAATCTCGATCCGGTCACCACCTACGTCACCGACCAGACCCGGATCGTCGGATCATGACCCGATTTGCCGCCCTCATACGCCGTGCCCTGCATGATGACGACGGGACCACGCTGGTCGAATTCGCAGTGGTTCTGGCGGTCTTCCTGTTCCTGTTCTTCGGGCTGATTGATTTTGCCCGCCTCGGCTTCAGTAACGTGCTGGCGGAAAAAGCGACGGAAACCGCTGTGCGCATGGCCGTGGTGCGGCCCGCCGCCTGCGCCGACGTACCATCGACCAACCAGCGCGGTCTGATCGGGGCGCTGTCCGTCGATCTGCCTAACGGCACGCCCTGCACCGCGCGGCAGGGTCTGTGCGCACCGGCCGACACCGTGACGTGCACCGGCAATGTGTCCGACCCTACGAGCGGGGCGATCTTTGCGCAAATCGCACCCTTATTGCCAGTGAACGCTGCAGTCGAGAATCTCGCCTTCACCTACAGCTTCGATCCCGCGCTCAACCGCGTGGGTGCGCCCTATGCTCCCGTCGTCACGGTCGGTCTCACCGACCTTCCATTCGATTTCATATCACCCCTTGGGGCGCTGGCGAGTTTCGCCGGTGCGCAGAACGCAGCGACGCTGGGGGAGAGTTTCACCTTTCCCTCGATGAGCGCGTCGCTCCCCGCCGAAGACCTGAAATAGGAGGTTTCATCATGTCACTCGCACAAAGCCAGATCGAATGGCAGGTCGCGGAGGCGGTCGCACCACCGACGCCCTCCGCGTCCGCCCGCACCCGCGTCCTGATCATCGCACAGACCCCGGCCCTGGCCGAAATGATGACCGCGCGGATGTGCGACGACGACACCGTGTCCGGCGACACTGTCGCGGGCGATCTGAACAGCGTCATGCAAGCCGGGCAGACCGACTGGTCCGCCATCGACTTCGTCGTCTTCGAACGCGGGGCGGACCAGTCCGACGATCTGGCCGCCGTGGCCGCACTGCTTTCAGTCCATGGCGACACCCTGCGGTGCATCGCCATCAGCACGACGCCCGTCGACGATGAAACGCTCGCAACGTTCATACAGTCCGGGGTGCATGACATCCTGCCTGTCACGCTTCCGGTCGCACAGTCGATGCCGGACATCGCACCCGCCGTTTCGTCCGAAACCGGCGGTGACCTCACGATCTTTCTGCGCGCGCGCGGCGGGGCCGGGGCCTCCACGCTGGCGGTGAACACCGCCGTGACGCTGGCGCAGGAGGTCGGGCCGGGCCGCGTCGCGCTTGTCGATCTCGATGTGCAGAACGGTGCGCTGGCGATGATGCTGGACCTGCCCGACTCGGAACCCGCTTCGGCCTGGATCACAGGCGCCACACCCGCAAACCCTGCCTTTCTCGACACCGCGATGGTCCGCCACGACAGCGGCATCGACGTGCTGACCGCCCCCCACGTCTTCGCCCCGCTCACCGCGATCACGCCGCAGATGGTCATGGCCCTGCTCGACCCGCTGCTGGCCCGCTACGACCGCGTCGTCGTGGATATGCCGCAGGCCGTCACCGACTGGATGGAACCCGTGCTGGCCTGCGCGGCCCGCGTGATGCTTGTGTCCGACATGACCCTGCCGTCGGTGAAGCGGACCGCGCGCCTGATCACCCTGATCGGAGAGGAGCACATGACCCTGCCGATCCAGATCGTGATGAACCACGAAAAGAAACCACTGGTGATGTCGGCCGCGCACAAGGAGGCGGAACGCCTGATCGGGCGGCCGCTGTCCCACTGGGTGCCGGACGATACAAAGGCCGCCCGCCGCGCCACCGATATGGGCGTGCCGGTCGCCATGTCCGCCCGGCGCACGCCGATGGCGCGCGCGGTGACTGCCCTGTGCAAATCGGCCTTCAAGCCCCGCACGGTGGAGTAACCAGCCATGTTCAACGCCTTCAAAACGACAACCGCGCCGCAGCCGGTGCAGGCTCCTGCTCCCGCTGCGCCCAAGACACCGGTCGCCACTGCGCCTTCCGTGGCAACCGCCCGCCCGTCTGCCGTTACCGCCGACACCTCGCGCCTGAAATCTGCGCTGCACGAACTCCTGCTCGATCAGTTGAACCTCAGCATGCTGGATCAGGTCGGCAAACCCGAGATCCGCCGTGAGATCGCGACGCTCGCAGCAGGCTATCTGCAGGAAAAAAACCGTATCCTGCCAGCGGAAACGTTCCAGAAGCTCATCGACGAATTGCTGGACGAGGTACTGGGCCTCGGCCCGCTGGAGCCATTGCTGGCCGATCCGTCGGTCAGCGACATCCTCGTCAACGGTACCACCCACGTCTACGTCGAACGCGGCGGGCTGCTGGAACGGACCGAGGTGCAGTTTCGCGACGAACGCCACCTGCTGCGGATCATCGACAAGATCGTGTCCCGGATCGGTCGCCGGATCGACGAAAGCCAGCCCTGGGTGGATGCCCGGCTTGAGGACGGCAGCCGCGTCAACGCCATTATCCGGCCCTGCGCCATCGACGGCCCCAGCCTGTCGATCCGCAAGTTTTCTCGCAAGCCGCTGGATATGGCGGCGCTGGTCGAGCACGGCGCACTGTCGAAACCGGCGGCGTCGTTTCTGCAGGCGGCGGTGAACGGACGGATGAACGTGCTGATCTCCGGCGGCACCGGGTCGGGCAAGACCACCATGCTGAACGCCATGTCCGCCTTCATCGACAAACGGCACCGCATGGTCACGATCGAGGACGCCGCCGAACTGCAGCTGCAACAGGATCACGTCGTCCGGCTCGAAACCCGCCCAGCCAATGCCGAGGGCAAGGGCCGGATCACCCAGCGCGACCTGCTTGTGAACGCCCTGCGGATGCGCCCCGACCGGATCATGGTCGGAGAGGTCCGCGGCAACGAGGCGTTCGACATGCTGCAGGCGATGAACACCGGCCACGACGGCTCCATGACCACGATCCACGCCAATACCGCACGCGACGCGGTCAGCCGACTGGAACAGATGGTCACGATGATCGGCGGCGACTTTCCGATGCAGGCCGTGCGCAGCCAGATCGCAGGGGGCCTGCAACTCGTCGTTCAGCTCAACCGTCTGTCCGACGGTCGCCGCAAGGTGATGAGCATCTCCGAAATCGTCGGCCTCGAAGGCGATGTCGTGATGATGCAGGATATCTTCGTGTTCCGCAAAATGGGCGTCGATGAAGCGGGCAACGTGCAGGGCCGTCTGATGGCCACCGGGATCCGGCCCCGCTGTTTCGAGGCGCTGACGGCCTCCGGCGTCGACCTGGGCCTCGATGCGTTTCAAAATCGCGACGGGGTGGCGTGATGTCATTAGCTATGGTTCCCGTTAGTTTCTCGACCATCCTCATCGTCGGCGGGATCAGTTCGCTCTTGCTGACTTCAGTCGCCCTGCGCCTGATCTTCGCGCCAGAAAACGGGCAGGAGAAAGCGGCGCTCAACCGCATCCGCGGCATGAACGGACAAAGCGGGTACAGCACGGCGACAGCCCTACTGCGCAAACAGGGCGGCACGGACGACAGGCTGACCCTGCCATGGATCGGTAATCCGGGACAGCTGATGCGCCGGGCCGGGCTCGAAGGCAAAGGGTTCCTTTTCGCTCTGGGGGCGGTGGTGATCGGCCTCTTGCTCGCCGCGATTCTCACTCGTGTCCTGCCGCCCCTGATCGCCGTCGTCGCTGGCCTAGCCGTGTCCGGCTGGCTCACGGTCACTGTCCTGCAGGCGCGCTATCGCAAACGGGTCGATGCCTTCACGCGGCAGCTTCCCGACGCGCTCGACCTGATGATGCGCGGCCTGCGCGTAGGCCACCCGGTCAGCGCGACGGTCGCCAATGTCGGCCGCACCATGGCCGACCCAATCGGGGCCGAGTTCCGACAACTGGCCGAACAGATCAACCACGGCGACTATCTGTCGGATGCCTTCAACGATCTGGCCGACCGGATCGGGCAGGAAGACGTGGCCTATCTGGCGGTCTCCATCAGCATCCAGAACGGCACAGGCGGCAATCTTGCGGACATGCTGGGCACGCTGTCCAAGGTGGTGCGCGACCGGATCGTCATGCGCCGCCGCATCCGCGCAATTTCGTCAGAGGGGCGGATCTCGGCCTACCTGCTGTCTGCCCTGCCGGTCGTGATATATGTCGCTACGTCACTCTCCGCGCCGGACTACTACGGCGCCGTCAGCGACGACCCGATTTTCATGCCTATCGCCTACTCGATCATCGCACTTGTCACCGCCAATTTCTTGGCGCTGCGCAAGCTCGTGACCTTCCAGATTTAAGGCCCCCCCATGCTGTCATCCTCCGATCTCACAGGTGTCCTGTCCTTCGCAAACCCTGAACGGCTGATCCTCTTTTGCGCAGGGGTGGCACTGGTGTTGCTCCTGTGCGGTGTCGCGGGCCTTTACGGGATGCGCGACCGGACGGCGGCGCGCATGCGGCGCATGTCCACAGTGGCCGAGGGTCAGGGCAACAGCCTTACCAAATCCCGTGATGCGGCACCGGGTGGCTGGAAAAAGGCGCTGATCCCCGACGATCCGTCGGAACGGGCGCAAATCCGTTTCCAGCTCAGCAACGTCGGATTCGACCGGTCCGACGCGGTCGAGATGTTCTTTCTCGGTCGCCTGCTGCTGGCCTTGTTGCCCCCGGTTCTGGTGTTCGGGGCCATCGCGCTCGACCGCGCCGGGTTGCTGCCCGCGGCTGCGGCGGAACGGTTGGCCGGCATCCCGCGCCTGGGCCTGCTGCAAATGGCGGCCGTGGGGGCCGCCATCGGGTTCTACGGCCCCGGTCTCTGGCTTTCCAGCCGGATCAAGGCCCGTCAGGCCAAGATCAGGGCCGCGTTTCCCAACGCGCTCGATCTGGTGCAGATCGCGATCGAGGCAGGCCTGGGCTTCGATGCCGCGATGACCCGCGTCGGGCAGGAACTCGCCCGTGTGTCCCCCGAAATCGCCTATGAATTTCTGCTCTACCAGGTCGAAACCCAGGCCGGTCGCGACCGCGAGGCCGCGTTGTTCGACATGGCTGAACGGATGGGTATCGAAGAGGCGAAGGCATTCGCGCTCGTCATTACCCAATCCATGCAGTTCGGCACCAGTCTGACGCAGGCGTTGCGCACCTACGCCGCCGAAATGCGCGAGATGCGGGAACTTGCAGCGCAGGAAAAGGCCAACAAACTGCCCGTGCAGATGTCCGGCGTGATGTCGATGCTGATGCTGCCCGCGCTGTTCCTGATCACCCTCACGCCGATCATCATCCGCTACATGGCGATCTACTGATCGGACGCGGCCAGACCGTTTGCGACATGGTCCCAGAACACGCGCGTATGCGATGCGGCGGCGAACTGGCCCGCGCCTTCGATGACGGTCAACGCCGCGCTCGGTCGGGCCAGCAGATGCTTTTGCAACTGTGCGACAGAGGTGAACGTATCGTCGGACCCGTGCACGAAACTCACCGCCACCGTCTCGGGTACACTGGCGAGGATGTTGTCGTCAGGGTATGACATCAGGTTGAAATCGCTGGCGATCCCCAGCATCGACCCGGCGTGCAGCGCCCGATACCAGACGAATGCGTCACCCTTGCCGACCACGCTGTTCAGCGCATCCAGATCGCCCTGACAGCCCGCGAACAGACGGCGGAACACGATGCGTGTCGCGGTCTCGTTGCTGAACACCCGCCGGTGAAACTGCTGGGTCACCACTTTGTACATGCCGTTTTCGGATGCCAGCCGCCGCAACCCGTTCAGAAACTTGCCGCCCGCCGATTTGGGCCGGTCGTCGCCTTTCAAAAGGTTGATCGTGGTGACCACGATCCGGTCGAACAGCTTGGGGTGCGCAATGGCCATCAGCATCGCGTAATATCCGCCCGTGCCCTGGCACAGCACCGGGATCGGCCCCGTCCCGAGTGTTTTGGCAAAGGCGGCAAGATCGGCCACCGTCTCGTCCTGCAGGGTATTCTGGTGATAGGCCGCCGCCTGCGCCTGTTCGTCGAGATAGCCGCCGCGCACCGGAATGATCAGCCGATAGCCCAGCCGCCGCAACTCCGGCGCGGCATTCAGGATCACGAACGGAAAGATATAGCCGTGGATCATCAACAGCGGCTTGCCGTTCTCCGGTCCACATTCCCAATAGCGGATCAGCCGCCCGTTGGGCAGACGCGCCACCGAAAGCGTGACATCCTCGCGCAGGAAATCGGCGGTAAACCGTTCGACGCAGGCAATATCCGACGTTTCCGCCTCGCACATATAAAGCAGATGCACCAGTTGCCCCACGATCAGCCGGATCACATCCCGCTGGCTGGAACAGTCCAGCTTGGCCGTAGCCTTCTTCAACTGCGACCGTTTCGTCTCCACCGCCAGCCCGTCTGCCAGCGCCGCCTCCGACGGGTTCAATCCGGTCAGAAGCTGGAACAGCACGTTTTTCTCGGCACCGGTCAGCGCGGCACTGTCGTTGAATATGTCGAACAGGTCCATGAACAGCCGCTTTGTCAAAAGCAGCACCCGCATCCGGTTTTCGGGGATCGCCGCACCGCTGCGCGCCAGCGTCGGCACACACCAGAAATGCCCGTCCTGCGTCAGCGAGCCGACAAGCCGCCCCGGCGACAGGGCCCGGTCCTTGATCAGGTTGATCATCTCGATGACGGTCGTGTCGCTGCGCCAGTCACTGTCGATCTGCGTGTACATCGCGTCGAAATGCGACGTGCCCGAGCGCACAAAATTGCCCTTGCTGTCGAATTCGGCCCATTTGATCTTGTTGGCGAGGTCCGGGGAATTGCGCAGATAGGTCTCGACCACCTCGCGCGACGACGTGATCGCCTCGGCGCTGGGCACTAGGGCAAAGACCTCTTCCAGAATGGCTTGCAGGTCTTCTTCGGTATTGGGCATGGGTCCTCACCAAAATCGGTTCTGACAAAAATATGCGCAATATTCAGTGCGAAAAAACACCCATATGGGTGACGCGAGTATCGGCCAAAGCGCCGTTTGCGGTCAAGATTGGTGAAAACCCGGCGCGGAAGATGCGGGCGTCAGCCGCCAGCGCGCAACACGATCTTGCCGATATAGGCGCTGCTTTCCATCCGGGCATGGGCGGCGACGGCATCCGTCAGGTCGAATTCCTGATCCATCACAGGCGCGATCCGCCCCGCCTCCAGCAGCGGCCAGACCTGCGCGCGCAGCGCGTCGGCGATTCGCGCCTTGGCCAGATCGGACTGCGGCCGCAACGTCGATCCGGTGATCGTCAGCCGCCGGGTCATCACCTGCGCAAAATTCAGCGTCACCTTCGGCCCGCCCAGAAACGCGATCTGCACCAGCCGCCCGTCATCGGCGAGCGCGCGAATGTTGCGGGGAATGTAATCCCCGCCAACCATATCGAGGATCAGGTGCGCGCCACCTGCCTCACGCAGCACCTCCACGAAATCTTCCGTCCTGTAGTTGATCGCGCGTTCCGCCCCCAGATCGAGACAGGCCGCGCATTTCTCGTCCGTCCCGGCGGTCGCAAACACCCGCGCGCCGAAAATGCGCGCAAGCTGGATCGCCGTGGTGCCGATCCCCGACGATCCACCGTGCACCAGAAATCGCTCGCCCGCCTGCAGTCCGCCGCGCATGAACACATTGGACCAGACGGTAAAGAACGTCTCCGGCAGGCAGGCCGCCTCTTTCAGCGACAGTGACCCCGGCACCGGCAGACAGTGCGCCGCGGGCGTCACCGCGTAATCGGCATAGCCGCCGCCGGGCAAGAGGGCACAGACTTGATCGCCCACCGCCAGGTCCGTCACACCCGGACCTTTTGCCGCGATCTCGCCGGAACATTCCAGACCCGGGATCGGGCTCGCCCCCTTCGGCGGGTCGTACATCCCCGCCCGTTGCAATGCGTCGGGCCGGTTCACCCCGGCATAGGCCACGCGGATCAGCACCTCGCCATGGCCCGGCTCTGGCATCGGGCGCGTCTGCGCCTCCAATACCTCCGGCCCGCCGGGGGCCGTGATTGCGATCACGCGGGTGGTATCGGGCAGTGTCATCGTCGTGGCCTTTGCAAGGTGGGTTACTGCGGATCGCGCCACATGCCGGGCAGGTCGTTCATGTCCGGCATCCGCCGCGGGGCCTTCACCATGCCCAGCAGCTTGCCCAACGGCGCGGTCAGCGGGGCAAGCACCTTGCTGTCCTGCACCCCCGCCTTCAGCTTTTCGAACTGCATCACGTTGTCGATGCGCCGGTCGATGAAATCGGTCGTCGCCGCCTGACCCTCGCTCTGGTCGCCCAGCCAGAACAGAACGACCGATCCGTAAACCGCCGAAAGCGTCGCCCGTTTCGTGTACCAGTTCACATCGTCCGAAGTGTCGCCAAGCGCCGTCCAAATCGCGTCCGCCGTCCCCCAGATCAGCGACGCGCCCATCGGTGCCAGATGCGGCAGCGCGAACAGTGCCGTGCCGCGCCGCACGACCTCGCGGTCGCCGATCACGTCGAGCCGCAGCCGCACCGCATGGGCCACCTTGTCGCGGAACCGCATGTTGGACAGGTCCGCCGCCTCCAGCGCCTCTACCATCGCCGCATCGCCGCGCTGGTGATACAAGACAGCGAGATCGACCGCCCCGCGCGGGCACAGCGTGCGGGCATGGGCCGGATCCATCCTCACCTCCTTGACCGCCGCGTCGAACGCCGATTGCGCCCAGCCATCGAACGCCACATGCGGCAGGATCGCATCCAGCAGCTTGGTTTTCATCGGATCGACAGGCGGTTGCATGGCGGTTGCTCCTTTGGCGGTTACCCTAGACAAACTAGGGCAGAGTTGCTACATGCCCAGTTCCTGCAAATCATTGCAAATCCAACTTAGAGAGGTGGTGAAAACCACATGCAGGTAAGTGTTCGTGATAACAACGTCGATCAGGCGTTGCGTGCCCTGAAGAAGAAACTTCAGCGTGAGGGCGTTTTTCGTGAAATGAAGCTCAAGCAGCATTTCGAAAAACCGTCGATCCGCAAGGCCCGTGAAAAGGCCGAGGCGATTCGCCGTCAGCGCAAGCTGGCGCGCAAGAAAGCGCAGCGTGAGGGTCTGCTGTAAGGCACCCCCGATCAACGTGACGACAAAAGACCCCCGTAGTTTACTGCGGGGGTTTTTGTTTTGTGCAACACAGGGCGGTGTGCGACCGCGGGCGGTAAGCGAAGCGTCCGCCCTTGGGGGCGGTCGGACGCTGCCCGGCGCTGCCGGGCCAATCGCAACTTACCCGTGCGACCGTTGCCCGCAGGTGGCAACGCAACACCCGGCAATCCGTGATCATCCCGCTGTTTTCAAAAGCATATTCAAGGTTAACACGCCGTTAGAGTGCGCTGCACATAAAAAGTTTCGCATGCGAAACAGTCACTTGTCCTTGAACGGTTCCATCCCCGCACGGGCCAACTCGTCCGCGCGCTCGTTCTCCGCATGGCCCGCGTGGCCTTTCACCCATACCCAAGTCACGTCATGGCGGGCCACCGCCGCGTCCAGACGCTTCCAAAGTTCTTCGTTCTTCACCGGCTTTTTCGCTGCGGTCTTCCAGCCGTTGCGTTTCCAGCCGTGGACCCATTTGGTGATGCCGTCCTTCACGTAGGAGCTGTCCGTCACGACCGTCACCCTGCTGTCGCGCGACAGCGCCTCCAGCGCCGAAATCGCCGCCATCAATTCCATCTGGTTGTTGGTCGTCAGCGCGGCACCACCGTTCAGCTCACGCTCCTTCACCACCTTGTCGCCATCCTTCGCGATCAGGATCGCGCCCCAGCCGCCGGGGCCGGGATTGCCGGAACAGGCACCGTCTGTGTAGGCATAGAGGTCGGGCATTTACTGCTTTCTGGCACGCATCACGACGAACGGGTCGACGGTGCCTGCACACCCTTTTTCGCGCCCCTCGTCAATGCCCAGCACGGCGAAGCCTGCGTCTTCGAGCAAGCCGCGCAACTCCGGTACGGTGACGTAAGTGTATTTGCGGTCGATGTGGTCGCGGTCCTCGCCCTCGCCTGTTTTCATGCCGATATGCAGCACGCCCTTGTCCCGCAGCGCCGTGGCGATCGCGGCCAGATGGCGCGGCAGATCGGCACGTGGCGCGTGCAGCAGTGAGAAGTTCGCCCAGACCCCATCGTAGGCCGCAACCATGTCGATGTCGTCGAATGTCAGTAGCCGCGCGCCGATGTCGTGGGTCTCGTTCGCCAGCCTAACCATGCCGGTGGAGGCATCGACCGGATCGGGATGATACCCCGCGTCCCGCATATGCGCCGAGGCGCGCGCCGGACCGCAGCCCAGATCGAGGACGGCAGCACCCGCAGGCAGCAATGCCATGAAAGCCAGCAGATGCGCATCCGGCGCGTCCTTGGCCGTCAGATTGTCATAGCGGTCCGCCGCCGTGTCGTAGAAGTGGATCGTCTTTGCATCGACCATCAGATCACCACCGGGACAAGAGTCAGGATAACGATTATCGTGAGCAGCACGCGCAGGTACATCCACCAGCGCGGGGCGAGGTTCAGTCGCCAGAAATGCCAATCCAGCAGCAGCAACCCGACGAACCCCGCCATCAGGTTGATCGCCGCCGCGACCGGCCCGCCGCCGACCATGAAGAACGCCCAAAGCGCCGGTATGACCGACAAACCGTAGCCCATCGTGGCCAGCGGTCCTGTGGCTTTCGTGGCGAACCCCCAAAGCACACCCGACATGAACGACAGGATCACCGTGCCGTAGGCCAGTTGCAGATAGGGGCCGACGAACCGCCCGCCCAGCGTCTGCTGCGCCCACAGCCCGAGGTCGGGCGACAGCATCGTCGCCAGTCCGAACAGAAATGGCAGCAAGCCCGCAAGGCCAAGGATCAGCGCGGATCGGGGGATCTGTGTCATAAGTCCGCGATCAGTTTGGCGATGCGGGTCTGGCGCGTCGCGGCGCGCTTGGCGGAGGTGACCGTGTGGATCAGCCCGCGCTGTTTGCCCGGCGTCAGTGCATTCCAGCGGTCGGTCGCTTCGGCCTGCCGCAGGGCCAGCGTCAAATCTTCTGGCATTTCGACCTCCTGTTCAGGGGCCATGCGCAACCGCACGTCGATCTCCTCGCCCGGTGCCAGACCGGCCTCGCGCAGGAACGCCTTGCCGGTGTAGAGAAACACCGCGTCGATCACCGGGGCCTTGGTCAGGGCGAGGTTCACCGGATGATCCCCGATCTCGCCCTCCACCCGTTTCGCGCCCTCGCGGGCCAGTGCGTCGGAGACGTCAATCGGCAAGGGCAGAACGGTATAGACGTTCTTGCCCCATTCCATCGTGATGATTTCGCCGGTGAAGCTGTGATACTCCGCCATGACGCTCACGCCGGTTCGCGCAGCACGCGCGGCACCTTGAACTCGACGTTCTCTACCGCGGTTTCCACCATTTCGACCGTCACGTCGTAGCGGGCGCGAAAGGCGTCGATCACCTCGTTGATCAGGACTTCGGGGGCAGAGGCCCCGGCGGTGATGCCGATGGAAGTGATCCCCTCCAACGCCCGCCAGTCGATATCCGCCTCCCGCTGCACCAGTTGCGCATAACCGCAGCCCGCGCGCGCGCCCACCTCGACCAGACGGCGCGAGTTGGACGAATTGGGCGCTCCCACCACCAGCATCGCGTCGCATTTCGGGGCCATTGCCTTCACCGCTTCTTGCCGGTTGGTGGTGGCGTAGCAGATGTCTTCCTTGTGCGGCCCGACGATCTGCGGGAACCGCGCTTGCAGTGCCGCGACAACGTCCGCCGTGTCGTCGACCGACAGGGTGGTTTGCGTCACGAACGCGAGTTTCGCCGGATCACGGGGGGCGACCGTCGCCACATCCTGTGGCGTTTCCACCAGCAGCACATCGCCCGGCGGCAGTTGTCCCATGGTGCCCACCGTTTCGGGGTGGCCCGCGTGGCCGATCATGATGATCTGCAAGCCGTTGTCGGCGTGGCGCTGCGCCTCGATATGCACCTTGCTGACCAGCGGGCAGGTGGCGTCGACATAGATCATCTCGCGCTTCGCGGCGGCGGCGGGCACCGCCTTGGGCACACCATGCGCGGAAAAGATCACCGGGCGGTCGTCAGGGCACTCGTCCAGCTCTTCCACGAACACCGCGCCCTTGTCGCGCAGCCCGTCGACGACGAATTTGTTGTGCACGATCTCGTGGCGCACATAGACCGGCGCGCCCCATTTTTCGAGCGCTATCTCCACGATCTTGATCGCGCGGTCCACGCCGGCGCAAAATCCGCGCGGCGCGGCAAGGTAGAGTGTCAGCGGTTTGGCGGTCATCGGCAGCCCCTTGCGGTTCGCGCTACAGGTAAGCCCTTGCCCCCGCTACGTCCAGCCGTCGGGCCGGTTTTGACCTGGCGGAGCGGCTACGCCGCACGACATTTTCGATTTGGCGCTTTTTGTCACGCCCGGCGCAAATAACCGGCCTCGCGCGTGATTGCCCCTCACTTTCGCCACAAAACCGCGCTAAAGGCAGGCGCACAGGACAGCAGCCACGCCAAGAGACGACCCATGAAATTCTCCACCCGTGAAGATATCGAAGCCCCGATCGACTATGTCTACGCCCGCGCGACCGATTTTGCCGGATTCGAGCGACAGGCGCTGCGGCGCGGTGCACAGATCACGCGGCTCGACGGGTCCGGGCCGCATGACGTCGGCACCGCATGGGATGTGGCCTTCAAGTTCCGTAACAAGGACCGGCAGATGCGGGCAGAGGTCATCACGCTCGACAACCCGAACACGATCCGCATCGACACGGTCGCACAAGGTCTCGACACCATCGCCAAGGTCGAACTGGTGTCGCTGTCACCCAAACGTACCCGGATCGTCGTGGGGCTGGAACTGACGGCCAAGTCGCTGTCGGCGCGTCTGCTGTTGCAGTCTCTCAAGCTGGCGAAAACCAATCTGAACGCACGTTTCCAAAGCCGCGTGAAGGGCTTTGCCGATACGACCGAAGAGGATTATCGCAAGGGTCAGTGACCCTGCTTTGCAGACGATCCGGCGGGGCCGACAGGACCTAGCGTTCGTGACGCCGCGCCGCCGACGGGTAAACGCCCATCAGGTGCATATAGTCGGTGAAGTAATCGAGTTCCTCCAGCGCAAGCTGCACGTTGCGGTCGTCAGGGTGGCCCTCGATCTCGGCATAGAACTGCGTCGCCTTGAAGGTGCCGCCGATCATATAGCTTTCCAGCTTGGTCATGTTCACGCCGTTCGTGGCAAAACCGCCCATCGCTTTGTAAAGTGCTGCGGGAATGTTGCGCACACGGAACACGAAACTGGTCATCATTACATGATCTCCGCGTTTCTTGTAGTCGGGCTCGCGCGACATGATCAGGAATCGCGTGGTATTGCGGTCGTGATCCTCGATATGGCGGGCCAACACGTCGAGCCCATAAATTTCCGCCGCCAGTTCCGACGCCAGCGCCGCCTGCGTCACATCATCGCCTTCGGCCACGGTGCGGGCGGCCTTGGCGTTGTCGGAACAGGTGACCGTGCCGATGCCATGGTCGCGCAGGAACACCGCGCATTGCGGCAGGATCACCGGATGCCCGTGCGCGGTGCGGATCCCGTCGAGCCGCGCGCCGGGCTTGCCCAGCAGGTTCACATGCACCCGCACAAAGGCCTCGTCCACGATATGTAGCCCGCTTTCAGGCAGCAGCGAATGCACGTCGGCGACCCGGCCATAGGTGGAATTTTCGACCGCGATCATGCCCAGATCGGCATCGCCCTTGCGCACCGCTTCGATCGCGTCGGTGAAGCTGTCGCAGGGCAGGGGGTCGAACCCGGGGCGGGTTTCGACACAGGCCTGATGGCCATAGGCGCCAAGCTCTCCCTGAAACGCAATTCTGCCTGTCATTTTCGCGCTCTCCCCCCAAGGACGCGCCCAAAAAGGGCATTTGGTCGCGGGACTATACCTTGCAACCGGACGTGGGAAGCGGATAGATACCGCCTAAACATTGAACGGAATGGAACGCGACATGTTCGACACAATGACGATGACCAAGGTGGTGGGCGGCCTGTGCGGCACGTTCCTGGTCTTTTTGCTGGGCGGCTGGGCCGCCGAACTGATCTACCATAGTGGCGCAGGCGGCCATGGGGACGACCATCAGCAGGCCTACGTCATCGAAGTCGAAGGCAGCGGCGATGCTGAGGCGGAAGCCGATCAGGGCCCGCCGTTCGCTGAACTGCTGGCGGCAGCAGACCCAGCCGCGGGCGAGGCGAAATTCCGCCCCTGCATGGCGTGTCACGTGGTCGAAGACGGCGAAAACGGTGTCGGTCCGCATCTTTACGGCGTCGTCGGGCGCGAGGTAAGCGCTGTCGACGGTTTCGGATATTCCGGCGCGCTGGTGGCCGTGGCCGACGTCTGGACACCGGAAAACCTGAACGCATTCCTCGAAAAGCCAAGCGGCTATGCCCCCGGCACCGCGATGAACTACAACGGGATGCGTAGCGCCGAAGATCGGGCGGCCCTCATCGCCTGGCTGGACAGCCTCGACGACTAGGATCGTCACGTCACGCAGAATTTGGGCCGCCGGACTACCGGCGGCCTTTTTCGTGCCGTCGTTGACTGCGGGCTGTCGCGCACCCAGGTCACGCCCTGTTCACGTAATCTCAACTTGAATGTTTGCCACAACGGCTTGTAGCGTCATATGAGTGTCACAGACCGTTATCCGTAAGGGGACAAAGATGTACCATCGCCGCCAGACACCCGCCGCCGCCCGTGCCCGTCAACAGGTCCGCCACGGGATGCGACACTGGCTGGGCGCGACCGCCATTCTTGCGGGCGGCGCACTTTGGGCCGGGCAGGCGTTCGCCGACGCGCATATCATCGAAAGCCACGGCTTCAACGAATACGACGAGTTGAAATACCCCGCCGACTTCCCGCATCTCGACTACGTGAACCCCGACGCGCCGACGGGTGGAGAGATCAGCATTTCCGCCGACGGCACATTCGACAGCATGACCCCCTACGCTACGCTGGAAGGCACGCCGGGGTCGCTGGCCTCTATCGGGTATGAAACGATCATGTCCGCGACAAGCGACGAGGTCGGATCGCAGTACTGTGTGCTTTGCACCACCATCGAATACCCCGAGGACAAGGCCTGGGTGATCTTCAACCTGCGCGACGATGTGACGTTCTCGGACGGAAGCCCGATGACCGCTGCGGACGTGGCCTACACCCACGAATTGCTGCTGACGCAAAGCACGCCGTCCTATGCCGCCGGGCTGACGGCACTGGTGCCCAGCTACGAGGTGATCGACGACTACACGATCCGGTTCGATTTCAACCCCGAACGCCCCTTGCGCGCGCGCATCGGGCAGATGGCGGGCATGCCGGTGTTTTCAAAGAAATGGTTCGAGGATAACGAGGCGCGGCTGGACGAGGCGAGCCTGGATGCCCCGCTGACGACCGGCGAATATGTCGTGGGGTCCGTCGATCCGGGCCGCCAGATCATCTATGAACGCAACCCCGATTACTGGGGTGCCGACCACCCGATGAACGTGGGGCGCGGCAACTACGACCGCATCCGCGTGGAATATTTCGCCGACCGCTCCGCCGCTTTCGAGGCGTTCAAGGCCGGGGAGTTCACCTTCCGGCGCGAGCTGTCGTCGCTGATCTGGGCGACGGGGTATGATTTCCCGGCGTTCGAAAACGGCTGGGTGGTGAAGGACACGCTGCCCGATGCGACCCCGCCCAGTTCGTTCGGCATGGTGTTCAACCTGCGGGATCCCAAGTTTCAGGACCGTAACGTGCGGCTGGCGCTGGGGCTGATGTTCAACTTCGAATGGACCAATGAGAACCTGCAATACAGTCTGTTTTCGCAGCGCGAGAGTTTCTGGGAAACCGACCGCCTGAAGGCCACGGGCCTGCCGGAGGGCCGCGAGCTGGAGATGCTGGAAACCGTGCGCGACATGCTGCCGGAACGCATCTTTACCGAAGAACCGCGCGTACCGCACACCAGCGGCAACAGCCCGGTGGACCGCGGCAACTTGCGCGCCGCACTCGCCCTGATGGCCGAAGCCGGCTACACTCCCAATGCCGAAGGCCTGCTGGCCGATGAAAACGGCCAAACACTGGACATCGAGTTTCTGGAAACCCGTCCCACATTCGACCGCGTGCTGACGCCCTATATCGAAAACCTCAAAGCGTTGGGCGTGAACGTGACCTACAACCGCGTCGACAGCGCGCAGTATCAGTCGCGCACCCAGACCAACGATTTCGAGATGCTCTACGGCGGCTACCGTTCGGGGTTGCTCGAAGGCACGGGCCTTTCGCAGCGGTTCGGCTGCGAGGACAAGGACGATGTCTTCAACCCCGCCGGCTTCTGTAACGAAGCGGTGGATGCCCTGTCGAAATTTGTCGAGAACGCCGAGGATTACGACGAAATGGCCGCCGGTGTGAAAGCCATCGACCGCGTGATGCGCGACGCCTATTTCATGGTGCCGACCTGGTATTCAGACGGCAACTGGGTCGCCTACTACGATATGTATGAATACCCCGAAAACCTGCCGGACTTTGGCTTGGGCTACCTCGATTACTGGTGGTACAACGCCGAAAAGGGCGAGGCCCTGCGCGAAGCGGGCGCGCTGCGCTAGACCGGCGGGTTAAGGCACCGCGATGGGCGCATATATTCTACGGCGGCTGCTGCTCGTGATCCCCACGTTGCTGGGGATCATGATCGTCAACTTCGCGCTGATCCAGTTCGTCCCCGGCGGCCCGATCGAGACGATCATCGCCCGCATGGAAGGCGGCGGCGACGTGTTCGAGGGGATTTCAGGCGGCAGTAACGATGTCGAGGCATCGGGCGCGTCGGAGAGCGAATATGCCGGGGCGCGGGGCCTGAGTGCCGATTACATCCGGCAGCTCGAAGAACAGTTCGGTTTCGACAAGCCGCCGTTCGAACGTTTCCTGAACATGATGTGGGATTATGTGCGCTTCGATTTCGGGGAAAGCTATTTCCGCTCCATTTCCGTCGTCGATCTGGTGCTGGAAAAGATGCCGGTCAGCATCACGCTGGGGCTGTGGTCCACGTTGATCGCCTATCTGGTGTCGATCCCGCTGGGCATCCGCAAGGCGGTGCGCGACGGATCGAAATTCGACACATGGACCAGCGGCGCGATCATCGTGGGCTACGCGATCCCCGGTTTCCTCTTCGCGATCCTGCTGATCGTGCTCTTTGCCGGGGGGTCCTACTGGCGCATCTTCCCCCTGCGCGGGCTGACGTCATCGAATTTCGAGGACCTTTCGCTGATCGGCAAGGTGTTCGATTACCTCTGGCACATCACGCTGCCGGTGCTGGCTTCGACCATTTCATCCTTCGCGGTGCTGACGCTGCTGACCAAGAACAGCTTTCTGGACGAGATCAAGAAGCAGTATGTGATCACCGCCAAGGCCAAGGGACTCGCCGAAAACCGGGTGCTTTACGGGCATGTGTTCCGCAACGCGATGCTGATCGTGATTTCGGGGTTTCCGGCGCTGTTCGTCTCTGTCTTCTTCGGCGGTTCGCTGATCATCGAAACGCTTTTCTCGCTCGACGGGCTGGGCCGTCTGGGGTTCGAGGCGGTGGTGGCGCGCGACTACCCGGTCGTCTTCGGCACGCTGTTCACTTTTACGCTGCTGGGGTTGATCGTGGGCATCCTGACCGACATCACCTACGTCTTCATCGACCCGCGCATTGACTTCGAGAGCCGCCGATGAAGTTGTCCCCGCTCAACCAACGCCGCTGGCGCAACTTCAAACGCAACCGGCGGGCGCTGTGGTCGCTGATCATCTTCGGCATCCTGTTCGGCCTGTCGCTGTTCGCGGAGTTTCTTGCTAACGACAAACCGATCCTCGTCAGCTATCGCGGCGAAATCCGCGCGCCGATCTTCTCGTTTTATTCCGAGCGTGATTTCGGCGGTGATTTCCCGACAGAGGCGGCTTACGGCGATGTCGAGGTCGAGTGCCTGATCGTGACCGGCGGGCTGGTCGATTGCTTCGACACGCCCCATTCGCTGATCGAGGCGGTGGACAACGATATGACGCTGGACATCAAGGGGTTCGAGGCGGGCTGGACCCTCTGGCCGCCGATCCCCTACAGCTATGACACCATCGTGGACGTGCCGGGCGTGGCACCGTCGGCCCCCGACGACAACAACCTGCTAGGCACCGACGACACGAAACGAGACGTGCTGGCGCGGGTGATCTATGGCTTCCGCCTGTCGATCCTCTTCGCGATCATCGTGACGGTCGTGGCCAGTATCATCGGCATCATCGCGGGCGCGGTGCAGGGGTATTTCGGCGGCTGGACGGACCTTCTGTTCCAGCGGATCATCGAAATCTGGACAGGCACGCCATCGCTCTACGTCATCATCATCCTGACGGCCGTGCTGGGGCGAAGTTTCTGGCTGCTGGTGTTCCTGACCATCCTGTTCGGCTGGCCCGCGCTGGTGGGTGTGGTGCGCGCGGAATTCCTGCGCGCACGGAATTTCGAATACGTCCGCGCGGCCAAGGCGCTGGGGGTTTCCGACCGCACCATCATGTTCCGCCACATGCTGCCCAACGCGATGGTGGCGACGGTCACCATGCTGCCGTTCCTCGTCACCGGCGGGATTGCGACGCTTGCTTCGCTCGACTTCTTGGGCTTCGGCCTGCCGTCGTCTGCCCCGTCGCTGGGCGAATTGACTCTGCAGGCCAAGCGCAACCTGCAGGCGCCGTGGCTCGGCTTCACCGCGTTCTTCGCCTTTGCGATCATGCTGTCGCTGCTGGTCTTCATCTTCGAGGGCGTGCGGGATGCCTTCGACCCCCGAAAGACGTTTTCATGACCCTGCTGCAAGTGCGTGACCTGAATGTCCGCTTCCGGCAGGACGGGGAGACCACCCACGCGGTGCGCGGCGTGTCCTTCGACGTGGAAAAGGGCGAGACGGTCGCGCTCGTCGGCGAATCCGGGTCAGGCAAATCCGTGACCGCCCTGTCCACCGTGCAGCTTCTGGGCGACAGCGCCAGTGTCGACGGGTCGATCACCTATGACGGCGCGGAGATGATCGGCGCGGACGAACGCGAGCTGCGCCGGGTGCGCGGCAACGACATCAGCTTCATCTTTCAGGAGCCGATGACCTCGCTCAACCCGCTGCACACGCTGGAAAAACAGCTGGCGGAAAGCATCGAACTGCATCAGGGCCTGCGCGGGGCGGCGGTGCGCAACAAGATCGTGCAATTGCTCAATCAGGTCGGCATCCGCGACGCCGAAAGCCGCCTGGGTGC
Source organism: Yoonia sp. KMU-150 (assembly GCF_056858355.1). Lineage (NCBI taxonomy): Bacteria > Pseudomonadati > Pseudomonadota > Alphaproteobacteria > Rhodobacterales > Paracoccaceae > Yoonia > Yoonia sp. KMU-150. The sequence goes on from NZ_JBXEQF010000002.1 coordinate 156,276, forward strand.
TTACCCGCACCAACTGTCGGGTGGGCAGCGGCAGCGCGTGATGATCGCCATGGCGCTGGCCAACGGCCCGGACCTGCTGATCGCGGACGAACCGACGACCGCGCTCGACGTGACGATCCAGGCGCAGATCCTCGAACTGCTGGCGGACCTGAAGGACAGGCGGGGGATGAGCCTGCTGTTCATCACCCACGACCTGACCATCGTGCGCAAGATCGCCGACCGGGTCTGCGTGATGAAGGACGGCGAGATCGTGGAAACCGGCCCCACCGCCGAGATTTTCGCCAACCCGCAGCACCCCTATACGCAGATGTTGCTGGCCGCGGAATCCACCGGCGTTCCGGCGCCTGTGCCCGATGATGCCAAACCCGTCGCCGCGACGCAGAATTTGAAAATCTGGTTCCCGATCCATCGCGGCCTGCTGAAACGCACGGCGGGTTACGTGAAGGCCGTCAACGACGCCACGCTGGAAGTCCGCGCGGGCGAAACCGTGGGCATCGTCGGTGAAAGCGGGTCGGGCAAGACCACGCTGGCGCTGGCGATCATGCGGCTGATCCGGTCGGAAGGGCGGATCAACTTCATGGGCACCGACATCCAGCATCTCAACCAGAAACAGATGCGCCCCTATCGCAGCGCCATGCAGATTGTGTTCCAGGATCCTTACGGCTCGCTGTCGCCGCGCATGACCGTGCAGCAGATCATCGCGGAGGGGCTGACGATCCACCGGATCGACCCCGACCGCGACCAGCGCGACATGGTGGGCGAGATCATGGGCGAGGTGGGCCTCGACCCCGCGCTGATGGACCGCTACCCGCACGAGTTTTCCGGCGGCCAGCGCCAGCGCATCGCCATCGCCCGCGCGATGATCCTGCGCCCGCAACTGCTGGTGCTGGACGAGCCGACATCGGCGCTGGATATGACGGTGCAGGTGCAGATCGTGGAACTGCTGCGCGACCTGCAACAGAAATACCGGCTCGCCTATCTCTTCATCAGCCACGACCTCAAGGTCGTGCGCGCGCTGTCCCACAAGGTGATGGTGATGAAACAGGGCGACGTGGTGGAGGCGGGCGACGCGGCGGATATCTTCGACGCGCCCCGCACCGAATACACCCGCGCGCTGATGGCCGCGGCGTTCGAGGGGCGTGCGCTCTAGCGATGCGGTTCCTGTTTCCGAGCCGAACCAGCACACCGTGGAGCAATTTCCGCAAGTTCTGGTCACTCGCGTCACTGATTATCCTCACGACACTGATCGCGGAAAACGCCTTTCCGCAGTTGCTCGCGAATGGCCCGGCGTGGCATCGATTGATCGGCGTCATCCTCGCGATATGGTCTGTCAGTTTTTTCCTGCTGGTGGTCCTGACAATCCCGTTTCTGACATCAAAAGATTTTCAGCCCGATCCGGTACGATTATTCTTCGACGGACTGATTTCCATCAGCCTGTCGATCCTGTCATTCGCACTGATCTACCGGATGGGCGGGATCAGCGGTGAGGGCGATGACATGCTGCGCAGCTGGGACTACGTCTATTTTTCGGCGGTGACGTTTTCGACACTGGGGTTTGGCGATTTTCGTCCCGATGCAGGTGTAAGACTGGTCGCTGCAATTCACGCGATTATCGGCAACTTGCATCTGGGGATCGTCATAGGCGCGGCGTTTTTCGCCGCGCAGCAAAGCGGTCAGGTCACGAAAAGATAACCGATGCCGCCCACCGCCGCGACCAACGCAATGGTTGCAGCAATGGTGCCCGCTGTCGCGATGGCGTTATAGGTTCGTGTACTCATACGCCATAGATAGCATATTGCGCGTTCATATTCAATGAACGCGCAACCGTCAGCTATCCGATCCGAGCATGAAACAGGTGGTGCCGCGCGCCTGCAACCTGCGGCAGGCCAGGTCTGCGCCTTCACGGGTCAGCCCCATGAAATTCGCGTCGAACCCGCCGGACCGCTGCACCACGCGGCGCAACGCGCCATCGAGCGCCGTCATCTCGTTCAGTGCCACGCGCAACAGGACCCGTTCGGCCTCGTAGCGCGACCGGTAGCGCCCGACGTTCACGCCCCAGTGCCGTCCGCCGGAAGTGGAAATCCGCGTGATGACCTCTGGCTCGGGTGCTGCGGCGGCGGGGGCAGGGGCCTGCGCCGATGCGGTGATCAGTTCTGCCGGGCGAGCCTGCGGCGCAACGGTCACGACCGCTTCCAGGATCGCGGCCTCTGTCAGGCCGGATTGGGTCGTGTCCAGAACCGCGGGTGCCACAGCGGCGGTCTGTCCGAATGCTGCGGAATCGATCAGTGACGCTCCCAATGCCTCTGCCAGCGCGTCGTTGATCACATCCGTATCCACATCTAGGTCGGCCACTGCGACGGCCGTCGTCGGGCGGCTCTGCGGCCGCGGGCTGGTCTGGATCAGACCTGTCACGCGGATCGTCTTGCCCGCGCCGCCGTTGGTGGCCGGGCCCGTCGTGGTGCCTGCGACCAGTTCACCCGCGTTCTGTGACGCCCCGGTCGAGATGGCGGGCGGCTGCGGTTCGCGCACGGTCACGTTCGACGGCGCGCGGTTGAACCCCATATCCATCAATTCGATGATCCGGCGGGTGCGGTCGGCGGTCGAGCGGCCACCGAAGACGGTCGCGATGATCCGCTCCTGCCCGCGTTGCGCGGATGCCGTCAGGTTGAAACCGGCGGCACGGGTGTAGCCGGTCTTGATCCCGTCGGCCCCTTCGTAGTTGTTCAGGAACCGGCGGTTGGTGTGGCTGACGGTGGCGATGCCCGCATCGGCGGTGCGCCGCGAGAAGAGGTTATAATACTGTGGGAAGTCATAGATCACATGGCGACCAAGGATCGACATATCCCGCGCGGTCGACATATGCCCGTTCTGCGTCAGCCCATGGGCGTTGCGGAACGTCGTGTTGGTCATGCCCATGGCGGCGGCGGTCCGGTTCATCCGCTCGGCAAAGGCGGATTCAGAGCCGGAAATCGCTATGCCGATGGCGGTGGCGGCATCATTGGCGGATTTCACGGCCGCCGCGCGCAGCAGATACCGCAGGCGGATCGTCTGGCCGGTGCGCAGGCCCAGTTTCGACGGTGGTTCGGCGGCGGCGGCGGCGGTGATGCGGACCTCGGTGTCCAGCCCGATCTCGCCGCGCTGCACGGCCTGAAAGGCGATGTAGAGCGTCATCATCTTGGTCAGCGATGCCGGATGCAGCCGGGTATCGGCGTTGCGCGAATGCAGCACCTCGCCGGTGCGGGCGTCCATCACCATCGCGGCATACGGGGCCGCGCGTGTCTGCGACGCCGAAAACGCCGTCACGATTGCCAATAATGCGATAAATAGCCCGCGGAGGGCCAGCTGTCCCGTACGACTTGCCACGTCGTTCACCTCGATTTTCTGCCTCGTGGTCCCTGCTTTTGCGCGGGTGACCTTATTGATTGGCGTCACGCTAGCACGACATATGCGCGCCGGAAAATAGCCTAAATTCAAAGACTTTCACTGTGTCTTTGAAGCCGCTGTGCCATATCTGGGGGGCCTATGTGCTGATTCCCGCTAGATCGGCCAATGTGGCAAAATTGGGGCAGCCGGTTCGCGCCGATCGGACGGAGAATCCCTGCGGGATCGCAGCGACTCGCCCCAAAGACCCGTCTTGCCCTTGCTTGGGGTTTTCTTGCGCGCCGCAAACCATATATACACAGCCAGCAAGCAAGGCGCGGGACCGGATCGAACGATGATGACAGATGTCACCATGATGGCAGGCGGAAAGGATGACGACGACAGCGATGTCGGCGTCAAACTCGAAACCAAGCCGAAGACCAAGAAGCCGCCACTTTATAAGGTGTTGATCCTGAACGACGATTTCACGCCGATGGAATTCGTCGTGCATGTGCTGGAACGGTTTTTCGGCATGTCGCACGCGCAGGCGTTCGAACTGATGCTGACCGTGCACAAGAAAGGCCTCGCCGTCGTGGGAGTCTACAGCCACGAGATCGCGGAAACGAAGGTCGCGATGGTGATGGATTTCGCGCAGCGCCACCAGCACCCGCTGCAATGCACGATGGAGAAAGAGTGACGGCGCGCCCGTCGCTTTGCCCTGATGGCTGCATATTCTCGCCTGACGACCGCACTTGGCGACGGCTCGCTCGTTCTGCCTGACGGCCCCGTCGCGGTGCTGCGCCCCGGTGCAACCTATGACATCTCCGCCCTGCCGCGCGACGCGGTGCACGTTTCGCACAGCTTCTACCCCGATCATACCGCTTGGGCCAACGCGGGCTATGCCGTGCGCACGGACATGCTGCCTGCCGACAGCGCCATCGTCGTCGTCCCACGCGCCAAAGCGCTGGCGCGTGCGCTGATCGCGCGGGCCGCGGCGACCGCGCAGATCGTGGTGGTGGACGGACAGAAGACCGATGGTGTGGATAGTCTCTACAAGGACTGCCGTAAGCGGCTCGGTGCCCTGCCGTCAGTGACAAAGGATCATGGCCGCATCTTCTGGTTCGCGGGCACCGACACCTTTGCCGACTGGGATCAGCCCGACAGTGAAGTCGGGCCGCACGGGTTTCACACCGCCGCCGGTGTTTTTTCCGATGGCACGGTCGATCGTGGCTCGGAATTGCTGGTCTCTGTCCTGCCGCCGAAGCTGCCGGCGCATCTGGCGGATTCCGGGGCGGGATGGGGCTATCTGGCACAGGCCGCGCTGCAAAAACACGGTGTGCAATCCATCGCCCTGATCGAGGCGGAGGCGCTGTCGCTTGATTGTGCCCGGCTGAACGTCACCGATCCGCGCGCGACCTTTATCTGGGACGATGCCACCACCCACCGGCCCGCGCGCGCCTATGACGGTATCGTCATGAACCCGCCGTTCCACACCGGGCGCGCCGCCGATCCGGGGCTGGGGCGAGCGTTCATCGCCGCCGCCGCGCAGACGCTCGCCCCGCATGGCAAGCTCTGGATGGTGGCCAACCGGCATCTGCCCTATGAACAGGCATTGCAGGATGCATTCCGCAATGTCGAAACCCTGACCATGACCAATGCGTTCAAGGTCTTTCACGCGACGCGCCCGATCCGCTGATCCACGCCGCCGCAAAACCAAAGGTAGCCCCATGTCTTTTTCGATTTCCGGCAAGACCGCCATCGTCACCGGTGCCGCCAACGGCGTGGGGCTGGCCATCGGGCGGCATTTTCTGCGCGGCGGGGCCAATGTCGTTTTTGCCGATATGGACGAGGAGCGGCTTGAAAAGGAGGTGGGCGACGCGGCGCGCGAAGAAGGACAAGTGCGGATCTTTTCCGGCGATTTGCGCCAGAAGCTGACCATCGCCAACCTGCTGTCCGCCGCCGTCGATGCGTTCGAGCGTGTCGACATCCTTGTGAACGCGTCGCGGCAGGTGATGCTGACCGACCCGCTCAACCCCGATGACACCTCGGTCGAGGATATGCTGAACCAGAACATGCTGACCGCCCTGCGCATGACGCAGGCCGTGTCCCGCCGGATGATCAAGCAGGCAGAGGATGACGAGCCGGACGCCCCCGCCGGGGCGATCGTCAACCTGTCGTCGATCGCGGCACGGCGCACGCATCCCGATCTGATGGCCTATTCGGTCAGCTCTGCAGCACTTGACCAGATGACGCGGTCGATGGCTGTGGCCCTGGCCCCCAAGCGGATCAGGGTGAACGCCGTGGCCTTCGGCTCGGTCATGAGCGCGAGCCTCAAGGGGTCACTCAAGGAAGACGACGATCTGCGCGAGGCGATTCTGGAAAACACACCGCTGCACCGGATCGCCAGCCCCGGCGAAGTGTCGGATGCGGTGCAATATCTTGCCTCGGATGCCGCCGGTTTCGTGACCGGTCAGATCATCACTGTCGACGGTGGCCGCACGCTGATCGACCCTGCAGCGGTATCCGCCCACTGATCATTCGGGGTTCTGGGCGATGCATTGCGCGATGCCGGATTCGGCATTGCGCCGGTTCTGGGCCTGCCGTTCCTCCAGCGATTGCAGTTTGTCGCGTTCCGCGTTCAGGTCGATGGCGACCGGTTCGCGCCGGGTGCGGGTTTCGGTTTCCGAACAGGGCACCTCGGTGATGAAGCCGCGCGGGCTGCGGCGTTCGCAGGTCGTGTTGACGATCCGCACCTCCTCGCGCTCTTCCAGCGCGTATCCGCGCGCAAGGTTGGCACGGGTTTCCGCGATCAGCCGGTCCAGCACGCGCAACTCGCTGTTCACGCCATTGATGCAGGCTTCGCGCGGGGTGGCGCAGGCGGTGACCAGCAGGGGCAGAATGAAAAGAGCAGGGCGCATGGGGTTCTCCGAACAGGCAGGATTATATCTGGTCCGGCACAGCGACAGACCGGTTGCTTGCAACTTACACGTAACGCAGGTTGATATGCCATATCACAGATGAAAGCCGCCCATGACCGACGTGACCGAGACCGAGAAAGCCACCGCAGCCGCATGGTTCCGCACCCTGCGCGACGAAATCGTCGCAGCTTTCGCGGCGCTGGAGGACGGACAGGTAACAGGCCCAACGGCGGAGGCACCACCGGGCCGGTTCGAGATGACGCAGACCACGCGCGCATCGGACGACGGATCGGACGCAGGTGGCGGGCTGATGTCGGTGATGCGCGGTGGCCGGGTTTTCGAGAAAGTGGGCGTGAACGTGTCCACGGTTTACGGAACGCTTGGTGCCGCAGCACAGCAGGCGATGGCCGCGCGCGGTGTGCCGGGGATGGACAGCGACCCGCGCTTCTGGGCCTCCGGCATATCGCTGGTGGCGCATGTCCAGAACCCACATGTGCCGGCGGTGCATATGAACACGCGGATGTTCTGGACCCCGCAGGCCTGGTGGTTCGGTGGCGGGTCGGACCTGAACCCCTGCATCCCCTACGCTGACGACACCGCACATTTCCATGCCATGCAGGAGCGGCACCTCGCGCCCCATGGCACGGACCTTTATCCGCGGCTGAAGGCCTGGGCCGACGACTATTTCTACATCCCCCACCGCAAGCGGTCGCGGGGTGTGGGCGGGATTTTCATGGACGATCACTGCAGCGGCGACTGGGCTGCGGACTTTGCGCTGACGCAGGATATCGGCCGCGCGTTCCTGCCCGCCTATGTGCCGCTGGTCGAAAAGCGCCTGCCGACGGAATGGAGCGAGGCCGACAAGGACGCGCAACTGGTGCATCGCGGGCTTTATGCGGAATACAACCTCGTCTATGACCGCGGCACGAAATTCGGACTGGCGACGGGGCATGACCCGGACGCGGTGCTGATGTCGCTGCCGCCACTGGCCAAATGGGCCTGAGCCGCGTCTGACCTGGCGGAGCGGCTGCGCCGCACGACATTTTTTGCCTTCAGGGCTCCGCCCTCGCGGCTGCGCCGCTCACCCGAGGTATTTCCGACCGGATGAAATCAGTCCGGGATCACCTTGCCGGGGTTGAGGATGTTGTTGGGATCGAGCGCGCGCTTGATCGTGCGCATCACGTCGAGTGCTGTCGGGTCCTTGCGGCGGCGCATGGTGTCGAGTTTCGACACGCCGACGCCGTGTTCGGCGCTGAACGACCCACCGGCCGCCTGCACGGCGTCCTCCACCGCCTCGACCATGGCGGCCATCACGTCGGGCGTGTTGCGGCGCGGATAGGCGGTGTGGTGGATATTGCCGTCGCCCAGATGGGCCACGATGATTTCATGCACGTCCGGGTCCAGCCGTTTCAGCCGCGCGGTGATGTCGCGCAGTGCGGTTCCGACCTGACTTAATGGGACGGCGATATCGGTGTTCACGGCGATGCCCGGATCGAAGAGGATTTCGCCCGCCGCCTCGCGCCTTGCCCAGATTTCGGCGCGCTGGGTGTCGTTCTGTGCCACGACCGCATCCAGCACCTGGCCGGTTTCGAACATCTGCGCCAGTGTCTGTTCCAGTTGGGTCACCACTGGAATTGCGCCGGTGTCATCCGGCGTGGCGTCGCGCGCCGCCGTGGCACCCACCTCGATCATGATGTTCACGTCGTGGCTGTCGTCGAAGGGCGGACGGGTATCCGGCTTGCGTTGCATCAGCCGTTCCATGTAGCTGTGCGGCATATATTCGAACGCCTCCACCGCGCCGCCGGTGGCATCCTGCACGGTGTTGAGCAGGTCCAGCCCGTCCTCGATCGTGGGCACGGCCACCATGGCCGTGGCATAGGCGCGCGGCTTGCGGTGGAGTTTCAGCACGGCGGCGGTGATCACGCCCAGCGTGCCCTCGGCCCCGATCACAAGGTTGCGCAGGTTTAGGCCGGAGTTGTCCTTGTGCAGCTCGCTCATCAAATTCATCACCCGGCCGTCGGCCAGCACGACCTCCACGCCCAGGCAAAGGTCGCGGGTGTTGCCATATCGCAGCACGTTCGACCCGCCCGCGTTGGTCGACAGCGCGCCGCCGATCATCGCCGTGCCGCGCGCGCCGAAGGTGAGCGGGAAAATGAGGTCGTGTTCGACTGCCGCGTCGTGGATCGTGGACAGGACCGTGCCCGCGCCGACAGTGATCGTGCGTGCGGCGGGGTCCAGTTTAGCAATCCCGTTTAGCCGGTCGACCGAGAGCATCAGCGCGCCCTCGTTCGACGTGGCCCCGGTCAGCCCAGTGTTGCCGGACACCGGCACGACCGGCGCGCGCGCGTCATTGGCGATCTTCAGGATCGCGGCGACCTGATGCGTGTCGGCAGGGCGCAGCACGGCCAGCGGCGCGATGGTATAGTCGCCGGTCCAGTCGGCGTGCCATTTCGCGGTGTCGTCACCGGTCAGGACGTAGCCTGCGCCGATTGCCTGTTCCAATGCGTCAAGCAGTGCCATGAGTGCCCTTTCTGCGTGATCCCGCGTCAGGCTACGCAAAGCGGGATGCGAAAGAAAGCCTGCGGGTGCCGGGTGCCTGCCATCGTGGAAACAGGCCGTTTTTCCAGTTTTTGCTTTGCGTCACGTCAACTTGCGGCTAGGTTTTGCGCCATAGTTTAGCATTTCCAGGAACGGACCTGCGCAGGGGCATGTCCGTTCGTGCATATTACGGTTTCGGGTTTGGGCCGGGCCGACAACACTCAGGGAGATTTCCATGACCGATTTTATCGTGACCAATACCAGCAATGCGGGTGCAGGCAGTCTGCGACAGGCGTTTCTTGACGCGGGCGTCGGGCCGCGGCCCGCGACACCGCACCGGATTTTGTTCGACGACGCGATCGCCGGGCAGACGATCACGCTGACCTCGCAGATCGACTGGAACAATCAGGGCCAGTTGATCGTCGAGGGCGCGGAACAGAACATGACGATTTCCGGCGGCGGGACGTCGCGGTTGTTTTTCGTCGGTACGACGACCTTTTTAGATGGGCTCACCTTCCGCAATCTGCGGCTGGCCGACGGGTTCGAGGACGAGTTGGGTGCCGTCATCACCAGCCGTGCGACTTTGACTTTGGAAAACGTCGCGCTGTCGGGTCACGAGGTGACCGGTGCGCCACCAAGCGCCCCGGGCGAGGACGGCGGCGATGCTGCGATCATCAGTAACCAGAACGGTTTGCTGATCCTGCGGGACGTCATCTTCGAGGACGACAATATCGTCACCGGGCAATTCGGCGCGGGTGAAGGTCCCGGTGTGGGGCCGGGTGACGGCGGTGATGCGGCGCTGATCATAAGCAACGGCTCGGTGGACGGTACCCAGGTCGTCTTTGGCGGCACCGTTACGGGCGGTGGCGGCGGCAGCGCCTTCAACGCCGGCATCGACGGCGCGGACGGTGGAGATGCGGCCGGCATTCTCAATACCTCGTCGACCTTCAACCTGTCGATCGACACAAACAACATGGCCATCGCCTACTCCGTCACCGCTGGTGCCGGTGGTCTCGGTGGCCCGACGGCATTCGACGGCCAGCCCGGCGGGTCCGATCTGAAGGTGCTTGGCGGCACCCAGACGGATATCACCGAAATCGCCGACAACTCGGGCACCTACGGTAACGATGCAAGCCTGGTCGTCGACGCCGCGAACGCGGACGGCGATCCGGTCTATGGTTTCGCGGGCAGCGACTCCATGTTCGGCAACACCGGCAACGACGTGCTTTATGGCGGCACCGGTCAGGATTTCATTTTCGGAAATTCCGGCAACGACATGCTTTACGGTGACGAGGGCATCGACGTTCTGTTCGGCGGAATCGGCAACGACACGGCCTATGGCGGCGAAGGATCGGATGGTTTTCAGGGCGGTGGCGGACAGGACACCTTTTTCGGCGGTGTCGGCGACGATGCCATCCTCATCACGGCCGAAGGGGGCCACGACAACCTGACCGTGGGTGACGAGTATTATGGTGGCGACGATACCGACACCATCGGGGTGACCGGCATCGACGTGACGAACGGCGCGCGCCAGTTCGATCTGGCCTCGGGTTTCTACAGCGATGAGCTGGGTCCGGGTGGCGCGGAACGATTTATCATGATGGCGGAGTTCGAAAACTATTCCAGCCTGAACGCCAATGTCATGGCCGGTCAGGAGAACGCGCAGGCGGAATCCGTGTTCGGGACCGATGGGACCAATATCCTGGAGGGCGGCGCGGGGCGGCAGTATTTCTTCGGCGACGCGGGGGCCGACACGCTGTCGGGCGGCGAGGGGAACGACGATCTCGAAGGCGGGCTGGGCGGTGACAGTCTGATCGGCGGCGCGGGGCGCGACCGTGCGCTCTACACCGGAGCGGCATCCGGCGTGACGGTGAACTTCATCAACGCCGCGCTGAATACCGGCGAGGCGGCGGGCGACACCTTCGACAGCATCGAAAGCGTGATCGGCAGCCAGTTCGCCGACACGCTGACATCTGGCAACGACGACAACGACCTGATCGGCGGGCGCGGCGACGACACGCTGATCGGCGCGCGCGGGCGCGACCGGCTGTTCGGCGGCGAGGGCGAAGACCGGATGCTGGGCGGTCAGGGCAACGACGACATCTTCGTGGGCGACGGGTTCGACACGGTCGTGGTCCAGGCCAATGCGGGCACCGACCGGATCTTCGGCTTTCAATTCGATCAGCAGCTGATCCAGTTCGTCGGCGGGCCGGGGTCGATCAACGATCTGGTGTTCACCTTCGACGGGGCGAACACGGTGATCACGTCGGAGCTGGGCACGCTGAAGATCATGGGGTTCGCCGATTTCGAGGACTTCATCCCCGAGGATTTTCAGTTCACCAACCCGGTGCGGCAGGTCACGACGCTGACGCCCAATGCCGATACCTTCACCGGGTCGGATTTCGGTGACGAGATTCTGGGCCTTGGCGGCAACGACAGCCTGACCGGCGGGTCGGGTGACGACATCATCCGCGGCGGCGATAACGACGATACCATCGACGGGGCGGACGGCAACGACATCATCTATGGTGGCGACGGGCGCGACAGGCTGACGGCGAGCGGGCGGAACTACATCGGCGACACCAGTACGCCCGTCGGCGATACCCTCTTCGGTGGTGACGGGAATGACGACCTGTTTGGCGGGAATCTTGTCAGTAATAGCGATGTCTTCGACGGCGGGGCGGGCCGCGACCGGGTGTTCTATTCGATTCAGACGGAGGGTGTTGGCGTGACGGTCAATTTCATCGACCAGACGCTGAACGCCGGTGCCGCCTTTGGCGACACCTACGTCAGCATCGAAAGCGTCACCGGCACGAATTTTGACGACAGCATGACATCGGGCAACGACGACAACGATCTTGTCGGTCTGGGCGGCGAAGACGTGCTGATCGGCGCGGGCGGCCGCGACCGGCTGTTCGGCGGTGCCGACGACGACCGCCTGCTGGGCGGGCGCGGCAACGACGACCTGTTCGGGCAGGGCGGTAGCGATACCTTCGTGATCCGCGCCAACGCCGGCAGCGACCGGATCTTCGGCTTCGACCAGGGCCTCGACACGATCGAATACCGCGACGGCGTGACCTTCGGATCGCTGACCATCGCGCAGGCCGGGGCCAACGTCACGATCACCTCTGCCAACGGCGTGCTGACGGTGATGAACGACACCGCCGCCAACTTCACCGCCGACGATTTCGACTTCCTCTGAGCGTCTCGGCACCCCCCGACAACCGTCGGGGCATGCCGAAACACACTGCTCTACGGTCTAGTGAAAGGGTGATAGGTGGTGGCGTGGGGGAGATTTGAACGCCCGCACTCAGCAGCGGTGCGTCAGCACCGCGCGTCAGTCGGGCTTTCGGAGGTATCGTGACCTCGCAGCGAGATATGTGGGTGAGGGGTGGTGGCGTGGGGGAGATTTGAACTCCCGCACTCAGCAGCGGTGCGTCAGCACCGCGCGTCAGTCGGGCTTTCGGAGGTATTGTGACCTCGTAGCGAGATATGCGGGTGAAGAGTGGTGGCGTGGGGGAGATTTGAACTCCCGACCTAACGATTATGAGTCGTTCGCTCTAACCAACTGAGCTACCGCGCCAACGCCGCCCCGATTAAGCAAAGCCATGCGGGGTGTCAAACCGAATCTTGGCGGCTGCGGGGTATTTCCTTGGGTCCGGTCGCTGGCTAGGGTCGGCCCGAACGCAAGGGGGCCGCGATGACCGCAAAGCAATGGGAATTCTGGATCGACCGGGGTGGCACGTTCACCGATGTGGTCGCGCGGCAGCCGGACGGCGGGATCGTGACGCACAAGCTGTTGTCGGAAAATCCCGAACGCTACCGCGATGCCGCCGTCCAGGGGATCGCCGATCTGATGGGCACGGACAGCCCCGCGCCGGGCAGTATCCGCGCGGTGAAGATGGGCACGACCGTCGCGACCAATGCCTTGCTGGAGCGCAAGGGCGAAGGCGTGTTGCTGCTGATCACCGCGGGCTTCGGCGATCTGCTGCGCATCGGCTACCAGAACCGGCCGCGACTGTTCGATCTGGAGATCCGGCGACCCGAACTGCTTTATGCCGATGTGGCCGAAGTGCCGGAGCGGCTGGATGCGGAGGGTGAGGTCGTCACGCCGCTGGACGAGGATGCCGCGCGGGGCGCATTGCAAGCCGGGTTCGACGCGGGGCTGCGCGCTGTCGCCATCGCGTTCTTGCACGGCTACCTGAACCCCGTGCACGAGGATCGCGTGGCCCGGATCGCGCGCGATATCGGCTTTACGCAGATCAGTACCAGCCATGCGACCTCGCGGCTGGCAAAGCTGGTGTCGCGCGGCGATACCACGGTGGTGGATGCCTATCTGTCGCCGATCCTGCGGCGCTATGTCGATCAGGTCGCCGGGGCGCTGGACGTAGGGCGCGTGTGCGAAACCCTGCTGTTCATGCAGTCGTCCGGTGGGCTGACGGATGCGGCGCTGTTTCAGGGCAAGGACGCGATCCTGTCAGGGCCTGCGGGCGGGATCGTCGGCATGGTCAAGACGGCGGAACAGGCGGGGCACGGCCGGCTGATCGGGTTCGACATGGGCGGGACCTCTACCGATGTGAGCCACTATGCCGGCACCTACGAACGCAGTTTCGAGACGGAGGTGGCGGGCGTGCGGATGCGCGCGCCGATGATGGATATCCACACCGTCGCCGCCGGTGGCGGGTCGATCTGCAGTTTCCGCGATGGGCGGTTTCAGGTCGGCCCGGAGAGTGCGGGGGCCGATCCGGGGCCTGCGTGTTACCGCCGCGGCGGGCCGCTGACGGTAACCGACTGCAACGTGATGCTCGGCAAGCTGTCGCCCGCGCATTTCCCCGCCGTGTTCGGGCCGGAGGGCGATCAGCCGCTGGATGCGGATGTGGTGGCTGAGAAATTCGACGCCCTGATCGCAGAGGTGTCGGAGGCGACCGGCGAAAGCCCCGGCAGCGCCACCGATCTGGCCGCCGGGTTCCTGCGCATCGCGGTCGATAACATGGCCAACGCGATCAAGAAAATCTCTGTCCAGCGCGGGCATGACGTGACGGATTACACGCTGCAGTGCTTTGGCGGTGCGGGTGGGCAGCACGCCTGCCTCGTGGCCGATGCGCTGGGGATGCGGCGGGTGTTCGTGCATCCGCACGCCGGTGTGTTGTCGGCCTTCGGTATGGGGCTGGCCGAGATCCGGGCGCTGCGCGAGGTGCAGTGTGACGCCCCGCTGGAGGATGTGGAGACCGCGCGGCAGGCGCTCGACGCTATCAGGGCAGAGGCATGCGCCGAGGTGGCCGAACAGGGTGTCAGCGACGTGCGGACGCAAGCACGTGCGCATCTGCGCTACGACGGATCGCACCAGCCGCTGGAGGTGCCGTTCGGGGAGACCGCCGAGATGCAGACGGTGTTCGAGGAGGCGCACCGCCAGCGGTTCGGCTTTGCCAGCCCGGACCGCGCGATCCTGTTCGAGATGCTGAGCGTGGAGGCGATCGGCGGGGCCGTTCCGCCGCCGCAACTGACCGTTCCCGCGCGCGACGAACCCGCCCCGGTCGGGACGGTGCGGGTGACCTATGAGGAGGCGACTGAGGTGCCGCTCTATCAGCGTGAGACGCTGGGGCAGGGGGCCACGATCTCGGGTCCCGCGATCATCCTTGAACCTACCGGCACCAATGTGGTGGAACCCGGCTGGCAGGCGCGGGTCGACGAATACGGCAACCTGCATCTGACCCGCGACGGCGCCGCGCGCCGCCCGGCAGCGGCGGGGACGAAGGCCGACCCGGTGGTGCTGGAGGTGATGTCGAACCTCTTTATGTCCATCGCAGACCAGATGGGTGCGACGCTGGCCAATACCTCCTGGTCGGTCAACATCAAGGAACGGCTGGATTTTTCCTGCGCGATCTTCGATGCGAACGGTGATCTGGTCGCGAACGCGCCGCATGTGCCGGTGCATCTGGGGTCGATGTCGGACAGCATCAAGACCGTGATGCGCGAGCATCCGGGTGCGGCAGAGGGCGATGCCTTCATGCTGAATTCGCCCTATAATGGCGGCACGCATTTGCCAGATGTCACGGTCGTCACGCCGGTGTTCGTGGATGGAAAACCGGCGTTCTGGCTCGGCTCGCGCGGGCATCATGCGGATATCGGCGGGCGCACGCCCGGCTCCGGTCCGCCGGACAGCACGCATATCGATCAGGAAGGTGTGCTGATCGACAACGTGCAGCTGGTACGCGGCGGGACTCTGCTGGAGGAGGAGGCGCGCGCGGTCTTGGCATCGGGCAAGTATCCCTGCCGCAACATCGCGCAGAACATGGCCGATCTGCAGGCGCAGGTTGCCGCGAACGAGACCGGACGGCAGGCGCTGCTGGGGGTGTGCGACACCTACGGTGCGGATGTCGTGACCGCCTATATGGCGCATGTGCAGGACAACGCCGAGGAAAGCGTGCGCCGCGTGATCGACAGGCTGGCGGACGGGGAATTCACCTATCCGATGGATGAGGGACAAAGGATCAAGGTCGCCGTGCGGGTGGATCGTGCGGGTCGCCGTGCGACGGTCGATTTCACCGGCACCAGCCCGCAGCATTCCGGCAATTACAACGCGCCGCAGGCGGTGTGCCGTGCGGTCGTGCTTTATGTGTTCCGCACGCTGGTGGGATCCGACATTCCGCTGAACGAAGGGTGCCTGAAACCGATCGAGATTATTGCCCCCGCAGGCACGATGCTGAACCCCGCCTATCCGGCGGCGGTGATCGCGGGGAATACCGAGGTGTCGCAGGCGACCTGCAACGCGTTGATCGGGGCGCTGGGCGTCATGGCCTGTTCGCAGGCGACGATGAACAATTTCATCTGGGGCAACGACACGTTTCAGAACTACGAAACCATCGCGGGCGGCACCGGTGCGGGGCCGGGGTTTGCCGGGTGTGACGCGGTGCAAAGCCATATGACCAACACACTGATGACCGACCCGGAGATTCTGGAGAAACGCTTTCCGGTGCGGCTGGAACAGTTCGCGATCCGTGACGGATCGGGGGGTGCTGGCAAATGGCGCGGCGGGCATGGCGTTGTGCGCGAGATGCGGTTTCTGGAGCCGGTGACGGTGACAACGCTGTGTTCGCACCGCGTCGTGCCGCCCTTTGGCGTGGACGGTGGCGGGGATGGCAAAACCGGCGAAAACAGTGTGATTCTGCCCAATGGCACCACGCGCGCGTTGCGCGGAAATGATGAGGTCGATCTTCCAGCGAGTGCCGTGTTCGTGCTGAAATCACCGGGCGGTGGCGGCTGGGGCTAAGACTTTTGCAAAAGTCTTGGCAAAAACCTTCTAAGGTTTTTGGGCATCAGTCGTAGCGCAGCGCCGTCGCCTTGCCGCGGAACACGGTGTAGGCCAGCAGGGTATAGCCGATGATCGTCGGCAGCACGAAGATCGTGCCGATCAGGATGATAAACAGGCTTTCGGGCGCGCTGGCCGCGTCATAGATCGTCAACTGATCCGGCACGACGTAAGGATAAAAGCTGTAGGCCATGCCGCCGAAGGCGGTGCACCAGAGCAGGGTTGCCGCGAGGAAGGGCAGCCAGTTCCAGCGGTCCTGCGCGAAAGGCATGCGTTGCAACATCCACCAGAGCCAGAGGACCAAGGCAGCGGAGGCGAGAGGTAGCGGCGAGAGCAACAGCGCCTCGGGCCAGCTGAACCATTTGTCGAAGATGCGCGCGCTGACGAAAGGGGTGGCCAGCGAAATCGCGCCTATGCCCGCCACCAGCCCCCAGATGCCGCGCTTGGCCCAGTCCACCGCCTTGACCTGCAAATGCCCCTCGGCCTTGTGGATCACCCAGGCGGCCCCGATGAAGCTGTAGCCGACCGTCAGGAACGCGGCGGTGAGCAGGGCAAAGGCAAGGTGCCCCCAGGTCCACGTCAGGCCCATGACATACATGCCCAGCATGAATCCCTGCGCCAGCGAGGTCATCAGCGAGCCGGTGAAGAACAGGGTGTTCCACAACCGTTTGCGCGCCACACGGGCCTTGGCGCGGAACTCGAACGCGACGCCGCGCAGGATCAGCCCGATCAGCATGACGGCGACAGGAAGGTAAAGCGCGGTCAGGATTTCGCCATGCGCCGCCGGGAAGGCGACGAGCAGAATGCCCACCGCCAGCACCAGCCAGGTTTCATTGGCGTCCCAGAACGGCCCGATGGAGGCGATCATCATGTCCTTTTCATCGTCGTCCGACCACGGGAAGAGCAGGCCGACGCCGAGGTCATAGCCATCGAGGATCACGTAGATCAGGATCGACAGGCCCATGAGGGCGGCGAAGGTGAAGGGCAGCCAGACGGTCGGATCGCCAAAATAATCCATGATCTATTCTCCCGGCACGGCGGATAGCTGCGCCTCTTCGGATTGCGCGGTGCGGCGGCCGATGGGTTCGCCCTTTGACGCCTGACGCGCGAGATAGAAGATCACGCTGATATAGGCCACGAGCAGCAGCGCATAGACGGCGAGGTAGACCAGCAGCGTCGAAAGCACCATGCCCGCGGGAACGTCGGCGACCGCTTCTTTCGTGGACATCAGGCCGGTGACGAGCCAAGGCTGGCGGCCGATTTCGGTCGTGTACCAGCCGGCGAGGGTGGCGACCCAGCCGGAAAAGCTCATCCCCACAAGAGCGACCAGCATCCACTTCGGCAGGCCGTCGACGCTGCGGCGCTTGATCTGGCCGGGCGCGCGGCGCAGCATCAGCGCAACGGCGGTCCAGCTGACCAGCAGCATCAGCATGCCGGTGCCGACCATCACGCGGAACGACCAGAACACCGGGGCGACGCGGGGGTGCAGCGGGGTGCCGTCTTCGGCGACAAAGTCGTTCAGGCCCTTGATTTCGCCGTCCCATGTGTGGGTCAGGATGAAACTGGCGAGGTTCGGAATGCCGACCTCAAAGTGGTTTTCACGGGCCTCGTCGTCCGGAATCGCAAAGAGCAGGAGCGGCACGTTGCCGCCGGTTTCCCAGTGTCCTTCCATCGCAGCGACCTTGGCGGGCTGGTATTCCTTGGTGTTCAGCCCGTGCATGTCGCCGACGTAGATCTGCACCGGGATCAGCAGTGCGGCGGCGACCACGGCGGTACGCAGCGCCACGCGCACGCCCGCCGTTTGCCCGCCGATCAGCCAGCGGAAGGCCGAGATGCCTGCAATCAGGAAGCTGACGGTCAGGAAGCTGGCCAGCATCATATGCGCGAAACGGTAGGGCATCGACGGGTTGAACACGATGGCCCACCAATCGGTCGCATGTGCCACGCCGTCGATCATCTCGTAGCCCTGCGGGGTGTGCATCCAGGAGTTCAGCACGATGATCCAGAAGGCCGACATCGTGGTGCCGAAGGCGACCAGGAAGGTCGCCAGCGTATGCAGCCAGCCCGGCACGCGGGACGCGCCGAAGAGCATGATGCCGAGGAACACGGCCTCCAGAAAGAACGCGGTCATCACCTCGTAGGCCAGCAGGGGCCCCGCGATATTGCCGACTTTTTCCATGAAGCCCGGCCAGTTGGTGCCGAACTGGAACGACATGGTGATGCCCGACACAACGCCGAGCGCGAAGGACAGGGCGAAGATCTTGACCCAGAAGGCATAGGCCTCCATCCAGCGGTTGTCGCCGCTGCGGGCATGGCGGAGCTTGAAATAGAGCAGGACCCAGCCTAGCGCGATGGTGATGGTTGGAAATAGGATATGGAAAGAGATGTTTGCGGCGAACTGGATGCGCGACAGGAGAAGGGTTTCCATGGGCGGGCCTTGTGGGTGACTGCGGTGTTTCGGTCTTGTCCTAGATATAGGACATGACGCGCCTTGGGCAGTCCGGTGCGACACTATGCGCAGGCCACGCGGGAACGGCGATGTCGGATGTCGCGCAACAGGTAACCCGTGGGTTACTTTATGTTTATTTACAATGCGTTAAGGTGATCGCACGGTCCGTTAACCTGCGAAGGTCCAGCGGGTCGTCTGGCTGTAGGTCTGATCCGGCGCAACCATGATCGACGGAAATTGACTGTTGGTGGGGGCGTCCGGCCACATCTGCGCCTCGATCGCCAGGCCCTCGTAAGGCGCGCGTCCCGGGCGGCGCGCATCGCGCCCGTCGTAGATCTGGATGCCAGGTTCGGTCGTGGTCATTGTCAGGCTGACGCCGCTTTGCCCGGTGAGGGTGAGCACGTCGCGCAGGGGCTCGCGCCTGTCGGACAGGCAGAAGTTGTTGTCGAGCGCGGGCGCGCGCGGTGCGATGGTGCGCGGGGTGCGGAAATCGAGGTCGGTCTTTGCGACATCGACGATCTCGCCGGTCGGGTAGTTGTCCACGGTGCCTGGCAGCACGCGGTCGGCGGCGATCTGCAGACTGTGGCCGGACCAGTCGGCGGTGCCGTCGAGGTTCCAATAGCTGTGGTTGGCGAAGCTGAGCGGGGTCTTGGCGTCAGTCGTCGCGGTCACCGTCATTTCCAGCGTCGCGGGGGCGGCCACGGCATAGCGCGCCGTGATCGTGCGGTTGCCGGGCAGGCCGCATTCCCCGTCGCGCAGGGTGCAGGTGAGGGTGACGCTGTCGGGGCCGTGGTCCGCGATCTGCCAGAGCCGCCGGTGCGTGGCCTGTGCGCCGGAGTGCAGGTGGATGCGATTGTCCTGATTGCGCTCCAGCTCGTACATGATGCCGTCGATCTTGATCCGCGCGGTGCTGATCCGGTTGGCGATGGGGCCGATGAGGGAGCCGTGGTGGCGCATGTCGCCGAGGTAATCGGCCAGATCGTCCGACCCGAGCGTCAGCGACCGCTCGATACCGGCCAGCCGCACGTTCTGCACCACCGCACCCCATGTGAGCACCGCGACGGTCAGGTCGCCGGCGGCGAGGGTGATCTTGTCCACCTGTTCGCCCTGCGGGGTCGTGCCGAAGGGGGTGATCACAGCGGTTCCCAATGCACGCCCGCGGCGGGAATGGTCACATCGCCCCACGTGCGGGCCTTCGGCGCGTAGTTGAAGATGAACCGATGGGTGGTGGTGTCGCGGATGCGCAACCCCTTGGGCAGGTCGTAGGTTGCGATGTCGAGCGTATCGCAGAGGTTGCCGATGATGCTGTCGAAGGTGGCGTCGTCGGGCCAACCGGCGAGATAGCGGATATGATCGCCGCCCATGATCGCGGGCTGGCCGGATTTGGTGGCGAGATGCACGTCGGCACTGCCTTCGAGGTGTTCGAACCAATGCACGAACCTGCCGCCGCCCTGCAATTTGATCGCGTCCGAGGGCGGCAGGCTTTCGACCATCACGGTCGTCACGCCGGTATCGGGCAGGTGGGGACCCATGGGCGTGGGGATCGCCAGTTCGTCGGTCTTGCCGTCGCTGCGCGGACCGATCAGCGCGATGCCTTTGAAACTCGCGAGGGCTGCGCGGAACGGGTCCGACAGTTTCATCAGGCCGGGGGCGAGAACGAGTTTGTAGGCGGAGAGGTCCGCAGAGTCCGGCGGCAGGATATCGACCGACAGACCCGCGCGCCTCAGGGCGCGGTAGGCGGCGAAGGCAAGGCGGAACATATCGAAGTCCGCGCCCTGCGGCTGCGTGTCCCAAGCCCATGCGCTTTCGTAGTCGAACACCAGCGCGACGGGGGCGGCCCCTGCGTCCACCTCCGGCAGGTCCGCGATTTCCTGCGCGACCTGCGTGGCCTCGGCCAAAGCAGGGGCGGCGTCGCTGTCCGGGCGGAGCAACCCTGCGTGCATCTGTTCCTGCGCGAAGGGGGCCTGCCGCCAGCGGAAATAGCAGACGGTTTCGGCCCCGTGGGCAAACGCCTCCCACGCCCAGAGGCGGGCCATGCCGGGCAGGGGGGCCGGGTTGTAGGGGGCCCAGTTCACCGGGCCGGGCTGCTGTTCCATCACCCACATCCGATTGCGGCCCACGGCGCGGTAAAGATCGTGGTGGAACGCCTGATTGTCGGGGTGGCCCTGGCGCAGGTAGAATTGCTTTTCCTTGGCCGTGCCCTCGATCCGGTCGGAGAGGAAGCCGATGGGGTAGCTGTCCCATGACGCGATATCGAGGTCGGCCCCCACGGCCCAGTGATCGAAGGTCGTGATGCGGCCCATGTAGTTGTGGATCAGGGGTGCTGCCGAATGTTCACGGATCGCGTCGGCCTGCACGCTGTTGAAGGCCACGACCTGATCGGAGGAATAGCGCCGGAAGGCCAGCACGTGCGCGGGGTTCGGTTCCGTTACGGTGAGGTTCGGCAGGTCGATCTGCTCGAAACTGTCGTAATCCATCGACCAGAACACATTGCCCCAGGCACGGTTGAGCGCGTCGGTGGACTGATAGCGCTGCGCCAGCCAGTCGCGGAAGCCGTGCAGGGCGGCATCCGAATACGATAGTGTCGTGTCGTGGCAGTCGTATTCGTTGTCGATCTGCCAGGCGGCGATATGCGGGTTGCGGCCATAGCGTTCGGCCATGAGGCGGGCGATGCGCCGCGCCTCCTCCCGGTAACCCAAGTGGCTGAAATCGTAGTGCCGGCGCGATCCGAATTTGCGGGTGTGGCCGTCGGCGGCGACCGGCAGCATGTCTGGCAGCTTGTCCAGCATCCAGCGCGGCGGCGTGGCGGTGGGCGTGCCGAGGACGATCTTCATCCCCGCATCGCCTAGCACCGCGATTGCCCGGTCAAGCCAGCCCCAATCGAATTTGCCAGGCACAGGTTCCATCCGCTGCCAGCCGAATTCGCCGATCCGCACCCATGTGAGGCCCGTTTCGACCATGCGCGCGGCGTCCGTGGCCCATTGGTCTTCGGGCCAGTGTTCGGGGTAGTAACAGACGCCGAGCGTGCGTTTCATGACGGTGCCTTTTTTAGTATTTTTGGCAAGATAATGCGAAGATCGCGCCTAGAAAATCACGCGGTGTTCGGCCTTGCCCTTGGAGTCGGTGTCGACGGTGAAGGTCTTGCCGTCGTCCGCGCCGTCTTTACCCTGTGCGGCCGAGGTGCAGTAGAGCGTTGTCAGGTCCGGCCCGCCGAAGGCCGGGCAGGTAGTCTGGTCGGCGGGAAAGGTATGTTCGCGCAGGTATGTTCCTTGATGATCATAGACCGCAACGCGACCGGCACCCCATTGCGCGTTCCACATATTGCCGTCCGCATCGACCACTGCGCCGTCGGGGCGGAAATCGGTGTCGGACAGGTCGATGTGCAGTTCGGGGTCGGCGGCGGGCCAGCCCTGCATGTCGAGCGTCACCCGCATGATCTTCTGCGTCGGCGTATCGGTGAAATAGGCGGTCTTGCCGTCGGGGGCGAAGCAGATCGCGTTGGAGATGGTCACGTTCGGCACGACGCGGCGCAATTCGCCCCGGTGATAGCGGTAGATCGCGCCCGCCTCGTGTTCGCCGTCAAACCCCATCGTGCCGATCCAGAAGCCGCCCTGCGGGTCTGCGCGACCGTCGTTGGAGCGGGTGGTCTTGTCGTCGGATTCGAGGCTGTAGACGTAGGTTTGCTCCTCGGTTTCCAAGTTGAACCTGAACAGCTGCGTTTCGGAAGCGATCAAAAGCGTGTCGCGGTCGATCCAGCCTGCGGCGGAGACGTGTTCATCGAATTGCCAATGGCGGCCTGCGGTGTGCAGGCGCTTGCCCAGAATGTCGAACCAGAACAGTTGCGCGCGTTCGGGATGCCAGAGCGGGCCTTCGCCCAGTTGGCATTGCGTGTCGTCATGGATCATGTGGCCGCACCTTTTGCTGTGTCATAGGCCGCGACCATCGCATCGGCGCGGGCTGCCACGTCTGACACGGTCAGTCCGGGCTTGTATAGGGCCGATCCGATCCCGAAGCCGTCGGCGCTGGCCGCCATCCATGCGCCGAAGTTGTCGGCCCCCGCCCCGCCCACGGCATAGACGAGCGTTCCCTTGGGTAGAACGGCGCGGATCGCCTTGATCCCGTCGGGGCCCAACAGGCTGGCGGGAAAGATTTTCAGGCCGTCCGCTCCGGCCTTGAGGGCGGCGAAACATTCGGTAGGGGTCATCACGCCGGGCCAGCTGGCCATGCCGGCGGCCTTGGTCGCCATGATCACGCGCTGGTCGCAGTTCGGGCTGACGATAAGTTCGCCGTCCGCGTCGCGCACGCGGCCCACATCGTCGGTGGACAGGACCGTACCCGCGCCGACGATGGCATCAGCGCCGACGGCGGCCTTCATCGCCTTGATGCTGTCGAAGGGCGTGGGGGAGTTCAGCGGCACCTCGATCCGGGTGATGCCGGATTTGACCAGCGCCTCTGCCATAGCGGGGGCTTCGGCCGTGGTGACGCCGCGCAGGATCGCGATCAGGGGGCGGTGGGACATGATTTATCCTTTCAGGCGGCGGTATGCGGCGGTGAGGCCCGCGAGCGTCGCCGCATCACCTTGCACCTGCGTGGCCGGGACGCCTTGCTGGCCAAGTGCGGTGACGTAGAGTTTCGCGACCTTGCCCGCCCCGATCACGGCGATCTGCTGGCCCAGCCAGTAGGGTTTCGCCCCGGCCAGTTCGGCACCGATCAACAGCCCGGACAGGCGGGCGCGGGCGGTGGCGGGTGGCATGTCGTTCAGCAGGTTTTCGGCGCGCAGGGAAAACAGGTCGGACGTCATCCGTTCGGGGCGCGACATGGTGTCAGACAGCGTGTCGGCGAACATCGCATCGTCCCAGCCGTCGGCACCGACGGTGTGTCGCAGGACGGTCTGCTTGCCGATCACGGCGAAGAGTTCGCCGGTCATGAAGGTCTTGAAGCTGACGACTTCGCCGGCGCTGACGTGGACCCATTTGGTATGGGTGCCGGGCAGGCAGATGACGCCGTCCCAATTGGAATTGTTGGCTAGAAATCCCGCGATCTGGGTTTCCTCGCCGCGCATGACGTCGGCGGGTTTGGTCTGGCGCAGGCCGGGAATGACGTAGACCTGAAGATCGGGGTCGGTGGTCCGGGCGCGGGCGAAGCCCTCGGCCACGGGCGGGCAGGGAACGGTGGCGTAGGGCGCCTCGACCCAGCCCTGCCGCGCGCCGACCATGCCGCAGGCGATGACGGTGGTGGGGCCGCTGATCCAGTCACCGGCGATGGCCTTGAAGGCCGGTTCGAACCCGTCGCGCGCGAGCGTGCCCATACCAGCACCCGAGGCGGCGTCCGCCAGCACGGTGTCGCTGGCCGACATGGCCCAGACCCGCAGGTTCGAGGTGCCCCAGTCGGCGGCGATCCAGTCGGGTTCGATCGTTTCGTTCATCCGAAATGCACCACACCTGCGTCCACTGCGATTGTCTGTCCGGTGATCATAGCCGAAGCGTCGGAGGCCAGAAAGAGCACCGGGCCGATCATGTCCTCGGTGGCCATGTGGCGCGGCAGGCACTGTTTGTCGAGGAAGGCGGCGAGGTTTTCCTCGGTTGCCCATTTCTCGCGCTGCTTTTCGGTCAGGACCCAGCCGGGGGCGATGGCGTTGACGCGGATGTTCCGGGGCCCGAGTTCGCGCGCCATGCTGCGGGTCAGCCCCATGATGCCCGCGTTGGCGGCAGCGTAGGGGGCCATGCCCGCGGCACCCAGCGCATAGGTGATCGAGGAGAAGTTGATGATGCTGCCGCCCTGCGCCATGCCTGCGGCGGCATGCTGGCTGGCAAAGAAATAGTGTTTGAAATTCACCGCCTGCTGGCTGTCCCATATGGCGGGCGTGATGTCGGCGATGTCATAGCGCATGTCGTTGGCGGCGTTGTTGACCAGCACGGTGACAGGACCGTGCGCTGCGACGGCAGTGTCGATTGCCGTCTGCAGGGCGGCGATGTCGGTCACGTCGCATTCCAGAAACAGCGCGTCAGGGTGCTGTTCGGTATCGGCAATATCCGCGAAGGCCACGCGCGCGCCCTGTGCGGCGAACCCGGCGACGAGGGCGGCCCCGATGCCGCTGCCGCCACCGGTGACGAAGACCGACGCACCTTTCAGCGATGGGAACTGCGCCGTCACAGGCGCTGCCCTTCGACCACCCACATGCGTTCGGGGAAGGACCACGGGAGAGTGATGCCGTTGCGCATCAGGTAGGTGCCGGACAGGTCGACGGTTTCGGTCTTCAGCGCAGGCCTGCCGCGCGACAGGGTCGGCGCGGTGTCGCGGTTGATCAGCGTGACCCGGTAGATCGCCTCCGGGTCCAGCGCCGTCAGCCGCAGCGGGCGCGGGGCGATCTGGGCGGAGGTTGCGGCCTTGCCCGCGAAGACCACGAAACGGGTGCCGTCACGTGCCAGTTGCTGTTCGGCCAGCACGGCGGGGTCGGCGCTGTCCAATCGCAGAATATCGGCGGTCTGCATCCAGTGCCGGTTGTGTTTCCACCAGCTTGTGACCTCTGTCAGCACCGCGGCCTCGTACGCGTCGAGTTCGCGCGGGTCCATCTCGAAGCCCATGTGGCGCTGGGCGGCGACCCAGGCGCGGAAGCTGATGTCGAGCACACGGCCCGACGTATGGCATTTGCGCGGGCCGACATGGCTGCCGGTGACAGAGAGCGGCAGGAATAGCGCCGCGTCGTGCTGGATGCGCAGGCGTTCCAGCGCGTCGTTGCTGTCGGACAGCCAGACCCGCTGCGTGCGCTGCAGGATGCCGAAGTCGATGCGCCCGCCGCCCGAGGCGCAGGTTTCGATTTCCACATGCGGGAAATCCGCGCGCAACCGGTCGATCAGCGCATAGGACCCGCGGGTCTGGGCGGCATCGGGCATCGGCAGGACGCGGTTGTGGTCCCATTTGATGTATTCGATCTGGTTGTCGCGCAGGATTTTTGACATGCGGTCATAGAGGAAATCGCGCACTTCCGGCAGCGCCATGTTCAGCGCCTTTTGCTGGCGACCCAGCGTCTGGTCCTCCGACCCCAGCGCCCAATCGGGGTGGGCGCGGTGGATGTCGCTGTCCTCGTTGATCATCTCGGGTTCGAACCAGATGCCGAAGGTCATGCCAAGGCCATGCACGTGGTCGATCAGCGGGGTCAGGCCGTCGGGGTATTTGCGGGGATCAACCTCCCAGTCGGACAGGGAGCGCGTGTCGTCGTCGCGCTGGCCGAACCAGCCGTCATCCAGCACGAAGCGTTCCGCGCCGAGGGCTGCCGCCTTGTCGGCGATGTCCTGCAGGACCGGCAGCTTATGGTCGAAATAGACCGCTTCCCAGCAGTTGTAGTGCACGGGGCGCGGCGCATCGGGCTTGGGCCATGTTACGATGCGGTCACGCAGGTGGCGCTGGAAGGCCACCGCACAGCCGTTCAGTCCGGTGTCGGAGTAGGTAATGTAGAGCGGTGCGGTCTTGAACTGCGTCGCGGCCTTCGTCTCCATCCGGGCAGCATGGCCCCATTGCACCTGACGGCGGCCGTCCTGCAGTTCCTCTGCGATCATGCGGTGGCCGCCGGACCAGCCGTAGTGAAAGGCGTAGGCCTCTCCGCGTGTGTTGGTGGCCCCGGTGCAGGGGATGATCAGGCCGGGGAAATGTTCGTGCCCGGTGCGCCCGGTGCGGTTTTCGCGGTAGCGGATACCGGCGGACCAGGCGGTGCGCGACAGCTGGAATTCGCCGCACCAGCGGCCCGAGACGTCGATCATCTCGTCCGATTGCTGGGGGGCGGGCAGCACCGGGGCGGCGAGCCAGTGCAGGTGCACCGGGCGCGAGGCGTCCAGCGTGGTCTGCGCCGTGATCATGTGGGTGTCTTTGTCGGCGGTGAATGTGAACGTCAGTGTGAGTCCATTGTCCGCATCGGCATAGGTCAGGTCGAGTTTGCCGTTCTCTTCGGCGCGTTCGAAACAGAATTTCGGCAGCAGCGGCGTACCGTCGGTGTCGCGCACGATCAGGCCGGGCTGACCGGGGAAGGAGCGGACGGCCTCCGGGCAAAGCGACAGATCGGGGTTTTCGTCGAGCATCCCGCCGGTCACGTCGATCACGTTGGCATAGTGCAGCGTTTCGAGGTTCTCGCCCTCGGGCAGAGCCGCACCCCAATAGACCACCTGCGGCAGGCGTTCGCCCGTGGTGGTCAGCACCAACGTCTGCTTGCCGTCGTCAAGCCGCCAGACGTGGCGCACGGTGTTGGAGGCGGTTTTGGTATCGCCCAAGGGCAGGGCGGTCGCCGGTGTCGTTGCACCGGCGACGTCATCGGTCATCGTCATCGTTTTCGCCTGTTTACTTCACTGCGCCCAGCGTCAGGCCAGCGATAAAGTGTTTCTGCATCAGGAAGAACATCGCCACGGGTGGAAGGGCCGCGACGATGCTGCCCGCGCTCATCAGGTGATAGGCGGCGCGGAACTGGCTGTTAAACTCTGTGATGCCGGCTGTCACGGGCTGCGCGGAGGGACCTTGCGTCAGCACCACGGCCCAGAAGTAATCGTTCCAGATGAAGGTGAAGATCAGCACGGCGAGGGCCGCCAGCGCCGGTTTCATCAGCGGTAGGACCACATACCAGAAGATGCGGATTTCCGAGATGCCTTCGACCCGTGCCGCCTCGATCAGGGGGAACGGCAGGGCGCGGATGAAATTGCGCATGAAGAGTGTGCAGAACCCGGTCTGGAACGCGATGTGGAACAGCACGAGGCCATAAATCGTGTCATACATCCCGAGGCTGATCGTCAGGTCACGGACCGGCACCATCAGGATCTGGAAAGGCACGAAGTTGCCCGCGATGAACATGAAGAAGATCAGCAGGTTGCCCTTGAACCGGTAGATGCCCAGCGCGAAACCCGCCATGCAGGACAATGCAACCGCACCGATCACCGTGGGAATCGTGATGAAGAGCGAGTTCAGCAGATAACGCGGCATGTTGGATTCGAAGAACACCTTGCCATAGTTGGTGAACGCCTCGAAACTGCTGGGCCAGCCCCAGTAGTTGCCGTTGGTGAAATCGCTGTCGGGCTTGATCGAGAACATGGCCACGGCAATCAGCGGCAACAGCCAGACGATCAGAACGACGGGCAGGAACGCCTGGTAGCCGATCTGCGCGGCGCGGGACCGCTTTTCAATGGGTGTCGGAAACATATCAGCGCCCCCCTTTCTCGTCTTGATACATCGACCACAGGAAGTAGACGATGAAGCCCAGCATGATGAAGAACAGCACCACGGCGATGGCCGCGCCATAGCCCATGCGGAAGCCGAATTCGGACAGCGATTCCTCGAACATATAGAACGACAGCACGCGGGTGGAGCCGAACGGACCACCGTTGGTCATCACGCTGATCAGGTCGAACGACCGCAACGCGCCGATGATCGTCACCACGAAGGCGATGAAGGTTGCGGGCTTGAGTTGCGGCAGGATGACGTACCACAGCATCCGCCAGCCCTTTGCCCCGTCAAGGCGCGCGGCCTCGACCTGTTCGGGGTCCACGGCGTTGAGGCCGGTGAGGTAGAGGATCATGCAGTAGGCGGTCTGCGGCCAGAGGCCCGCGGCGATGATACCGTAGGTGGCCAGCGTCGGATCGCCCAGGATGTTCACCGGGCCGGTCCCGAACACGGCGAGAATCGCGTTCAGCAAACCCTCGCGCGGCAGGTAGAACCAGGAAAACACGAGGCCGACGACGACCTGCGAAATCACGAAGGGGAAGAAGAACAGCGACTTGTAAAGCCGGATGCCCCGCACCGTCTGGTTCAGGAACAGCGAGATGAACAGCCCCAGCGGGATCGCCAGCAAATAGAGGATCAGCCACTTGAGGTTGTTCCAGAAAGAGGTGTTGAACTTGCGGTCGTCGAACAGCAGGCGTTCATAGTTGGCGGTGCCGACCCATGTCGCCTCTCCCAGACCGTCCCACTGGTGGAACGAGATCCAGAACGACTGCCCGATGGGGATGATGACGTAAACGGCGAAGAACAGCATCGCGGGGGCGAGGAACAGCCACGGCGTGATCGCGATCTCGTTGCGCTTGTACCAGCCGCGTTGATTGCCGTCGGGCGGCAGGGCTGCTGCGGGTGCGGTGGTCATGGGTGTTCCCTCCCCGGGTGGTTCAACACATGCGAAAACCGGCGTGGCGGCTTGCGGATGGGTTGGGGCCTTGGGCAAGGGGGCGAACCGCTGTGGCCCGCCCCTATCATGATGGCTTACTGGTAGATGCGCTGACGTGCGTCTTCCAGGCGGGCCAGAATGTCGTCCAGGTTGTCCGGGAACACCATGAACTCCTGCAGGCCTTCCATGCCGACCGACGCCATTTCGGCGGGGAAGTCACGGTCGAAGAACTGTGCGACACCGCCGGTGGCGTTGGTGCTCAGCATTTCGAATCCCTGCTCCAGGAATTCGTCCGCGTCCACGCTCGATTCGGCGTTCACGGGCAGCTGACCCAAGGCATCGCCGGAGTTGATGCGGGTCTGCACGTCAGCGGATGTGACGAACTGCAGGAACGCACGGGCGTTGTCCTTGTTTTCCGCACCCGACGGGATGTGGAACGTGTCGGTCGGTGCGTCTTCGCCCATCGGATGATCGTTGATCATCGGGAACTGGTAGAAGTCGATCTGATCGTCGGTCAGGCCCGCGTCACGCATCGGTGCCACGGCGAAGTTGCCGATCAGGTAGGCTGTCGCCTCGCCGTCGGTCATGAAGTTCAGTGCTTCCTGCCAGCTGTAGGACTGGTGATCGGGGATATAGGCACCCATGTCGATCAGCTTGCGCCAGTTGGCGAAGGTCTCACGCACGCGGTCGTCGGTCCACTCGACCTCGCCACGGGCGAGCTGCATGTGGAAGTCGAAACCGTTGGTCCGCATGTTCATGTAGTCGAACCAGCCGCCGGCAGTCCAAAGGAACTTTGTGCCGATGGCATAGCAGGAACGACCGCTCTCGATGATCTTCTCGCAGTTCGCGATTTCCTGCTCGAAGGTTTCAGGCTCTTCAAGACCCAGCTCGTTGAAGATGTCTTCGCGGTAGTAGATGCCCCACTGGTAGTAGGTATAGGGCACGCCCCACTGCTTGCCGTCGAGGGTCATCGCGCCCTTGATGCTGTCCAGACCGGGCAGATCGCCGTTCGCGTACATGTCAGAGATGTCTTCGAACAGGCCGGCCTCGACATACGGGCCCATGCGGTTGGCCGCATACCAGTTCACGACGTCCGGCGGGTTGGCGCCCAGTGCGTTGCGGATCTGTGTTTTCCAGGCCTCACGGTCGACGATGGTCAGCTCGATGTTGAGGTCGGGGTGCATTTCCCCGAATTCCGCGACAAGCCCTTCCATGACGGCCCGGGGTGCGGGGTTCGACATATCGGATGTGATTTTCAGATCGCCCGACAGCGCGTGCGCGTCTGCCTGTGCAGAGGTTGCCGCGATGGCAGCCGCCGCCAACGCCGCGAACGACGTTTTGAGAATGGAATGCATGGTGTCCTCCCTGGTGCTTCCATAGTGGTCCAAGTCGCAAACTCTGATTCCGCAATGGTCTCATTATTTGAAACTTGGTTTTGGATATTGATACTAAACCGCGAACAGGCTAGCCTTGTCAACAGTGCAGCACAGGTGCGGTGGAGGAGAAACCGCAATTCTGGGGCAGCGCGCGGGAGGACGAAAATGGGACGGGTGACCGGTGACGGCACAGTCGGAAAGGCACTTGAGGTGCTGGAGCAGGTGGCGGCTTTCGGGCGGCCCGTACGGTTCCGCGAGGTGTTGGCCGAATCGGACTATCCCAAGCCCACGCTTTACCGTTTCATGCAGACGCTGACCTCTCAGGGAATGTTGTCCTACGACCCCGACCGGCAGACCTATGCGCCCGGTGTGCGGCTGGTACGGCTGGCCCATGCGGCGTGGTCGGTCTCGTCACTTGCGCCCATCGCGCGCCCGCATATCGACGCGCTGAGCGCCAAGGTCGGCGAAACCGTACATCTGGCACAGATGGATAACGGGCAGGTCCTTTATATCGACAAGCGCAATGCGCAGCAGCCCATCGAGATGTACAGCCAGGCCGGTAAGGTTGGCCCGGCCTATTGTACCGGCGTGGGCAAGGCGATGCTGGCCTTCATGGATGCCGAACAGCGCGACGATCTGATCGCGCAGCAGTCGTTTCATATCTTCACCGACAAGACCTTGCCCGATGCCAACGCCCTGCACGCCGAACTGGCCGATATCCGCGCCAATGGCTACGGCTTCGATCGCGAGGAGCACGAGCCGGGAATCATCTGCGTCGCGATGCCGATTCTGTCGGCGACCGACCGGGTGCTGGGCGCGATTTCGGTGACCAGCTCCACGCAACGCACGCGGCTCGCCAGTCTGGAGGCCTATGTGCCGCTGCTGGAAGAAACCGTCACGAAAATTTCACGGGATGCCCAGAACTGGAGTTTTCCCGACTATGCCAATCAACACGCAGCAAACACGGGGATCTGACGCATGGCAGGTGTAACACTGAACAAGGTGATCAAGCGCTACGGCGATGTGCAGGTGATCCACGGGATCGACCTTGAAATCGCGGATGGTGAATTCTGCGTTTTCGTCGGCCCGTCGGGATGCGGCAAGTCCACGTTGCTGCGCATGGTCGCGGGGCTGGAGGAAACGACCGAGGGCAGCATGTTCATCGGCGACCGCGACGTGACCCGCATGGACCCGTCGGAACGCGGCGTGGCGATGGTGTTCCAGACCTACGCGCTTTACCCGCACATGACGGTCAAGGACAACATGGGCTTCGGCCTGAAGATGAACAAATTCCCCAAGGCCGAGATCGAGGCGAAAGTGGCCGAGGCGACGCGCATCCTCAAGCTGGAGGAATACCTCGACCGCAAGCCCGCCGCCCTGTCGGGCGGTCAGCGTCAGCGTGTGTCCATTGGCCGGGCCATCGTGCGCGGGCCGGAGGTGTTCCTGTTCGACGAGCCGCTGTCAAACCTCGACGCCGAACTGCGGGTCGAGATGCGGGTGGAGATCGCCCGTCTGCACAAGGAAATCGGCGCCACGATGATCTACGTGACCCACGATCAGGTCGAGGCGATGACGCTGGCCGACAAGATCGTGGTGCTGCGCAAGGGCGTGATCGAACAGGTTGGCGCGCCGATGGACCTTTACCGTGATCCCGACAACCGCTTTGTGGCGGGTTTCATCGGATCGCCCGCGATGAACTTCATGAAAGGCACCGTCGGCAACGGAGAAGTACAAGTGCCGAATCTGGGTCAGTCGATCACCACCGCGATCGCCCCGGCCTACAAGGGCCACGAGGTGATCTGCGGGTTGCGGCCCGAGCACCTGAGCATCGACCCCGCAGGTGATGCGCTGACTGTCGATCTGGTGGAAAGCCTCGGCGGTGTGTCCTTCGCCTATCTGTCCGGTGCGACCGGTGAAAAGATGGTGGTGGAAGAGCGTGGTGACGACCGGGTGAGCGAGGGCCAGAAGGTCGGCGTGACCTTCGACCCAGCGCGGCTTTACCTTTTCGATGCCAAGACCGAGCAGCGCATCCGTAGCTGATGTTCACTGTTTCCAGCGATGATCTGAGGGGCGGGCCGCGCGATGCGTCCGGCCCCGGCTGGTCGTCGCTGCGGATGCTGGTGCGGTCGGACGGCATGGGCTATTCGCTGAACGACACCGTCGTGGCGGCGGGCGCGCGGATGGTCCTGGAATACAAGCACCATCTGGAAGCCTGTTTCTGCATATCGGGGGCGGGCACCGTCACCGATCTGGCGACTGGCACTGTGCACGATATCCGTCCCGGTGTGCTGTATGCGTTGGACCGGCATGACCGGCACGAACTTTGCGTGACGAGCGCCGAGGACATGCGCCTGATCTCGATCTTCACCCCCGCGCTGGAAGGCGACGAGGTCCACGGCCCAGACGGCAGCTATGCCGCACCCGCAGGTGATCCTGCATAGGGTGGGGTCTCACTCACCAACCAACGCGTGCAATGGACAGGGCGAAATCTCGGCTAGTCACCGCCCGCCCTTTTGATGTCAGATTCCTGTCGCCGCCCTACCCCCCGGTTGTGGGGGATACTAGAGATCGCGTCGTTCCGCGTATCCTGCGCGCATCGTTTGCTGTATCGGGGGAGATGGAACGATGAAATATCTGATGACCTTGGCGCTGTGCGCGGCCACGGGGCAGGCGGCGCAGGCGCAGACTTGCCGCTATGCTACTGCACCTGCGTCCTGTGACATGGCGGGTGCGGTCGCGCCCGATTTCTGGGCCGGGACATGGCAGGCGCTGGCCGGGCCGCAACGCATGACGATCATGGGCCGCACGGTCAACGGCCCGCCCGAGGACCTAGGCTTCGCCGGGGTCACCACGTCACAGGACGGCGGACTGTTTCTTGCGGTGGCCGGCACCGTGATCAACGGCCAGCAGACCGGCTTCTCGGGACGCATCACATCCGTCGACGGCCAGGGCCGGATGCTGTTCTGGGACGAGGACCTGCGCCAGGGGCTGCCGCAGCCTGGCCTATCGGATATCGAGCTGGTGCTGCCGTGTCAGATCGCGGACCTGCCGCAGTGGTCCTCCACCGTACTGTCCGACGACGGCTATCAGATGCAGTTCGACATGGTCGCGATCTCTCACAGCCTGATCCAGGGCAACCTGTTTTTCGACGGGGTGGTGGATGGCACGCCGATCGTTCTGGAACGGCGGGTGAACCTGACGCGCGAAGGCTGGCCGACGGAGGCGGAAGGTGTGGTCTGGGCGACCGGGGACGCGGCGCAGTGCGAAAGCATCTGTACCGAGGAAAGTTTCCGGTGTCTTGACTGGGACGGCGGATAGGTGGCGGTAGAGGCCTGTCCGACCGCCTCTACCGCTTGCCGTAATACAGCCCCACGACATGCTCGGCCTGCGCGAAGAACAGCCAGCGCAGTGCGAGAACGCCCGCGATGTGGCTCAGCACCGCGATGGCCGCGGAGACGTGGCTGAACGGCAGCATCAGAAACACCACCGGTAGCACGAAACCGAAGGCCATGGCAATGATGCGCAGTTGGCTGGCGTGCTTTCGCCCGACCACATGCACGAATTCGCGCAGCAGATAGTTGGTGCCGGTGTGCGGCGGCTCGAACGCGCGAACGGTGCCGATATTGCCCAGGCCGGTCGCGCTCGCCATATCTGTGCCGGAGGCGGCAAACCGGCCATCGCCGGTGAGCCAGGCGTAGGCCTGCAACGCGCCCGCGATGAACAGCAGGACCACGGCCACGACGATCTGCCCCGCCAGCAGCGCGCCGCCGCCGATGGAGAGCGCCAGAAACAACGCGGGTGTGGACCAGTGATGCCAGCGCGGCACGGTCTTCATCTGGGTATAGATCATCGCGGTGGTAAAGACGGTCGCCACCGCGCCCACCGCGCCCAGCCAGCCGAGCGGCACCCAGCGACTGCCGAAAAACACCAGCCCCGCGCCGTAGATCGCCATGATGAGCAGTGTCGCCACGGCGGCGATGCCCTCGCGTGACAGCCAGCTTGTGCGCCATTGCGTGACGGCCTTCCACGCCCGTTCCGGGTGGCCAAGGTGGAAGGTGGAGGCGATCAGCCCGCCGACCGACAGCAGATAGGCCAGCGTGAACCAGATAAAGGCGGCCCAGCCGGTCGGCACGATGGCACCGAGGCCCAGCCAGAACAGCAGGCCGAAGCCGAGGCCGGAAAACGTGGTGAAGATGATGACGGATGGTGCGGGATGCATTATTTCGCTCCTCCGGGCAGGGCGGACAGGGCCTTGTCAAGCCAGCCGACGAACCCCTTCGCATCCTGCGCGATGGGTTCGAGATAGGGCGACAGCACGTCGAATTCAGGGGCCGCGTCCTTGGGCCGTGGCGGCAGGTACTTGTTGACGGGCTTGGTGCCCTGCTCCGGCATCAGGTCCATGCCGCCGCGCTCGGCGGTCAGGATGCTGACGTTGCTTTCGGGGTCCGCGAAATCGCCGAAATGCCGCGCGCCTGCGGGGCAGGTGCGCACGCAGGCGGGCGTGCGGTCAACCTCGGGCAGGTTTTCGTTGTAGATGCGATCGACGCAGAGGGTGCATTTCTTCATCACGCCTTCATCGGCGTCCATTTCGCGCGCCCCATAGGGGCAGGCCCATGCACACAGACCGCAGCCGATGCAATCGCTTTCGTTCACCAGCACGATCCCATCCTCAACCCGCTTGTAGCTGGCCCCGGTGGGGCAGACGGTGACGCAGGGCGCGTCCTCGCAATGCAGACAGGATTTGGGGAAGTGGATGAGTTGGGCGGCGGGCTGCGTGCCGTCCTTGAGGCTGGGCGGCTGCACTTCGTAGGAGTGTACGCGGTTCAGGAACGTGCCCGTCGGTTTGGCCCCGTACGGGTCCTGATCGGACAGCGGCGCACCGTAGTTCTCGGTATTCCAGCCCTTGCAGGAAATCACGCAGGCATGGCAGCCGACACAGGTGTCGAGGTCGATCACGAGGCCGAGCTTTTTCTGGGTGGAGGATGGCAGGGTGGTCATAACGGACCTCCAGTCAGGTTGTTAGTGCGGGATGCCTGCGGCGCGAGTATTTCGGGCAAGATAATACGCATTGTCATTCTCCCACCTTCCACGCGAGTTCGTCGGGTCCTTGGCCGACGGGGGATTTGATCGGCGGCAGGACGGGGTAGGCCTCGTTCGGGACTTTCGATTTCTCGATCTTCACCCGCAGATCGAACCATGCGGCCTGCCCGGTCACGGGATCGGAGTTGTTCCAGCGCAGCCCGTCGCCCTTTGGCGGCAGCAACTCGTGGATCAGGTGGTTGAGCAGGAAACCCTTCGTGGCTTCCGGCGCATCGCGGTCGAGCGCCCATGCCCCCTTGCGCTTGCCGATGGCGTTCCATGTCCAGACGGTGTTTGCGTTCAGGCTAGCCTGATGCGCGACCGGCACGACGATCTCGCCGTGTGCGGAGGTGACCCGCGCCCAGTCGCCGTCTTCGAAGCCGTTGGCCTCCCATATCTTGGTCGGAACATAGAGCGGGTTGTGTCCGTGGATTTGCCGGAGCCACGCGTTCTGCGTGCCCCAGGAATGGTACATCGCCATGGGGCGCTGGGTCAGCGCGTGGATCGGGTATTTCACGGGGTCGACATGGCCGTCCTCGAAGGGCGCATACCATGTCGGTAGAGGGTCCATCGTGAGTTTCAGCCGCTCGCGCAGGTGTTCGGGCGGCTGGCGGGTGCCGATGCCCTCGGCGGCCAATTGGAACTTGCGCAACGGTTCGACATAAAGCTGGAAGATGTAGGGCTGCACGGCGTCGTAAAAGCCCATCTTCACTGCCCAGTCCTGATAGGCCGTATTGAAGGGTTTGTAATAGGCGCAGTCTTCCGGCACGTGTTCGATCCAGAAACCGCCGTTCTTGATGTAGCTGTCGATCTGGCCTTCGTTGGGCGCGCCGCGCCCGTGGGTCAGGCCGGTGTCGCCCGTGCGCCAACCCGCAAGCGGGCCGATGCCGGGGCGGCGGATGTGGTGGGTGATGTAGTCGGCGTAATCCGCGTATTTCTGGCTGCCGTCGTCGTTGACGAAACCGGGCATGTTCAGCCGCGCGCCGAGGTCACACAGCACCGATTGGAAGCCGCGCACGTCACGGTCGGGTTTCACGACAGGCCAGCGGATCGCGTCGGCCACAGCATCGGCCTCGCAGATCGGGCGGTCGAGCAGCGAAATGCAGTCGTGCCGTTCCAGATAGGTCGTGTCGGGCAGGATCAGGTCGGCGTAGGCAACCATTTCCGATGAGTAGGCGTCGGAATAGATGATGTTGGGGATAATGTAATCGCCGTTTTCATCCGTATCCGTCAGCATCTTGATGACGCCGCCGGTGTTCATCGAAGAATTCCACGACATATTCGCCATATACATGAACAGCGTGTCGATCTTGTAGGGCGTCCCGGCGTGGGCGTTGGAAATGACCATGTGCATCAGCCCATGGGCCGACATCGGGTTTTCCCAGCTATAGGCCTTGTCGATCCGCTTGGGCTGGTCGTTTTCGTCCAGAAGCAGGTCTTCGGGGCCTTGCACGTAGCCCAGATGCGGGCCGTCCAGCGGTGCGCCGGGGGTCACCTTGCCGTGCGGTTTGGGGTGCGCTGTCGCGGGCTTGGGATAGGGCGGTTTGAAACGCATCCCGCCGGGGGTTTCGACGGTGCCGAGGATGATCTGCAAGGTGTGCAGCGCACGGCAGGTCTGGAACCCGTTGGAATGGGCGGAAATCCCGCGCATCGCGTGGAACGACACCGGACGGCCGATCATTTTGTCATGCGTCTTGCCACGGAAGTCCGTCCATTGGCGGTCGAGGCTGATTTCCTCGTCGAACGCCACGCGGGCCAGTTCGGCGGCCATCTTGCGGATCTGCGCGGCGGGGATGCCGGTGCGCTCCGCCACATTCTCCGGCGCATAATCGTCGGACAGGTATTTCTCGGCCATGTGGTGAAACACGGGGCGGTGGGTGATGCCCTTGTCGCGGATCGTGCCGGACAGATCAGGCTCGACCCCATGGCCATTCCACGGTGCGGGCTTGCCAGTGCGGCGGTCGATCACCAACGGCTGTCCGTCCTCGTCGCGCAGGAACAGGCCGAACTGATCGGACTTGGGGTCTTCGTTTAGCAGGACGGAGGCGTTGGTGAACCGGGCGAGGTAGTCCAGATCGACGCGCCCCGCCTTCATCAGGCAGTGGATCATCGACAGGATATACAGCCCGTCGGTGCCCGGTGTGATGCCGACCCATTCGTCGGCCACCGCGTTGTAGCCGGTGCGGATCGGGTTCACGCCGACGATCTTGGCCCCCTTTGCCTTGGCGCGGCCAATGCCCATCTTGATCGGGTTGCTGTCGTGGTCTTCGGCCACGCCGAAGATCATTACCATCTTCGTCAGGTCCCAGTCGGGTTGCCCGAATTCCCAGAACGCGCCGCCCATCGTGTAGATGCCACCGGCGGCCATGTTCACCGAACAGAACCCGCCGTGGGCGGCGAAATTCGGCGTGCCATAGGCCTGCGCCCAGAAGCCGGTGAAACTTTGCGATTGATCGCGCCCGGTAAAGAACGCCAGCTTTTCGGGTGCGGTTTCGCGGATCGGTTTCAGCAGACCGGTGGCGATCTCAAGCGCCTCGTCCCACGAGATCTCCTCGAACTCGCCCGATCCGCGCGGGCCGGTGCGCTTCATCGGCGCGCGCAGGCGGGAAGGCGCGTTGTGCTGCATGATCCCCGCGCTCCCTTTGGCGCAGAGCACGCCCTGGTTGACCGGGTGATCGCGGTTGCCCTCGATATAGGCGACCTTGCCGCCCTTAATATGCACGTTGATCCCGCAGCGGCAGGCGCACATATAGCAGGTGGTCTTGCGCACCTCGTCTGACACCTTGGGCGATGTATTCAGGTCGGGTTGATGATGCGTCATCGGCTCACCTTTCAGGTAACGGCTGTCCGGATGATGCCGATGGCCGCCAGGCCGATCAGCAACGTCAGGCAGAAGGGACGGTAGTAGGGTTCATAGCGTGGCGTGAAAAGCAATTGGCCCAGCAGCACGCCGATCATGGCAGGCACGGCCAGCGCCAGCCCGCGCCAGACGGCGGTCATGTCCATCACACCGAACCAGACGAGGTAGATCATCGAGGTGAAGGACGAGATGAACAGGAACAGGACAAGGGCTGCGCGCATCTTGCGGGCGGGGGCATTCTGGCTCAGCACGTAAAGGGCCACGACCATGCCGCCGACAGAGGCGAGGCCCGTGGCGATCCCGGCGGTCAGGCCGGACAGGTAGAGGCCCGGTTTCGTGGCCAGAAACGCGAGCCTGATTTTGGCGAGCTGCGTGGCGGACAGCACGATGATGATCCCCAGCGCGATCAGTTTCGAAGTCTCAACCGCGAGGGCCTGCGTCAGCATGAGGCCGAAAGGCACACCGATGGACGAGCCCACGAAAAGGCCGAAGACGACGCCGCGATCCGCCTCGCGCCACCCACCCCGGGCCATCAGGACAGAGGCCGACATTTCCAGCCACCAGCAGATCGGGATCAGTTCGACAGGCGGCAGCAGATAGACGGCGGAGGCCATCACGAGGGCAGAGAGGGCAAAGCCGGAAAAGCCGCGCACGAGGCCCGCCCCGAACGCGATCGCGCAAAGGATCGCGAAATCCACAGCAGAGACGTCGATCGCTGAGAGCAGGCTGTCCACGGTTATGACGCCTCCATCACGGAAAGCGCGTCGCGGGCGATGGCTTTTTCCTCGTCGGCGGGGATCACGTGCACCGGGACGTCGCCGAAGCACGAAAGGTGGTCCATGATCCGGTCACGGATCGGTTCTGCGTTCTCGCCGATGCCGCCGGTGAAGGCCACGGCGTCCACGCCGCCCATCGCGACGATGGCGCTGCCTGCATGGCGCGCGGCCCAGTAGCAGAAATGATCGACGGCAAATCTTGCGGCGGCGTCGTCACGCTCCAGCAGGGCTTTCATGTTGTTGTCGCCCGCCAGCGCCTTGAGACCGGAGTTCTTGTT
This sequence comes from Yoonia sp. KMU-150, assembly GCF_056858355.1. Classification (NCBI taxonomy): domain Bacteria; kingdom Pseudomonadati; phylum Pseudomonadota; class Alphaproteobacteria; order Rhodobacterales; family Paracoccaceae; genus Yoonia; species Yoonia sp. KMU-150. The sequence continues at coordinate 195,354 of NZ_JBXEQF010000002.1, forward strand.
CAGCATCCGGTCGGTCTCGTCCTCGCCCAGAGCAGCGGACAGGCGCAGCACCGCTGCACCGTCGATATCGCCCGAGCGGGTGCCCATGGTCAGGCCCGACAACGGGGAATAGCCCATCGAAGTGGCGATGGATTTGCCGTCGCGGATCGCGCAAAGCGACGCACCGTTGCCGAGGTGCAGGGCGAGCAGACGGTGCGGCAGGTCGGGCCCGAATTCGGCGACCATGTTGGCATAGGACAGTCCGTGAAACCCGTAGCGGCGGATGCCCGCATCATGCTGTGTTTGCGGAATGGCGTAGCGGGTGGCGACGTCCGGGTTGGTGGCGTGGAAGGCCGTGCCGAAAGAGCAATATTGCGGCAAGTCCGGCGCGGCTTCTTGCAGCGCAAGAATTGCGGCGAGGTTGTTGGGGTTGTGCAGCGGGGCCAGCGGGATGCACGCCTCTATCGCGCTGATGACGGCGGGGGTCACGCTCGCGGGCTGCGTCAGGATCGTGCCGCCGTGGACCACGCGATGTGCGGCAGCGGTCAGGCTTTGCGGCGTGATGCCTTTGCCGGCCAGCGCTTTCATCATCTGCGACAGGGCGTCGGCATGGTTGGCGGTGGTGATGTCTTGCGCGGTGTCGTTCAGTTTCAGCACACCCGCGCCGCCGATTTCGGTGACGGCGCCGGTGTGGAGCGAGTTGAGATCGCGGTCGAACACTTCGATCTTGAGGGACGAGGACCCGGCGTTGAGGACGAGGATCATTGCGGTGTCCTCCGGTTCGTCAGAGGGCAGTGCCCGACCGCGGGTGGGAAGCGAAGCGCCCGCCCATGGGGGCGGTCGGGCGCTGCCCGGCGGTGCCGGGCAAGACCTGGATCGGTGCGCATCACTTCGGCAACCCGCAGCGGATCGCGGCCAGCGCTGCGGACGCCATGCGGGCGGCGGCGGGATCGGCGCGGCTGGTCAGCAGGATCGGCACCTTTGCCCCTGTCACCAGACCGGCCGCACAACCGCCGCCGACATAGACCAGTGCCTTGAACAGCGCGTTGCCCGCCACGATGTCGGGCACGATGATCGCGTCGGCTTGCCCCGCCACGGGGTTATCCGTCAGCTTTTTCGTGCGCACCGCGTCCATCGACAGGATCAGGTCGAGCGCCAGCGGGCCCGACACATCCGCATCCTTCACGTTCTCGGCGGCCCAATCGGCCAGCGCGCGTGCGTCCATCGAAGATGGCACCGCTTCGATCGGGGTTTCGGTAGCGGAGAGAATCGCGATTTTGGGGCGCGCATTGCCAAGCCGTTGCAGCAGGTCGGTGACCTCCTGAATGGCGACCTGCCGGGTTTCGAGATTCGGCGCGACGTTCACCGCGGCATCGGAGATCAGCATCGGTTTGCAGCCGTCGGGGTGGCTGATGTGGAAAATATGCACGAAACGCTTGCCGGTGCGCAGGCCGCTGTCGCGGGCGACGGCTGCCTTCATGAAAACATCCGTGTGCAACTGGCCTTTCATCAGCACGTCGGCCGCGCCTTCACCACACAGGCGGGCGGCGGTCATGCCCGCCTCCTCTTCGCCCGTGGTGTCGTGCAGGGCATAGCCGGAGATGTCCCAATTCAGCTTGTCCGCCTCGGCGCGGATCACATCCGCCTCGCCCACGAAGACGGGTACCATGATGCCCGCCTTGGTCGCATCCTCCGCCGCTTCCATCGGCAAGGGCGCCGCGGCGCGGGCAATCGCCACGCGGGGCGGCGCGAACGTCTGGGCCAGGTCGATCAGGTTGGGCGGGCAGACCGCTTCGCGGGACGATACAAATGGGGATGTCATGGCAACCTCATAGAAATGCACGGATCAGGCCCAGCACCGACAGGGCCAGGAGCAGCATGACTGCAAACCGGCGGAATGTCGTGGGGGAGGCGGATAAAAATTGCCGTCCGCCCAGAAAAACGCCCAGCGCCAGCAGTGGCAGCGCCAGCGCGGCACCCTTCACCGTTTCCATGGTGACCAGTCCGCCGTGCCACATCAGCGGCATGGTAATCAGGTCCAGCCCGGTCAGATAGACGATCATCGTGGCGCGAAACACTGGCGCGGCGATGGGCTGCGCCGTCAGGAACGCCGCGACCGGCAGGCCGCCGATCCCCGCCGCGTTGCACAGACCCGAGACCATGCCGACGCCGGTAAAGCCCGGCAGCGGAATCGCCCGTGTGATGGTCCAGCCGGACAGCAGGATCAGCGACATCACCAGCACGATGGATGAAACAGCCAGCCGCGCCGAACCCTCGCCCACCGACAGGATGAACGTGACCGACAGGGGCAACACGATAGCAGCCCCCAGCAGCAACGCGCCGACGCGCCGCCAGTCGACATGGCCGCGGATGCCGCGCGCCTGCAGGGCTGTCATCAGGATTTCGCACGCGAAGACCACCGGGATAAGCGGAAGCGGATTGGTTATCAGGGCGGCAAAGGCGATGAAGATCGCCGAAAAGCCGAACCCCGAATAGCCCCGCACATAGGCGGCCCCAAGCAAGGCAAATGCAAGGGCCGCAGTCTGCGCGAGGCCAAGGTCGAATGGCACCGATTACTCGGCCGCCATATCGGTCTTGGACACACCGGCCACGCGCACGGGCTTTTTCATCGCGTCGCGGCGGAACGGCTCACCCAGTTCCTGGTTCAGGATCACCTCGATCAGGGTGGTCTTGCCGTTTTCCATCTGGTCGGTAATCGCCTGTTTCAGCGCGGCGGTGACCTCTTCCATGGTTTTGGCCTGCACCCCGATCAGCCCGCAGGCTTGCGCGATCCCGGCATAGGACACTTTCATGTCCAGTTCCGTGCCGACGAAGTTGTCGTCGAACCAAAGTGTGCTGTTCCGCTTTTCCGCACCCCACTGGTAGTTGCGGAACACGATCTGCGTCACGGCAGGCCATTCGTCGCGGCCAATCGCGGTCAATTCGTTCACCGCGATGCCGAACGCACCGTCACCGGCAAAGCCGATCACAGGCACGTCGGGCTGGCCGATCTTGGCGCCCACGATAGAGGGCAGGCCATAGCCGCAGGGGCCGAACAGGCCGGGAGCCAGATACTTGCGGCCATCGGGGAAAGACGGATAGGCGTTGCCGATGGCGCAGTTGTTGCCGATGTCGGATGAGATGATCGCGTTTTCCGGCATTGCGGACTGGATCGCGCGCCAGGCCTGACGCGGCGACATCCAGTCGGGGCGGGCCTGACGGGCACGCTCGTTCCAGCTGGTGCCGGGATCGTCGTCCTCGTGATCCATCGAGGTCAGTTCCTGCGCCCAGGCGGATTTCGTCTTGGCGATCAGATTCTTGCGGTCGTCGCGGCCTGCGTCGCCTGCGTCATCGGACAGATTGGCGAGGATGCCTTTGGCCGCTTTCGCGGCATCGGCGATGATACCCACGGTGACCTTTTTGGTCAGGCCGATGCGGTCGGGGTTGATGTCGACCTGAATGATCTTGGCATCCTTGGGCCAATAGTCGATGCCATAGCCGGGCAGGGTCGAGAACGGGTTCAGCCGGGTGCCGAGCGCCAGCACCACGTCGGCCTTGGAGATCAGCTCCATACCCGCCTTGCTGCCGTTATAGCCCAGCGGCCCGGCGAACAGCGGGTGGCTGCCGGGGAAGGCGTCGTTGTGCTGGTAGCCCACGCAAACGGGCGCATCCAGACGTTCGGCCAGCGCCTTCGATGCTTCGATTCCGCCTTCGGCCAGCACCACGCCCGCACCGTTCAGGATGACGGGAAACTTCGCGTTGGACAGCATCTCGGCGGCCTTTGCGATGGCGGTCTCGCCGCCGGAGGGGCGCTCGAAATCGACGATCATCGGCAATTCGATGTCGATCACCTGGGTCCAGAAATCGCGCGGGATGTTGATCTGCGCGGGGCCGGAGGCACGCTTGGCCTGCATGATCACCCGGTTCAGGGTTTCGGCGATGCGCGATGGATCACGCACCTCTTCCTGATAGGCGACGCAATCGGCGAACAGGTTCATCTGCTCCATTTCCTGGAACCCGCCCTGACCGATGGTCTTGTTGGCGGCCTGCGGCGTGACCAGCAGGCAGGGTGTGTGGTTCCAGTAGGCGGTTTTCACGGCGGTCACGAAGTTGGTGATGCCGGGGCCGTTCTGGGCGATCATCATCGACATTTCACCGGTGGCGCGGGTGTAGCCGTCGGCCATCATACCGGCGGAGCCTTCGTGCGCGCAGTCCCAGAAGGTAATGCCCGCAGTGGGGAAAATGTCGGAAATCGGCATCATGGCCGAGCCGATAATGCCGAAAGCATGCTTGATGCCGTGCATCTGCAGTGTTTTGACGAAGGCTTCTTCGGTGGTCATTTTCATCTTAGGGTTCCCTCCAGAACGAAACGGATGGCGCAGACGTCGCCATGATATATCGGCGGACCCTAGGGCCAGCCATTCAGGCGCAGTAGGGCCAGTTGACTGCGCCGCTTAAATCCAGCGTATTTGATTATTGAGACCGATGGTCTCAATAAGATGTGGCAACAATACCGACGAAATCGCGACTCGGCAAATGAAATACGACGCGGCTGCGATCAGGTCGGTCGGGCGGTCATCACGGCGATTTCTGCAGCGATGAGGGACATGCCGTCGGCGATGCGCGCGGCGGGGATCGAGGAGTAGGCCAGACGGAAATACCGATGCTGCGGGCTGTCTCCGGCAAAGAAGGGCGCGCCCGGTTCGATCAGTACCGACTGCTGCCGTAACCGTGCGGCCAAATCGCCCGCGTCGATATGCTCCGGCCCCGCGATCCAGACCGAGGAGCCGCCGTAGGTGCCCTGACCCGCGACGGTCAGCCCGTGGAAATCGAGCGCCCGGTCGATGATCTGCCGCCGCTCGTGATAGGCGCGGCTCATCCGGCGGATCAGCGCATCGTAGTGGCCAAGCGACAGGTAATAGCTGGCCGTGCGCTGGATGTGTCCCGGCGGGTGGCGCAGCACCGATGCGCGCAGCGCCCGCGCCTCGCGGATGAACGGAGCCGGGCCGACCAGATAGCCCAGCCGGAGACCGGGAAACAGTGATTTGGAGAACGAGCCGACATAGATCACGCGCCCGTTCCGGTCGAGCGATTTCAGCGCGGGCGAGGGGGATTTCAGGAACGACATCTCGAATTCATAGTCGTCCTCGACGATCAGGAAGTCCTTTTCCTCGGCCTTGGCCAGCAGCGCCTGTCGTCGGGCCAGCGGCATCGTCGCCGCCGTCGGGCACTGGTGACTTGGCGTTGTGAAGACGACGTCGGTGTCGTCCGGCAGCGCATCAGGCGGCAGCCCGTCGCGATCCACCGGCACGGTGGCCAGTTGGCAGTCCGCCTGCGTCAGGATCGTGCGCAGCGCGGGGTAGCAGGGGTCCTCGATCGCGGCGCGCTTGCCGGCGTTCAGCAGCACCTGCGCGGTCAGCCACAGCGCATTCTGCGCGCCCATCGTGACGAGTATTTCCTGCGGTCCGGCCAGAATACCGCGGCGCGGCAACGTCTGTCGGGCGATGAATTCCACCAGCTTGGGATCGTCGCCGTCAAAGTAATCTGCCGTCAGCGCCGCAAAATCGCGCTTGCCCAGGGCCTGCAAGGCGCAAAGCCGCCAGTTCGCGCTGTCGAACAGCGTCGGATCCGCCTGACCGTAGATGAACGGGTAGCGGTAGCTGGACCAGTCGGCGGGTTTCTCCATGCCAAGCGCGGGGCTGAACCGGTTGCCCAGCGCGCGGGTCCAGTCGACCGTGCCGGGGCCGGATTGCTGCGCGGGGAAGGCCGGCGGCTCCGGGGCGTTCTGCGACACGAAATACCCCGACCGCCCTTTCGCCGTTAGATAATCGTCGGCCACCAGTTCGGTATAGGCCAGCGTCACCGTGATCCGGCTGATCCCCAGATGCGCCGCCATCTTGCGGCTCGACGGCAGGCGTTCGCCCGGACGGAACCGGCCCGACAGGATGCCCTGTGCCACCATCTGCTGAATGCGCGCCTGCAGGGTGCCTTCGGCCGCGGGATCGAGAAAGAAGGTTTCGACGGAGATGGTCATGCTGGTCCTATTCTGGCGGCAGATTGGACCTATTCGGCGGCGCAATCAAGGCGCGCCGATTTTTCCGCACAAGCGCGACGGAATACGCCGCCTGGCGCGTATCAGCATCGTATCAAGAATTGGAGTTCCCGATGAGACTGCTGTCACTGGCCTTTATCGTCACCATGGGTGGGCTGAGCCTCGCCACTTTTGCAACATCCGAAACACTGGCGGCAACCTGCGTCACGGCGACGGCGCTCGGCGGCTGACGCGGCCCGTCAGGGCTGACGTTCGACCGCGAAACTGCCGTTGGTGTTGAAGCCCTCGGTCGCACCTGTCGTGATGTTCCCGACCGCCTGATTGGTGTTCACCGTGAAAAATCCGTTGATGAAAACATCGGCGTTCAGCGTCGCCGTGGCTCCGCCGACCGGCACGCCGCTTAGGGATATCGTAGTCGTTTCCTCGAACCGCCCATCCGTGATGGCCATGCCGGTGGCGGTGATCTCTCCACCCAGATCGGGCGAGGTCGGGCTTGTCAGGTTACGGATGCGCAGATCGGCGACAGGTGCCGTGCCGAAGCGGACGTTTAGCCGTGCGGTGCCGGCGATGGGTGTCACAGCTGAGTCGCGTGCGGTCACAAATTCGCCAGCATAGGCGCCCCGATAGACGGAGGTGCCGCTGGGCGGCAGATCGGCCTGCGTTGCCGTGGTCGTGGCGAGCGCGCTGATCCGGTTGCGATCCGACAGCAGGTCCGCATAGGTCGGCTGTGGCGTCGACGATGAACCATCGACGCCGCAGGCGGAGAGGGCGATGCAAAACACAAGGGAGGGCGCATGGGTCATATTTGTCATGGCCATAGCCTAAACGCCGCACCAAAGGTTGCGCTACAAAAAAAGATGCCCGTGGCAATGGCCCCGGGCATCGGTGTCCTCGGTGCGGCGGCCTATCCCAGAACGCGGGTCAGCGCCTGATCCACCGCATCGGTGATCTGGTCCAGATCGTCCTTCGTCGCGATCAGGGGCGGCGCGAACAGCAGCGTGTTGTTGAAGCCGGGTAGCGACCGGTTCGTCGCACCGATGATCACGCCCTGCGCCATGCAATCGGCGACGACGGCGGCGACCTGCTTTTCGTGCACCGGGTCCTTGCTGTCGCGATCCGTCACCAGTTCCGCGCCCGCAAACAGGCCCATGCCGCGCACGTCGCCGATCCAGCGGTGCTTTTCCATCAGCGCGTGCAGGTTGTTCTGCAGATGCACGCCCATGTCGACGGAGTTCTGCAGCAGGTTCTCCTCTTCAAGGATATGCATGTTCTCGATCGCCGCCGTCGGCCCTGCCGTGCAGCCGCCGAAGGTGGAGATATCGCGGAAATACGACAGGTGATCGGTGTCGTCCTTGAACTGTTCGAACACGGCGTTCGTGGTCACGCAGCACGAAATCGCGGCATAGCCGGACGCCACGCCCTTGGCCATCGTCACGATGTCGGGCTGCACGCCGAACTGCTGATAGCCGAACCATGTGCCGGTGCGGCCCAGCCCGCAGACGACCTCGTCGATATGCAGCAGGATATCGTATTTGCGGCAAATCTCCTGCACGCCGTCCCAATAGCCTTTGGGTGGCACGATGATCCCGCCGCCCGCCGTGATCGGCTCCAGACACAGCGACCCGATCGTATCCGCCCCCTCGCGCGCGATTACATCCTCGATGGCTTTCAGCGATGCGGCGGTATAGGCCTCGCCGCTGGACCCGTCCTGGCTGCGGTATTCCAGGCAATGCGGAATGGAGACGAAACCGGGCGTATAGGGCCCGTACTGCGCATTGCGCTCTTCCTGCCCGCCCGCCGACAGCGCGGTGATGGTGGTGCCGTGGTAATCCCGCTCGCGGAACAGGATCTTGTTCTTCTTTCCGCCATGGTGCTTGTGGCTGATCTGGCGGACCATCTTGAAGGCTTTCTCGTTCGCCTCCGACCCGGAGTTGGCGTAATAGACCCGGTCCAGCCCCGGCATCTTGTCGGTCAGCATCTCGGCAAAGTGCGACCCGGGGATCGTGCCGGCCATGCCGCCGAAAAAGCACATCTTGGTCATCTGTTCGGCCACCGCATCGGCGATCCGCTTGCGGCCATAGCCCACGTTCACCGTCCAGACACCGCCCGACACGGCGTCGACGTGCTCCTTGCCCTTGATGTCCCAGACCCGCAGGCCCTTTCCCTCCACGATGATGCGCGGATCGACGGCGCTTTCGTAGGGTTTGTGCTGCGACAGATGATGCCAGACGTGGGCGCGGTCCGCCTCGACGACATTTTCGGGGTCGTTGGAAAATGAATGGTCCATTTCGAGGCACTCCATCAAAAAGCGTGGTCCGGCGCGAATCCGCTGCTTCGCATCACGTATAGCATCATGCATCTTTCGGCCCGAATGTCATCGTCCACTAGGGCCAGAGCGGGGCGGTGCTTAGGTCCACTTGTCGGTAGACCGGGCGCGTTCGATCCCGGGGCGATCGACGACTTGCGCGCCCCCGCGCCCCGGGTTGAAGTAGCGGAATGACATTGGCCGATCTTCTTTTGCTGGCATCCTGTGCGGCGGTTTTCTGTGTACTCCTGCTACGGCGACGCCTGCGGCCATCGTGCAAAGCCCGCGATGCCGGACAGACCCGTAATACGCGGACCAGCGCCGCGCCGGATGCGGTCGCTGTCCCTGCGGATGCCATCGTCGTCGATGGATCGAACGTGATGCATTGGGCGGGCGCACCGTCGCTGAAGGTGCTGCGGCGTGTCCTGCGCGCGCTCGAAAAACAGGGTCATCGCCCCATCGTCTTTTTCGACGCGAATGCCGGCTACAAGCTGGGCGACCGCTATGTGGACGCGACGACGCTTGCAGAGATGACGTCGATACCAGCCGAACGCATCCATGTCGCCCAGTCGGGGGTTGTTGCGGACGAAGGCATGCTGGATTTCGCCACAGAATATGGCCTGCGGGTCGTGACGAACGACCGGTTCCGCGACTGGCGGGTCAGGTTCCCGATGGCCGCTGATCGCTGGCGGTTTCTGCGCGGCACGGTCCAGCACGGGCAGGTGATCTGGGGCGGCAAGCGGCGCTAGGTCACGGGACTGTCGGTTGCGCCGCCCTGTGCGACCGGACAAGATCGCTCCATGAAACGTCTCATCCTTCTGGCCGCCACTATCGGCCTCGTCGCCGTCGCGCTTGTGTCCTGCGTCGGCCAGACCGCCGCACCGATCCGTGCGAAACTCACCGCAGCGCTGCGCGTGGCCAGCTACAATGTGCACTACATCATCCTCGGGCAGCAGACCGGTGCCTGGTCCGTCGGCGACTGGGAGCGGCGCAAGGACCCGCTCGACGCCGCGTTCAAGACGCTGGACGCCGATATCGTCGCGTTTCAGGAGATGGAGAGTTTCGCCCGTGGCGGCGACGGCAACGTGAACCTCGCCCGCGATTACCTGCTGGACCACAACCCTGCCTATGCCGCCGCCGCCAACGGCGACGCGCGCGCGTTTCCCTCCACCCAGCCGATTTTCTACCGCACGGATCGGCTGGAAATGCTGGATCAGGGCTGGTTCTTTTTCTCCGACACGCCCGACGTGATCTATTCGCGCACCTTCGACGGCTCGTTTCCCGCCTTCGCGTCATGGGCGCTGTTCCGCGACGGGGATACGGCGTTCCGCGTGGTGAACGTGCATCTGGAATACAAAAGCGCGTCGAACCGGCGCCTGTCCTCCGACCTGATCGCGGAGCGCATCGCGCCGTGGGTGGAGGCGGGCGAGAACGTCATGGTGATAGGCGACCTGAACGCGCGGGCGGGCGGCGAGCCGCAGCAGATCATCGGGGAGGTCGGGCTGTCTTTCGTGGATGTCCAGGGCAGCACCTACCACTTCAACCGCGGCATCAACCTCTTCGGCGCCATCGACCATATCGGCGTGACAGAGGGCTTCCGGCAGGTGGGCGAGGCGCAGGTGGTGCGGCAGAAGTTTGAGGGCGAATGGCCGACGGATCATTATCCGGTGGTGGCGGATTTTGGGGTGGAGTGAGGCTCTAGAGTGGCCTAAATTTCCCTTTGTTTTCGGGCAATTGAAAAAGACCTCTCTCGTTAAGGTTTCGTATTGTAAGCATATTCTGCCAATGCCACAAAATGGATGCAGCTTGTTGGGTAACATGCTTTTTTTGCAGTCGGGGCGATAAGTAAAATGCGACCAGTCTGTTTCGAAGAATCGCTTGTCGTTCAGCTTTTTTGCGAGCGTTCGATAGGTCTTTAGATATAACGATCCAAGTTCCAGTACGTCCAAGAGCATCAAAATAGGCTATGTCTGAAATATCTGTTTCAAAATGATCGCGTAGCGCAATAGATTCATGTCCGTCACCGTTGACTATTTCATGTAGAGAACGCGCTAATTTCGGTGGCATGTTATGGTCGAACAAGACTTTAACCATCGGATCCGATCTAAGAGTGCCTTAAAGAGTCTTCATACATCACGGCTTGTTTGACGTCGTCCTCGGGAATTTCGTAGATGTTTGACAAGTACCTATAGTCAGAAAAATTCTGAAATTCTTCAAATAGTATATTTGTCGATATACCAAATTTCTCTAGAAGCGGACTTCCAAAAGATCTTTTAGGATCGATGACGACTTTTTTGAAACCTGCAGGGCGCCAGCGTGCGGCAAGTTTGTTTTCATACTCGAGATCGTGCAAAGATTGATTGATAATTGCGCTAAATATCTTCTGGCCAGGGTTTCGATATGATAGGCTCACGTATTCGCCATCTTTTTCAACGGCATCCATCAAAACACTCTGGCCGTCCGTCCGAAAATTCTGCGATGCTAGAGGGCGCTTAATTGCATATTTTTGTTGCGCAAATTTGATTGCAAAGCGGATCGCCTGCATCGAAACGCCAACCCGTCGCATAGCTGAAACTACCCGCACTTCGATCAAGTCTAAAAAACTTATTTCTGTTGAATCTTCGATGAATTGATAGTGAGCAGGCCAAAGTGGATCACTAGTTCCACTTCCACGAGTCCAGCGAAGGACTTGTTGCGGGGTTCGACCAATGAGGCGAGCGGCCTCACGCGGCGTATAGACACCTTTTCCAAGAATTGCTTGTTCAACCGACACCGAGTACTCCCTCGACCCTTCTTAGTGCCGATTTCTTTAGAAAGGAATCTCTTTCTACCGCTTCCCCCCATACCGCGACTTCCCCCCACGCATCCCGCCACGACCACCGGTGCTTCGTCCGGATTTCACCTGTGCGTCCTCCACCGCCTTGTCCACGGCCTGTTGCCGGGCCAGCGGGTCGTCGGCGATGGCAAGCTCCACCGTTTCCAGCCGTTTCACCTCGTCGCGCAGGCGTGCGGCTTCTTCGAACTCGAGGTTCTCGGCGGCCTTGCGCATGTCGGTGCGCAGACCTTCCAGCACGGTTTGCAGGTTGCCGCCCATGCCCTTGTCGACCTTGGCCGTCACGCGGTTCATGTCCACGTCGCCCTTGTAAAGACCGGCCAGAATATCCTCGACGTTCTTTTTCACCGTCTGCGGGGTGATCCCGTGTTCCTCGTTATAGGCCAGCTGCTTGGCGCGGCGGCGTTCGGTTTCCTTCATCGCCCGGTCCATCGACCCGGTGATGCGGTCGGCGTACATGATGACGCGACCGTCGGCGTTCCGCGCGGCCCTGCCGATGGTCTGCACCAGCGACGTTTCGGAGCGCAGGAAGCCTTCCTTATCAGCGTCCAGAATCGCGACCAGCCCGCATTCGGGAATATCCAGACCCTCGCGCAGCAGGTTGATCCCGATCAGCACGTCGAAGGCCCCCAGCCGCAGGTCGCGCAGGATTTCGATCCGTTCGATCGTGTCGATGTCGGAGTGCATGTAGCGGACGCGGATGCCCTGTTCGTGCATGTATTCGGTCAGGTCTTCGGCCATCCGCTTGGTCAGCGTCGTGCACAGCGTGCGATAGCCGTCGGCGGCGACGCGGCGCACCTCGTCCAGCAAGTCGTCGACCTGCATCTCCACGGGGCGGATTTCGATCTGCGGGTCGATCAGGCCGGTGGGGCGGATGATCTGTTCGGTGAACACGCCGCCCGCCTGCTCCAGCTCCCACGCGGCGGGGGTGGCGGAGACGAAGACGGACTGCGGTCGCATCGCGTCCCATTCCTCGAACTTGAGCGGGCGGTTGTCCATGCAGGACGGCAGGCGGAACCCGTGTTCGGCCAGCGTGAACTTGCGCCGGTAGTCGCCTTTGTACATGCCGCCGATCTGCGGGACGGAGACGTGGGATTCATCTGCAAAGACAATCGCGTTGTCGGGGATGAATTCGAACAGGGTGGGCGGCGGCTCACCGGGGGCGCGGCCGGTCAGATAGCGCGAATAGTTCTCGATCCCGTTGCAGACGCCCGTGGCTTCCAGCATCTCAAGATCGAAATTCGTGCGCTGCTCCAGCCGTTGCGCTTCGAGCAGTTTGCCGTCGGCGACCAGTTGGTCAAGCCGCATCCGCAGCTCTTTCTTGATGCCGATGATGGCCTGCTGCATCGTGGGTTTCGGCGTGACGTAGTGCGAATTGGCGTAGATGCGGACCTTTTCGAAGGTATCCGTCTTATGGCCCGTCAGCGGGTCGAACTCGGTGATGCTTTCCAACTCCTCGCCAAAGAAGGACAGTTTCCACGCGCGGTCATCAAGGTGGGCGGGCCAGACCTCGAGGCTGTCGCCACGCACGCGGAAACATCCGCGCTGAAAGCCCTGATCGTTGCGGCGGTATTGCTGGGCGACCAGATCTGCGATGATCCCCCGCTGATCGTAGTTTTTCCCGATATGGATGTCCTGCGTCATCGCGCCATAGGTTTCGACCGACCCGATACCGTAGATGCATGACACCGAGGCCACGATGATCACATCGTCGCGTTCCAGCAGCGCCCGCGTGGCCGAATGGCGCATGCGGTCGATCTGTTCGTTAATCTGGGATTCTTTCTCGATGTATGTGTCCGACCGCGCGACATAGGCCTCTGGCTGGTAGTAGTCGTAGTAGCTGACGAAGTATTCAACGGCGTTGTCAGGGAAGAAGCCTTTGAATTCCCCATATAGCTGGGCCGCGAGGGTCTTGTTCGGGGCAAGGATGATCGCGGGGCGCTGGGTCTCCTCGATCATCTTGGCCATGGTGAAGGTCTTGCCGGTGCCGGTCGCGCCCAGGAGCACCTGATCACGCTCGCCGTTTCTGATCCCTTCGGACAGTTCTGCAATCGCCGTCGGCTGGTCCCCCGCCGGTTCGAAATCGGTCTTGAGCACGAACCTGCGTCCGCCTTCCAGCTTGTCGCGGGTTTTCACATCCGGCGCGGGGTTGGCCATGAAGGCCATCTCCGCGATTTCGCGCTTGTCGGTCTGGGCGTAGGCCATGCGGGGAATCCTTTGGGGGTTGGTCTATAGTTGTGGCCAATTCCCGCAGGATCAACCCCGCCTACTGCCGGTTTCTGGCAGCAGGGCGCGGATCAGGGCAAGAGTTCGAGCGTCAGCAGCACCGTGGTCCCGTCCATCAAAAGGAGCCGCTCGGGCGCGGGCCCGGTTGCCAGATGCGTGGCCCGACCGAGGGCGTCGGCGATGATCACCGCTTCCTCGCTGATCGCCTCGCAATGGATGGCGGGGCGCGGACCCAGTACGGATATGTCGAAAGGCACGCCCAGCGTGTAGTAGTCGCGCCCGGTGGCCGACGGATAACACAGGTCACTGTGCGCAAGGTAGGTCGGTCCGAAATGCAGGCGGCGATTGGCCAGCGTGCCTGGTTCGGAGGTGACGATCTGCGCCACCCGCCCGTTCAGATGGTCGACCACCCGGCGCGCCGCGGTGTCGGTTGCGGCTGTGGCGAGGATGGCGGCCGCCACGATCCCGGTGAGGTATTTCATTTTCCACTCCTGTTTTTGCTTACAGGTCTGACGCGCGTGGGGCACCGATCCTTGGCTAGACGTTGAATTTCTCGATCCGGGGTCCGCTTGACCTTGCACCGCAGCACCGTAGGGTCTGCGCAAAGCAGAGAGGTATTCCCATGTCCGATCATATCGACCAAGACAAACTGAACAAACTGGCCGAGGTGGCCGTACGCACCGGCGTCAATCTGCAAGAGGGGCAGGACCTGATTATTTCCGCCCCGATGGAAGCAGCCCCGCTGGTGCGCCTGATCGCGGAACACGCCTACAAGGCAGGGGCCGGGCTTGTGATCCCGATGTTCAATGACGGCGAGATCACCAAGGCCCGCTACGAACATGGCGCTGACGCCAGTTTCGACCGCGCCCCGGCATGGCTGTTCGAAGGGATGGGACAGGCGTTCAAGGAAGGTGCCGCGCGCATGGCGATCACCGGCGACGACCCGATGCTGCTGGCCGATCAGGACCCGGCCAAAATCGCCCGCGCCAGCAAGGCGCAATCCATCGCCGCCAAGCCCGCGATGGACCCCATCGTGGGGTTCGAGGTGAACTGGAACATCGTGGCCTACCCCGGTGCCGGCTGGGCCGCGCAAGTGTTCCCCGATCTGCCCGTGGAGGAGGCGCAGGGCAAGCTGATGGACGCGATCTACGATGCCTCCCGGCTTGACGGCGACGACCCGGTCAAGAACTGGGCCGATCACACCGCCGAATTGCGCAAGCGGGTGGACTGGCTCAACGATCACAACTTCTCTGCGTTGAAATACACCGGCCCCGGCACCGACCTCACGCTGGGTCTGGCCGATGGCCATATCTGGAAAGGCGGCGCGTCGCCCGCGCTCAACGGTGTCGTCTGCCAGCCGAACATCCCCACCGAAGAGGTTTTTACTTGCCCTCATGCCTACAAGGTCGAGGGCACGGTCGCAGCCACGAAACCGCTCGCCCATCAGGGCAGCGTGATCGAGGATATCGCGGTGCGCTTCGAGGCGGGCAAGATCGTGGAGGCGACGGCCAGCAAGGGCCAGGACGTATTGCGCGAGTTGCTCAACACGGACGACGGCGCCAGCCGCATCGGAGAGGTCGCACTGGTGCCGCACTCCAGCCCGATCAGCCAGACCGGCACGCTGTTCTTCAACACGCTGTTCGACGAAAACGCATCCTGCCACATCGCACTGGGCCAATGCTACGCCGACACCATCGAAGGCGGGTCTGAACTGTCGCCGGAAGAATTGCAGCAGAAGGGCGGCAACCAGAGCCTCATTCACGTCGACTGGATGATGGGGTCGGACGCCGTGGATATCGACGGGATCACCGCGACGGGCGAAACCGTGCCCGTCATGCGCAAGGGTGAATGGGCGTTCTAGGTGGCGGCGGCATTCTGCTGCCGCCACGCACTCGGGCTGGTGCCCGTCACGCGCTGGAACTCGCGGTTGAAGTTGGATTTGGTCAGAAAACCGGCCGCGAGCGATACCTGCAAAACCGATTGGTCCGTGGTGGCAAGCAACCTGCAGGCGTCCGCGATCCGGTAGGTGTTGACGAATTGCGACACGCTGATGCCCCGTGTCCGGTTGATCGCCTGTGACACCGCGCGGTCGGGCAGGCGCAGACGGCGTGAAAGCCGCCGCAGGTTCAGGTCGGTGTCCCGGTGCAGGGCTTCCGAGGTGAACAGGGCGTCGAGCCGGGTCACGATGGCGGTATCCGCCTCGGTCGTTTCTGTGTCGGTGGGCGCTGGCGGGTCCGGCCGGTCGGCCACCACACCCGAATGCCCGCCGAGGGCGGCGACCCCGATGGCCAGCAGAAACGCCGTTTGCGCCAGCGTGACCGCGATGCCGACGTTCTGCCCGCCGGTGCGGATGAAATCCACCATGACGAAAACGTCGACGCAGGCCGAGCCGATCAGCGCGACCCCCGTCAGTGCCATCGCCCACAGCGCGTCGCCCGCCTGTCCGATCCGCACCAGCGCCAGACCGTCGCGCCCGCGCCGCACGGACCGGAGGATCATCACCCCGAACCCCACATAGGTCGCGGCGATCAGCGGATCGGCCGCGGCAGGTCCGGCCAGCAGAACGATCCAGTTCAGCGCGACGACCGCCAGCGGCCACAGGCGCACGGCGCGGTCCGACAATGACAGATAGGCCAGATATGCACCGGCGGGCAGGGCAGGGGCGAGCAGACCGATCCACAACCGCACGTCGATGCCATAGCCCCAGCGCAGGCAAAGCAGCATAGATTGCACGGCATAAAGCGCCACCACCAGCGCGAACAGGCGGTTGGCGCGCGCGGCCATCTGTCCGCCGGTCAGCATCCGGATCAGGATGAAGACAAGACAGAAACTGGCGAAAAGCGGGAGCGGCACGAAGGGCATGAAACCGGGAAGCCTCTGGCGGTGAATACGCTCTGGGTATCCTCGATCGCGGTCCAGGGCGACCTTTATCGCGATCGAGGACGCCACGCATCGCCCGGTGCGGCATCCGGGGTGCATCGCTTACATTCTGAACGGAGCAATCCCATGTCACGCATCACGACCATTCTTCGATTTACCGCCGCCGCCGCCCTGATCGGGGCAGCCGTCTGGGGCGGCAGCATTCTGTTCGCCCCGCCGCACGAGGGCAGCGCGGGTATCGCCTATGGCAGCGCCTTTGCGCCCGCGCGCGGGCAGGACGTCGACTTTCACATCTGGTATCCGGCACTGTCCGGTGGCCGCACGGTCACGGTCGGCGGTAACGGCGTGTTTCATGGCACGCCAGCCGGACGCGGTGCACCGCACCGTCCCGGGGCCTTTCCAATGATCGTCATGTCCCACGGCGCGGGCGGCAACGCCGGGCAATTCGGCTGGATCGCGTCGCAACTGGCGCAGGCGGGTTACGTCGTGGTCCTGCCCAACCACCCCGGCACGACCAGCGGCAATGCCTCGGCACTGGCTGCGGTGCGCGTATGGGAGCGGCCCGCCGACGTCGCCGCCGTGATCGACGCGATCACCGCCGCGCCGGAGGACTACCCCTATATCGACACCACACGCATCGCATCGCTCGGCTTTTCCGCCGGGGGTTACACCGCGATGGCGGTCGCCGGCGCACGGGTCGATCCGCAACGGCTGGAGGATTTCTGCGACGCGGGCGACCACGGCATGTCCGACTGCGCGTTTCTGGCGCGCGGCGGTGTGGACCTGCACGCGCTCGATCTGTCACCCGCCGGCCAGGACCTGCGCGATCCGCGTATCTCAGCGGCGGTGGTGATCGACCCCGGTATCGTCGAGACGCTGACGGCGGAAAGTCTGGCGGACATCGACATCCCGATGCTGATCGTCAATCTCGGCGCAGAGGAAACCGTGCCCGCCGGCGTCCACGCCCGCGCCGCCGCCGCACAGATCGAAGGGGCCGATTACCGGATCGTGCCCGATGCGATCCACTTCAGCTTTCTCGCCCGGTGCAAGCCGCGCGGTGCCGCGATTCTGGCGGACGAGGGCGAACCCGATCCCCTGTGTGACGATGCAGGCGGGCGCGACCGCGCGGCGATCCACGCGGAATTGTCGGATATCATCATCGGCTATCTGACACAGGTCATGCCTGCGGACAGCTAGGCATGATCGGGGGTGTCGCCCCGCGCATCCCCCTTGCGCCACTGACCGCTTTGCCCGATAACGCAACCAGTCAGGGAGACCCGCGATGCGTGCACGAATCTACAAACCGGCAAGAACCGCCATGTCCTCCGGCACGGCCAAGACCAACCACTGGGTGCTGGAATACGTGAACGAAACCGGGCGCGACGTGGACCCGCTGATGGGCTGGACATCGTCGGACGACACGCAGGCGCAGGTCAAGCTGCGGTTCGATACGAAGAAAGAGGCGCTGGCCTATGCGTCCCAGCACGGGATCGATGCCACCGTCACCGAACCGCAGGCCCGCAAGCACAACATCCGCCCCGGCGGCTATGGCGACAACTTCGCCACCAATCGCCGCGGCGCCTGGACCCACTGACGCTCCCGTCAGGGCTTGCCAAACGACGACGCGTTTTGCATCACACACCCAGCGGTCCCGTAGCTCAACTGGATAGAGCACCTGACTTCTAATCAGGATGTTGGGGGTTCGAGTCCTCCCGGGATCGCCAGTGCACCGGACCGTTCGCCTGATCGCTGAATGTGCAAGTCTTCTCCAGTCCGCAAATTCAGGTTCTCAAAACCCTTCGGTACGCTGCCCTTTACAATCACATTCACAATACCTAATTCATGCAAACTAATTGCATATGCACGTGATTCGAAAGGAAATGAAATGTCCGACCAACACACGACCAACGCCCTGCGCCTGCTGCAGGTCGCCGATGATTTCCGCGCTGGCCTGAGCGGCGAGTTGTCCGCCGTGCACGGGATATCCGTGAATGAATTTCTGCTGATGCTGCACCTCGAACGGGCTGCGGCGCACCGGCTGCCGCGTGTCGATCTGGCCAAGCGGATGCACGTCAGCGCGTCGACCATCACCCGCATGGCCGCGCCGATGGAAAAGATCGGTCTGGTCGGGCGCGAGGTCGATGCGCGCGATGCCCGGCTCGTCTTTGTGGTGGCGACGCAGGCCGGACGGGAAAAACTGTCAGAGGCGCTGGCCACCTTCGCCAAACGCGCGGGCTATCTGTTCGACGGGCGGTTGACGGCGGACGAGTCGGCGCAGTTCACGACGATGCTGCGCCGCCTGATTTCGGGCACAGGGGACACGCTCGCCTGATACCGCCGTGGAAACCTAAAGCCCAAGGTCCTTGCGCGATGCCAGCGCGAGGGCCGCGATCAGCTCATCCGGGATCGGGTTGCGCGGTGAAAAGGTCACCCCGGTTTTGGTCGCCCGCAATCCCGCCGCAGCGATGGCTTCTGTCTCGGCGGTGATGGCACCGTTGCTGACGTAAAGACCGCATTGCTTGGTAAAGGCGGCGTAGCCCGCGATGATCATCTTGCCAAAGCCGAAGCCCGGCATGTCGTAGGCGATGATCTCCTCCGCATCGGGCAGCGCCAGTGCCAGTTGCGCGCGCAGGTGCTGCAGCAGCGGCTGGAACGCATCCGGTGCTGCGGCGATATAGGCGTCGTGGTCTGCAAACTTTGTCATATGCCAACCTATACCGGCGGCCTGCGGTGGCGCAATCCGAGGGTTGGGTCGGCCTGCCCGAAACACCTCGAAACGCGCTACGGCGCCGGTCGGCGCGATTTCGCATACCTGCGGGTAACTTTGAAACTCATGACCTTTCTATGCGTTTATTCCTGGAACAAAGGGAGAATTTTGCTGTGAGACATGGTTATATGGTTGCCGTATTGATGCTGACCACCGCCTGCGGTGGCACGATCGGAAGCGGGTCCGCCACGATGGGCACACCCATTGCACAGGTGCCCGACAGCGACGCGCTGCTTGACGACATTCCGTCGCCGGTCACGAACGACCCGGTCAATTTGCCAAGCCCGATGGATACCCCCAATGATGCCAGCTTTGCCCGTTTGCTGAACGGTGTGCGTGCCGACAACAACCGGGGGGCAGTCGGTCATGACGACCGGCTGGACCGCGCCGCGCAGGGCCATGCCGAAGATATGGTCGCGAACCGGTATTTCGCGCACGACTCGCAAGACGGACGCACCGTCCTTGATCGCATCCGCGCCGAAGGCTACAGCCCCCGGGCCTATGGCGAGGCCATCGCCGGCCGCCAGCAAAGCGAGCGTGAGGTGATCCAGACCTGGCGCAACTCACCCAGTCACAACGAAATCATGAACGGAGAAGTGTTCGAGGATTTTGCGCTGGGCGTCGCGGGGCGCGGCCTCGATACCCGCTGGGTGCTGCTGATGGGCGCGGAGTAGCCCGGCAGACCAGCCCCGCACCGGGTCCGGTCGGCAAAATCGTCTGAAATCCCCGCTTTCCCGCCCGATCCGGGTCCTCAATCCGCCGCATTCACCGGGCATTCCACCTTGCAATACCGACCGATTGTCAGCCCGGCACCGTCGCCGGGCCATTGCAGAGGATGTAGCAGATGAACAGACTGAAGATCATTGGCGCGGCAACTGCCGTCGCGGCCCTTTCCGCCTGTGGCGGGGCCACCACGGGGGCGCTTGTGCTGCCCAGCGGCGTCGTCACGCCCGACACGCCACCCCCCGCCGTCACGCCCGACGACACGAGTTTCGCGCGGCTGGTGAACAGCTATCGCAGTGACACCGGCGCGGGTGCCGTTGCCTTCGACGCACGGCTCGACGCGGCCGCGCAGGCCCATGCCGAGGACATGGCGACCAATAACTATTTCAGCCACACCGGACGCGACGGTTCCACCACGCTGGAGCGTATCCGCGCCGCCGGTTATAATCCGCGCGCCTATGGCGAAAACCTCGCCGGTCGCCAGCAAAGCGAACAGGAGGCGCTCGACGCCTGGATCAATTCGCCGAGCCACGACCGTGTGCTGCGCGCCGACACCTTCGAGGATTTCGGCCTTGGCGTCGCCGGGCAGGGCGCGCGCACGCGCTGGGTCCTGATCATGGGGCGCGATTGAAATCCTGTCGTTCTGGGAAGCTGGAACCCCTGACCCGGTGCAGACCATGCACCGGGTCTTTTCATGTCAGGCTGCCGCCGCCCCAGAAAAACCGCGATAGATGATAAAAGATCGGGGCCGCGAAAACCACGCTGTCCAGCTGGTCCACAAACCCGCCCTGTCCGGGGATCAGATGTGACCAGTCCTTGACACCCCGGTCGCGCTTGATCGCGGCAAAGACGAGGTTGCCGAACATGCCCGCCAGCGAGGCCAGCCCCGCCATCGCCATCGCCCCGAACAGACCGAAGGGCGTGATCCAGGCCAGCAGCCCGCCGATCAGCATGGCACAGCCGACACCGCAGGCCACGCCCTCCCACGTCTTGGGCGAGAGGCCGGGCGCGATCCGGGTCTTGCCGATCCGGCGGCCAAAGAAATACTCCAGCAGATCGCCCAGCTGCACCACGATCACGAGGAACGCGATCAGCAGCACCACCCGGTCGCCATAGCCGGGAATGTCCAGCGCGATCAGCGCGGGCACGTGGCTGACGCAGAAGACCGTGATCATCAGCCCCCATTGCGTCTCCGCCACCCGGATCAGAAAGCGGTTGGCGTTGCCGCGCATCGCCGACACGATGGGCAGCAGCAGGAAGGCATAGATCGGGATGAAGGTGGTATACAGCCCGTGCCAGCCACACCAGACGAACAGGTATTGCAGCGGCAGCACGGCGAAGAACGCCAGTGCCAGCGAGATATGATCGGCGCGTGCCTTTGCGGTCAGCGTCAGGAACTCGCGCAGGGCGGCGAAGCTGGCGAACATGAACAGGATCACGACGCCCAGCTTGCCCGAGATCAGCGCAAGGCTGATCAGGATCACCATGCCCCACCAGCTTTCCACCCGGGTCATGTAGGTTTCCAGCACCGGGTTCTGCGTGCCGGGTGCCTGCCGGTTGCGGATGAATTCGCCGAACAGCGTCAGCGCCACGAGGATTCCGACGCCGCCCAGCGTCAGCAGGATGAGGTCGGATGTCGTGCTGGTCATGCGCGCTGACCCTGTGCCGAGGCCGGGGGTGTCGGGTCGGCGGATGGATCCTCAGGCCGCAGATCGGCCAGCGCCTTGGCGGCGCGGGCGAGGAAGTCATCCTTGCTCTCGCCCTCGCGCACATGCACCGGCGCGCCGAAGGTCACGGTGCAGATCAGCGGCAGCGGAATCACCTCGCCCTTGGGCATGATGGTGTTGAGGTTGGCGACCCACGTCGGCACCAGATCGACATCGGGCCGCGCGACCCCCATGTTGTAAAGTCCGGCCTTGAACGGCAGCAACGGGTCTTCGGTCATGTTGCGGTTGCCTTCGGGAAAGATGATCAGGCTGGAGCCTTCGTCGAGTGCGGCGAGGATCTTGTCCATCGGCTTGTCGTTCACCTCTGGCCTGCGGTCGATCAGCACGCAGTTGAACACTTCCGGGCCGACAAAGGCGCGGATCGGGTTCTTCAGCCAGTAATCGGCCGCCGCCACCGGGCGCACCGTTCGGCGCAGCGCGGGGGGCAGCACAGACCAGATCATCGGCATGTCCCCATTCGATGTGTGGTTGGCATAATAGATACGCTGTCGCGGCGTCGGTTCGATCCCCTGCCAGTCGGCCCGGACGGCTGTGATGAATCGGGCGAACAGCCGGATGGCGTTGCCGACGATGACGGCGGCGAAGGCGCGGAGTTTTTTCATTGCGTCAGATTGCCGAATGTCGAGGTGTTTGGGAAGCGGGTTGTTTCGCGGTGGAACGACACAGAGGGCCGTGCCCGTCCGCGGGCGGAAGCGAAGCGCCCGCCCATGGGGGCGGACGGGCGCTGCCCGGCGTTGCCGGGCGGACCAATCCAACCGGTTCTCACTTATTCCTTAACCGGCGCACCGCCCGCAAAGCTGTTGACCCCATGATACCCAATGGGGTCGTCCTGCATCTGCAAATGCAGCCCGTCGCCGGTGTAGGGGTGCGCGCGCGCCAGCGCCTCGTCCACCTCGATCCCCAGACCGGGGGTGGTCGGCACCGGGATATAGCCGCCCTCCACCGTCAGCCCGCCCTTGATCAGATCGTGATGGAACGGCGTCTCGATGGATTCGGCCATCAGGATATTCGGGATCGCGGCGGCCAGTTGCACGTTCGCCGCCCATTCCATCGGACCGGCATAAAGATGCGGGGCCATCTGCGCGTTATGGGCTTCCGCCAGCGTCGCGATCTTCTTCGCCTCCCAAATGCCGCCGCAGCGCCCCAACGCCGGTTGCAGGATCGTCGCCGCCCCGTCGCGCAACACCTGTGCGAACTCGGCCTTTGTCGTCAGCCGCTCGCCCGTCGCAACCGGGATCGGCACGGCGGCGGCGACCTTTGCCATTTCCGCACTGTTGTCCGGCGGGATCGGTTCTTCGTACCAAAGCGGATCATAGGGCGCGATGGCCCGCGCCAGTCGGATCGCACCGCCCGTGCTGAACTGCCCATGCGTGCCGAACAGCAGGTCCGCCCGGTCGCCCACCGCCTCGCGGATCGCCTTGCAGAAGGCCACCGACAGCGAAATATCGTACATCGACGGCATGTGCCCGCCGCGGACTGTGTACGGTCCTGCGGGGTCGAATTTGACCGCCGTATAGCCCTTCTCGACCATCGCAATCGCGGCCTCTGCTGCCATGTCGGGGCTGGCCCAGAAATCAGGCAGGGCGTGGCCCTTCTGCGGATACAAATAGGTATAGGCGCGGATGCGGTCGTTCGTGCGTCCGCCGATGAGTGCGTGCACGGGCCGGTCGCGATCCTTGCCCAGAATGTCCCAGCAGGCGATCTCCAACCCCGACCACGCGCCCATGACCGTCAGGTCGGGCCGCTGCGTGAAGCCTGCGGAATAGACCCGGCTAAACATCAACTCGATGTCTTCCGGGTTGCCGCCCTCCATATGCCGCGTGAACACATCACGGATCACGTGCGTCATGGCGTCGGGTCCAACGGAAGACGCATAGCACTCGCCCCAGCCGGTAATCCCCGTGTCGGTCGTCACCTTCACCAATATCCAATAGCGCCCGCCCCAGCCCGGAGCGGGCGGGGCGGTGACGATGATGTCGAGGTCTTGCAGCTTCATTGGGCGTAGGCCTTTTTGAGTATTTCGGGCAAGGTAATGCGGGATCAGTCGTCAAATACGATCACGTTGCGCCGGGCGGCCCCGGTCTTGGTGTCGGCAATCGCCTCGTTGATCTGATCGAGCGTCCAGCGGCCGGAAATCAACTCATCCAGCTTCAGCCGCCCCTGCCGGTAAAGGTCGACCATCCACGGAATATCCCGCTTGATCACCGTATCGCCCATTTTCGACCCGACCAGCGCCTGCCCTACGGCGGCGACCATCGCGGGTTCGTACTGCGACAGCTTGCCCGACGGGGGCATCCCCACCATCACGACCTTGCCGCCGTAAGCCAGGTATTTGGGCGCGGTATCGAACGCCGGGATCGCGCCGACGGTGACGAACACCGCATCCGCCCCGCGCCCCATCGCCTGTTTCGCTGCGCGCCAGGGGGCGTCATCCGTGGCCAGCACACCGTCCGTCGCACCGAACTCCCGCGCGATGGCGAGCTTTTCTTCCGACATATCCACCGCCACGATCCGCCGCGCGCCCGCGATCCGTGCGCCCTGGATCGCGTTCAACCCGACCCCGCCCGCGCCGATCACCACACAGTCCTGACCGGCGCGCAGGCCTGCGGCGTTCACCACGGCACCCACGCCGGTGATGACCCCGCAGGCGAGCAATGACGCCGAATCCAGCGGCATGTCGTCCGGCAGTTTCACGATCTGGCTCTGGTCGACCACGACAGCCTCGGCGAACGCCCCCGACGCCATCGCCTGATGCAGCTTGCCGCCGTCCGCCGTTTTCAGCGGGCCGTGGTCGCCGTCATAGCCGGTTTCGCAGATCGTGGGCTTGCCCGACGCGCAGGACGGGCAACTCCCGCAGGCGCGGATCAGCGTGACGACCACCGCGTCGCCCACGGCCACGCCTTCCACACCGTCGCCTACCGCCGTCACATGGCCCGCCGCCTCGTGGCCATAGACCGCGGGCAGCGATCCGCCCCAGGCTCCGTCGGCGTAGGAAATGTCAGAATGGCAAACCGCGCAGGCCCGCAGTTTCACTTGCACCTCGCCTGCCACGGGCGCGCGCAATTCGACGTCCTCGACGGTCAGCGGCGCGCCGAAGGCGTGGCAGACGGCGGCTTTGATCTTCGGCATGGCGGCTCCTTTCACGCGGTGTTCCCGCCACCTTGCCAGCGGGACAGCCGGATGCAAGACCTAAGACACCTCCGGCCCCTTGGTCACCGCGTCGGGGGCGGCCCGCAGGAAAATGGCGATGCAGCCGACCGTCAGGATCCCGCCCAGCAGGAACGGCGCGCCGGGCAGATAGACCGGGGCCGCGTCATGGGTGAAGTAGAAGAACGTCTGCGTCATCACCATCGGCGCCAGGATCGTCGCCACCGCGTTGATCGACGCTAGCGCGCCTTGCAATTCGCCCTGCTGGTCGTCGGCGGCGGTGCGCGACATGATCCCCTGCAACGCCGGCCCCGCGATGGACCCCAGCGCCGTCAGCGGCGTCAGTGCCAGCGCGATCCAGCCGTTGGTCACGAACCCGAGTGCGACAAAAGCCGCCACGTCGATCGACAGCCCCAGGATCACCGCGTTGCGTTCGCCGATCCGGCGCAGGATCGGCTTCATCAGCACGCCCTGCACCACGGCGATGCCGATGCCGAATATGCCCAGCGACAGCCCGATCATCCCCGGGCTCCACCCGAATTGCAGCGCGCCGAAATAGGCCCAGACGCCGGGATAGACGAAGAACGCGATAGTGTAGATGAAGATGATCAGCATCATCCGCCGCAGGCCGGGAAGCTCTCCGATATGCTTGAACGCGCCCAGGGGGTTCGCTCGCCGCCAGGAAAAAGGGCGGCGGATGCGGTCGGTCACGGTTTCGGGCAGCACGAAATAGCCGAAGACCGCATTCGCCGCCGCCAGAAACGCCGCCGCCCAGAACGGTGCCCGTGTGCCGTATTCCGCCAGCACCCCGCCGATCAGCGGCCCCAGAACGAAGCCCACACCGAAGGCCGCGCCGATCAGGCCAAAGTTCCCGGCCTTCTCCTCGGGCTTGGAAATATCCGCCATATAGGCCGCCGCAGTCGATTGCGTCGCCGCCGTGATCCCGCCGATGATCCGGCCCACGATCAGCAGCCACATGGTGCCTGCGACCGCCATCAAGACGTAGTCGAAGGCCATCACGGCCAGCGAAATCAGCAGGATCGGGCGGCGGCCGAACCGGTCCGACAGGCTGCCGATGGTCGGGCCGAACAGGAACTGCATCGCGGCGAAGATCGTGGTGAGAATCCCGCCCCAGACTGCCGCCGACCCCAGATCGCCGCCGTCGATCTCACGGATCAGGTCGGGCATCACCGGCATGATCAGCCCGATGCCCATACTGTCCATCACGACGGACAGCAGAATGAATGTGACGGCAAGGCGATTGTTCATGGGGGGCGGTCCTGAAAGTCTGCCCGACCGGATTAAACTCTTCGGTTCACTTTGCAAGCGGTGACGCGGGGATCAAGATGGCCAGCCCGAGGCTTATCTGCGGTACCGTCATCCCCGCAGCCATCCGCCCTGCCAGACCTTCCCGCGGGTCCAGTAGCGGCTGGCACAGATGCGGAATCATCTCCGCCGCTGCGTCCTGCGCGGGTGTCGTGCTGTGGGTCGACGCGCACGCATCCATCGCCCACTGTGCAAAATACGTCAGCGCCTGCGCCGGTGTCGCATCCTTTGCATCCGTCAGCCCCAGGCCCGCCGCCAGCCCCGCGCGCGTATCCGCATTGCCGTGATAGGCACACAGGATCAGCGGCCTGAGGTCCGCCAGCGTGGCCGCCGATTGTCCGCCCACCGGTAAACGCTTTTCGAAATGCCCGACAACCTGCCGCAACCGCAGCGCCAGCGCCGTCGCCGCCGTCAGCTCCGGATCGCTGTCATGATGCACCCATTTCGCGTGCTCCGGTGCCTTCATCTCGTGCCGGAACTGCGCGGCAAGCGCCAGTACCGGGTTGCCCGTCTGCGCTACGTCGCGGGTCAGCGCCGCCGGGTCGACCTGGATTTCCATCGCCGCCCGCTGGATCGCCTGCGCGCTGACCTCCGGCACCGTGCCCCGTTTTGCCTGTGTCAGCGCCAGCGTGCCCATCACCAGCAACTCCGCCCTCAGCACGGCGGTATCGGTGAACAACGGCGCAATGTCCGCATCGTGAAACTGGCCGCGCCAGATGGCGCTGTCGTAGGGGGTGGCGGGCATGGCGATCTCCGGCGGTTGTCAGTCGCGCACCATATGCCCGGTCGCCGCCATGAAATCCACCAGCAGCGCGGCATAGGCTTCGGGTTGCTCGACGCAAGGCAGGTGACCCGCGCGGCGCATCAGTGAAAACTGTGATCCGGGGATCAGGTCCACCGTCTCGCGCACAAGGTCGGGTGGTGTCGCACGGTCCTCCGATCCTGCGATGCCCAGCACCGGCAGGCGCAGGCCCGCCGTCGGCGTATAGAAATCCGTGCCCGCGATCGCGGCGCAGATGCCGCGGTAGCCGTCCACCGGCGTCGCGATCAGCATTTCCTGCCAGGGGCGCATCGCGGGCGTGCCATAGGTGTCGGGCCCGAACCAGCGTTGCATCACGCTGTCGGCAAGCGCCGCCATCCCATGCCCGCGTACCGCGTCGATTCTGTCCTGCCACAGTTTTGCGTTGCCGATCTTCGCCGCCGTGTTCGACAGCACCAGCGCACGCACCAGATCGGGCCGCTTCACCGCCAGACCCTGCGCCACCATCCCGCCGACCGACAGTCCGACGAACAGCGCGTCGCGCACGTCGCATGCGTCCAGCACCGCAGCGGCATCGCTGACCAGCGCGCCCATGCTGTGGGGCGGCGCGGGAATGCCGGACTGCCCGTGCCCGCGCATGTCATAACGGATGATCCGCAGGCCCTCCGGCAGGTGCGGCAACACAGCGTCCCACAGCGCCAGCGACGTGCCCAGCGAATTGGCGAACGCAATCGTCGGCGCTGCCGGATCGTCCGGCCCGTCGATCCGCACATGCAGATCAACGTCCGGGCGCTGCACTGTCATCACTCGCATGTCCGTCTCCGCTGCAAAAAAGATCAAGCCGCGCAAATGGGTTTCCCCCGCGCGGCTTGTTCCCGTCGCCCTGCGACCCGAAAACCGGATGCGAGCAACCCTCCCGCTGCGCACAGAAAGAAAAAACACGCCCGGAGTCAAGAATTTCATCAAAACGAGGGCGTCAAAGCCGGAAATGCCCGCGATTTCGGCAGCGCACGGCCCATGTTCGCCCCGTGACGTGACGGCATTTGCCAGAATCACAGGCGAAAATGCGCCCGAAATCGGGAAAAGGCGGGTTTTCCTGACCATGACGCAACCAAGGCGGGCATGTCATAGCGGGGCACCATCCACCGCGATACTTTTGGCCACGCAAAGGGAGTGTGATGCAGTTTCACATTGACGGTGCCCGGTTCGAGACCCTCGACGGGTTCTTCGAGACGGCAAGCCGCACGCTCGCCCCGGGGCAACCGGTGCAGCGCGACCTGAATGGATTCGACCGGATCCTGCGCGGCGGGCTTGCGCCTGAACGCCGGGAATCCACGCTGATCTGGAAGCACAGCGCCAAGTCGCGCTGGGATCTGGGCTATGCCGAAACCCTGCGCGTGCTTGAAGAACGGCTGGAAAACTGCCCGTCGCGCCAGCGCCCCTTCGTGCTGGCCGATATCGCGAACGCGAAACTCGAAACCGGCCCAACCGTATATGACTGGGTGGTCGAGGTGATCACGCAGCACGGACCTGGCGGGATGCGGGAAGAGGACAATATCAAGCTGGTGCTGGATTAATCCGAGGCGCGTTGCGTGGCGGTGGGCAACGCAACACCGGAGTCACATGGTATCCCTCTGATATCGCTGCCGTCGCAAGGTTAACCCGGCGGTAGCGCACGCTGCACATAAGATGTTTCGCCTGCGAAACGCGCGTTAGCCGCGCCCTTCGTCGTCCCCGTCGCCCAGCCGCATATGCGCCATGATCTGCCCGTGGTCGGAGGCGAGTTTGTTATAGGGCGCCTCCGGGTGGCTGCCGTCGGTCAGGTGGTCGTTGAGCACGCTAAAATACTGCATGTCGCCGATCCGCCCGCCATGGTCGGGCTGAAAATGCCGCGACATGAGGATCTGGTCGATGCTTTCGAACACGCCGCCGAAGGCGGATGTATAGACCATGTCGCGCAGTGATTTCTTCACGAACAGCTTTTCCGCCGACACCAGCTTCACCGCTGCAATCTTCTCCTGAATGATCTCGTTCTCCGCATCCGAATATCGGTCACCCGCGTGCTGGGCGTCGTGGCGGCGCATCCAGGCGTAGTTTTTGAACGCCGTCTCGCCGCTGATGATCTCGGACGAGACCGCATTTTCGCTGTCGTTGAAATCACCCAGCACCATGACGGGCCGGTCCTGTTCCAACTCGTCCAAGATCGCCCGCCGCAGCACCCAGGCCTCGGCCATGCGGCGCAGCCCGGCGCGCAGGCTGCCCATCGCGCGGCCCAGCGGATCGTAGTTCACAAGATCGGCGGCGGGGGCAAAGGCGGCCCCATCGGGGCGGTCAAACTCGCCCAGTTTCGATTTCAGGTGGCAGTTGAAAACCGTGATCACCGCATCGCCCACCGGCACCCGCACCTTCAGGATCGGACGCGACAGGCGGCTGATGCGGTAGCTGCCGCCATCGCTGCCATCCAGTTCGGTAAACGGGATGTCGACCGGCGCGGGCAGATCCTGGATGACCTCCGCCTCGTCCACGAAACCGAACCGTGACAGCACCGCCACACCGGGCCGCCGCTGCCCCGGCGCGCCGTCGTTCGCGTTCGGCGCGAAGGCGAGCGCCGCGTCGGTATAGGGTCGGTAGGCGAGCTTGCGGAAGATCGCCTTGCGCGCGTATCGTTTCGACCGGTCCGGCACCGTTTCCGCATTGGCCGCGATGCCCATTGCATCGGCTTCCGCGATCACGGCGCGCAGCGGGGCCTCGTCAAAAATCTCCTGAAAGCAGACAATATCGGCGGAAAGGGTCAAAAGCTGATCGGCCAGCCATGCCTCTTTCCAGGCGTATTCCTCTGGCGTGTAGCTTTCGTATTTGTAGTATTCCTGATCCGGGCCGATCAGATTTTTCACGTTGAAACTGGCGATGGTGAAATCGGTCATGCGGGGCCTTTCAGGGTGTCGAGGGCGCGGGCGAACATCGGCGCGTCGACATTCCCGCCGGAGGCAACGGCGATCACCGCATCGCAGTCGATCGTCTCGGGATGGTAGAGCGCGGCGGCTAGCGCCACCGCCCCGCCCGGTTCGATCACGATCTTCAGCCGTTCGAAGGCGACCGCCATCGCACGCAGGCAGTCCTCCTCGCTCACCACGATGCCGGGGCCGCAATGGGCGCGCAGAATTGGAAAGGTGATGTCGCCCGGCTGCGGCGTGATGATCGCATCGCAGATCGACCCGTCGTTGCGATTATTGCGCTGGATCGCGCCCGCCATCAACGACCGCGCCACATCGTCGAATCCTTCGGGTTCCACTGGCCGCGCGCGCAGCCCCGGCGCATCGGCGGCCAGTGCCAGCGCGATGCCGGAGGTCAGCCCGCCGCCGCCGCAGCAGACCAGCACGTCAGCCGCGTCGATCCCCAGCGCGTTCGCGTCTTCGGCGATCTCCAGCCCGACCGTGCCCTGCCCGGCGATGACCTGTGGTTCGTCGAAGGGTTTGATCAGCGTCATGCCGCGGTCCGCCGCGATGGCCGCGCCGATTGCGTCGCGGTCTTCGGTCGCGCGGTCATAGGTCACGACCTCAGCCCCCAGCGCGCGGGTGTTCGCGATCTTCATCGCGGGCGCGTCTGCCGGCATCAGGATCACCGCTGCTGCGCCATGTGCCCTTGCCGCCATCGCCACGCCCTGCGCATGGTTGCCGCTGGAAAAGGCAAACACACCTTTTTTCAACGCTGTTTGATCCAAAGCCGAAACCGCCGACCACGCGCCGCGGAATTTGAACGACCCGGTGTGTTGCAGGCATTCAGGTTTCACGAACACCCGCCGCCCTGCGATCTCGTCGATGAAGGGCGAGGACAGCAGCGGCGTGCGCCGCGCGTGGCCGTCGAGCCGTTTCGCGGCGGCGCGGATCATGTCGATATTCATGGCAGTTGTCCGATCCACTCGCGCAGCGCATCGAGCGCCTCGGGTTCATCCAGAAACGGCACATGCCCGCGCCCCGGCACATCGGCGCGGATCATGTCCGGGCGGCGGCGCTGCATCTCGTCCGCCGTTTCCGCCGTCAGCAGGTCGGAGTTTTCGCCGCGGATCAGCGCCAGTGGCAGACCGTCCATCGCTTCGAACAGCGGCCAGAGGTCGGGGGAGGGTTGTGCGCCTGCTTCCAGCACCGCTTCGCGCAGTTTCGGGTCATAGCGGATCACGAGGCCGTCGTCGGTTTCGCGGTAGTGGTTGCGCACCTCTGCCAGCCAGCGGTCGTGCGGGACATCCTTGAAATGGCTCCAGGCTTTCGCGCGGAACTGCGCGGCCTCTTCATACGTCTTCTGCGCCGGGTTGCGCCCGATGTAATCCTTGATCACGTCCAGCCCGCCCTGCGCGATCTCTGGCCCGATGTCGTTGAGCGCAACGCCGGTCAGCCGGTCCTTTTCCGTCGCCGCGATCACCATCGCGATCAGCCCGCCGCGCGACGTGCCGAGGATCGCCGCGCGGTCAAGCCCCAGATGATCCATCAGCGCCAGCACGTCCGCCGCCTCGCGCGGGATCGTGTAGGTGGCGGGATCGGCCCAATCCGATTGCCCGCGCCCGCGATAATCCATGCGGATCAGGTGGATGCCATCCAGATGCGGTGCCACATGATCGAAATCACCGGTGTTGCGGGTCAAGCCGGGCAGGGCGATCACGGGCGTGCCGCTGCCCTGTTCGGTATAGTATATCTCGACGCCATCGGCGGTCTGGAACTTGGCCATCAGGTCAACTCCGGTATGGTGGTCAGGTCGGGCAGGATGTGGTGGGGTTGGGCATAGAGCCTGTCGACAGGTTCCTCCGCGCGGTTGACCCATGCGGTTTGAAAACCATAGCCCGCAGCGCCCGCCGCGTCCCAGCCGTTGGAAGACACGAACAGAACCTCGGACCGGTCACAACCGAAACGGTCGCCGACTATATCGTAGACGCGCGCGTGCGGTTTGAAAACGCCGACGCTTTCCACCGACAGGGTCGCGTCGAGCAGTTCCGACAGCCCGGCGGATTTCACCGCGCCGTTCAGCATGGCAGGTGATCCATTCGACAGAATTGCCGTCTTCAGCCCTTTGCCCTGCAAGGCGGCCAGCATATCCGGCACTTCCGGGAAGGCGTCCAGTTCCCAATAGAGCGCCAGCAGCCGTTCGCGCAGTTCGGGATCGTGCAGCCTGGATGCCTCCAGCGCCCAGTCCAGACCGTCCTGCGTGACCTGCCAGAAATCGCAGTGCTGCCCCGCCACGGCCCGCAGCCAGGTGTATTGCAACTGCTTGAGCCGCCAATCGCGCGCCAGTGTCGGCCACACCTGTCTGAGCGCATCGCCGCCCGGTTCATCGGCTGCCGTGCGGGCGGCGGCGTTCACGTCGAACAGCGTGCCGTAGGCGTCGAAAATACAGGTGGTGATCGCCATGTGAAGCCTCTGCTGCCGGTTGGCTGCAAGGTGGCATGACCCGCCGGAAACGAAAACCCCAAAGCCGTTTGCATCCCCGCGCCGCGGTTGTTAGGCCTGCGCCCCGAATGAAAGCGAAATGAAAGAGAGCCAGACATGACCGCAGCGAAAAATGGCGATACCGTCCAGATCCATTACACCGGCACGCTGGAGGACGGCACCGTGTTCGACAGCAGCAAGGGCCGCGACCCGCTGGAATTCGAGGTCGGGTCGGGCATGATCATTCCCGGTCTCGACGTGGCGATTCCCGGCATGGAAGTGGGCGATCAGAAGGTCGTGGAAATTCCCTGCGCGCAGGCCTACGGCGAGGTGAACCCCGAGGCGCGCCAAGCCGTGCCGCGCGACCAGTTCCCCGACAACATCCCGATGGAGGTCGGCACGCAGTTGCAGATGCAGACACCCGACGGGCGCGCGATGCCGGTGACGATTGCCGAAGTGGCCGAGACGGAAGTGACGCTCGACGCCAACCACGCGCTGGCCGGCAAGGACCTGACATTCGACGTTGAAATGGTCGGCATCAAGGCGGCCTGAGCCAAAACGCCCGTCACGCGCGATGCGGCGCGTGGCGGGTCAGTCGACGGCCTCGGGGTTCATCCAGACCGGTTCGAACACATGGCCATCCGGGTCGCAGAAACTGCGACCATACATGAAGCCTTCGTAGTCCTGCGTCTTGTCGTTGTCGGTGCCGCCATGCGCGACAGCGGCGGCGACCATCGCGTCGACTGTCTGGCGATCTTCGAGCGACAGCGCGATCAACGCCGCCGTCTGCGTGCCGGTATCGGCAATCGGCTTGGGCGAAAAACCCGCGAACTTTTCATGTTCCAGCACCATCAGATAGATCGTGTCGGACACGACGATGCAGGCCGTCTGTTCGTCGCTGAACTGTTCGTTCACGGTAAAGCCGAGGGCTTCATAGAATTTCCGGCTGCGCGCGACGTCTTTCACCGGCAGGTTGACGAAAATCATTTGCGGCATGGGCGTGAGTCCTTCGTTTTGACAGCCTAAAAAATACGGCTGACGCGAACCCCGATCAAGATGCAATCCGTGCTACAGATGCTCAGGCTGCGGCATCCCCAGCACGTGGAAGCCGCCGTCCACCCGGATCACCTCGCCCGAGGTATGGCTGCCCGCGTCGGAGGCGAGATAGACGGCGGTGCCGCCCACGGCCTCCAACGTCGCGTTGCCCAGGGGCGCGTTTTCGCCGGTATGCTTGTAGGTCTTGCGCGCGCCGCCGATGGCCGCCCCGGCCAGCGTTTTCATCGGGCCGGGGCTGATCGCGTTGACGCGAATGCCCTGTTTGCCCAGATCGTTGGCCAGATAGCGCGTGGCACTCTCCAGTGCCGCCTTGGCGACGCCCATGACGTTATAGAACGGGGTCACCCGGTTGCTGCCCTGATAGGTCAGCGTCAGCAAGGTGCCGCCGTCGGGCATCATCTCGGATGCGCGGCGGGCCACGTCGATGAAGCTGTAGCATGAGATCGTCAGCGAGTTGCGGAAGTTGTCGGCACTGGTGTTGATGAAACGGCCGGTCAGTTCCTCCTTGTCGGAATAGGCGATGGCGTGCACGACGAAATCGAGCGTGCCCCACTTGTCCCTGATCCCGGCGAAGGCGGCATCCATCGAGGCCGCATCGGTCACATCCACATCGACCATGAAGTTGGACCCGACGGATTGCGCCAGCGGTTCCAGCCGCTTGCCGAACGCCTCGCCCTGATAGGTGAAGGCCAGTTCGGCCCCGGCAGCGGACATCGCCCTGGCGATGCCCCAGGCGATGGACCGTTCGTTGGCCACGCCCATGATCAGCCCGCGCTTGCCCTGCATGGAAATTGTCATCTTGGACCTCCCGCGAATGTATCACCCATGAGTGGACGGTAAGGGCGGGAAGGTCAAGATTTCGGTGTGTCGATCAGACGTTCATCGCGTTGATGATGCGCGAGAAATTCAGCTCGTCCACGGTTTCGAGCGCCCATCCCTCAAAATACCGTTGCGTGATCGGCTTTTCGTCGAGAATCTTGAAGCCGCTGTGGCGGGGGTCTTTTTCGATCTTGGCGAGAAGGTCGCGGACGGCGGTGTCCTCTCCTTCGAGACACTGGCAGAAGTTGCGGCCGTTGAAGCCGAGGGCACCGGTAATATCGCGCGCGGCATTGGCCTTCGTCGCATGGGCGACGATGCTTTTGACATCGTCCTCGGTCGTGTCGGCGCTGGCGGTGCTGAAGTAGAGAGATCGGATCATTGGGTCGTCACGTCTTGTTTATTAAGGTTTTACATACCTATCCGCGGGCGGCGGGATGACAAGACCTGTGGCGGGGGCTGCGAGCGGAAATCGACCGTTCGTATGTCATGTGACATACGAACGTGCGTCTTGCGGGCAATGGCGTCGGTGTCAGTCTTTGAGTTTGCTCAGCAACATGGAGCCGTTGGTTCCGCCAAAGCCGAAAGAGTTGGTCATCACCGTATCCAGTTCGGCGTTCTCTACCAGTTCGGTCGCGATTTCGGCAGGCTTCAGCGCGGGGTCGAGCGTTTCGACGTTGATCGAGGGTGCGATGAAATCGTGTTCCAGCATCAGCAGGCAATAGACGGCCTCTGATGCGCCGGTGGCCCCCTGGGAGTGGCCGGTCATGGATTTGGTGGATGAGACCGGCGGAGTGGCACCTTCGCCGAAGACGCGGCGCACCGCCTCGATCTCGCCTACGTCGCCCACGGGTGTCGATGTACCGTGCGCGTTGATGTAGCTGACCTGGCGGCCGTCGGGCAGCGTTTTTAGCGCGCCGCGCATCGCGCGTTCGCCGCCTTCGCCGGAGGGGGCGACCATATCGGCGCCATCAGAGGTGGCTGAAAATCCGGTGACCTCGGCGTAGATTTTCGCCCCGCGGGCCTGCGCGCCGTCAAGGCTTTCCAGAACAACCATCGCGCCGCCGCCCGCGATTACGAAACCGTCGCGGCCCGCGTCGAACGCGCGGGAGGCTTTGCTGGGGGTGTCGTTGTATTTCGACGACATCGCGCCCATCGCGTCGAACAGGCACGACAGGGTCCAGTCCAGTTCCTCGCCGCCGCCAGCGAACATGGTGTCCTGCGCACCGAGCGCGATCTGCTGAGCGGCCATGCCGATGCAGTGCAGCGAGGTGGAGCAGGCGGAGGTGATGGAGAAGTTCATGCCCTTGATCTTGAACGCCGTGGCAAGGTTCGCGCTGACGGTGGAGGACATGGTTTTCGGTACCGCGAACGGCCCGATGCGTTTCGTGGCCCCGGTGGTTTCCACGACCTTGTGCGCGGCGAACATGGCCGAGGTCGACGGCCCGCCGGAGCCTGCGATTACACCCGTCATCGGGTTGACGATATGATCTTCGTTCAATCCCGCGTCGGCGATCGCCTGTTGCATCGCGATGTAGGAATAGGCGGCGCCGGGACCCATGAACCGTAGCGTGCGCTTGTCCACATGGTCGGCCACGTCGAGTTTCAGCGTGCCGGCGATCTGGCTGCGGAACCCGTGTTCGGCCATCTCCGGCGATGCCTCGATCCCGGATTTCCCGGCTTTCAAGGAGGCCAGAACCTCGTCCGCGTTGTTTCCGATGGGGGATACGATCCCCAGGCCTGTGACGACGACGCGACGCATGAGCGCTCCTTTTCCAAAGTCCTCGCCTGTTTAGGGGAGGGGGCAGGGCGGGGCAAGTGTGCCTAGACCGGCAGGGCGCAGGCGTCGTGATGGCGCTGGTAGGCGGTCAGGTTCTTGTCGGGCTCGTCGGGGAACGCGGGCTCCAGCGGCTGCATTGTCCTGATCCGGTCGATCCGGAAATGGCGGAAATCGGCGCGGGATTCGCACCAGCCCGCCATGACCCAGACCGGGCTGAAGAAGAACAGCGCCAGCGGGCGCACGGTGCGGGTGCTGGCCCGGTCGGCCCCGTCGGCATAGGTGATGTAGATCGGACGGCGGGCGCGGATACATTCGCGCAGCTGTGAAAAGCTGACGGTCCAGGGCACGGTCACGCTGCTGGGCGGGGCATGGGTGGTGATCTGGCGCATCTCGCCCTGCAGTTTGCCGGGCAGCACGGCCACGATCTTTTCCAGCGCATCGGCGGCCTTTGCGGCGAATTCCGCGTCGGTCCACTGGCGCACCATGCTGATGCCGAGGCTCAGCGCCTCCAGTTCGTCGGCGTCGAAGGTGATGGGCGGCAGATAATACTGCTTGTCGATGACATAGCCGACACCGGCCTCTCCGGTAATCGGCGCGCCCGAATCCATCAGGGCCTGGATGTCGCGGTAAACGGTGCGCGTGCATATCTCGAACTCCGCGCCGATCTGTTCGGCGGTGACCGCGCGGCGGCGGCTGCGCATGAAATGGGCGATCTTGATCAGTCTGTCGGCGCGGCGCATGGGGATGTCTCCGAAGTGAATATTTTTTCGATGTATGACAACACTGCTGACACCATGCTGTCAGCAGTGTGTCGGTAGCAAGCAAATATCGAAACCCAACACACATCGGAGACTTCCATGAACCGCACCCCCGTCAACCCCTGGAACTGGTCGCAGCAGCTTGGCTACCATCAGGGTGAAATCACCACCGGCGCGACACGCCTGCTGACATGCGCGGGCCAGACCGCGGTGGACGCGCACGGCGCGCCGCAGCACCCGGGCGACATGCGCGCGCAAATCGCGCTGGCGCTCGACAATCTGGAAGCCGTGCTGGCGGGCGCGGACATGACGCTGGCCAATATCACGCGGCTGGGCGTCTATGCGACGGATGTGGACGCGGCCCTGCAGAACTTCGATTTGCTGGGAATGCGGTTCGGGCCGTTGCAGGCGGCCCCGCCGATGACGTTGCTGGGGGTGACGCGGTTGGCGATCCCCGGTCTGATGTTCGAGATCGAGGCGACCGCCGCCGATTGAGGATAAACGGAGGTGCGGCGGCCGGTCATCCGGTCGCCGCGTGCTCGTTTCAGCTTTCGCTGAGGGCGACCTTCATGTCCTTGACCTGATAGATGACCTCTCCGTCGGCCTCTACGATGCCGTCGGCGACGCCCATCGTCAGGCGGCGGGTCTGGATCGCCTTGGTGAAGTCGATCTTGTAGGTCAGCATCTTGCGGTCGGGGCGCACCATGCCGGTCAGCTTTACCTCGCCCACGCCAAGGGCATAGCCGCGCCCCTGCCAGCCGCGCCAGCCGAGGTTGAAGCCGGTCAGCTGCCACAGCCCGTCGAGGCCAAGACAGCCGGGCATGATCGGGTTGCCGGGGAAGTGGCATTCGAAAAACCACAGGTCCGGGGTGATGTCGAATTCGGCGATGATATGGCCCTTGCCATGCGCGCCGCCATCGGCGGAGACATCGGTGATCCGGTCCATCATCAGCATCGGCGGGGCCGGAAGTTGCGCGTTGCCGGGGCCGAACAGATCGCCACGGGCGCATTTCAGCAGGTCGTCCTTGTCGAAGCTGGTGGGGTAATCGGCCATGGTGTCGGCTCTCCTGCCTTGGTGTTCGGGTTGGCGCGGTCTAGCATTGCGTGGTCCC
This sequence comes from Yoonia sp. KMU-150, assembly GCF_056858355.1. Lineage (NCBI taxonomy): Bacteria > Pseudomonadati > Pseudomonadota > Alphaproteobacteria > Rhodobacterales > Paracoccaceae > Yoonia > Yoonia sp. KMU-150. Next base: position 233,015 of record NZ_JBXEQF010000002.1, read on the forward strand.
GCGCGGCAAGGGTGCGCCTGTGATCGCCCGATGCAGGGCATTTCGGTGACGTGTGCGATGAAAACCCCATTGGCAATTGAAATCCTGCGGTCAGCGCCTCTATATGAGAGGGATGACGGACGGCGGAGACAGGATGCCACCACAGCAACAGGATGCGCGGGCGGAACGGGGGACAGCATGGCTGGCCACGGCCGATCTGCGTCCGACGCGGCAGCGGGTCACGCTGGCCGGGTTGCTGGTGGGCGACGGGCGCGACCGTCACGTTACGGCGGAAAGCCTGTTCGACGCGGCCTCGCGCGGTGGCGAGAAGGTGTCGTTGGCGACGGTTTACAACACCCTGCGCGCGTTCTGCGATGCGGGGCTGATGCGCGAGATCACGGTGGATGGATCGAAAAGCTATTTCGATACCAACATCACCGACCATCCACATTTCTTCTGGGAAGAGACCGCGACGCTGAGCGATGCGCCTGCCGACGAGCTTGAGATCGCGCGGCTGCCGGGTGTGCCCGAAGGGGCCGAGATCGCGTCGGTCGACGTGGTGATCCGGCTGCGCCGGACCTGAGCCGCGCCCGACAGTAAGGGTAAGGCAATCCGCACCTTGAGCGATGCGCGGTTTCGCGGCACAGTTGCCGCGATTTCGCACGGTCCGGATCTTCCAAATGCCACATGACGCGCATCGCGACGACCTTGTCCTGTCCTATACCCGGGTGCGCACGGCACTGGGCGTGCTGGGGATGATGCTGCCGCTGGTGCTGATCCTGGGCGGGATCCTGGATGCGCCGCGGATCGACAGCGATACCGGACGGATCGAACCGACGATCAGCGATTTCTATCACACCACCTATCGCGACATCTTCGTCGGCACGCTGTGCGCCATCGGTGTGTTCCTGATTTCCTATCGCGGCTATCCGCGCCGGCGCGGCGAGTGGATCAACGACGACTGGCTGGCGACCTGCGCCGGGCTGTCGGCCTTCGGCGTCGCATTCTTTCCCAACGAGGGCGGGGGCGAGGTGATCGCGTCGATGACGCAGCGCAATCTGGGTGTGCATTTCACGCCGGTGATGCATTATTTGTGTGCACTGGTGTTCTTTTCCTGCCTCGCGATATTCTGTTTCTACAAATTCGCGCGCACGGCCCGGCCCGCACGGCGGCGTATCTACATCGCCTGCGGCTGGACGATCGTGTTCGCGCTGGTCGCGACGGCCATCGCGGTGACGTTCAAGCGGTTCATCGGTGGCGCGGGGCGGGAGTTCGTGCTGGATTACAACCTGATCTTCTGGTTCGAGGCGATCGGGATCTGGGCCTTCGGGCTGTCCTGGCTGGTCAAGGGCAAAGCCGATCTGGCGATGGCCCGCAGCGTGCCACTCCGCAAACCGCCTGCGGCGGCCGCGCCGGTTTCGGAAAACGAGCCATAGACCGTTTTTCCTGTCATCCGTTGAAAGGCTGTTAACCCTTTGCGCGGCACAGTCGGCGCATGAGTTATCAGCTCCCGGCGTTCCGCCACCGCCACAGTTTCTTTTTCGACGTGCGTTTGCATGACGATGCGCCCCAAGACCTGACCGACCATGTCGATCTGCTGCGGCAGGCGATCCGGGTCAGTCGCCGCCGTAGGCCGTTCGACATCGACGCGGCGGCGGTGCTGCCGCGCCGGGTGCTGATGATCTGGACGCTGCCACCGGGGGATGCGGGGTTCGCCGCGCGCTGGCACGTGATCAAGGCTGTGGTGCGGCGTCATGCCGGTGGCGGTCGCGGCGATTTCTGGCAGCCGGGGCTGACGGACCACATGATCCGGGATGCGCGCGATCACGAATTGCACACCCATCTGATCCTGACGGCACCGATCCGGGCCGGGCTGGTGGGACAGGCGGCCGACTGGCCGTGGTCGTCGGTGCACCACCGGGTGGATATGTCGGAAACACTGGCCCTGCGCGTGCCGGGGCGGTTGCCGCCGAAGGCCGCGGCGGGCCTGCCGACCTGGCTGATGCAGCGCGCGGGGTAAGGCGCTGCGCTTAGAACGTTGGCATGAACATCCGAACCACGCTTACAGATCGCGTCCCGTCCGGCGGCAACGCCGGTAAGCGCCGAACCACCTGCCCGGAGCGGCGCTCATGGCGCCACCCCGCGGTTCGGCGCTGTCCCTCGTGGCAAGCGTTGGTGTTGCAGTTCCTTCGTTCAGTGCACTCGCCTGGAGCTTTGCAGTGCAATTGCACAGCGCTTTATTCAGAACCACTGTCCGGTTTCCATGAGGCCGAGGTCGAGCAATTGCTGTGACGACCAGGTGAAGCGGTCGGAGTTGCGCCAGGTGAAGCTGCCGATTGCGGCGGCGGAGCCGGGATTGCGTTTCAGCGCCTTGGCGGTGCGGAACGAACAGATCGCCGCCGTCACGTTGTTGTGCCACGGGCAGGCGTAGGTGTTGTATTCGGCATCGTCGAAAGTGTGGTCGGGCCGCAGTCTCAGCCCCGGTTTCGCGCGGAACAGACCGACACGGTCGATCCGCCGTCGCTCGTAGGGGACGTGTTCTTCGAAACGCCAGCGCAGCCCGCCAAAGAAATCCAGTTGCCGGTCGAGATAGCCCGCCTCCTTGTCGTGGCGGGCCAGCGCGTAGTAGCCGGTCTTGTCCAGATGCGCGTCGTCACGGGAAACGGCGTTGGGTGCGGCGTCGATGTCGGTGGCGTAGAGGTCGATCACGAAGGTGATGATCGACGCGCGCCGTTCCTCCATGCTGAAGGCGATCATCTCGCCGACGCTGCGGTGTTCGCAGAAGGGGTAGAACAGGTATTCGCCGTTGTAGCAGTAGTAGAGCCATTGGCCCGGTGCGGCGGCGATGACCGCGTTGACGACATCGCAGAGCGCATTTTCGGACAGCATGTCGTGATCGACCCGGTGCACGCGGGCGTCTTCAGGCGCGTCCAGTACGATGTCAGACGCGCCCACGGCGATCACACTGCGAAAGCCGCAATCAAGGTGGTGCGTGACGGTCGACTCCGCCTCGACACCGTCTTCGAGCAGCACAAGCGCGATCGGCCCCTTGGCGAGGACGGTTTTGCTGTCACGCAGGAAAGTGGCGAGGGTCGGGTGGGACATGGGACCGGGTGCTGGGCGGTTTTCCCGTTTGTCCGTGAAACGGCCCTGCATTGCAAGCGGCCCGCGCCCGCGCTAACAAGCCGCGCATTCCACCCCGACAGATCGGTGCCGCCATGACCACGCCCAAGAAGCTGTTTATCAAGACCTACGGCTGCCAGATGAACGTTTACGACAGTGAGCGCATGGCCGAGGCGCTGGGCGGCAAGGGATACGTCGAGACGCAAAGCCCCGACGATGCGGATATGATCCTGCTGAACACCTGCCATATCCGCGAGAAGGCGGCGGAGAAGGTCTATTCGGAGCTGGGGCGCTACAAGGATTTGAAGGCGGAGAAGCCCGATCTGAAGATCGGCGTTGCGGGCTGTGTCGCGCAGGCGGAGGGTGAGGAGATCATGCGCCGCCAGCCGCTGGTCGATCTGGTGGTGGGGCCGCAAAGCTATCACCGGTTGCCCGCGATGGACGACGCGATCCAGACCGGGGCCAAGGCGCTGGACACCGATTTCCCCGAAGACGACAAGTTCGATACGCTGCGAGGGCGCGGCAAGGCGAAACGCGGGCCGACGGCGTTTCTGACCGTGCAGGAAGGCTGCGACAAGTTCTGCGCTTTCTGTGTGGTGCCCTACACGCGCGGGGCCGAAGTGTCGCGCCCCGCCGACCGGATCATCCGCGAGGCGCAGGAACTGGTCGATGCCGGCGTGCGCGAGATCACGCTGCTGGGCCAGAACGTGAACGCCTATCATGGCCACTCGCAGGGGTTGGCGGGGCTGATCTGGGCGTTGGACAAGATCGACGGACTGGCGCGCATCCGGTTCACAACGAGCCACCCCAACGACATGGACGACGCCTTGATCGAGGCACACGGCACCTGCGGGAAACTGATGCCCTATCTGCATTTGCCGGTGCAATCAGGGTCCGACAGGATATTGAAGGCGATGAACCGCAAGCACACCGCAGAAAGCTACATCCGGCTCATTGAACGGATCCGCGATGCACGGTCCGATCTGCTGCTGTCGGGGGATTTTATCGTGGGCTTCCCCGGTGAGACGGATGCGGATTTCCAGGCGACGCTCGATCTGATCGCGGAGGTCCACTACGGGCAGGCCTATTCGTTCAAGTATTCCACCCGGCCCGGCACCCCGGCGGCGGAAAAGCCGCAACTGCCCGAGGACGTGATGAACGACCGGTTGCAGCGGTTGCAGGCCCTACTGCGCGAGCAGCAGCGGGCGACGCAGAACGCGATGGTCGGACGCGACGTGAAGGTTCTGTTCGAAAAGGCGGGGCGCGAAGACGGGCAGATAATCGGCAAGTCGGAGTATCTGCACGCGGTCTATGCCGACGCGCCCGAGAGCGTTCTGGGCACGGTGCAGCCGGTCAGAATCATTGCATCCAGCCCCAATTCGCTCGCCGGTAGGTTGCAGGCGGCCTGACGCTGCGTCACCTGACGCCCACCCGTTTGATTTATCCACAGGACCAATCGGCGCGGTTAACCTTAACTGTTGCGCGAATAGACACAATATATGGCTATTTGTTCTTTTATTGTTGCTCAATCTTGTTAAGAATACGGCAATACTGTGTGAACAGCGAGGGGCGGCACTGCCATCCGGGGGTGCGCGAACAAGCGAGGGAATAATCGTGGCGAATTTGATGACAAAGACAGTCTCGCAAACGGTATCCGTGATGGCATCGGCGGCGGTTGCGCTGACGATGATGATGACGGCACCGGTGCAGGCGCAGCAGACCATCGTGGGCGAGGAATATACGCCGACAATCTGGATCGACCCGGACGGGTGCGAGCACTGGGTGTTCGACGACGGGTTCGAGGGGTTCATGTCGCCGCACCGCAACCGCGACGGCAGCCCGGTATGCCGCCGTCAGGAAGTGTGTGGCGTGATCCCTTCGGACACGCTTTTCGCGACGGACGAGCCGTGGGTGTCCGATGCCGCCAAGGCGTCGCTGATGCAGTTCTTCCAGAACGCCAACGCGACCGGCTTCCTGATCTACGGTCATACCGACGCCCGCGCATCGGATGAATACAACATGCGCCTGTCGCAGCGCCGGGCCGATATGGTCGCGAGCATCGCACAGGCCGCCGGCCAGCGTGTGATCGAAAGCCGCGGTTTCGGCGAGCGTCGTCCGGCGGTCGCCGGCAACTCGCACGAGGCGTATCGTCAGAACCGCCGCGTCGAAATCATTTGCCTACGGTAAGGAGCAGAACAGATGAAAATGCTTAAAGTCACTGCACTGCTGACCGCGGGTCTCTCGCTTTCCGCCTGTGCCGAAGTCATCGTCTCCGCGATCGAGGGCGGCGAGCGGACAGGGGCCGAACGGTCCTTTGACGCGGGCCGCGACTCCAAGCACCTGAGCCAGCTTGTGGCCGGTGTCTGGGTCGATCCGAACGGTTGCGACCACTGGATCATCGACGACGGGATCGAAGGATACCTGTCGGAGCGTCTGACGCCCGATGGCCGTCCGGTCTGCACCGGTATCGCGCCGCCGAACACGGCGACGGGGCCGTTCCGCGAAGGTACGGACATTCCCGATCCGCTGTAAATTCCGGCAGGACAGACTATATGGCGATGGCCGCGGTGCAGACCGCGGCCATTTGCGTTCTTAATCCTGTGACATGCGCCTGCCACTGCTTGCGCGCGGGGCGGGTTGGCGTCACCATAAAGATATCAACGCCCCGAGCGGGCAAAGGAGACATGATTGGCCACAGGTGCACCGACGATTGCAGCGTCCTACATTGCGGAATCGCTGATCGAATTTCCCGACAACTATCTGTTGATCGACCTCTGCGGTGAATTCGACCGCAACCTTGCCACCATCGAAGACCGGCTTTCGGTGCAGATCCTGCGCCGGGGCAACCAGCTTGCCGTTATCGGCGAGGAGGCGCCGCGCCGTGAGGCGGTGGAGGTGCTGCAATCGCTATACAGCCGGCTTGAGGCGGGCAAGACCGTGGAAAGCGGCGACGTGGACGGCGCGTTGCGCATGACCCCCGCGCCACCGGAGCAGCCTGCGCTGTTCAAGGGCGGCGATCTGTCGCTGCCGGTCGAGATCAAGACGCGCAAGAAGCTGATTGAGCCGCGCACCGACGCGCAGAAGGCCTATGTGCAGGCGCTGTTCGACAAGGAACTGGCCTTCGGCATCGGGCCTGCGGGCACGGGCAAGACCTATCTGGCGGTCGCCGTGGGCGTGAATATGTTCATCAACGGCAAGGTGGACAAGATCATCCTGTCACGCCCGGCTGTCGAGGCGGGCGAGAAGCTGGGCTATCTGCCCGGCGACATGAAGGACAAGGTCGACCCCTATATGCAGCCGCTTTACGACGCGCTGAACGATTTCGTGCCGGGCAAGCAACTGGCGCGGATGATGGAGGAAAAGATCATCGAGATAGCGCCGCTGGCATTTATGCGGGGGCGCACGCTGTCCAACGCCTTTGTCGTGCTGGACGAGGCGCAGAACGCTACGACCATGCAGATGAAGATGTTCCTGACCCGGCTGGGCGAGGGGTCGCGCATGGTGATTACCGGGGACCGGACGCAGATCGACCTGCCGCGCGGTGTGAATTCCGGGCTGTGGGATGCGGAGAGGTTGCTGAAATCCATCCCGAAGATCAGCTTCAACTATTTCACCGCCAAGGATGTGGTGCGCCATCCGCTCGTCGCCGCGATCATCGAGGCGTATGAGGCGGACGGGAATGTTTAGCCTGTGGCGCGGGCTGGCGCTGTGGCTGGTCGTCTTTGCCGCATCACCGGGTTACGCGCAGACACTTCTCACAGTGGACCCGGACGGCCCGGCGCATGTGCTTTATGTTGAAACCGGGGGCGACGCCCAAGTTGAAACCTCCGGCCGTTTGCGGCCCGGTGGACGGGCTGTGCAGGCGGACGATCTGTTCCTGACGGCATCGCTGGGGAAGGTCTATATGGCGGTGGCCGTGATGCAGTTGAGCGAACGGGGTCTTGTCGATGTCGACGCGCCGCTATCCGACTATCTGGACCTGCCACAATTTGACGCCACCGGCGGGCTGGACGATATCTCGCCAGCGATGCTGCTTACGATGACCAGCGGATTGCCGGACTATCTGGACGGCGACTTCGTCGATCTCGATATCGCGGGTCGGGTCACGGTTGACGATGTGGTCGCCGCTGCTTCGGCGCAGAAGCGGTCGTTCGCGCCCGGAACCGGTTTTGAATACAGCAACACCAACTACGTGCTGGCTCAGCTTTTGATCGAAACGGTGACGGGGCAATCGTTCGGTGGTTATCTGCAGGATAATATCTTTGATGTTATCGGTGACGATGCGGCCTTTGTGATCGGCACGCGGGCGGCCCCCGAGAATCTGGCGCAAAGCCTGACGAACAAGCAAACCGGGCAGTACTACACCGACCCCGGGTTCGCCGATGGGGCCATCGTCACGACCGCAGCGGGCGTGGCCGCGTTCTACCGCGCTTTGCTGGGTGAGCGCACACTGGTGTCCGCCGGCAGCCTGCGGCGGATGCTGGAGGATCCGATGGGTGAGGGATACGGCATGGGGATCGGGTTCGAGACCGACCCCGATCTGGGCCGCGTCTATGGCCACAGCGGCGGCGATCTGGGGTATGGGGCCGACGTGCGTTTCCGGCAAAAGACAGGTGACATCGCGGTCCTGTTGTCCACGGATGAAGATGCCGACCTCGACCTGACCTTTCAGGCGCTGTTCGACGCCTGCGCCACATGCTGATCGACCTCAACATCGAAAGCGGCGATTGGGACGCGCTGCCGCTTGAGCCGCTGGCCGAAGCCGCCGCCGTGGCCACGCTGGAGCGGTTGGGGCTGGAGCCTTCAGTGTTCGAGATCGCCGTGCTGGCGTGCGACGACGCGCGGATTGCCGCGCTGAACGCGGATTTCAGGGGCAAATCACAGCCCACCAATGTGCTGAGCTGGCCGTCCGAGGAGCGCGGTGCCGTGACAGAGGGCGAGGCCCCGCTTTCGCCGGATCCCGCCGAGCCGGAACTGGGGGATATTGCGATTGCCTTCGAGACCTGCGCAAGAGAGGCGCGGGACGCGGGCAAGCCGCTGGCCGATCATGTGACGCATCTGATCGTGCACGGGGTGCTGCATCTGCTGGGCTATGACCATGTGCGTGACGGAGACGCCACGCTGATGGAGAGTCTGGAGACGGAGATACTTGGCAAAATGGGTCTGCCTGACCCATATTAGGCTACCGCCCGCAGGGGCACGACAAAGGCAGGAGAGAATGGGCGACACGACTGACGGATCCTCTAGTGCGGCGCAGAGCGCGCAAGAGGATGACATACCCCCCGAAAATCGCGGTTTCCTGTCGCGTATTTTCGAAGCCCTGACCCCTGCCGCCGACATCGAGACGCCGGTGACCAACGCGCCTGCGATGCAGGGGCCGATGCCCGGGATGTTGAACCTGCGCCGGATGCGGGTCGAAGAGGTGTCTGTGCCAAAGGCCGATATCGTGGCGCTGCCGGTCACGGCGACCAAGGAAGATACGATCGCGATGTTTCGCGAAAAGGGGCTGACGCGGCTGCCGGTCTTTGACGGGACACTGGATACGCCGCTGGGTTTCATTCACCTGAAGGATTTCGCGCTGCGCTACAGCTTTGCCGAAAACGGCAACGGCTTTGATCTGGCCGAGATGCTGCGCCCGTTGCTGTTCGTGCCGCCGTCGATGCCGCTGGGCGTGCTGCTGCAGAAGATGCAGGCCGAGCGCAGCCATATGGCGCTGGTGATCGACGAATACGGTGGCACCGACGGGTTGGTCACGATCGAGGACTTGATCGAACAGGTCGTCGGCGCGATCGAGGATGAACACGATATCGCCGAGGAAAAGGGCTGGGTGCTGGAAAGCCCGGGCGTCTATATGACGCTCGCAAAAACACCGCTGGAGGCCTTCGAGGCCGAGATCGGGATGGACCTGACCTCGCATGACGAAATCGACGAGGAAGAGGTCGATACGCTGGGCGGTCTGGTGTTCATGCTGTCGGGCGCTGTGCCTGCGCGGGGGCAGGTGATCGTGCATCCGGGCGGCCCGGAGTTCGAGGTGATCGACGCCGACGCCCGCCGGATCAAGAGGCTGCGGGTGCGGATGCCGCACGCACAGGACGGCTGACCCCGTGTTCGACCGGCTGGCCGGATTGCACTGGGCCTTGCGTGGTGGCCTGCTTTTGCTGGCCGGTGCGGTGGCCGGGCTGGGGCATGCGCCCACAGGCCAGCCGCTGCTGACGGTGCTGGCGCTGGGCGGTGTGTTCGCGCTTTACAAATCCATGACCGGGGTGCGGGGCGCTGTCTGGCTTGGCTGGGCGCTGGGCGCGGGATATTTTGCACTGACCCTGCGCTGGATCGTGGCACCCTTCATGGTGCATGCAGAGCGCGACGGGTGGATGGCACCTTTTGCGCTGCTGTTCATGGCGGGCGGTGCGGCACTGTTCTGGGCCCTTGCCGCCGGGGTCGCGTGGCGGCTGCGGCCCGGTAGCGTGTCGCTTTTCGCGCTGCTGCTGGCGCTGGTCGAGGCGGCGCGATCGCTGATCCTGACCGGGTTCCCCTGGGGCTTGCTGGGCCATGTGCTGATCGACACGCCCTATGCGCAACTGGCAGCTTTCGGCGGGCCGCATCTGCTGACCGGGCTGGTTTGCCTTGCTGCCTTCGCCATCGCCGCTTTGCTACGCGGATCGCGGCGCGAGGGTGCGGCGATTGCCTTGATTGCCGCAGGGCTTTGGCCGGTTCTGGCGCCGGGGCCTGCCCCTGCCGCAGATCCCGCGGCACCGGTCGTGCGATTGATCCAGCCCAATGCCCCGCAGGAACAGAAATGGGACCCGGCCTACAGCGGCGTGTTTTTCGACCGGATGCTGGACTACACGGGCGGGGGCGACGTGCCCGATCTGGTGGTCTGGCCCGAGTCGGCGATCCCGGAATTGCTGAACTACTCCGAAAGCTATCTGGAACAGATGTCGGATGCGGCGCGGGGCGCGCCGCTGATCTTTGGCGTCAATCGTCGGGATGGAAGCCTCTATTACAACAGCTTCGTGGAACTTGGTCGCGGCGGGCTGATCGACACGCTTTACGACAAGCAGCATCTGGTGCCGTTCGGCGAGTACTTTCCAGGCGGAGAGCTGCTGGGTATGACCGGGATCACGCAATTCGCATCGTCGCAGGGCGGCGGTTTTTCCACCGGGACCACTGCGCGGCTGATGGATGTGACGGGGATCGGGGCGGTGCGCCCGCTGATCTGCTACGAAGGTATATTCGCCGAGGAAATCGGGACCGATGAACGCCCGCGCGCGATGATCCTGATCACCAACGACGCGTGGTTCGGCAAGGACGCCGGGCCGTTCCAGCACCTGTCGCAGGCCCGGCTGCGCGCGATAGAGCAGGGCGTGCCGATGGTGCGGGTCGCCAATACAGGCGTCAGCGCCATGATCGACGCCAAGGGTCGAATCACGGGGCGGATCGCGCTCAATACCGCCGGTTTCCTTGATTTGCCTCTTCCCGAACCGGCCCGCGCCACAGTTTACACAAAATCGGGGGATATCCCGGTCCTGACTGTGATGCTTTTGTTGGCCGGGGGACTCGCGTGGCGGGGACGCCGCGAAACGGGTTGACCAGCAGCAAAGCGCAACCTAACGACCCATCATCATTCCCGTCACAACGGCTTCCTGACGTGGCGGGCAAACTTTATCGGAGCACGACCCCATGAGCAGAAAAGACTATGTATTCACCTCGGAATCCGTGTCCGAGGGGCATCCCGACAAGGTATGCGACCGGATTTCCGACGCTATTCTCGATGCGTTTCTGGCCGAGGAACCCGAAGCACGTGTCGCCTGCGAAACCTTCGCCACCACCAACCGCGTCGTCATCGGCGGCGAGGTGGGCCTGTCGTCCAAGGACAAACTGGCCGAGTATATGGGCCGGGTCGAGGGCATCGCCCGCGACTGCATCAAGGACATCGGTTACGAGCAGGACAAGTTCCACCACGCCACCTGCAAGGTGACGAACCTTTTGCACGAACAGTCCGCGCATATCGCGCAGGGCGTCGATGCGGCCAAGGACAAGGACGAGGGGGCGGGCGACCAGGGTATCATGTTCGGTTATGCCACGACCGAGACCGACGCGCTGATGCCCGCACCGATCCAGTACAGCCACGCCGTGCTGCGGCGTCTGGCCGAGGTCCGCAAGGACGGCACCGAGCCGACGCTGCGCCCGGACGCGAAAAGCCAGATTTCCCTGCGCTATGCCGACGGCAAGCCGGTGGAGGTGACCTCCATCGTATTGTCGACCCAGCACCAGCACGAACACCAGACCAGCGCCGATATCCGCGCGATTGTCGAGCCCTACATCCGCGAGGTGTTGCCCGACGGGTTGATCACCGCGAAAACCGAATGGTGGGTGAACCCCACCGGCATTTTCGTGATCGGCGGGCCGGACGGCGATGCGGGCCTGACGGGCCGCAAGATCATCGTGGATACATACGGCGGGGCCGCCCCGCACGGTGGTGGCGCGTTTTCCGGCAAGGACCCGACGAAGGTGGACCGCTCTGCCGCTTACGCCGCGCGCTATCTGGCGAAGAACGTCGTGGCCTCCGGCATGGCCGAGAAATGCACGATCCAGCTGTCATATGCCATCGGCGTGGCCAAGCCGCTGTCGATCTATGCCGATCTGCACGGCACCGGTGAGGTCGACCCGGCGGCGGTCGAAAAGGCCATCGCGCAGGTGATGGACCTGACCCCGCGCGGCATTCGCGAGCATCTGGGCATGAATCGCCCGATCTATGCGCGCACCGCGGCCTATGGTCACTTCGGGCGCGAGCCTGAGGCGGACGGTGGGTTCTCTTGGGAGAAGACGGACCTGGTCGCGGCGTTGAAGAACGCGGTTTGATCACGGACAGACGATGAGGTGAGGGGGCAGATTGCGCAGGCGGTCTGCCCTTGCTACATCGCGCGCCATGAGTAAAGACACCCCCTCCGACCGCCACCCGTCCGGCGCGCCTTGGCGCAACTTCTATGGCCGGTTCAAGGGCAAGGGGATGCGCAAGAGCCAGGAAGCCTATCTGGACGAGGATCTGGCCGCATTGTCGCCCGGTGCCGTGACCTGGGAGGAAAACCCCGACCGAGATCCGATTGATTTGAGTAGCCTGTTCGGCGACCGGCCTGTCTGGCTCGAGATCGGGTTCGGCGGGGGCGAGCATCTGGTGCATATGGCCGGGCTGAACCCGCAGATCGGGCTGATCGGGTGCGAGCCCTATATCAACGGCGTGGCGATGCTGCTGGGCAAGATCCGCAAGGCCGATGTGTCGAACCTGGCCGTGCATCCCGGCGACGTGCGCGACCTGTTCGACGTGCTGCCCGATGCGTGCCTGTCAAAGGTGTTTCTGAACTACCCTGACCCATGGCCCAAGAAGCGGCATCACCGCCGGCGCTTTGTCACGCCCGAACATCTGAACCCGTTGTTTCGGGTTATGAAACCGGGCGCGGAACTGCGGGTCGCGACGGATATCGAGGATTACGTGCGCCAGACATTGGAAGAGGTGCCGCGTGCCGGGTTCGACTGGCTGGCCGAGCGGCCCGCCGACTGGCGCGACCCTTGGGACGACTGGCTGTCGACGCGGTATGAGCAGAAGGCGCTGCGCGAGGGGCGCACGCCGCACTATCTGACATTCCGACGTGTCTGAGGGGCGTGCAAATTCTTCGCGAAGAATTTGGGACAAATCCTCTGGCGAGGATTTGAAGGCAGAGTTTCTGCGAAACTCTGTGCCTCCGGCGGGAGTATTTTTGGCAAGGTGATAGACAGTGTGGTGGACCGTCCGCCGACCCTGCGCTAGAGGGTTGGCGAACAGATGGAGACAGCCCCATGTCCGGCCACGGCACCGCAATCCCGATGACGTCACGCCCCTGTGGCCCCTTGAAGGGTGAAGCGCATGTGCCCGGCGACAAGTCGATTTCGCACCGGTCGCTGATCCTGGGTGCGATGTGCGTGGGCGAGACGCGGATCACCGGATTGCTGGAAGGCGAGGACGTGCTGGACACGGCAAAAGCAATGCGCGCCTTCGGGGCGACGGTGACGGATCACGGCGACGGCAACTGGTCGGTGCAGGGCGTGGGCGTCGGCGGGTTCGCCGAACCCGATCAGGTGATCGACTGCGGCAACTCCGGCACCGGGGTGCGCTTGATCATGGGAGCGATGGCGACCTCGCCGATCACGGTCACGTTCACCGGTGACGCGTCGCTGAACGGGCGGCCCATGGGGCGGGTGACCGATCCGCTGGCGCTGTTCGGCACACAGGCGGTGGGGCGCGCGGGCGGGCGGTTGCCGATGACGCTGGTGGGTGCTATCGACCCGGTGCCGGTGCGTTATACCGTGCCGGTGCCCTCCGCACAGGTGAAATCGGCGGTGCTGCTGGCCGGGCTGAACGCTCCGGGGCAGACCGTCGTGATCGAAAAGGAAGCGACCCGCGACCATACCGAGCGGATGTTGCAGGGGTTCGGGGCGGACCTGACTGTGGAGGAGACGGAGGAGGGGCGGGTGATCACGCTCACCGGGCAGCCGGAACTGCAGCCGCAGGATATTACCGTGCCGCGTGACCCGTCCTCTGCCGCCTTTCCCGTCTGTGCGGCGCTGATCGTGCCCGGTTCCGACGTGCTGGTGCCCAATATCGGGCTGAACCCGACACGGGCGGGGCTGTTCCTCACGTTGCAGGAGATGGGCGCGGATCTGACCTTCGAGAACATGCGCGAGGAAGGCGGCGAGCCCGTGGCCGACCTGCGCGCGCGTTATTCGCCGGATATGAAAGGGATCGCGGTGCCACCGGCGCGGGCGGCCAGCATGATCGACGAATATCCGGTGCTGTCGGTCGTCGCGGCCTTTGCCAGCGGCGTGACGGATATGCAGGGTGTGAAGGAGTTGCGCGTGAAGGAAAGCGACCGGATCGACGCGATGGTCAAGGGATTGCGCGCTGCCGGGGTCGCGGTCGAAGAGGGACCCGACTGGTGGACCGTCACCGGGCTGGGTGCCGGAAACGTGCCGGGCGGGGCCGAGGTCGACAGCGTGCTGGACCACCGGATCGCCATGACGTTTATGGTCATGGGCATGGCCACGCAAAAGCCGATGTCGGTCAATGACGGCAGCCCGATCGCGACGTCGTTTCCGGTGTTCGAGCCGTTGATGGCAGGGCTGGGAGCGCAGATCGTGCGGGTGAACCGCTAGCAGGTCGCGCCCGCTTTGCCAGCGCCTGTTCGGGCAGGCGGTCCGCGCCGAGGAATTCCGCGACGGTTTTGCCCGGGCGGCGGCGGTGCGACAGCCAGTCGCGCAGTTCGTGCAGCACCACGCGGCGGCCCATACGGGCGTACCAGCGCATCGCGTGGCGGATGCGCGGATCGGGGTGCAGGAACGTGCGCCAGATCGCCTTGGGGCGGGCCTGCAATGTGATCTCGATCAGCTTTACCCAGAGGAATACGCGCCAGGAGGGGACTGCGGGGACCTCCATCACCTGATGCTTGTAGTCCCATTTGCGCTGATCGGGTTCGATCACACGGCGGTCCTTTACGGTGTCGAAAAATGGCGTCCAGCGGTGCGGGGTGGCGAAGACCGACATGATCTGGTCCGGGTCATAGCGCAGCAGGTGGCGCAGGAGGTGCCAGTAGTCGCGATCCGTTTCTTCGGCAAAGCCTATGGCGAAGGTGCAGAGCCCGATGATGCCGTGTTCGCGCAGCAGTTGGATCGCCTCGCGGTCCTTGGCGCGGGTGCCGCCCTTGCGGACGGTGTCGAGCGTGGCGGCGTCGGTGCCTTCGAGACCCATCAGGAAGCGGATGCAGCCGGCCTTTTTGTAAAGATGCAGGATATCGCGGTCGCGCACGATGTCGTCGGCGCGGGTGGAGCCGACGATCTGCACCGGCACGTCTTCGGCGATCATCGCGTCGAGGAACGCGCGCCAGGCCTTGGGTGACGTGGTGGGGTTTTCGTCTGCCAGGTTGATCAGCGTCACGCCGTGGGTGCGATGGAGCCAGGCGATTTCTGCGGCTAAGGCCACGGGGTCGCGATGGCGCCATTTTGTCCAGAACCCGCGCTGGCCGCAGTAGGTGCACAGGTGCGGGCAGCCGCGCGAAAACTGCATGATCACCGCGCGGTGCCCGCCCCAGTAGCCGTATCGCGCGAAATCGATCAGCTCCCACCCGATGCGGCAGGCCGAGAGATCCGTGATCATCGGAGCGGGGGCAGTCGCGTGGGGCCGCCCATCACGGCGGTATGCAATGCCGTTGACCTGGGCCAGGTCGGACTTTGCACTCAGCGCGGCCATCAAGGCGACGGCGGTGGCCTCGCCCTCGCCGCGCACGATGACGTCGATGGCGGGGCAGTCGCGCAGGATGTCCTGCCAGTGATACGTGGGCCAGACGCCGCCGTAGATGATGATGACATCGGGGAGTGCGGCCTTGAACCGCGCGGCAATGTTCACGACCGTGGGATGGGCGGAGGTCGACCCCGAATGACCGATCAGGATCGCGTCGGGCCGGGTGGCGACGACGGCGGCGAGGCTGTCGTCATGATCCAGCGGGCCGAGGTCGGCGTTGACCAATGCCACGTCGAAACCCGCGTCGATCAGCGGGCCGCCGATGCAGAGCAGCCCAAAGGGCGGCAGATTTTCCTTTGGCACACGGCTGCCGATGGATGTATGGGCGGGGTGAAACAGGGTGAGGCGCATTGGGGTTCTCCGGGATGTGGTTCCGAGAGTGGCCCGGTGCGTCCGCAGACGATGCGAGGGATATGATGAGTTTTACCGTGGCGATCGACGGTCCGGCTGCTGCCGGAAAAGGCACCGTATCCAAGGCTGTGGCGGCGCATTTCGGTTTTGCGCATCTGGATACCGGGCTGCTGTATCGGGCGGTTGGTGCAAAGGTGCTGGCCGGTGCCGATGCGGTGGACGCGGCGCGCGCGCTTGACCCCGCCGACCTCGAAAACGCCGATCTGCGCACACATGCGGTGGCCCAGGCGGCAAGCGAGGTCGCGGTCAATCCAGAGGTGCGCACCGCGCTTGTGGCGTTTCAGCGCGACTTTGCCCGCCGCGACGGTGGCGCGGTGATGGACGGGCGTGACATCGGCACGGTGATCTGCCCGCAGGCCGAGGTGAAACTGTTCGTCACGGCCTCGCCTGAATGCCGGGCGCGGCGGCGTCATGCGGAACTGAACGGGCGGGGCAATGCGATCAGCTATGATCAGGTGCTGGCCGATGTGATCGCGCGCGATAAGCGCGACAGTGAACGGGCGACGGCGCCGATGCTGGCCGCCGAGGATGCACATGAGATCGACACCTCGGACATGACGATCGATCAGGCCGTTGCGGCGGCGGTTGCCGTCGTCGCAGCCCGGCGCTGACACAAACGCTCACGCAGGGTTTTGTGGTGTGTGACGGGTAAGCCGCGCTAGGCTCCGGCAGCGACGAGAGGACCGTGCCGATGCTTCGCCAGATACGCCTTATGATGACCGCGCTGATGATCGTCGGTGCCGCGTTGCCCGCCGCAGCACAGGATGCCACGCCCATGACGCTGGAACGCATGGCGCAGATCGCGTCGGCGCTGGATGCCGATGCGCAGGTGACCGGGGCGGGCATTCAACTGACCATCGACGACGTGCCGGTCCTGATCGTGGCCGACCCGCAGGCCAACCGGATGCGGGCGATGGTGCCGATCCGTTCGGCGGCCGATCTGACGCCCGAAGATTTGGAGCGGATGATGCAGGCGAATTTCGACAGTGCGCTTGATGCGCGTTACGCTATCGCACGCGGGCGGCTGTGGGGGGTGTTCATTCATCCGCTGGCGGAATTGCAGCGCGATCAGTTGATTTCGGGTCTGGCGCAGACGGTGACCGTCGCGCAGACCTACGGCACGCTTTATTCCAGCGGGGCGGTGCAGTTCGGCGCGGGCGACAGCGGCGGCCTGCAGGCGGAGTTGCTGGAGCGCCTGCTGGATCAGGGCGAGGATATCTAGCCGCGCCCGCGCGTGGCACGGCAGTGCCAAAGTGTGAACGGGATGATTGCCCAAAAGCCGACACCGGCAAGATCGTCGGACAGTGTGCCGGGAGCGCGCAGGTCGATGGCGGTGCGCAACCGGCCCGGTATCTGATCGGGAAAGATGACCCATTGGACGGGCAGGTCCGCAAAGATCGTCCGGTAGAATGTGTAGAATATTTGTGGCGAGACGGCGAGAAGCAGCGCGTAGATGCCGGTGCCCGCGAGCGTCCAGGTCAGGGATGTCGCCGGTGTATGTGGCCCCGTCCGCCGGATCGACGTGGCGAGAATCAGAAAGAACAGGATCAGTCCCGTGGCGCTGATCGCGATGACCCCGATGCGGCCGATCGGGTCCAGTGTCCAGAAACTGTCGCCAGCATAGCCGTCGGTGATACCGTCGCGCACGGTGGGAGAGAGGGTGGCGATGGCGAAAGCGCACACCAGTGCCGGAGCCAATCGCCGGCATAGCCCCATCGCTCAGCTTTCGGGCAGCACGATGGGGGTGCGGTCACCCAGCAGCCAGCGCAGCACATCGGTATAGTCGAAAGCGAGCGAGATCACGATGATCGTGCAGATCGCGATCATGATCACCCGCGGCGCGCCCGGCATGTCGGGCCGCCGGATTTGATGGATCAGCCAGACGACAAGCGGCGTCCACAGGATGATATGCGGCATCCCCAGAAACTTGCTGTAGCCCATCCGCGCGTAGAGATAATCCACGCCGAGCGCGCTGAGCACACCCGCAGCTATGGCGAGCACTGCGGTCAGGCGGCTTTGCTTCCAGATCAGCAGAGTTAGCGGCAGGATGAAACCGCCCAGCAACAGCACGTAAAGCCAGTATTGCAGCCACGCGGGGCCGTGGGTTGCCATCGCCTCGGGCAGTGTCATGGCGGTGTCTCCTTGCGCAGATGCGGCGTTGGTGAGACGTTAGCGCCAAACGACGGAGCGGGCCATGGCGGAAACCAAAGTCGATCTAGCAAGCTGGCCGCGTGCGGCGCAATTCGCGCTGTTTCGCACCTATGACAGGCCACATTATGCCGTCACCAGCCGGATCGACGTGACGCATCTGCTGACCATAGCCAAGCCGCGCGGGGTGTCGCCCTATCGCGGGTGCCTCTACGCCATCGGGACCGGGCTGCACAGCGTGCCCGAACTGCGGATGCGGTTTCGCGGCGATGCGGTGGTGCTGCACGACGTCGTCACTCTGTCGATGACCGTGCCGCAGGACGGCGGCAGTTTCGGCTATGGCTATGTGCCGTTTCAGCCGGATTTCGCCCGCTTCGATGCGGATTGCGCGGACCATATCGCGCAGGTGGCACGCGGGGGTGGCCTCGATGCCAATCAGGGCGAGCGTGACGATCTGGCCTATGTGTCCTGCATGCCGTGGCTCGACTATACCAGCATCAACAACGCGATGCCGGGCCCCGAGGATTGTATTCCCCGCGTGTCCTGGGGGAAGTTTGTGGATCAGGGCGACCAGTGGGACATGGCGATGACGCTGGAGGTGCATCATGCGCTTGTCGACGGCGAACAGGTCGGGACCTGTTTCCGCACCGTGCAGGAGACGCTCGATGGCTTATAGAGTGATGCTTGTCGCGGCGGCCATCGCGCTGGTCTGCTGTGCGACGCTTTTGCACGCGCAGGACCGGCGCGCGGTCGAGGCGCAGTTTCGCGGCTGGTTGGAAAGCACCGTCTGGCCGCGCGCCAGCAGCGCGGGCGTGCCGCGTGTGGTTTTCGACGCGGCTTTCGATGGCGTGACGTTAAACTGGGACCTGCCCGATCTGGTGCCGCCCGGTACCACGGCACAACCCGTCCAGCGGCAGTCGGAATTCGGCGCGCCGGGGCGGTATTTCGCGGCGAACACCGTCGGCGGTGCGGCGTCGGTCGGGCGGCAGATGGCGCGGACATACGCGAATACGCTGGCCGCCGTCGAACGCGCGACTGGTGTTCCGGGGCGGATCGTGCTGGCGATCTGGGGGCGGGAGAGCGCCTATGGCCGCGCGTCGATCCCCTACGACGTGTTCGAGGTGTTGGGGACAAAGGGGTTCATGTCCACGCGCGCCGCATATTTTACGGATGAACTGGTGGCGGCGTTGCAGATCGCCGCGCGGGGCGACGTGCCCGAGAGTGCGATGAAAAGCAGTTGGGCCGGGGCCATGGGCCAGCCGCAGTTTATGCCGTCGAGTTTTCTGCGCTACGCTGCCGACGGGTCCGGCGACGGGCGCGCGGATATCTGGGGATCGGAAGCGGATACACTGGCCAGCATCGGCAACTATCTGGCGCAACACGGCTGGGTGCCGGGGCGCGACTGGGGGTTCGAGGTGCGGGTGCCCGCAAACGTGTCCTGCGCGCTGGAGGGGCCGGATCAGGCGCGCGCGATTGCCGATTGGGTCGCGATGGGCGTGACCCGTGTTTCGGGCAATCCGTTTCCGGCGCATGAATTGCCGCAGAGCGGGTCCCTGATGATGCCGGCGGGGCGCAACGGCCCCGCGTTCATCGTGACGCCGAATTTCTATGTGATGAAAGACTACAACAACAGCGACCTCTATGCGTTGTTCGTGGGTCATGTGGGCGACCGCATTCAGTACGGTGTGGGTGATTTCGCCGCGACCTGGGGTGCCATCGACCGGATGCGCCGCGCCGACGTCGCCGCGATGCAGAGTGGGTTGGAGGCGCGGGGCCACGATGTCGGCGGTGCCGATGGGCTGGCCGGTTTCAAGACCCGCCGCAGCATCGGCCGCTGGCAGGAAGCGACCGGGCAGGCAGCGACATGCTGGCCCGATGCCGGGATCGTCGCGGCACTGGCGCGGTAAGATTCTGATACTCCGCATAAGTGCTTTCTTCGCACAAATTTTCTAACGCTATTTCGTGAGGGATAGAGGCAATGATGGCAGATAACAGAGCGAATCCTTGGGCGGGCGATCTGCTGGGTATCTCCGAGGTTGGTGAGACATTTACCAGATTAGTTCAGTCGATCGACGACTCGAAGGTCATTTCGATCGAGGCTGGCTTCGGTCGTGGCAAGACTTTCTTTAGTCAGGCTTGGTCAGAGCATCTTCGGGCTGAAGGTGAAGTTGTAATCGAGATTGACGCCCAGTTATCTGATCATTCCGGTGATCCGGTAGTGACATTTATCGGCGCTTTGGTTGCCGCACTTGGAACAGACGAAAAAAGCGCGGTAGAAAAGGCCAAGGATGCTGGGCTGAAATACACAGGTATTGTGGCGCGGACGGTCGCGAAGACTGTGCTACGGACTGGCGCTGATGAAATCATCGAGGCTTTTGAAGAGAAGCTAGTGGGAGTGACAAAAGACTCGGAGGTTCTTGAGAAAGTTGTGGCCGAGTTTGGAGATGGTATGTCGAAATTTGCTGGGCAAATTATCGCCTCACAACTAGCCGCCGAAAGAGCGCGAGTAAAGGAGTTGCCCGAACAACTTGATGCTTTGCGTAGGGCGCTAACCAGCGGTAATGATTCCGGGCGTTTAGTTATTCTGATTGACGAACTGGATCGCTGTCATCCTGACTATGCAATCGCGCTACTTGAAGCAATGAAGCTAATCTTTAATCGCGACGGTTATATATTCTGCTTAATGGTCAATGATGATTACCTCGAAGGACTTGCGGCAAAGCGGTTCGGAAAGCTGATCACTGGTGAAAGGTATTTAGATAAGTTTATCGACATTCGCCTGAATTTACCGAATTCTGGAAAGGCAATGGGACAAGCAGCAAAATCTCTGGCACTGGGGCTGCCACTTGAAGTTCCTTACGGGGATGATGAGTCTTTTTCAATCAATGCCGCTGCGGATTTGGCTAAAGTGCTTGCTCCCATCAGTAGGCTGTCGATGAGACAGATTAAGAGTATTCTATTGAGGGTTGAGCTTGCGTTAAGGTGTTATCGAAACGTTCCTCTCGACGCCCCCCTTCTCGTATTTTTAGGTTTTCAAGAAGTGGCCGGACCAGAACTAATTTCCGACAAGTATTTGTCACGCGCCCGTTTGACTCCTCTGTTGGCGGATGAATGGAGCGAAGCCCAGAGGAACTCTGACTTTCATAATGCTGATAAAATGAATAGTCGCCTCCATAGGTTCCTGAAGAGTGGTTCTAGCGAAATGCTTACATTGGACAAAAATCGTTATTTCCTCTCGGAGGAGGACGTGGCGAGATTTGATAGCCTCTATGATTGGGCGAAAATAATGTATCTTGCGCGCAGATTTATTCCGATCCATGAGGGTGTTCTTAGAGCTGTGCATAGCGTTGCTCGAGTGGATGTTGACTGATTCCACACCCTTGCCCCGCTGCCTCAAACGCCGTATAGGCACCCTCGTCAAAGCGTCGAGACAGGCGCGGATGTGAGACTTGAGCAGGGTTCAGCGCAGGCTGGCCCTGTTGTTTTATGTTCGCACCGCGCCCATGATCGGCACGCGACCAACCCGAAACCCAAAGACCGGCGGAGACAACCGCACGGCCCGTATAAACAAACGATTAGGAAACCAACGCCACATGGCTAACAACGTATCTATGGACGAATTCGAAGCGCTCTTGAACGAGAGCTTCGAAATGGACACACCCGCCGAAGGGTCTGTCGTCAAAGGCAAGGTCATCGCCGTCGAGGCAGGCCAGGCCATCATCGACGTCGGCTACAAGATGGAAGGTCGCGTCGACCTCAAGGAATTCGCGAATCCCGGTGAAGAGGCCGAGATCAACGTGGGCGACACTGTCGAAGTGTTCCTGCGTCAGGTCGAGAACGCCCGCGGCGAAGCCGTCATTTCCCGTGAAATGGCCCGCCGCGAGGAAGCCTGGGATCGTCTCGAAAAGGCCTATGCCGACGAAGAGCGTGTCGAAGGCGCGATCTTTGGCCGCGTCAAGGGCGGTTTCACCGTCGATCTGGGTGGTGCCGTCGCGTTCCTGCCCGGCTCTCAGGTCGATGTGCGCCCCGTGCGCGATGCCGGCCCGCTGATGAACCTCAAGCAGCCGTTCCAGATTCTCAAGATGGACCGTCGCCGTGGCAACATCGTCGTGTCGCGTCGTGCGATCCTCGAAGAATCCCGTGCCGAACAGCGCGCCGAAGTCATTGGCAACCTGGTCGAAGGTCAGGAAGTGGACGGCGTGGTCAAGAACATCACCGAATACGGTGCCTTTGTTGATCTGGGCGGTGTCGACGGCCTGCTGCACGTGACCGATATGGCATGGCGCCGGGTCAACCACCCCTCCGAGATCCTGTCGATCGGCGAGACGATCAAGGTGCAGGTCATCAAGATCAACAAGGAAACCCACCGCATCAGCCTTGGCATGAAGCAGTTGCAGGACGATCCATGGGATTCCGTGCAGGCCAAGTATGCGCTTGATTCCACACACACCGGCCGCGTGACCAACATCACCGACTACGGTGCGTTCGTCGAACTGGAGCCCGGTGTCGAAGGTCTGGTTCACGTCTCCGAAATGTCCTGGACCAAGAAGAACGTGCACCCCGGCAAGATCGTGTCGACCTCTCAGGAAGTCGAGGTGATGGTGCTGGAAATCGATCCCGTGAAACGCCGCGTGTCGCTTGGCCTCAAGCAGACGCAGCGCAACCCATGGGAAGTCTTTGCCGAGACGCACCCCGAGGGCACAGAGGTCGAGGGCGAGGTCAAAAACATCACCGAATTCGGTCTGTTCGTGGGTCTCGAAGGCGACATCGACGGCATGGTTCACCTGTCCGACCTGACATGGGAAGGCCGTGGCGAAGATGTCATCGGCGATTTCCGTAAGGGTGACGTGGTGAAGGCCAAGGTTGCGGAAGTCGACGTCGAGAAGGAGCGCATCTCGCTCTCCATCAAGGCGCTGGACGGCGATCCCTTTGCCGAAGCCATCGGCGGCGTGAAGCGCGGTTCGATCATCACAGTCGAGGTGACGAAGATCGAGGACGGCGGTATCGAGGTCGAGTATGAAGGCATGAAATCCTTCATCCGGCGCTCCGACTTGTCGCGCGACCGTGCCGAGCAGCGCCCCGAGCGTTTCGGCGTGGGCGACAAGGTCGACGTGCGTGTGACCAACGTGGACAGCAAGACCCGCAAGCTGGGTCTGTCGATCAAGGCACGCGAGATCGCCGAGGAAAAGGAAGCCGTGGAACAGTTCGGCTCCTCCGACTCCGGTGCGTCGCTGGGCGACATCCTGGGTGCGGCGCTGAAGGGCGACGACAAGTAGCCCGCCGCCGTGTGGTACGGATGGAAAAGCCCCGCCGCATGGCGGGGCTTTTTTCGTCCAGCGTGCCGACCGTGGTAGGCAATCCGGAACCGCCTGTCCGATGTCTGCATTCTGTTGGTGTCGACTGTATGAACCGAAAGGGCAGACCGATGGAGATCAACGATATTTTTGTGAGTATCAATGCAGCGGATTTCGAGCCTCAGTCGGAATGGTGGAGCCGTCTGATCGGACGCCGGTGGGACCGGGAGCCAATGCCCTCCTGCCGCGAGTGGAGCCTGACGGAGGATGTGCTGTTTCAGGTTCTCGACAATGACAAGGCGCAGGGCAAAACCACCGTTACCCTGCGCGTGCCGGAACTGGCACCGGAAATCACACGGCTGGACAAGGTGGGGATCGCGGTGCCGGAGCCTGTGAGGATCGACGGATTTGAGAGCCTGCGCTATGCCGAGTTCACCGATCCAGAGGGCAACACGGTGGGTTTGCTGGACGGACGCTGAAAAAGCACCGGTAAGGGTAGTCGCTCGCGATATGGACAATTCAATGGACGGTGCTGTGCACCCTGCCTAGGGTTGCCGCCATGACACAAAACTATGCGTTGACTGGCCCGGCGGGGCCACGGACGGATGTTCCGGCGGCACCCAAGTGGTATCGTACGCGGGTCGACCCGGCGGCGATACGCGCGCTTATGGTGAAATCAGACGCCATCGCCACACGTGACACCGCGCTTTGGCTGGGCGGGATGATCGTGTCCGCGGCCATCGCCGTCTGGCTCTGGCCGTCGTGGTGGTCGGCCCCGTTCTGGCTGATCTACGGGGTGCTTTATGGTTCCGCGTCCGATGCGCGCTGGCACGAATGCGGACACCAGACCGCGTTCAGGACACCGTGGAAGAACACGGTCGTCTATCATATCGCGTCCTTCATGCTGATGCGGAATCCTTATGCCTGGCGGGCGAGCCATGTGCGCCACCATACCGACACGATCATCGTGGGCCGCGACCCGGAGATCGTGGCGATGCGCCCGCCCGACCTTCTGCGTGTCGTGCTGAACCTCGCAGGGCTGGTCGATACCTTCCATCTGATCCGACGGATGATCATCCACGCATCAGGGCGTGTTCTGCCGGATGAGGCGACATATGTGCGCGCTGCTGATCACCCGAAGATCATCAGCGCCGCGCGGATCACCTTGGCGATCCATCTTGCCGTCGTCGGGCTGGCACTTTGGCTGGGGTCGTGGCTGCCGGTGATGCTGGTGGGGCTACCGCGGCTTTATGGTGCGTGGCATCATGTGCTGACGGGTCTCATCCAGCATCTGGGGCTGGCTGAAAATGTGACCGACCACCGGCTGAATACCCGCACGGTGATGATGAACCCGGTCAGCCGGTTTATCTATCTGAACATGAACTATCATCTGGAACACCATATGTTCACGATGGTGCCCTACTACCACTTGCCCGCGCTGCACGCGCTGATCCGGCACGACACGCCGACGCCGGACCCGTCGATGATCGTGACCTTCCGTCGCCTTCTGCCTGTGCTGATCCGACAGTTGCGCGACGAAAAGGCGGTGATCGTGCCTGAATTGCCACCCACCGCGACACCATACCGGCCCGAGGTGGACGCCCTGCGACCCCACGCGGTCTGATTGCCCGCGCGCGTCCGGCCAGCGCCTGCGAATCGGTGAATATTTCCGGCGAAGACGACCCTGCGACTTTCCGGCATCGCTCCGCTGATCGGATTTCCGGTGCATTGCGGGACAGGGCGGGGGCGGAATGTGGCCGCTTTTTCCGGGTTTTCCCAATAGCTTCTATTTCGTGAACAGATTTTTGTCGCTAAGGTTGCGGAATGCCGGGCGCGCGAAGACCCGCTGAATACCAAGACTGCCTTTGGGGGGCACCATCATGATACGGTCGGAACTGATCCAGAAAATCGCGGACGCCAATCCGCATCTCTATCAGCGGGACGTCGAGAAAATCGTGAATACCATCTTCGAGGAAATCATCGGCGCGATGGCCAAGGGCGACCGCGTCGAACTTCGCGGCTTCGGCGCGTTCTCGGTCAAGAAACGCGACTCGCGCATCGGACGGAACCCGCGTACTGGTGAATCCGTTAACGTCGAAGAGAAACACGTGCCGTTCTTCAAGACCGGCAAGCTGCTGCGAGACCGCCTGAACGGCGGCTAAGAGGACAGATGAATACCATTCGCTACATTTTCTGGGCCATCGTCGGCCTTTGTCTGGTTCTGGTCGGCCTGGCGAACCGCGGTATCGTGACGCTGCAGGCGATGCCGTCCGCACTTGCCGATCTGCTGGGGATTTCGCCGGTCATCAGCCTGCCGCTCTTCGTGGTGATCTTTCTGGCGGTGGGCGCGGGCCTGCTGATCGGATTCCTGTGGGAATGGGTGCGCGAGCATCGTGTCCGCGCCGAAGCCCGTGCGCGTGCGCGCGAGGTCGATCAACTGAAGACCGAAGTCGCGCGGTTGAAGACCGCCAACAAGAGCCACGATGACGACGTGCTGGCGATGCTGGACAGCCCTCGGTGACATCTGACATCGCGGTCAAGATCTGCGGACTGCGTACGGCGCAGGACGTGCGCGCAAGCGTGGACAGCGGCGCGCGTTATCTCGGGTTCAACTTCTTTGCAAAATCGCCGCGGAGCGTCACGCCCGCGGAGGCCAGTGCATTGGGTGCGGACGTCCCGGTCGGCGTCGCCCGGGTTGCGCTCGTAGTAAACCTGGAAAATGCCATGCTGGATACTATCGTGGCGGATGCTGCGCCGGACATGATCCAGTTGCATGGTAAGGAAAGTCCGGAGCGTGTCGCGCAGGTCAAGGCGCGTTACGGTCTGCCGGTGATGAAGGTCGTGGGCGTTTCGGAACGGGCCGATCTGGCGGAGATCGACGCGCATCTGCCGGTCGCCGACCAGATTCTCATCGACGCCAAGGCCCCCAAGGATGCGGTACTGCCCGGCGGCAACGGTCTGGCCTTCGACTGGGCACTGCTGCAGGGACGCCGCTGGCCGATCCCCTGGATGCTGGCGGGAGGGCTGACGCCCGCGAATGTCGCGGAAGCGATCCGTCAGACGGGTGCGCGGCAGGTCGATGTGGCCTCCGGCGTGGAGAGTGCGCCGGGCGTTAAGGATGCTGGGCTGATTGCCGCTTTTTGCGCGGCGGCGCGTGGTTAACCACGCGTTTACTGTGATCCCGTAACCAATGCACATGACGCGAATGCCAATTCATGTAACGCCCGACCGGTGGCTGCGCCAGATGTTCTCATCAAAGGCAGCCTGTGACGGCGGTATCGTCCGGCGGCAAGTCCGCGATGTCGAGCGGCTGGTGGGTCGCCGCACGTTTGAAAATGAAATCCGACGACGCGGGTATCGCGCGATCGAGAACGCCGGACAGTACATTGTGATCTGTAATCGCGATGCGTTGCGACTGATCGACTGAGCGACAAATTTCTTCGAAGAAATTTGCCAAGACTTTTGGAAAAGTCTTGGCGGCACGCTGTGTACTTTACCCTCTCGCGTGTTCACGCTAATCCTGACCGGCAACGCGCAGGGGGCATGGCCATGGCAAACGATCTCTTCAATTCCTTCATGACCGGACCGGACGAAAACGGCCGGTTCGGCGATTTCGGCGGGCGCTTCGTGTCGGAAACGCTGATGCCGCTGATCCTCGAGTTGGAAGCGCAGTACGAACACGCGAAGACAGACGACAGCTTCTGGGCCGAGATGCATGACCTGTGGACGCATTACGTGGGCCGCCCAAGCCCGCTCTACTACGCCGAACGTCTGACGCAGCACTTGGGCGGCGCGAAGATATACCTCAAGCGCGACGAGCTGAACCACACCGGCGCACACAAGATCAACAACGTGCTTGGGCAGATCATCCTCGCCCGCCGCATGGGCAAGACCCGCATCATCGCCGAAACCGGCGCTGGGCAGCACGGGGTCGCCACCGCCACCGTCTGCGCGAAGTTCGGTCTGAAATGCGTCGTCTACATGGGCGCGCATGATGTCGAACGCCAGGCCCCCAATGTTTTCCGCATGCGCCTGCTGGGCGCGGAAGTGGTGCCGGTGAAATCCGGACGCGGGACGTTGAAGGACGCGATGAACGACGCCTTGCGCGATTGGGTGACCAACGTGCGCGACACGTTCTATTGCATCGGCACCGTCGCTGGGCCGCACCCCTATCCGGCGATGGTCCGCGATTTCCAGGCGATCATCGGCAAAGAGACCAAAGAACAGATGCAGACTGCCGAGGGGCGACTGCCCGATACCGTCATCGCCGCGATCGGCGGCGGGTCCAACGCGATGGGGCTGTTCTTTCCCTTCCTCGACGACAAGAGCGTCAACATCATCGGCGTGGAGGCCGGTGGCAAAGGTGTGAACGCCAAGATGGAACATTGCGCCTCGCTCACCGGTGGTCGCCCCGGCGTGTTGCACGGCAACCGCACCTATCTGCTGCAGGACGACGACGGGCAGATCCTCGAAGGTTTCTCGATTTCAGCGGGCCTCGATTACCCCGGCATCGGGCCGGAACACGCCTGGCTACACGAGATCGGGCGCGCGCAATATGTGTCGATCACCGACAAGGAGGCGCTGGAGGCGTTCCAGCTGTGCTGTGCGCAAGAGGGGATCATCCCCGCGCTGGAGCCGTCACACGCGCTTGCCCATGTGATGAAGATCGCGCCCGATCTCCCCGCCGATCATCTGCTGGTGATGAATATGTGCGGGCGCGGCGACAAGGATATCTTTACTGTGGCCAAGCACCTCGGCTTCGAGATGGGCGATTTCGCCTAGCTGTCGTCCAGTGCCTGCGCGCGCAATATGTCCAGCGGCACGATCTCCAGTGCGCGTCTGTGGGTCGCGGCAAGGTTGACCTGCGGCGCGCAGCCCTCGTCATGGGCTTGCAGAAAGCGCGACGCGCAGAGACACCAGCTGTCACCCGGTTTCAGCCCCGCGAAACCGAATTCGGGGCGCGGTGTGCTGAGGTCGTTGCCGACGTATTTCGAATAGGCCAGAAACTCCGCCGTCATGACGGCGCAGACCGTATGGCTGCCGGTATCGGCGGCGCAGGTGTTGCAGGCCCCGTCGCGGAAATATCCGGTCAGGGGGTCCGTCGAACAGGTTGTGAGCGGGTCGCCCAGCACGTTGATGGGGTCGTCCTTTTCCATGGTCACTCCAGACTGTCCGCGATCAGGCGGAAGATGTCCTCGTTCTGCCGCGACACGCCCGGTTCGCGGAACGCCCGGTCGGCGGCGGTTGTGGCGATGACGATATTCCGGCGGCGGTCGATCCAGATATACTGCCCATAGATGCCCCGCGCCATGACCTGGCCGGGGGCGGAATCAGGCGGGATCCACCACTGGAAACCATAGCCATGTTCGTCCGGTCCTGTGTTGGCCGAAGCCCGGGTCGACACATCGACCCATCCGCCCGGCACGATCTGCTGCCCGTTCCAGGTGCCGCCCTGCGCGATCATCTGGCCGAAACGGGCGTAGTCGCGTGTTGTCAGGTTCAGCCCGCCCAGCACGAACGCGACATCAAAGCCGTCGGTCAAGTAGTAGGGTTCCGCCTCCAGCCCCAGCGGTTGTATGATCTTTTCGGACAAGAGATCGGGAATACTGCGTCCGGTCGCGCCGCGGATCACCATGCCGATGACATGGGTGTCGATAGAGACATACTGCCAGTCGGTGCCGGGTTCGGTGAAGGTTGCAGTCAGGTCGGCGGCGAAATCGTCCATCGAGCCGCCCAGCGCCAGCACCCGACCCATGCGGTTGATATCGCTGTCGTAGTCGAGATAATCCTCGTCGAAAGTCACGCCGGAAGACATCTGCAATACGTCGCGGATGCTGGCCCCGTCGTAGGCACCGCCAGTCAGCTGTGGCGCGTATTTGGTGACGGGATCGTCGAGACTGTCGATGGCGCCTTCGGCGAGCAAAACGCCGGTCAAGGCCGATAGAAAGCTCTTCGCGACCGACCAGCTGATGCGGCGGTCGTCGGATGCCGTGCCCAAATAGTAGTTCTCGAACACGATTCTGCCTCGGTGCAGAACGACCAGCGAGGTCACATTTCGTTCTGCCACCCAGTCATCGACTTCGGCGGGCAAGGTAGCGGGCGGGCCCGACGGCAGGTCCGAGACCGGGCCGGTGCCGCGCGGCACAGGGATCGTCAGAAAAGCACTGTCCATATGCGAGAAGTTTTCCACGATCTTTTCCTCGGAGAAGAGGCTGTTGACCGCCAGCAGGCGTGCGATCTCCTCGCGTTTCCAGATGCCGACGACAAGCGCCGCCAGCAGCAGTGCCAGCACGATCCGCAATCCCCATTTCAGCGCAGTCCGCATGATCTATCCTCGCAAAGACGTCCCCTATCCTGCCGCAGCGCGGATCAGGATGTAAGGGTCGGATCGGGTGCGATCCAGTTGACCCAGCGTCCGTGAAAGTCGACCCGTCCCATCGGAATGGTCAGGTCGCCGGGCCAGAGCCGCAGGGTGAGCGCCGCGCCGAGGGCATTGCCGTCCGGCTCCATGCCGAACCACGCCAGCGGGCGGTTGGGGGTCGCGCGGGCACCCGCCGCCGCGATGAGGGCTTCGCCTTCGGCTTGAGTCGGTTTCGGGAAATATTGCCACGCGATGGTGTGGTAGATCAGGTGAAGCGTGCCGTCCGGCTGGTCGAGATTGTCACGCAGCCAGTCGATGGCGTCTGCCTGCTTCACGGTCGCGTCGTTGATGGAAATCGCGGCTTCCGTTCGCGCCAGCCGCTCGGGTTGATCCGGCCAGAGATAGGCGCGCAGGCGCAGGGCATCGTGCGGGTCACGCGGGTTCAACGGGTTGAGGTCCACGCCACGGCGATGGGTGATGCTGGGTGTCGCATCCGGTGGTAGTTCGCCGGTCCAGTTGGGCGACAGCACCAGCGCGCTTTTATCCGGCCCAAATTTGTGATCGCCGATCTGCATGGCGAAGCGGTCCCACATCAGGTTCAAGCCTCCGCTCGCCCCCAACTCGCTGATCTGCATCGGCAGGTCGTATCGCCGGGTCAGCCAGTGGCCGACGGCGATCAGCACCGCCGCGCGGCGCACCTCGTTCGTCTGGGGCGGACTGTCGATCCAACGGTCGATGAAATCGGCGTGGGTGGAGAACGCACTGCAAATGGCGTCCCACAGAGTATCGTCCGGCACCATTTTGGGCGGGTAGATGGCCTGCAGGTTGGGCGCATCGCCGCGGAGCACCAGCGCGTGGAACGCGCCACACAGCCGCAGCGGCACGGACTCGGCGCGCGGTGATATGTCGCCGGGCCAATCATAGAGCCGCTGGCGCAACGGGGTTTCGGGCAGAGGGCGCGCGGCCAGAAGATCGCAAAGCTGCGCCATGAACGGTGAGCCGAGGTCGGCACAGGCGCGCGATTGAAACGCGAAGGCGTCGGACAGTTTCGAAGGAATCACTTGAACCGGTCCATTAGCTTTTGCATCGGGCTGCGGGTGTCTTCCGGTGTCGGCGCGGGTGCGGCGGTTTTGTCCGGTGCTGGCTTTGCCTTACCGGTCGATGGTTGCGCCGGGGCGACGCGCAATGCGATGGCGTTGAGAAACCGCCCGCTGTCGCCCGCTACCAGATCGCCGATCCCGTCGCTAATGCCGCGCAGAACGTCGTCCAGCCACGCATGATCAGCCTTGGCGAAGTCGCGCAGAACGTAGCCGGGCACGGCGTCCTTGTGGCCGGGGTGGCCGATGCCCATGCGCACACGGTCATAGTCCGGACCCAGATACCCGTGGATCGACCGCAGGCCATTGTGCCCCGCGTGTCCGCCGCCGGTCTTGACCCGCACCTTGCCGGGGGCCAGGTCCAGTTCGTCATGGAAAACGATCACATCCGCGGGGTCCAGCTTGTGAAACTGCATGGCCGCCTGCACCGACTGTCCACTCAGGTTCATGAAGGTTTCAGGCTTGAGCAGGATCACTTTTTCAGACCCGAAACGTCCGTCGCAGGTCTGTCCCTGGAATTTCGACCGCCAGGGCGAGAACCCGTGATCCGCCGCGATCCTGTCAACGGCCATGAAGCCGATGTTGTGACGGTTCTGCGCGTATTTCGCGCCGGGATTGCCAAGGCCAACGATAAGTTTCATGGCGGCACTCTAGGGGATGGTGCGGGGCTGTGCCAGAGGTGCGCACCCACGAAAAAGGGCACCCGTCGGGTGCCCTTCTCTTTTTCTTAAAGGGGAACGGAATTACTCCTCTTCGCCCTCTGCGGCATCCTCGTCCGTGGTCGGGACCTCGTCCGGTGCGACCTCGTCTTCTTCCTCGTCCTCGGCGACGACAGCACGCGGTGCGGTGACGGCGGCGATGGTGAATTCACGGTCGATGACCGGGGTTACCCCATCAGGCCATGTCACGTCGCTCGACGTGATCACGTCACCCATTTCGGCGTTCGACAGGTCGATGTCGATGCTTTCAGGGATGTTGTTGGCGGTCACGAGCAGTTCGACTTCGTTGCGGTTCACGGTCAACATGCCGCCCTGCGGCTTGAAGGGTGCCTCCTCCTCGTTGAGGAAGTTCACGCTGACGAACAGTTTGACCTTCGATGTCTGACGCAGGCGCATGAAATCGACATGCGTTGGCAGGTCCTTGACCACGTCACGCTGAACGCCGCGGCAGATCACGCGGACGTCCTCTTCGCCCTCGACCTTCAGGTTGAAGAGCGTCGCAAGGAAACGGCCCTTGCGCAGGCGTGTCAGAAGGTAGTTGAAATCAAGTTCGATCGGCATCGGGTCTTTCCCGCCGCCATAAACGATCCCCGGCACCATGCCATTGCGACGTGCTGTGCGGGCGGCCCCCTTGCCTGTCCCCGCGCGTGCTGTCGCTTCCAGATCTGGAATCTTACCAGCCATGTGTATTCTCCATATGCAAAAGGGCCGCCCTCCAAGGGTGTGCGACCCGGTGAAGCCGTGCCTATAGGGCGGAATCGCGGGCAAGGGAAGGGTGTTTTTTGGCCGCATTTAGAAGCACGCGCCGGCAAATCCTCATCGAGGATTTGGGTACAGACTTTCGGGGAAAGTCTGCCGTGCGATGATTTGCGGGCCTCAGGCCTTGCGCAGGCAGGATTTCCCTGCAATCGCTTGCGCCATGTCCATTCGCAGCGCCCTCGTCACCTCTTATCGCCCCGCCACCGCCTTTGTCATCGTCGGCATGTTCTGGGGGTGTTTCGCCGCGCACGTGCCGGTGCTCAAGGCGCAGCTTGGCGTGAACGA
The DNA here is from genome assembly GCF_056858355.1 of Yoonia sp. KMU-150. Taxonomy (NCBI): domain Bacteria; kingdom Pseudomonadati; phylum Pseudomonadota; class Alphaproteobacteria; order Rhodobacterales; family Paracoccaceae; genus Yoonia; species Yoonia sp. KMU-150. The sequence continues at coordinate 265,519 of NZ_JBXEQF010000002.1, forward strand.
TGCGGTGTTCGGGACGCTGCTGCTCGGCTCTGCTACGGGACTGGTCGGGTCGATGTGGCTGGCCCCTTGGGCCGACCGACTGTTGCGGTCACGCGGGATGCAGGTGGGAGCTGTCATGCTGGCCTGCGCCTGGCTGTTGCCGTCGCTGATTTCCACACCGTTATTTTTCGCGCTGAGCCTCGGTCTCGTCGGCCTCGCCTCCGGTCTGCTGGACGTCGTGATGAACGCGCGCGTCAGTGAGCTGGAAGCCCGCACCGGCCGATCCCTGATGAATGCCAATCACGCAATGTTCTCTGTCGCCTATGCGGCCTCTGCCATCATCTGCAGTTTCACGCGCGACGCGGGTGTGCAGCCGATCTGGGTCTTTGCGGGCTTTGGCATCGTGGCGGTTCTGTGCCTGCCGTTGCTGCGGCAGGAGGTCACGATCGTCGATGCCGAGGACGGCTATACCGGGCGCTATCCGCTCTGGCCGATCATCCTGTGCGGCGGGATCGTGCTGGTGGCCTTCATGTCCGAGGCCACGGTCGAGGCCTGGTCGGCACTGCATGTCGAACGCACGCTGGGCGGCGGTGCCGCCGAAGGCGCGCTCGGCCCGGCAATGCTGGGGTTGACGATGGCGTTCGGGCGGTTTGCCGGGCAGGTCGTGTCGGACAGGTTGCGCGAGGTGCAGGTCGTGGTGTGGGCCGCTGTCATCTCGGCATCCGGTGCCGTGATCGCAGCACTCGCCGGATCGCCCGCGATGGCCTATCTGGGTTTCGGTGTGCTGGGGCTGGGTGTGTCCGTCATCGGGCCGATGGGGCTGGCACTGATCGGCAAGGTCGTGGCACCGCACCTACGGACAGAGGCGATTTCACGTGCTGCGGTGATCGGTTTCTCCGGGTTCTTTTTCGCACCGGTCCTGATGGGGCTGGTGTCAGAGGCTGTGGGGCTGCGCTGGGCATTTGCCTGCGTGGCGGGGTTGCTGCTGGTCGCGGTGCCGCTAGCGATCATGGCGTCGCGATTGCCGGAGCCTGCGCGACGCAAGCCTGCCGTATAGCGTCAGGCCCAGTCGCCCTCGAACCCCTTGGGCACCAGCAGGATATCGCGGTCGACCTCCTTGATATCACGGCGACCGCAGAGGGCCATGGTGACATCCATTTCCCTATGAATGATCTCAAGTGATTTGGTCACGCCCGCCTCGCCCATGGCACCAAGGCCATAGATATAGGCGCGCCCGATCATGACGCCCTTCGCGCCGAGTGCCACGGCCTTGAGCACGTCCTGACCGGACCGGATGCCACTGTCCATCAGGACCTCTGTCCGGTCGCCGACGGCGGCCACGATGCCGGGCAGCACGCGGATCGCCGACAACGCACCGTCAAGCTGCCGGCCGCCATGGTTCGACACCACGATCGCATCGGCGCCGACATCGGCGGCCCTGCGCGCGTCGTCGGCATCGAGGATGCCTTTCAGGATCAGTTTGCCGCCCCATTTTTCCTTGAGGCGCGCGACGGTGTCCCAGCTGAGCTTGGGGTCGAACTGTTCGTTCGTCCATGAATTGAGCGACGCCATATCGCCCACCGACTTCGCGTGCCCGACGATGTTGCGAAACGTGCGGCGATTGGTCTGCAGCATTTCGATTCCCCACCGCCATTTGGTCGCGAGGTTCAGCATCGTCTTCGGGGTCAGCTTGGGCGGTGCGGTGAGGCCGTTCTTGATGTCCTTATGTCGCTGCCCGAGGATTTGCAGGTCCAGCGTCAGGACCAGCGCATCGCAACCGGCGTTCTTGGCGCGGGCGATGATGTTGTCGACGAAATCCTCGTCCTGCATCACGTAAAGCTGGAACCAGAAGGGTGCCTGCGTGTGTTCGCGGACATCCTCGATCGAACAGATCGACATCGTGGACAGGGTGTAGGGCACGCCGAATTTCTCGGCGGCGCGGGCAGCCTTGATTTCGCCATCGGCGGATTGCATCCCGGTCATGCCGACAGGGGCCAGCGCGACCGGCATCGCGACCTCACGCCCGATCATGGTGCTGGCGGTGGTGCGGTTCGTCATGTCGACGGCAACACGCTGGCGCAGTCTGATTTGATCGAAGTCGGACGAGTTTTCGCGGAACGTCTGTTCTGTCCAGCTGCCGCTTTCCGCGTAGTCATAGAACATTTTGGGCGCGCGGCGTTTATGCAGGCGCTTGAGGTCGTCGATGTTTGTGATGATCGGCATGGTGACGCTTCCGGAATTGGTTAGGTTTGCTTACCAATTTCGGCGGCCAGCTTCAAGATGCGGTGTCGGAGCCTCCGGCGGGAGTATTTTGGGCAAAATGATACGAAGGGGCGCTCTCAGCCCCGGTGCGCGCCTTCGGCCAGCGATTTGACGAATGCCAGAACATCGGCAGGGCTTTCGCCCGCACCGATCTTTTCCACGATGGCGGAACCGACGACCGCACCGTCGGCGATCTTCGCGATATTCTCGGCAGCGTCGGGGGTCTTTATCCCGAAACCCACGATCACCGGCAGATCGGTCTGTGATTTGATGCGCGCGACCTCTGGTCCGACCTCTGCCGCCTGTGCCGCCGCCGCGCCCGTGATCCCGGTGACAGAGACGTAGTAGACAAAACCGGAGGTGTTTTCGAGCACTTTGGGCAAGCGCTTGTCGTCGGTGGTCGGGGTGGCCAGCCGGATGAAGTTGATACCGGCTGCCTGGGCCGGGATGCAGAGTTCGTCGTCTTCCTCGGGCGGCAGGTCGACGATGATCAGACCGTCGATGCTGGCCTCTTTCGCCTCTTTCAGGAAGCGGTCGACGCCGCGCAAATAAATCGGGTTGTAGTAGCCCATCAGCACGATGGGTGTGTCACTGTCGGTTTCGCGCACCGCGCGCGCGTAAGCCAGCGTCTTGTCGAGGTTCTGGCCGTTTTCCAGCGCGCGCTGACCTGCCAGCTGGATGGTCGGGCCGTCGGCCATCGGGTCGGTAAACGGCAGGCCAAGTTCGATGATGTCGACACCCGCATCCGCCAGACCGCGCACGATTTCCAGCCCGGTGTCGTAGTCGGGGTCACCTGCCATCACGTAGGCCACAAAGGCTTTCCTGTCCTTTGCCCGCAGTCGTTCGAAGGTGGCGTCGATCCGGCTCATGTCTGTTGTCCCCGCGCTGTCGTCAAGGCGGTTTGCTGGATTGCGCGGGGAAAATCAATGGGGCAGGCGGCTATTCTGCGGGGGTCGCGGTGTCGATCATCCATCGGATGCCGAACCGGTCCGTCAGCGTGCCGAACCCCGGCGACCAGAACGTCGGCTCCCACGCCATCCGTACTTCGCCGCCGTCGGCCAGCTTGTCGAACACTGCCTTGCTTGCCTCGGGCGTCGGCAGGGCCATCGCCACGTTGCAGCCTGCCATCGGTTCGCTGTTCGCGGCGAAATCGTCGGACAACATGATCGTGCCGCCGCCAAAGTCCATCTCGCAATGCATGATCCAGTTCTTGCGGTCTTCGGGAACGTCCATCTCGGGCGGCGCGCCGTCCATCGTCATGAATTCGGGCACTGCCACGTCGAATATCTCGGCGTAGGCGGTGGCGGCTTCGCGGCAGGTGCCGTTGAAAAACAGGTAGGGTGTCGGGTTCATGATCGTGTCCTCCTGAAGGGTAGCCTAGCAGATTGTGCGCGTCGTCATAGCTTGCACGCGCAGGCGCGGCGTCTTAGACGGGCGCAACTGTCAAAGGAGTGCCGCCATGGGTTTCAAAATGGGTATCGTCGGGTTGCCGAATGTCGGTAAATCGACCCTGTTCAACGCGCTGACCAAGACGGCGGCGGCGCAAGCCGCGAATTTTCCGTTCTGCACGATCGAACCCAACGTGGGCGAGGTCGCGGTGCCCGATGCGCGGCTGGAAAAACTGGCGGCGATAGCCCAGTCCAAGCAGATCATCCCGACGCGGATGACCTTCGTGGATATCGCCGGGCTGGTGAAGGGCGCGTCCAAGGGCGAGGGGCTGGGTAACCAGTTTCTGGCCAACATCCGCGAGTGCGACGCCATCGCCCATGTGCTGCGGTGTTTCGAGGATGACGACATCACCCATGTCGAGGGCCGCGTGGATCCGGTGGAAGACGCCGGCGTGATCGAGACGGAACTGATGCTGGCCGATCTGGAGAGCATCGAGAAGCGTTTGGCGAACCTGACCCGCAAGGTGCGCGGCGGCGACAAGGAAGCGGTGCAGCAGGTGCGGCTGTTGGAAGCGGCGCAGTCGGCACTGGAAGACGGCAAGCCCGCGCGCACCGTCGACGTGGATGCCGACGACCGCCGTGCCTGGAAGATGCTGCAACTGCTGACGACGAAACCGGTTTTGTATGTCTGCAACGTCGAGGAAGACAGTGCCGGCACGGGCAACAGCCAATCGGCCCGCGTCGCTGAAATGGCAGCGGCACAGGGCAATTCGTCGGTCGTGATCTCTGCCAAGATCGAGGAAGAGATTTCGCAGCTGGAGCCGGAAGAAGCGGCGATGTTCCTTGAAGAAATGGGTCTGGAAGAGCCGGGTCTGGATCGGCTGATCCGCTCGGGCTACGAGCTTTTGCACCTGCAGACCTATTTCACTGTCGGCCCGAAAGAGGCGCGCGCCTGGACCATCAAGGAAGGCACATCCGCCCCACAGGCCGCCGGTGTGATCCACGGCGATTTCGAACGCGGTTTCATCCGCGTCGAAACTATCGCCTATGACGATTTCGTCACGCTGGGTGGTGAACAACCCGCCAAGGAAGCGGGCAAGATGCGGGCCGAGGGCAAGGGCTACATCGTCAAGGACGGCGATGTTCTGCATTTCCTGTTCAACACCTAGGTCAGGCGGCCAGCGTGTTCAGATGTGCGTGCGCCGCGCGCAGATCGTCGACGAAAGCGGCCTCGGCCTCTGATCGCGCAGAATCGGGCAGCCGCAACAGATAGCTGGGATGAACGGTGATGAAGACCGGGCCGAATGCGCTGTCGTCGATCCGGCCGCGCCGTTTCAGCAAACCGGCACGCTGCCCTGTCAGGCTTTCGACCGCCGTCCCGCCCATGGCGAGGATCAGCTTTGGCTTGACCAGCGCGATCTCTGATTGCAGCCACCACTTGCAATGCTCGATTTCCGACCGCTCCGGGTTCTGGTGAATGCGCCGCTTGCCGCGCTGCTGGAATTTGAAGTGCTTGACGGCATTGGTGACGAATGCGGTATCCCGGTCCAATCCGGCCACCGTGGCCAGCTTGTCGAACATCTGACCGGCAGGGCCGACGAACGGCACACCCGCCAGATCCTCCTGATCGCCGGGCTGTTCACCCACGATCATCAGCGGCGCATCGCGCGGCCCGACGCCCGGCACCACCTGTGTCGCGGGGCCGTGCAGAGGGCAGCGGGTGCAGGCACGCAACCCGGCCTCCAGCATGTTCCATGACGCGGGCTGCGGTTTATCGGTCAACTGTTCGCGGATACGTGCCACCCTGTCCGGTGCCAATGTGGGTGCTTTCGCCTGCATTTCGGCCACCTTTGCCTCTGCCCCCGCAATCAGGGCGGGGATATGGCGCGCCTCCGGCATGTTCTTCCAGTATTTCTTTGGCATCTCGGAGGTCATCGCTGAAATCTTCAGACGTGCAGGATTGAAGATATTGCAGAAATACGTGCCCCAAAGCGCCTCTGCCGCGTCTTCGGGCAGGTCAGGTTTTTCCTGACCGGAGGCAAAGCGCAACGTGCCATCGGCGAAATGTGCGGTCACGTCGGGGGTGACGATCATCCAGTCCATGTCGGCAAAGCGGCGGGCAAAGAACGGGGCGGTGGGTTCCACGGTATGGTGTGTCGGTTCGAACCAGGCGGCAAAGGCACGGCGCGGGCCGTCCGTCGCCAGATCGCGGAACCGGACAAAGGCTTTCATCTTGTGTTTGCAGCGGCTCACGTTTTTTTCCAAACCACGCAGCATCGCCAGCGCCGGATCGGCCCGGTCGCGCATCAGCTGCGGGTCGGATTGCAACCGCCACAGCATCTCGTAAAGCCGGGCGAAACGCTGCGGGTCACTGTGCCAGACGACATTCTGTGCAAGGCTGACAAAGCTGCGGGGTGCCGTCACACTGTGCGTAGCCGCAGGCAGCGGCGTTTGCGTCGCGAAAAGATCGCCATCCGCACCGTCGAAATTCCACACGATATCCGTCGGCGGCACCCGCGCGCCGGCCAAGGCCCGCGCTGCATCGCGCCAGGCGGTATCGGTGCCGATCCGGGGCAGGGGAACCGTGATCATCAGAACAGCGACAGTTGTTCCGGTGGCGGGGCGAACCGCGCGCGCAGGTCAGCGCTGTCGGTCAGTGCGCCGGGCGTCCAGCCCGCCGCGGTGATGAAGGCACACGCTTTCTTCAGGCTTGCGCCCATGCGGGTCAGATCCTCGTATCGCAACGTCCGGTAGCGCCGGGTCGTCAGGATGCGGTTCACCGTTTTCACACCGAACCCCGGCACGCGGAGCAGCATGTCCCGGCTCGCATGATTCACGTCGAGCGGGAAGTGATGCCGGTTTTGCAGGGCCCAAGCCAGTTTCGGGTCGATCTCAAGATCAAGGTTGCCGTCCATCGTGGCCAAAGTGATGTCCTCCAGCCCGAAGCCGTAGAACCGCAACAACCAGTCGGCCTGATACAGACGATGCTCGCGCGCCAGTGGCGGCTTGATCAGTGGCAACCGCTCCGTGGCATCCGGAATCGGCGAAAAGGCCGAATAATAGACACGCTTGAGCTTGAAGCCGCTGTAGAGCCGCGTCGACTGGTCCAGGATCGTCGCATCCGTCGCCCCATCGGCCCCGACGATCATCTGCGTGGATTGCCCGGCCGGGGCGAAACGCGGCGGGCGCTTGCCGGTAAAGCTGCGTTCCTTGCCCGCATCCTTGCGCGCCTTCACATCGCCCATTGCCTTGCGGATCGTCTTTGGTGATTTTTCCGGCGCAAAGGCCCCCAGCGCCTTGTCGGTCGGCAGCTCCACATTGATCGACAGCCGGTCGGCATACAGCCCCGCTTCCTCGATCAGCAGCGGATCGGCATCGGGGATCGTCTTGAGGTGAATGTAGCCGCAAAAGTTCTCTTCCTGCCGCAGGCGGCGTGCGATCTGCACCATGTCCGACATCGTCGCATCCGGCGATTTGATAACGCCTGACGACAGGAACAGCCCCTCGATATAGTTGCGGCGGTAGAATTCCAGCGTCAGCCTTACCACCTCGTCGGGGGAAAACCGCGCGCGGTCGACGTTGGACGACACGCGGTTGATACAGTAGGCGCAGTCGTAGATGCAGAAGTTCGTCATCAGGATCTTCAGCAGGCTGATGCACCGCCCGTCCGGCGCATAGGCATGGCAGATGCCGGATCCTTCGGTCGATCCCAGCCCCTTGCCATCGCGGCTGTCGCGCCGCGACGTGCCGCTCGACGCACAGGACGCATCGTAACGGGCAGCGTCACTGAGGATCGCGAGCTTTTGCTGAAGGTCCATACGCGCCATATGTTCATGATATGTTCACTGTGTGTCGGAGGCAATAACCGATGGCGGCAGAGGGGCGGAAATCCCTTGCGGCGCGTTGCCGCAGCGGATATGCGGGTCAGCGGAGACGTGGCCGAGTGGTCGAAGGCGCTCCCCTGCTAAGGGAGTAGGCGAGGAATCGTCTCGAGGGTTCGAATCCCTTCGTCTCCGCCACCGCCCCCCACCTTTATAATTCTGCGTTGGCGGCTATTGCGACTGCTCTGCGGGGAGTGGCGCGGGTGTCGAGGGCGCCGGTGCCGCCGATGGATTGGACGGCTGCCGCGCCGCAGGAGTTGCCGCGCGACAGGCAGTGGTCCAGCGGCTTACCCGCAAGCCATGCGGACAGAAAACCGGCATTGAAGGAGTCGCCCGCGCCCGTCGCGTCGCGCACCTTGACCGGCGTCGTGGCGACCGATGTCCATTGTTGGTCATCGCGATGCCGTGCCTTTGCGCCCCGGCTGCTTTCCTTGACGACCGTCAGTGCGGCGCAGCGGTCGGGCACGCCGCATGCGGCAAGGGCCTTGGCCTCTGCCGCGTTGGGCAGGAAGACATCCAGGTTCGCAATGAGGTCTGCGACTGCCGGGTCGAAGCGATCCTGCCAGCCGCAATCTGCCGATATCGTCAGCCCTGCCGCTCTGGCCGCCGCGATCAACCCGGGTGAGTCCTGCAAGGTCCGTAACTCGCCGATGTGGAAGTGGGCAAAACCGTTCGTGTCCAGTGTGGTCACATCCGGCGTGGCAGGGCCGTCGGCGCGGGTCAGAAATGCGCGGTCGCCTGCGCAGGCCATCGCGACGGTGATCTGTGGCTCTGCCGCGGGATCTGCGGGCTGACACCGGTTTGTGGAAACGCCAAGACGCGCCATTTCCGCGGTGACGATCCCGTCGAAGGGCGGCGCGGGCAAAGTGGAAAATTGTGCTACCTGATGCCCCAGCGAGGCAAGGGTGGCGGCGGTGATGAACGCGCCGCCGCCTGCGTGCATGGTAAGCCCGGGGGCAAAAACCTCCGTTCCCAAAGACGGCAGGCGCGGAACATCCGGAAAGACCAGATCGCAGTAGAGCCTGCCGGCACAGAGAACCGACTTCTTCACGACAGCGCATCGCCTGTTTGTGCGTCGAAGACATGCAAGTTTTCGGGTGCCGCGCCAAGCTGCACGATCTCACCTACCTGTGGCGGGGTGCGGCCGTCGGCCTTGGCGATGATCTCGCCCGATGCGGTTTCGACGTAGATCAGCGTTTCCGCGCCGAGCGGTTCGCGGAGGATCACCTTGCCGGTCAGGATGGTATTGCCACTGTCCGGGTGCAGGTCATCCGGTCTAACGCCCAATAGAATGCTTTGATTTTCAGTGCTTTGCAGGTTCGGGACATGGACCTGTTCGCCGGCGTCGAGTGCGACCTGCGCGCCGTTGATGCGGCCCGGCAGCAGGTTCATCGACGGTGCCCCGATAAAGCGGGCGACGAAAGTGTTGGCGGGTTTGTGGAAGACCTCTGCCGGGGTGCCGACCTGCTGGATGTGACCGTCTTTCATGATCACGATCCGGTCGGCCATGGTCATCGCCTCGACCTGATCGTGAGTCACGAAAATGATGGTGTTGCCGACGCGCTGGTGCAGCTTCTTGATCTCCAGCCGCATTTGCGTGCGCAATTGCGCATCGAGGTTCGACAGCGGTTCATCGAACAGGAACACCGCCGGATCGCGCACCATTGCGCGGCCGATGGCGACACGCTGCCGCTGCCCGCCGGACAAAGCGTTTGGTTTGCGGTCGAGCAGCGGCACCATGTCGAGAATACCGGCAACCTCTTGAATACGCTTTTCTTTATCCGCTTTTGGCATCTTCGAAGACCGCAGGCCGAAGGCGATATTCTTCTTCACCGACATATGCGGATAGATCGCGTAGTTCTGGAACACCATCGCGATGTCGCGTTCCTTGGGTTCCAGGTTGTTGACCTCGCGTCCGCCGATCTCGATCACGCCGCTGGTGGTTTCCTCCAGGCCCGCGATCATCCGCAGTGTCGTGGATTTGCCGCAGCCCGACGGGCCGACGAAGACTACGAATTCGCCGTCCGCCACGTCGAGCGATATGCCGTGCAGCACTTCGGTCGTGCCGTAGGATTTGGTCAGATTGTGCAGGGCAAGGTTGGCCAAGATCAGGTCTCCAGCAGTTGGGCGAAGGCGGTGGCGCGGGTTTTTTCGGAGTCGCGAATCCGCGTTTTCCGGGTGTCACTTTGCGTGCACAACCCGTGCACCGCACGTGCACTGGCTTTCAGCGCCTTATCAAGGGCTGCGGGGGCGGGGCCACCAGTGCGGTCGCGCCGGGTGACGAAGTTTTCGGGTGACACGGCGGCGGCAAAATCGGCCGCGCTGAGCGATGTCATGCGCCCGTTGTTGCGCGTCGTTGCCTTGAGCAGGGCATCATAGCCGGCGCTGAGCGGTTTGCCTTCAAGCGCAAGCGCGCGTGCCACGTCGGCGGCGACCTCGTGCGCCTGTCGGAACGTCATGCCGTCGTCGCGCACGAGCGTGTCTGCCAGTTCGGTGATGGTAATGCTGGCGGCATCGGTGTTGCGGCGCACCTTGTCCGCGTTGATCGAACAGGCGGGCAGGAAGGCCGTCAGCAAATCCAGCACGCGGCCGCCGCTCTCGAATGCGGCGTAGCCCGCCTGCTGCACTTCGCCTTCGCTGTCATTCATGTCGGTGAACGGCGTGTTGTGCATCGTGTTCACGACCATATCGCAGCGCCCGCAAGTAACAGAGGACAGGTGCCGCATATGTTCGATAGGGACCGGATTGCGTTTCTGCGGCATGATGGAGCTGATCTGCACCAGCGCATTCGGCACATACAGCTGCCCGACTTCGAAGCTGGACCAGAACGCGAGGTCTTGGATGACGCGGCCCAGATGCAGGAACACCAGCTTGATTGCGGAATACAGCCCGGTCACGTAATCGACGCTTGCGATGCAGCCGTAGGAATTCACCAGCGGCGCGTCGAAGCCCAGCAGGTCGGCCATCCGTTCGCGGTCGATCGGAAAGCCGGATGTGGTGATCGCGGCGGCGCCCATCGGACAATGCTGCAGGTTGTCGATGGCGGCCGACAGCCGCGCGCCGTCGCGGATCAGCACCTCGATCATCGCCGCCAGGTAGTGGCCGAAGGTGGTGGGTTGCGCGGGCTGACCGTGGGTGTAAGCGACGATCAGCGTGTCCGATTCCGCCCGCGCCTTGGCGATCAAGGCGTCGGTGAGCGTGGTTATCTGATCCAGCATCTGTTCCGCCCGTGTGCGCAGGGCCATCTTGAACAGCGTGTGGTCCATGTCGTTGCGGCTGCGGGCGGTGTGCAGTGCGCCGCCCAGATCGCCAAGGCGACGTTTCAATTCCGCTTCGACGTAAAAGAAGTAATCCTCGTGCTCGCCGGTGTATTGCAGTGCCGCCACATCCGTGTCCGCGTCGATAGCGTTCAGCGCCTGCGCGATCTTTTTCCCGTCGCCCGGAGGCAGGATGCCGGATTCCACCAGCATCACCAGATGCGCCCGGTTGATCGCCGCCATGTGGGCCGCGTAGTGCGTCTTTACGCCTTCGAACAGCGGGGCGAGGACCGTGGTTTTGTAGGTCGGATCGGGGAATCGCGAAGTGTCGGTCATGACTGCAATGCCTCGCGCGCCGCTTCGTGTTCGTATGTGACGAGTTCGAGGTGATTCCCCGCAGGATCAAGAAAGTTGAAGGTCAGCGCGAGGCCATAGTCGTGATGGCCAGAGGGCAGCAAGGTGTTGCCGTCGATGGCTTTGATATCGTCGCGCGGCAGGGCGCGCGCGAACGTGATGAACTGCGCTGCCGTTGCGTGAAAAGCGACAGTCCGGTCGCCGCCTGTCGGCCTTGCGCCGACGAAAACAGAGACGCAATGATCGGGCGTATTTGCCGGTGCCAGAAATACAGGATGGTCCGGTGCGGGATCGTCGTTGCGCCATTTGCCGAATGGGCCGAGGCCAAGAACGCGGCCATACCAGTCGATCGTGGCGGGTCGGTCCTGTACGTAGAGGTGTACATGATCGAGACCCCGGGTCTGGATGAGGGCGTCGTGCGCAGGGCTTTCGCCGTTGCGCCGGGGTTCTGCCGGACCGCCGCTCACCCTTTCAGCCCCGCCATGACCACACCGCGGATGATGAACCGCTGGAAGATCAGGAACACGACCAGCGTGGGGATCGTGGAAATCGCGGCTCCGGTCATGATGAGTTCCCACGCCACGTCCGCCTCGTCCCCGAAACCCGACAGCCCCACGGGGATCGTGTACATATCGACCGAGTTGGTCACGATCAGCGGCCACAGGAACGCGGTCCAGTTGCCAAGGAAGACGAAGATCGCAAGTGCTGCCAGCGCCGGTTTCACCAGCGGCATCGCCACGGTCCACCAGATCTGCAACTCGTTCAGCCCGTCGATCCGTGCGGCCTCGATGAAATCATCGGGGACGGATTCAAAAAACTGCTTCATCAGGAAGGTGCCGAAAGCGGTCATCAACCCGGGGAACATGATGCCCCAGTAAGTGTCCAGCCAGCCGAAGGACTGCGACATCAGATACCACGGGATGACCAGCATTTCGGTGGGGATCATCAGCGTCGACAGAATCGCGATGAAGACGATCATCCGGCCCGGGAAGCGGAATTTGCACAGGGTATAGCCGACCAGTGAATCGAACAGCAGGTTACAGATCGTCGTGATCGTCGCGATAATGATCGAGTTGACGAACCACCAGTAGAACCTCCCGTCCTCCAGCACGTAACGGTAGTTGTCGATGGTTGGCTCTTCTGGAATCAGGTTTACGTTATAGACCTCGTGCGGCCACTTGAGCGAGGTCGAGATCATGTAGGCGATGGGCATCACCATCAGAATGCCGCCGATGAATAACAGCAACCAGCGGATGATCTGGCCCATATTGCGCGGCCGCTTGGCCGGTTCGGTCTTCAGCAGGGCCTCTGCACTCGCGCGGGGGACATCGGGGGCGGCGACCATATCAGTTACTCCGCAGCAGGCGCAGCTGGATCAGCGACACGATCAGCAGGATGGTGAACAGCACGACCGTCTGCGCCGCCGCATAACCCATGTCGAACCCGTTGAAGGCGGTGTCGTAGATCATCAGCACCAGCGGCTTGGTTGCATTGAGCGGCCCGCCGGGATTGTTCGTCGTCATGTTGAAAACGTGGTCGAAGATGCGCAAAAAGCCGATGGAGGAGAAGACGACGATGAAGACGATTGTCGGGCGCAGCAATGGCAGCGTGATCTGGGTCAGAACGGTGAACCATCCGACGCCGTCGATCTTGGCCGCCTCGTAGTAACTGGTTGGGATCGCCCGCAGCCCGGCCATGAAGATGATGACCTGAAAACCGAGGCCCGCCCAGACGGCAGGGGCCAGCACGGCGGGCAGCGCGTTGGTGGTGGATTGCAGGAACTTGATCTGCGGGATGCCGAAACCGGCAAGGATGTTGTTGAACAGACCGATCGGCACGTCCTGATAGAACCAGCGCCAGACCCACGCCATCGCCACGGCGGAGGTCATGAACGGCAGGAAATAGAGCATCCGCAGAAACCCGTGCATGAACCGGGTCTTGTCCAGCTGGTAGGCGATCACGAATGAGATCACGAGGCTGACGGGTGTGCCGAGCAACAGATAGACGAACGTGTTCTGGAAGACTTTCCAGAAGACCGGGTCGTTCCACAGCTTGACGTAGTTTTCCATACCGGCCCAGGTCCGGTCGCCGAGCAGGTTCCAGTTCTGGAAGCTGATCAGCACCGCGTTCCCCGTCGGGTAAAAGCGGATCACCGAATAAAATAGCACGGGGATGGCCAGAAAGGCCCAGGCCCAGACGATCTGTTTCTGGCGGATGGTCAGGTTGCGATACATGCGGATGCCTTGTTGCGGGCGGCGCGTGGCGGAAAAAAACCGCCCCGGCGGGAGAAAACCGGGGCGGGGAAGAGGACGATTATTCAGCGTAATAATCGTCGAGGATCGCCTGTTCGGCCTCTGCCGCGATGGCGAGGCTTTCTGCCGGATCCATTCCTTCAAGCTGGATACGCTCGACCATTTCCACCATCAGCTGACGCTGACCGCTTTCATTGGCGAACTTGGTGGTATTGGCATATTCCAGCCCGCGGATGAACGGCCCGAAGGTTTCGTCATTCGCGTTTTCTTCGGTCATGCCCACGGATGGCTTCGCGGGCAGCTCACCCACCGTATCAAGCCAGATCTGCATCGCCTCGTCCGAGGTGATGTATTCCATGAACTTGACGGCGGCATCGTACTTCTCGCCCTCGGCTTTTGTCGTGATCGCGTTCACCCAGTAGGACGAGTAGTTGGAGCGCGTGCCGTCCGCCGTGGCGGGCAGTTCGGTGACGCCCCATTCCAGACCACGTGTGCCGTTGAGGCTGCCGATGCGGAACGAGCCGTCGATATGCATACCTGCGCGGCCCGCTTTGAAGGCGGCCTGCGGCTCGTCCATGAACCCGATGGCGGTCACGGGATTTTCGCCCATGAACATATTGGTATAGAAATCGAGAGCGGCCATGCCGGCCTCGGTGTTGTAGTTCACCGTTTGGTAGTCATCGAGATAAGGCTCCCCGCCGAATTGCCGGATCAGCCCTTCGCGCCACCAGTGGTGGTCCTGCGCGGTCATCCCGGCGGTGATGCCGACCTGGGTCAGGTTGCCGGCCGAATCGGTTTTCGTCATGGCGGCGGCGGCGGCCATCATCTCGTCCAGGGTTTCAGGCGGGCTGTCGATGCCGGCCTCTTCCATCAGGCGCGTGTTATAGAAGAGTGCGAGCGAACGAACCGCGGTGGGCAGGGCCCAGTAGTTGTCGCCGTCCTTCATGGCCTGCACCATCGGGAAAAAATTCTCGTCGATATCGGCGGCGGCGAAGGTATCGGCGGGCAGCGGCTGGATCAGCTCTGCCTCGACGTAGTCGTTCAGCCAGCCGTAAAAGAGTTGCACGACATCAGGGCCTTCGCCCGCGGGGATCGCGGCGGCGACCTTCGTGCGGTAATCGGCATATGGAAAATGCGTCATCGTGACTGTGATGTCCGGGTTCGCGGCTTCGAAATTCTCGATCAGGATTTCCATCGCCTCGACCCGGGCGTCGAAGAAATACTGCCAGTATTCGATTTCGACCGCACTGGCCGTCGTGCCGAACAGGGCTGCAGACGATGTCAGGCCCGCAAAGACCAGACTTTTCAAACGTGATGTCATTGTGAATCTCCCATGGGTGGCTGTCCGATTTGCGGACTTATCCCTTATGGGTAGCGTAAGTCGATTGATAATTCAAATGAATTGAGTTAATCCGGTTCCATGTCGCTTTTCCCGCTTCAGCAAGGCACCAACGCAGAGCGGTCCCGGCACCGCAACAGGCAGGCCGTGCTGGATCAGGTCCACAAGGCGGGCACCATCGGACGTGCGGAAATCGCGCGCGCCATTTCGCTGACCACACAGACCGTCAGCAATATCATCGCAGAGCTTTGCGACGACGATATGCTGATCGAACAGGGCCGGGCGAGCGCGGGGCGCGGTCAGCCGGCCATTCAATATGCGCTGAACCCCAAAGGCGGATATGCACTGGGCATCGAGGTACGGCCCGATGCGGTATTCGCGGCCATGCTCGATCTGACCGGGGCGGCGGTGACGACCGAACGTGTCAGTCTTGCGCGGACGGAACCCGAAACCGTGCTGGCGCAGGTTTCCGGACTTCAGGCCCGCGCGATGGAGCGGGTGCCGGTGGCACACAATCGCGTTCTGGGCGCCGGGGTCGTCATGCCCGGTCCGTTCGGATTGACCGGTATCGCGGGCCTCGGCTCTGACCTGACCGGCTGGCAGGAAGTGGCCGCCGAAACGCTGTTTGCGGAAACGCTTGACTTGCCCGTGGTTCTCAGCAACGACGCCAACGCCGCCGCCATGGCGGAGCGGATCAACGGCGTGGCGCAGGATCTGGCGAGTTTTGCCTATCTTTATTTCGGCGCCGGTCTGGGGTTGGGCCTGATCCACGCGGGTCAACTGTTGCGCGGCGCCCACGGCAATGCAGGTGAAATCGGCCATATCCGTTTGCCCGATGCAGGGGTCAAGCTGGAGGACGCGGTCAGCCGCCTGTCCGTCCAGCGCCATATGCAGGCGGCGGGCAAACCCGTGCAGGACATCGACGCGATCGACCGTATGTTCGCGGCTGGTGATCCCGATCTGATGGCTTGGCTCGACGCGGCCGCGGTGGCGATGGGTCATGCGGTGGCGATGGTCGAAAACATATTCGACCCGCAGACCATCGTGCTTGGCGGGGCCATGCCCGATGCGATGCTGGACTATCTTGTCACGCACACACCTTTGCCGGACCTGTCGGTGTCGAACCGCCCTGACACGGCGCATCCGCGGCTGATGCGCGGTGCATCGGGCCGGCTGACCGCCACGCTGGGTGCAGCGGCCCTGATCCTGAACCGGGCGTTGAGCCCCCCCCTTTCGCACGCGCAATAAGGACCGAACCGATGCCACTTTCAGATCCGGCACGCATCGCCGCAGAGCGTGGCTCTCCGCGCATCGTGGCGCTGTGGCAAGCGCTTGTGGCGCTGAAATCCACGGTGTCGTTCATGAACACCGGCGCGCATCCCGACGACGAGATGTCGGAGATGTTGGCCGCGCTGCGGTTCCGCGATGGGATCGATATTTCCTATGCCTGTTCGACGCGGGGCGAGGGTGGCCAGAACGATATCGGAACCGAATCCGGGGCCGCGCTGGGTGTGCTTCGCACAGCCGAAATGGAGGCAGCCTGCGACCGGCTGGACTTGCGGATGTACTGGCTGTCGGACAGTCCGGCGGATACGATCTTCGACTTCGGGTTTTCGAAATCGGGGCAGGAAACGCTGGCAAAATGGGGCCGTGACCGGACGCTGGCGCGTTTTGTCCAGATCATCCGCACGGAACGCCCGGATATCATCTGCCCCACGTTCCTTGACGTGCCGGGACAGCATGGCCACCACCGCGCGATGACGGAAGCGGCGCACGAGGTCATGACACTGGCCGCAGACCCGGCGTATGGCGCTTGCGATTTGCCGGTCTGGCAGGTGAAGAAGATGTATTTGCCCGCGTGGTCAGGCGCGGGGCAGGCCTATGACGACGACCTGCCACCGCCACCCGCCACGCTCACGGTGCCCTGCAAAGGGCGCGACCCTGTGACAGGCTGGCCATGGGCCCGGATCGGCCAGCAAAGCCGCGCGATGCACGCGACCCAGGCGATGGGACGCTGGGTGTCGAAGGAGGATGAACGCGATTTTCCGTTGCATCTCACGCAATCGCACACGGACGCGCCGGACACGGGCCTTGCATCCGGTCTCGCGGCGACGTTGCGCGACCTGGATGTCGCGGGCGCGGATACCGTGCAGGACGATTGCGATACGGCGCTTGCCACTTTTCCCGACGTCACGGCGGTGCTGCATCATGCGACCGCTGCCTTGCAGGGTTTGCGCGCGCTGGACGAAACACTTGATGCGGAGCAGCGCGCGGATTTCGGCCACAAGCTGACGCGCAAGGCGCAGCAGTTGACGCAGGTGATCCATCTGGCGGCCGGTGTAGACGCGCGGGCGTGGTTGTCGGACGACATGCTGCATCCTGGTGATGCCGTAACCGTTCACCTCGAGGCCACAGCGGCCGATGGGACCGTCGCCATGGTCCTGGATTTGCCGGACGGCTGGACCAAGGACGGGGACGGCGTGTCACTGCCGTCCGACGCCGCGATCAGCGATCCGTATCCCGACACCTATCTGCCGGGAGAACCGCGCGCGCCCTGTGTCGCCGTGACCCTGACCGCCGAAGGTGTGACCAGCACGCGCGCGCAGTCGTTCGAGGTGCCGCCGGTCGTCGTGCCCGCACGCTCTGCCCGACTGTCGCCCGGTGCCGATGTCATCAATCTGTCCGTTCTGCGACGGACGGTCGTCGTTTCGGTCGATGACATCGCCCCATCAGGTGCCCGCCCGGCGTTGCGCCTGCCGGATGGCTGGACCGCGACGCGCGAGGGGGACCTGTTTCAGGTGACGTTGCCCGACGACGTTGCTGCCGGGCTTTATGAGATCGGGATGACGCTCGATGGCGCGGAGGCACGACAGGTCCGTCATATCGGACGGGCGCATACGGCGCATCGCGCCCTTGTGGAACCTGCCACGGCGCGTATCCGTGTCCTCAATGCAGCGCTGCCGGACGTGCGCGCCGCCTATATCGGCGGTGGGCATGACCGGGTGGGGCATTGGCTGTCGCAGCTTGGCCTTGACGTGACGGACCTGTCCGGCGCTGCGCTGAGCGCAGCGACCTTGGCGGCGTACGATACGCTGGTGATCGGTATCTTTGCGATGAAGTTCCGTGCTGGGCTGGCCGAGGCGATGCCGCGCATTCACGACTGGTTGCGGGCAGGGGGAACGCTGGTGACGCTATATCATCGCCCATGGGACAATTGGGACCCGGACACCGTGCCACCGCACAGGCTAGAGATCGGGCAACCTTCGTTGCGTTGGCGCGTGACAAATGAGGCGGCGGAGGTCGAGATGCATGTCCCAGACCATCCGCTGCTCAACACGCCCAACCGGATCGGCCCAGATGATTGGGAAGGGTGGCACAAGGAACGCGGGCTCTACTTCGCCATGGAATGGGATACCGCCTATGTGCCGCTTGTGTCGATGCACGACACCGGTGAGGCCCCGTTGAAGGGAGCGTTGCTGGCCGCGGATGTAGGCAAGGGACGGCATGTGCATACGTCGCTGATCCTGCATCATCAGATGGAGAAACTGACCCCCGGTGCATTCCGGATCATGGCGAACCTGCTTGCCAATCGCGGCTGAATCTTCGGACCACGGCCCGCGCAACGGGCTGGCGGCAGGTTGGCTGTTGACGGATATGGCGCTCAACATCTGGGCGCTGTCCATCGTGAAGGCGCTTGGGCTGGGATATCCCGCATTCCAGCTTGTGTTCCTGCGTGCGGGTGTCGGTCTGCTGCTGATGCTGCCGTTCATCTGGCGCTATCGGCGCGATTTCGTCGGGTTGACCGACCTGCATCTGCACGCGCTGCGGGTGGGGTTTTCGGCGATTGCGCTCACGGCGAGTTTCTTTGCCATCGCGCGCCTGCCGCTGGCGCTGTTCACGGCGATCAGTTTCACCCGCCCGATCCTGACGATGATCGCGGCTGCCTGGTTGCTGCGCGAGTTCATCACTCGCGACCGCTGGGCTGCGGCGGGTGTCGGGCTGATCGGCGTGATCATCGCGGTGGACCCGCAGGGGATCACCGGCAACTGGGGCTTGGCGGCACAGGTGCTGGTGGTATTGGCCGCGACCGGGGCGGTCATTACGACGCGGCGGCTGGTGGCGGCGCCAACGGTGGTGATGATGACGTTCTACACCGCCGGTTTGACGCTGATCACCGCGCCCTTTGCGCTGACCGGCTGGGTCGCGGTGCCGTCCGGACAATGGCCGTTGCTGCTCGCGATCGGGGTCTTCGCACAATCGGCACAGTTCTGCTTTCTGCGGGCGCACCGGCATGGGCAGGCGGGCTACCTGTCGGTGCTGTCCTACATGAGCCTCGTGTTCTCGACTGTCGTGGGCTACGCGGTGTTTGACGAGTTGCCGAAACCGGGGTTCTGGATCGGGGCGGCGCTGATCGTCGTGGCGTCGCTCTGGATCACGCTGTTGCGACGCGGGCGCGCGGGCGACCGGATCAGGTGATCAGCCGCGCACGCGGGTCATGTCGGGGTCATAGGGCGCGGGCGGAATCACGGAGGCCGCGACCATGTCACCGCACATGTCGATCATGACTTCGGTGCCGGTTGCCGCGAACTTGGGATCAACGAACGCATAGGCGAGATTCATTCCCACCCGATGCCCCCATTCACCTGAGGTGACGTTGCCGATGACCGTGTCACTGTCCATAACGGAAGCCCCACCATGTGCGGGGGCGGTATCGGTGTGGACGTGAAGTGTAACGAGGCGTTTTTCCGGGCCGCGCTTTTTGCGTGCGAGCAATGCATCGCGCCCTACAAAATCGCCCTTATCCAGTTTGACGAAGCGGTCCAGCCCCGTCTCGAACGGGTCGAATTCCGTGATGAGGTCGGCCTTCCAGTGCAGAAACCCTTTCTCCATCCGCATGGACTCGACCGCACGCGCGCCGAATAGCTGCAGCCCATGGTCGGCCCCGGCCTCGCGCAGGGCGAGATAGGCCGCATAAAGATGGGCATTCGGCACATGGATTTCGTATGCCAGTTCGCCGGAAAAGCTGACGGCCATGACCGTGGTCGGAACAAAGCCGATGTGGCATTCACGCACGGAAAGCCACGGGAAGGCCGCGGCTGACCAATCGCCGCGTGCGCAGGCCGACAGAACCGTGCGCGCCTTGGGTCCGGCCAGCACGAGGATCGTGAGGTCGTTGGTCAGGCTACGGATCTGCACGTCCTCATTCTCGCGCAGATGCGCGGTCAGCCAGTCCATGTCGTGGTATTCCGACGCGGCGGCGGAGCCATACCAGACCCGCGCCGGTCCACGATCCGACGCGGGGATGTTGGCGACCGTCGCTTCCGACTTGATGCAGCCGTGGTGGTTGAGCAGATAGCCCAGCCCCACGCGCCCGTCCTTGCGTGTCACCGCGCCGCAGATCATCCGGTCGAGGAAAGCATGGCGGTCTTCACCGGTGATCTCGAACCGGTTGAAGCCGTTGACCTCGCACAGGCCGACGTTGGTTTGTAAGTTGTCGATCTCGGCGGCGACAATCGGGAAGGTTTCGTCAAATCCAAAGCCCAAGGTCGGGTGGAAGTCCGCCGTTGGCTTGATGTAATCCACACGCTCCCATCCGTTCACGACAGTAAAGGCGGCACCCTCTGCCGCGAGCACCGGTGTCAGGGGGGTCGTCTTGGCGTTGCGCCCGGCGGGGCGGTGTTCGTGCGGGAAGTGGAAGCGAAATTCGTTCTGGTAATCCTCGATCGCTTTCAGCGCAGTCAGTTCGACCGATGCATGTCCGGTGAAGCGGCGCGGGTCGACGCACCATGTGTCATATTGCGCCTCCCCGTGCACGATCTGCTGGGCGAGCAGCCAGCCGTGGCCGCCTCCTTCACCGACACCGGCGCGCAACCCGATGATGCAAAACGCGTTGCGCTTGCCGGGGATCGGGCCGACCAGCGGCGCGCCGTCGATGGTATAGGTGATCGGGCCGTTGACGATGCGTTTGATGCCCGCCTCCATCAGCGCGGGCATCCGGGCGAAGGCACCTTCCAGCACGTCCATCACCCTATCCAGATCGTCGGGGCACAGATCGTTGGCAAAACCGGGGTCGATCCCGTCGAGGCCCCAGGTCTTGCAGTCCTGTTCGTAGAAGCCCACGAGCAGGCCGTTTTTTTCCTGACGGCAGTAATAATCGCTGATCGGGCAGCGCAGGAGTGGCATCCGGTGGCCCGCGTCCACGATGGCGGGAATGTCCTCTGTCACGAAATACTGGTGTTCCATGGATGCCACGGGATGCTGCACGCCCATCATCGCGCCGACCTCGTTCACACGGTAGCCGCAGGCGTTGACCACGATGTCGGCGTCGATGTCGCCCTTGTCGGTCTGCACGGTCCAGGTGTTATCCCTGTGCTGGGTCAGGCCGGTGACGGCGGTGTGGCGATAGACTTCCGCGCCAGCCTTGCGCGCGTGAAAGGCCAGCGCCTGACACAGTTGCGCGGGGTCGATGTCACCATCCTCGCCGTCCCAAAGTCCGCCCAGCAGGTTGTCGGTAGAGATCAGCGGATGCCGGCGGGCGCATTCGGCAGCGTCGATCACCTCGAACGTGACGCCCATGCCGCGCGCCATGGAGGCGAAATGCCGATAGCCCTGCATCTGCGCCTCGGTGTTGGCCAGCCGGATGCCGCCGTCGCCGTGGTGATAGCCGACGGGGTACTCCGGATCGTCGCGCAGTTTCTTGTACAGCGCGATGGAGTGGGATTTCAGCCCCACCATCGTCTGGTTCATGCCGAAGTTGGTGACCTGCGCCGCCGAATGCCATGTCGTGCCAGAGGTAAGCTCGTTGCGCTCGATCAGCACGACATCGCTCCAGCCCTCCTGCGTCAGGTGATAGAGCGTGGAGCACCCGGCGATGCCGCCGCCGATGACGGCCACCCTGGTCCGTGTTTTCATTGTTCCGCTCCCTTACCTGACTGGCCGGATTGAGCCTGATGCGGGCGGTGCTGGCAATGCGGTTTCTGCACATTTTGCTGTTCACTCTGACAATCGAGCCTACTGTGCCGTCTAGGGGCGCGATATCTGGAGGCAGTCGGGATGAGCCAGCGGCGGGCACGGGGCGGGCGGAAGGATCGGCTGGCGCAGCGCGCGGCGGGTCCGGCGGTGAACCCCTGTCCACCGGGGCAGACCGGTGGCGCCTACCGCCCGTTGAGCGATGATGACTTGCACCGGATTTACGACACCGCGCTGCGCCTGCTGGCCGAGATCGGCATGGGGGAGGCACCGCCACGGCTGATCGACGATCTGCGTGCAGTCGGTGCACGCGTCGACGATGCCGGACGGGTGCTTTTGCCCGCTTCGCTGGTGAAAGCAGCGGTGGCACAGGCGGCCAAGTTTTTTCCGCTGCACGGACGCGACCCGGCGCGCACGATCACCGTTGGCGGACAGGCCGTGCATTTCGGCACAGGGGGTGCGGCGGTGCAAACGCTCGACCTTGATACTGGCACCTACCGCCCTGCGACGCTGGCCGATCTGCACGCCTTTACACGGTTGCAGGACACGCTGGCCAATGTGAGCTGGTATACGCGTTGCTGCGTGGCGACAGACGTTGCGGACCCTTTCGATCTGGATGTGAACACGGCCTACGCCCTGCTGCGCAATACCACGAAACCGGTGGCCACGTCCTTTACGCTGGCCGAACACGTCGCCCCGATCGTCGAAATGCTGGATATCGCCGCCGGCGGGCCGGGAGCGTTTGCCGCACGGCCGTTCCTGAAAGCGCACGTCAGCCCGGTGATTTCGCCGATGCGTTTCGGCGCAGACGCGGTCGAGGTGGTTTACGAGTGCATCACGCATAACATCCCGCTGTCCTGCATCACCGCGGCTCAGGCCGGGGCCACGGCACCGGCGACGCTGGCAGGCTTTCTGGCGCAATCGCTGGCGGAAACGCTGGCCAGCCTCGTGATGGTCCATGCGATCCGGCCGGGCTATCCGATGGTGTTTTCCAACTGGCCGCTGGTGATCGACCTGCGCACGGGTGCGTTTTCGGGCGGTAGTGGCGAGACGGCGGTGCTGAACGCGGCATCGGCGCAGCTGTCCAACTGGCTGGGCCTGCCGTCGGGCGTGGCCTGTTCGATGACCGATGCCAAGGCGATCGACGCGCAATACGGGATGGAAAAGGGGCTGACGTCGCTGGCGGCGGCTTTGGCGGGTGGTAATCTGATCTATGAAAGCTCCGGCATGACGGCGTCGCTGCTGGGGGCGAGTTTCGAGGCTTTCGTGCTTGACGATGAAATGCATGCGCACACCTACCGCGCACTGCGGGGGATCGAGGTGACCGACGCCAATCTGGGGTATGATGCCATCGCCGATGCGGTCCGGGGCGACGGGCATTTTCTGGGCGGCGATCACACGCTGGCCGCGATGGAGCGGGATTATTTCTATCCGACGCTGGCCGACCGCGAGCAGCCGCGCACATGGGCCGAGAACGGTAGCAAGGACGCGCGCACGGTGGCCCGCGAGAAAGCGAAAGAGGTGCTGGCGACGCACCACCCGCGCTACCTGTCGGAAGAACAGCAGCGTGCGATCAAGGCGCGGTTCAACATTCTTTATGGTTGACCGACCAACCCCAGCTTGCCGGGGCAGGCGACCGCCGCGCCCGTAAGCTGCTCCATATGCCACGCCAGCACCTGATTGCTGGACAGGACGGGCTTGCCGATGGTGTCCTCGACCCCGGCGATCACGTCGAGCGTGCGCAGGTTCGTGCAGGACAGGAAAACGGCGTCGCAGTCGGCCCGTGCGCCGATCTCCGTCGCGGCGGCTGTCAGGGATTTCCGGTCGATCCGCGCGACGTTTTCTTCCAGCGGTTCCTCGAAACTCGCGAATGCAGTGATTTTGATCCCCGCCGCTTCCAGCACGGTGCGCAGCCGGTCGGACACCGACGCCACATAGGGGCTGATCAGCGCGATGCGTTGCAGGTCCAACGCGCGGCAGGCGGCGATCAGCGCCGTGACCGGATCGGTGACGTGAGGGGTGGCGATACCGTCACGGATGAGACCCGCGACGATGTCCGCCCCGAGTTCCGCCGTGGCCGAGGTGCAGCCGTAGCCGACGGCGGCCAGATGCGCGCCGCGTGGGAGGCGTGATGCAGCCTCCGTCAACACATCCGCCATTGCACGCAGGGACGCAGTGGACAGTTCTGGCGACGACGACACGCGGCTGACGAGGTATTCGGTGTCAGCCGGCAACATGCGCCGCAAGTCGGCCTCCAGCGTCTCATCGGCCTGCAGGACGACCATCCCGATCTGCAGCGGGCGTGGGTCCTGCGTGGTGTAGGGCAGGCGGGTCATTCCGGCGCTTCGCTGATGATGACGAGGACGCGGGATGCGGGGTCGAGGCCGAGCTTGGTTTCATCAGCGGTTGCGGCGAGCAGTCCGGCGACTCCAGCCGCCCCGGACGGGGTCGAAGGGAGGCCGGCGTCGGCGCAGGTCTGGCTGCCGACGGTGCCTTCGTCCTCGGTGATGAGCATGAAATGGTCGGCGTCACGCGCGAGACCCTTGAGCGCGATCAGCGACGGTTCCTTGCAGTCGAGGCGTCCCATGGCGGAACTGGGCCCCGTTGTAGATTGCGCCGATCCTGCCTGCATCGAGGCATGGAGCGCCAGTGCAACCTCGGGTTCGACCACGATGATCCGGGGCGCGTCGCCCCAGACCTTGCGGGAATAGGCCGCAGCACTGGCCGCCAATCCGCCGACACCGGCCTGCAGGAAAATGTGCGTGGGCGCTTGCGGAATCGTGCTTGCGGCCTCTTCCATCAAGACGAGATAGCCTTCCATCAGCGTGTGGGGCCGGTCGGTGTAGCCGGGCCATGAACTGTCCGACAACAACTGCCAGCCGTTCTCTGCGGCGGCGGTCTGCGCCGCGACCATGCTGTCCTCGTAGATCGCACCGGCGCGGCGCACCTCTGCCCCCAGTGCGCGGAGGCGGTCCGCGAAACCCTCTGGCACGGTTTCAGCCAGGAAGATCACGGCCTGTGCGCCGAACGCCTGCGCACCGGCGGCGACGGACAGCCCGTGATTGCCCGCACTTGCGGTGACGTAGGTCTGGCCCTTCGCCCCCCCGTCTTCGGCATCGCGCGCGATCACATAGGCCGCACCCAATGCCTTGAAACTGCCCAGCTCCATGCGGCTGCGTTCGTCCTTCACCCAGACTTCGGTCACACCCGTCGCTTGCGCCAATGCAGGCGCTTTTGTCAGCGGCGTGGGTGCGGCCCTGGGGCAGCGGGCCAGCAGCGCTGCGGGCCGCTCTGCCGCGACACTTGGCCAGGGGATGTCGGTCAGCGTGGCAAGTACGGTCTTGGCGCGGTCGGGGGTGTTGTCTAGGATTTCCATGAGACAGGTCTAGCACCGGATCGACGCAGGCCAAGCCTCATTCACGACAATCGAAGCGGTGCGGTAGCAGGAGAACGGCATGAAACGACTGGATGGCAAACGCGCGCTGGTCACGGCGGCGGGGCAGGGGATCGGTCGGGCATCGGCCATCGCGATGGCGGCGGAAGGCGCGCAGGTGTTGGCCACGGACGTGAATGCCGACGCGCTGGCGGACCTGACCGGCGACCGTCTCACGACCGCCGTGCTGGACGTGCGCGACGCGAGGGCGATCAAGGATGCCGTGGCGCAGGCGCGTCCCAACGTTTTGTTCAACTGCGCCGGTTTCGTGCACCACGGCAATGTCATGGATGCGGGTAGCGACGATTGGGACTTTGCGTTCGATCTGAACGTCAAGGCGATGTTCCGCACGATTCAGGCAGCCCTGCCCGGTATGCTGGAGGCCGGGGGCGGGTCGATCATCAATATGTCGTCGGCCTGTTCCAGCATCATGGGCGCGCCCAACCGGTTCATCTATGGCACGACCAAGGCGGCGGTGATCGGGCTGACAAAATCGGTGGCGGTGGATTACATCACGCAGTGCATTCGCTGCAATTGCATCTGCCCCGGCACGGTCGAAAGCCCAAGCTGGCACGCGCGGGTGAAGGCGCTGGGCGAGGAGTTGGGGTCGTACGAGACGGCGCTGCATCAGTTCGTGTCGCGGCAACCCATGGGCCGGGTGGCGTCGCCAGAGGAGATCGCATCGCTGGTGGTCTATCTGGCCAGCGACGAAAGCGCGTTCACGACCGGGCAGCCTCATGTGATCGACGGCGGGTGGTCGGGCTAGACCTCTTCCAGCACCTTGCGCGCGACACGGAAACATTCCAGCGCCTGCGGCACGCCGCAATAGATGCCGATGACATGGATGATCGCGCGGATTTCGTCCTGCGTGACGCCGTTGGTGAGCGCGCCGCGGCAGTGGATTTCCCATTCGGTCATCTTGCCCAATGCGCCGATCATCGACAGGTTCATCATGCTGCGGGTCTTGGCGTCGATCACGTCGTCGCCCCAGCCGAACCCCCAGCACCACGCGGTCATCGCCTCCTGAAACGGGCGGGTGAAATCATCCGCAGCGGCGAGGTTCTTTTCCACATATGCGGCACCCAGCGTCGCCTTGCGCTGTTCGAGTCCCTTGAGAAACAGGTTTTCGTCGAATGTACTCATATATGCGCTCCGTCGTGGCGGGTGGTTTGTGGCAGCATGACGAATGCGGGAGCGGCGCGCCAGTGGGGAAGGGGGAAGCGATTGCCTTCTGCGAATGACGATGGCGCATAACTCAGCTGTGCGGGGCTTTCGGACTTGATTGTCGTTCGACCGGGATCGTCAACATTTGCTCACCTTGAAGTCAGACGGTTTGGTCAACTTCGGTCGTCATGGTCATTGCAAGAAATACCAAGCTGACATTGTTGCGTGGCAGCCAGTGTGTCGAAAGCGACAGTAATAGGATAGGCAATGCGATAGTGAGCAACTGATCGTCGGATATGGCCAGCGTCCAGCAGAACGCCAAGGCTGCGACAAAACTCATTCGAACGGGCACGTTACCTCGCCATACGGCGTATATGACAGATACTGCCACCGCCCAAACGACCGACGCCAATACCCAAGTCTCGATCCAATGCACGACGGGTTCCGTTCCGTAACGCCATAGAAGAAAGAATAGCGGAGTGACCAGCGCGAAGTGCAGATTGAGCCCGCGCACGATAGCGGTTTGACGCTGACCATACAGAAAGACGATCCAAGCGAGCAGCATACCGGCCAAGGCTGCGTCCAGTCGGTCGTCACTTAGCCTCCAGATAAGCAAAAATGCTAACGTGGGTACATTTACGAAGATGGCGTTCAACATGCGCCAACACTACAGAAGTTTTTCGGCGCGCCAACTTTGTTAGGTGAAATTTTTCTCTGATCTACCGTTCGGATCGGCGAAGGAAATGCGCAACGCATTCGCAGTTGCGCGCTTCAACCCGTCATTCGCTATGTGATGCAGAGACTTTCCGTCACCGGCACAGCTATGTGCCACGTCGGTGACTAGCTTCCATATCACAATTTCCGGAAAGCGGTGGTGGAGCCTAGCGGGATCGAACCGCTGACCTCCTGCATGCCATGCAGGCGCTCTCCCAGCTGAGCTAAGGCCCCATCGGTGGCGGTGTCTGACCGCCGGGATCGCGACTTGCGCCGCGTGCTGCTGTCTATGCAGCGGGCTGGGCGAGATCAAGTGGAAAAATCCCGCCCGACACCCAAAATATCAGTCGTCGTCGCCTGTCGAAACGTCGGCGATTTCATCGAGGCTGACGGTGTCGTCATCGTCGTCATCGTCGAGCACATCGTCGGCCAGATCGACGTCGTCGTCATCGTCGTCGTCGTCGAGCACCAGATCCTCGTCGGCGTCGGCCTCTTTCATCTTCTTGGTCTGCGCGTCCTCGGCATCGGCCACCATGGTGCGGGTCTTGCCGGTTTCCACGGGCACTTCCTTGCCCGTGTAGGGGCTGATCACGGGGGACGCGTTGAGGTCATAAAAACGTTTGCCGGTCTCGGGGCAGAGGCGCTTGGTGCCCCACTCTTCCTTTGGCATTGTCGTTCCCTTCAAAACTGGTCGCGTACCGGCGGGCGGCACTTGCGGTGGATCGTCGCCAACTGCCATAAGCCACCCATGGTGTCAAAGGCTTTGGCACGGCTGAAATACGGAAAAGCGCATATGGGCGAACACGTCCTGAAAGGCAACCCCCCGATCACCGTGACACTGCGGCGGTCGGCCCGCGCACGGCGGCTTTCGCTGCGGGTGTCGCGGCTTGACGGGCGGGTGTCGCTGACCCTGCCGCAGCGCACGCCGGAGCGGGAAGCGGTTGCGTTTCTGACGGATCGCGAGGACTGGCTGCGCGGACATTTGGCACAGGTGGAACCGATGCGGCAGGTCACTGTCGGGGGAACCGTGTTGCTGCGCGGGGTCGAAACGCTGATCGTGGCCGGTGCTGGCAAACGCGCGATGGAACGGGACGGCACGCTGATCGTGCCCGCTGACGCCACGGCGGGGCCGAAGGTGCAGGCCTTTCTGAAACTGGCGGCGCGGGATGCGCTGGCTGCCGCGTCGGATCGTTATGCGGCTATGCTGGGCCGGGACTATGCTCGCCTGTCGCTGCGCGATACCCGGTCGCGCTGGGGATCGTGTTCGTCAAAGGGCGTGCTGATGTATTCCTGGCGGCTGATCATGGCCCCACCCGCCGTTCTCGAATATGTGGCGGCGCACGAGGTGGCGCATCTGGCGGAAATGAACCATTCACCTGCCTTCTGGGCTGTTGTGGAAAGGCTTTATCCCGGTCATCAGCCGCACCGGGCCTGGTTGCGCCGTCACGGCGACCGGTTGCACCGCGTCGATTTCGGGAATTGACGCAGACGCACCCTGTGATCACAAACAGCGCATGCTACCGCTTCGTCCCACCGACACCGCCGCAGCCGCGCACGAGCGTGTCTATCGTGCGCTGCGCACCCAGATCAT
Source organism: Yoonia sp. KMU-150 (assembly GCF_056858355.1). Classification (NCBI taxonomy): domain Bacteria; kingdom Pseudomonadati; phylum Pseudomonadota; class Alphaproteobacteria; order Rhodobacterales; family Paracoccaceae; genus Yoonia; species Yoonia sp. KMU-150. The sequence goes on from NZ_JBXEQF010000002.1 coordinate 294,102, forward strand.
GCACGGAGAGGTCACACCGGGAGAGGCGCTGACCCTGCGCGGGATCGGCAAGCAGTTCGGCGTGTCCATGACACCGGCCCGCGAGGCGTTGCGCCGGCTTGTGGCCGAGGGCGCGTTGTCGCTGTCCTCGTCCGGTCGGGTCAGCGCGCCTGCGCTGTCGAACGAGCGGATCGAGGAACTGGCGAGCCTGCGCGCCATGCTAGAACCGGAGTTGGCCAGCCGTGCCCTGCCGCGGGCGCATATGGCGCTGATCGAACGGCTGGAGGCGATCAACCAAGGTGTCAGCCAGATGATTTCCCGGCATGATGCGACGGGCTACATTCGGATGAACCTCGAATTTCACCGCGCACTTTATCTGCGTGCGCAGGCACCGGCGATGCTTGCGATGACGGAAACGGTCTGGCTGCAGCTGGGGCCGACGATGCGGGCGCTTTACGGGCGGCTGAACCGGACCGAGCCGCCGCACAATCATCGCCTGATCCTTGCCGCGCTGAAAGCCGGTGACGACCCGAGCCTGCGTCTGGCCGTGCGGTCGGACGCGACGCAGGGTTTGCGGATGCTCAAGGCCTAGAGCCGGATATCGTAGCGCCGTGCGAACCAAGCGAAAAACGGGATCTCCATGATCGCCATGGTGACGATCGAGAACAGCCACCAGTGGGCATCGAACAGGATCAGGTTGAACGACAACCCCTTGCCGGCGAACAGCAATCCGGCCAGCAACAGGGCCGCACCGCTGATCGCCGCGTCGCGCCACAGGATCGCGGGCAGGGACTTGTCTGTCAGGGCCGGGTAGGCGACGAGATAGGCGTAGATCAGCAGAACGCCATTGATCACGATGATCGTCAGTTCGGGTGACATGGCCCGCTCACATATGGATCGGGCCGTCGCCGCAGGCGAGCGCTGCCTCGCGCACCGCTTCGGAATAGGTCGGGTGGGCGTGGCAGGTGCGGGCGACGTCCTCGGCGGCGGCGCCGAATTCCATCGCCACGCAAATCTCGTGGATCAGATCGCCCGCCATCGGACCGATGATATGCGCGCCCAGGATACGGTCGGTTTCCTTGTCCGCCAGCAGTTTGACGAAACCGTCGGCGGCGAAATTCGCCTTGGCGCGGCCATTGCCCATGAAAGGAAACTTGCCGACCTTGTAGGCGCGGCCCGCTTCCTTGAGTTGCTGTTCGGTCTGACCGACCATCGCGACCTCAGGGTGGGTGTAGATCACGCCGGGGATCACGCCGTAGTTCACGTGCGGATGTTGCCCGGCGATGCCTTCGGCGACGGCCATGCCCTCGTCCTCGGCCTTGTGGGCGAGCATGGGGCCGTCGATCGCGTCGCCGATGGCGTAGATGCCTTTGACGTTGGTCGCATACCGATCATCGGTCTTGATTTGGCCGCGGTCGGACATTTCGACGCCGAGCGCGTCGAGCCCCAGACCGTCGGTGTAGGGTTTGCGCCCCGTGGCGACGAGGACGGTATCGGCGGTGATCGTGTCCTCGCTGTTGTCCTTGCGCATCCTGAAGCTGACCTTGGCCTTGTTGTTCTTGACTTCGACGCCTTCGACGGCAGCGCCCAGTTTGAACTTAAGCCCCTGTTTCGTCAGCAATTTCTGGAACGTCTTGGCGACCTCTGCATCCATGCCGGGGGTGATCGCATCAAGGTATTCGATCACCGTGACCTCTGCGCCCAGACGGGCGTAGACGGAACCGAGTTCCAGCCCGATTACGCCTGCGCCGATCACGACCATGGTTTTTGGCACCTTGCCCAGTTCCAGCGCGCCGGTAGAGGTGACGACGGTTTTCTCGTCCACCTCGATCCCCGGCAGGGCCGAGGGTTCGGAGCCGGTCGCGATGATGATGTGCTTGGCCTCGTGAGTGTCGTCGCCGACCTTGACCTTGCCCGCTTCCGGGATCGAACCCCAGCCCTTGAGCCAATCTATCTTGTTCTTTTTCATCAGGAATTCGACACCGGAGGTGTTCTGCCCGATGACCTTGTCCTTGTAGGCCAGCATCTGTTTCCAATCGACGGAGGGCGCTTTGCCCTTCAGCCCCATGTCGGCAAAATTGTGCTCTGCCTCGTGCAGCATTTCGGTGGCGTGCAGCAGCGCCTTGGAAGGGATGCAACCGACGTTGAGACAGGTGCCGCCCAGCGTTTCGCGGCCTTCGACGATGGCGGTTTTCAGGCCGAGTTGCGCGCAGCGGATCGCGCTGACGTACCCACCGGGGCCACTTCCGATCACGATGACATCATAGCTGGACATGGGGGTCTCCTTTGGAAAAACGGCCTGTGATTTGCGTGCACCGGGCGTGCACAGCGCGTGCACCGACTGTGTCAGAATAAGAGGGCGGAAAGCAACATTAGCATGGTCGCCAGAAAGCCCGCGAACCAGATGAACGACCGCCACGGCACCCAGCCGAAGTAATAGGCGGGGATGTAGAGGATGCGGGCGATCAGGTAGGTCCAGGCGCAGTAGCCGGAAAAGGCGGTGGCCTTGTCGCCCAGAACCACGACGACGACAGCGGTGGTGAAGAGGATCAGTGCCTCGAAATGATTGTTCATGGCGCGGGCGAGGCGGCCGGTTTTGGTGCTGAGCTGTTCCAGCATCGTCTTGCCGCCCATCCGTTCGGGATCGCGCGGAGAGGCAGTCTTGCCGGTGCCGAGTTCGATATTCGCGGGCACCGCCATCAGCACGAATTGCAACCCCTGCAAAAGACCGGCGAGGGCGAGGACCGTAAGTTCGGGGGTCATGAGCGCGTATCCTTGATGACGGTCTGGCAGGCGTTGCAGGTGATCGTGCCCTGCCATCGGTCGTATTCGTGCGTGGTGACGACCGAGAAAAGGTCGGTCGATTTCGGATCGTAGTGCTTCTTCCAGTCGTCCTTGGCACGGTCGGGGTTGAGATTGACGCCGACGATCCAATCCACGTCTTCACGAATGCCGCAGACGGGGCAGTGGTATGTGACCGGATCGCGGTAGGCCATATCAGAGTAGCGGCAAAAGCATCATCACCAGCCCGGCGATGGAGGCGAACCACGCCACGCTGCGCACCAGCGGAATGCCGGAGGCGTAGGCGGGGATATAGGCGATCCTCGCCCAGAACCAGATAGCAGCCCCGAGGGCTGTCGTGGCCGTGCCGCTTTCGGTGACGTGCAGGATCAGGGCGAGGGCGATGAATGCGGGCCAGGTTTGAAGGTAATTGTGCAACGCCCGCTCGATCCGCGCCGCGATTTCGTTCTGGTCGCGCTTTTCGTCCTGCGGGCCAAGCGCCCAGCCGATCCCTTTGCTGAGGTCCGAGAATGTCGCCTGCACGATGACGTGGACGAGCAGGAGGATGACGGAATAGGTGAGGTAGGTGAGTTCAGGGGTCATTTATTGTGCTCCTTAGTCATCGTCGGACTTGATCCGGCGATCGGTAGCCAGAGGTCGTGCCAGTCGAGGCTTTGCGTTTCGATCATGTCTGGTTTCTGTAGTTTGGTTGGTACGTTGTGCCGCGGGTATGTTGGAGCAGATTGAAAGAGGCCCTCGGGTCAAGCCCGAGGGTGACGGGATGTGGGGATACGAGGGTGACGGAATTTCTGGCCATTTCCCTTACCTTTCCGTCATTGTCGGACTTGATCCGACAATCTCTGGCCACAAGTCGCGCCAATCGGGGTTCTGCGTTTCGATCAAATCCACTTTCCACGCTCTGTTCCAACGCTTGATGGCCTTTTCGCGTTTGATGGCTTCGGTCGGTTCGGAATGCTGCTCGAACCAGACGAGCCTTTCGAGGTTATAACGATCCGTGAAGCCTTTCGTCGTGTGGGTGCGGTGTTCGTAGACACGGCGGACAAGGTCGTTGGTCACACCGGTGTAAAGCGTTCCGTTTGGCTTGTTGGTCATGATGTATACGAACAATGCGGTGCGCCCGAAGGATGGAGGCCCTCGGGCCAAGCCCGAGGGTGACTGGCATTCCGATCACAAATCCATCAACAACCGGCGCGGATCTTCAAGTGCTTCTTTCACGCGGACGAGGAACGTCACCGCCCCCTTGCCGTCGACGATCCGGTGGTCGTAGGACAATGCCAGATACATCATCGGGCGGATTACGACCTCACCATTGATCGCCATGGGGCGGTCCTGGATCTTGTGCATTCCCAAAATACCACTCTGCGGTGGGTTCAGGATGGGGGAGGACATCAAGGAACCATACACGCCGCCGTTGGAGATCGTGAAGGTGCCGCCCTGCATTTCGGCCATGCTGAGCTTGCCGTCGCGGGCCTTCGCGCCCTTTTCGGCGATCGCCTTTTCGATGGCGGCGAATGACATCTGGTCGGCGTCGTTGATCACCGGCACCACAAGGCCGGTTGGCGTGCCTGCGGCGATGCCCATGTTGACGTAGTTTTTATAGACCACCTCGTTGCCGTCGATCTCGGCGTTAACCTCGGGCACTTCGTTCAGGGCGTGCACGCAGGCCTTGGTGAAGAAGGACATGAAGCCGAGTTTCACGCCGTGCTTCTTGAGGAACAGATCCTTGTATTCGTTGCGCAACGCCATGACTTCGGTCATGTCGACCTCGTTGTAGGTGGTCAGCATCGCGGCGGTGTTCTGGCTGTCCTTCAGGCGCTTGGCGATGGTCTGGCGCAGGCGGGTCATCTTCACGCGCTCTTCGCGGGCGCTGTCGTCCTTGGCCGGGGCGCTGGACGCGGCCGGTTTCGACGTGCCTGCGGCGATGGCCTTTTGCACGTCTTCCTTCATCACCCGGCCGTCCTTGCCGGTGCCCTTGACGTCGCCGTCCTTGAGGTCGTTTTCGGCCATGAGTTTCTTGGCGGAGGGGGCATCCTCGGTGTCGCGCTTCTTGTCGTCACCGCCTTTGTCGTCGTCTTCCGCGGCGTTGATGTCGTCGACGCCCTTGCCTTTGGTCTCGGTCGTTTCGGGGACATCTTCCGCCTTGGGCGCGCGGGAGGAGCTTGCAGCCGCGCCGTCGCTGTCGCCTTCGGAGATTTGCGCCAGCAGGGCGTCGACCCCGACGGTTTCACCTTCGTCCGCGACGATCTCGGACAGGGTTCCGGCGACGGGCGAGGGGACCTCGACCGTGACCTTGTCGGTTTCAAGCTCGCACAGCATTTCGTCGACGGCGACGCTGTCGCCGGGCTTCTTGAACCAAGTGGCGACGGTCGCTTCGGTGACGCTTTCGCCAAGGGTGGGGACGCGGACTTCGGTGCTCATTTCTTTGATCCTTCGACTGTGAGGGCGTCATCGACGAGCGCCTCTTGTTGTGCTTTGTGCTGGCTGGCCAGACCTGTGGCCGGGGATGCGGCGGCGGCGCGCCCGGCGTAGATGGGCCGCGTGTTGGCAGCCTTGATCCGGGTCAGTACCCATTCGAGGTTTGGTTCCATAAAGGCCCATGCGCCCTGGTTCTTGGGTTCTTCCTGGCACCAGACCATTTCGGCGTCCTTGAAGCGTTGCAGCTCCTTGACCGCGGATTGCGCGGGGAACGGATAGTATTGTTCGAACCGCATCAGATAGACGTCGTCGATACCGCGCTTGTCGCGTTCTTCCAGCAGGTCGAAGTAGACCTTGCCGGAACACATGACCACGCGCTTGATCTTCTCGTCCGCGACCAGTTTCGTGTCCGAATTGCCGTGCTGGGCGTCGTCCCACAACACGCGGTGGAAGGACGATCCGGTCTGGAATTCCTCTGCCTTTGACACGGCCAGCTTGTGCCGCAGTAGGGATTTCGGCGTCATCAGGATCAGCGGTTTGCGGAAGTCGCGGTGGATCTGGCGACGCAGGATGTGGAAATAGTTGGCCGGCGTCGTGCAGTTGGCCACGATCCAGTTGTCGCCGCCGCACATCGTCAGGAACCGTTCGAGACGCGCGGAAGAGTGTTCCGGCCCCTGACCCTCGTATCCGTGGGGCAGCAGGCAGACGAGGCCGGACATGCGGAGCCACTTGCTTTCGCCCGACGAGATGAACTGATCGAACATGATCTGCGCGCCGTTGGCGAAATCGCCGAACTGCGCCTCCCACAGGGTCAGCGCGTTGGGTTCGGCGAGGGAGTAGCCGTATTCGAAGCCGAGCACCGCGTATTCAGACAGCATGGAGTCGATGACCTCATACTGCGATTGCCCCTCGCGGATGTTGTTGAGCGGATAGTAGCGATCCTCGTTTTCCTGATTGATCAGCGCGGAGTGGCGGTGGCTGAACGTGCCGCGCGTGGCGTCCTGACCTGACAGGCGGACGGGGTAGCCTTCGGTGAGCAACGAACCGAAAGCCAGCGCCTCGCCTGTCGCCCAGTCGAAATTCTCGCCGGTTTCGAACATTTCGGCCTTCGCCTTGAGCAGGCGTTCGACGGTACGGTGGATCGGGAAGCCGTCGGGATGGGTCGTGAGAGCCTTGCCGATTTCTTCCATCGTTTCGGGTTTGATCGCGGTTTCGCCGCGCTGGTAGTTTTCGCCATCGCGCCGGTCGATATGGCTCCACCGTCCGTCGAGCCAGTCGGCCTTGTTCGGCTTGTACTGCTTGCCGGTTTCAAATTCCTCGTTCAGGTGGCTTTGGAACGCGGCTTTCATATCCTCGATCTCGCCCTCGGGGATAAGGCCGTCCTTGACGAGGCGTTCAGTGTAGAGCGTCAGTGTCGTCTTCTGCTTTTTGATCTTCTTGTACATCACCGGGTTGGTGAACATCGGCTCGTCGCCTTCGTTGTGACCGAACCGGCGGTAGCAAATGATGTCGAGCACCACGTCCTTGTGGAACTTCTGGCGGAACTCCGTCGCCACACGGGCGGCGTGCACCACGGCCTCCGGATCGTCGCCGTTGACATGGAAAATCGGTGCCTCGACCATCAGCGCGATGTCGGTGGGGTAGGGGCTGGACCGGCTGAAATGCGGCGCCGTGGTGAAACCGATCTGGTTGTTCACCACGATGTGCATTGTCCCGCCGGTCTTGTGGCCCTTGAGGCCGGAGAGGCCGAAACCTTCGGCGACGACGCCCTGACCTGCAAAGGCTGCGTCGCCGTGCAGCAGGATACCCATGACCTTCGTGCGGTCCTCGTCTTTCTTTTGATCCTGCTTGGCGCGGACCTTGCCCAGCACGACGGGATTAACGGCTTCAAGGTGGCTTGGGTTGGCCGTCAGCGACAGGTGCACGGTGTTACCGTCGAATTCGCGGTCATGGCTTGCGCCGAGGTGGTATTTCACGTCGCCGGACCCGTCGACATCCTCGGGTTTGAAGCTGCCGCCCTGAAATTCGTTGAAGATCGCGCGGTAGGGTTTCTGCATCACGTTGGCCAGCACCGACAGGCGGCCACGGTGGGGCATCCCGATGACGATGTCCTCAAGCCCCAGCTGACCGCCGCGCTTGATGATCTGTTCCATCGCGGGGATCAGGCTTTCGCCGCCGTCCAGACCGAAGCGTTTCGTGCCCATGTATTTGACGTGCAGGAATTTCTCGAACCCTTCGGCCTGCACGAGAGAGTTGAGGATCGCCTTGCGGCCTTCCTTGGTAAACGCGATTTCCTTGCCGTAGCCCTCGATCCGCTCTTTCAGCCAGCCCGCTTCCTCGGGGTTGGAGATGTGCATGTATTGCAGTGCGAAGGTGCCGCAGTAGGTGCGGCGCACGATGGCGAGGATCTCGTTCATCGTGGCGACTTCGAGGCCCAGCACGTTGTCGATGAAGATCGGGCGATCCATGTCGGAGGCTTCAAAGCCATAGTTTGCGGGATCGAGTTCGGGGTGGTTGTTGGTGTCGCGCATTTCCAGTGGATCGAGGTCGGCAACCAGATGGCCCCGGATCCGGTAGGCGCGGATGATCATCAGCGCGCGCAGGCTATCGAGAACGGCGGCGCGCACCTGGCCTTCGTCGAGGCTGACACCCTTTTCGGCGGCCTTGCCCTTGATCTTGTCACCGGCCGCCTTCGGTTCGGTCGGCCACTGGCCATCGAGCGCGGCGGTCAGGTCATCGTTGGGGACAGGCGGCCAGTCGCCGCGTGACCAGGAGGGACCCGCCGCCTCGGCCTTGGCGTCGGCATCGCTGTCGCCCAACGCCTCGAAAAACGCGCGCCAGCTTTCGTCGACCGCATCGGGATTGTCCGCGTAGCGGGCGTAAAGTTGTTCGACATATTCGGCGTTATGCCCCTGAAGAAAGGAGCTTTGGTGAAAGGCGTCGTTCGGTGTCTGGTCGTTCATTTGATCTACCTTTTGGTCGGTGCGCCGGTCGTCACTGGTCGGGCGAACGGTCTAGTCGGGCGGCGGCGGGATGGGGGCCGGAACGGGCGGTCTCGCTCAAGCGGGCGTAGTTTTCGTGCCGCCGCCAGTCACGGTTGTCGAATTCCACGATCTGATTGCGGCCTGTGGTCTGGAATGTGATTTCGTCGCCGAGATCGGCGAAGCCGCCGACGTTTTCGACCTGATCCGCAAATGCTGCGTCGTCGGGGCCTGCCCAGAAACAAGACAGGTTCTCGCCCTGGCTGAGGACGACCGCGGTTTCACCGTCGCGCGCATAGAGCTGGCCGAACTCCGGGTCGTTGAGTGAGGCGTAGAGCGCTGTGACAACCTGATCCACTGCACCTTGCTGATCTGTCGCAGAGGCGTCCGGCATGAACGACCACATATGCGATCCGACAAGATCGCGCAGGTCCTGCCGGGCGTCCTGCCGGGACGGTGCGGCCCATCCCGCCGCTGTCATGTCTTCGCGGATCGAAGCGCCGGTCGCTGCGATCGGGTTGCAGGCGGCGATCAAGGACGCCACGCCGCCGCTGTCCTGCGCCGTCGCAGGGACGGCCAGAGCGATTGCAGCGACGGTCGCGCATTTCAGATGAATGGACACTACAAAATCTCCTGTTCAAAAACGGTTTGAAATGTCACCCGGTTTGCGGTGAGGCGGAATGATAGGCGCATGCGAACGGGATCAGTCATCGTCCGCTCCTTCAGGTGCCGGTGGCGGAATGATGGTCTGGATGTAGAGACCGTTCGCCCCGGCCAGCGGCGGGTCGGGCGGTGTGTCCGGGTCCAGCTGCAAAGCCATGATCCGGGTCGTCGAACCATCTGTATGTTCCGGGCCACGAAACGCGGCCATACGCAGTTGTGGCAGGATGGTCTGGTCCGGGGTGTCGGTAAAGACCGCATCGTTCAGCCTGTCGTCTGGCAGGACGAGCCAGCAGTCGATACGGAATTCAAGGGCGTCATTTTCGTAGCCGCCGATTACGATCAGGTGGTCGTCCTGTTCGTAGATCACGCGGTCTTCGACCAGGTCGCGCGCGTGACGCATCCCGTCGGCCGCACGGGCCACCATCATGTCGTCCCACGGCAGGCCGGAGGGACCGATAAGCGGCAAAAACGTGTCGGCGATGCGGGCGATGGCCGCTTCACGATTTGCCGTCGCGGTCCAGCCCTCGGCCTCCATCGTTTCGAAGTAGAGGTCGCGGTCGCGGTGGGTCTGCGCGCAGGCGTTGAAGGATGGTGCGAAGTCCTCGATGTTCTGTGCGGCGGCGGGTGCGGCCGTGCAAAGGCATATCGCCAAGGTGGACGTCAGGCGCATCATTGCGGCAACTCCCCCCGGTAAGCAGCGGCGGCAAGCACTGTGCGTGCCGGGGGCGCGCCGAGAAAGCTGGTCAGGTCCGGATCCAGCGAGATTTCGACGAGATCCGCGACCCAGATGCCGGGGCGGGGGCGTTGCCCTGCCGACATCAGAGCGTTGGACCAGACCCGCGAATTGCCCTGCGCCTGACCGTCAGTGATCAGTTCGCGGAAGGCATCGGTATCCACCGGCCCGGGCAGCATGACATCGCAGGCGACAGCGTTGGCAATCCCGTCGATCCATTCGATCTGGGCAAAGCTGACACCGTCGTCGCGGACATAGGCCTGCGCCTGATAGGCGGCGAGTTTTTCCGCGTTTTCGGCCATACGGCTGTCGAGCAGCGCCTTTTCGGCGTCGAAGTCGAAATCGTCCATGGAGGCGCGGCGCGCACCAACGAAGAACAATGCCGCCGAGCGGTTCAGCTCGGGGTAAAGCGCATCGGGCATCGGCGACCATCCCAAGGCGGCCATGCCGGTATCGGCTTCCGCGCTGTCGGGAATGGTTTCGCAAAGTGCGAAGACATCCATGATCGGGTCCGGCTTCTGCGCCAGGTTCACCGCGACCCACGCGCCCGCTCCGACGATCAACGCGGCGGCGATACCTGCAATGATGGATGGGCGGACGGCCACGGCTTTATGTCTCCCTATTCCTCAACGGGCGAAGCGGTCGGGCCACCTCGCCCGGTCATTCAGCCTTTGTCGATAGCCGCAAGAACCGCCTCGCCCAGGGTTGCGGGGCTGTCGGCGACGACGATGCCTGCGGATTTCATCGCCTCGATCTTGCTTTCCGCGTCGCCCTTGCCACCGGCGACGATGGCACCTGCGTGGCCCATGCGACGGCCCGGCGGTGCGGTGCGGCCCGCGATGAAACCGGCGACGGGTTTCCAGCGGCCCTTTTTCTTTTGTTCGGTCAGGAATGCGGCGGCCTCTTCCTCGGCGCTGCCGCCGATTTCGCCGATCATGATCATCGAATGTGTTTCGTCGTCATCGAGGAACATATCGAGCACGTCGATATGCTCGGTCCCCTTGATCGGATCGCCGCCGATGCCGACGGCGGTGGACTGGCCAAGACCGCTGTCGGAGGTCTGTTTCACGGCCTCATAGGTCAGCGTGCCGGAGCGGGACACGACGCCCACGGAACCGCGCTTATGGATGTGGCCGGGCATGATGCCGATCTTGCAGGCGTCGGGCGTGATGATGCCGGGGCAGTTCGGGCCGATCAGGCGACTGGCGGACCCTTCAAGCGCGCGTTTGACACGCATCATGTCGAGCACCGGAATGCCTTCGGTGATGCAGATGATCAGCGGCATTTCGGCGTCGATCGCCTCGAGGATCGAATCCGCGGCAAAAGGCGGCGGGACGTAGATGACGGAGGCATTCGCCTCTGTCTGCGCCATGGCCTCGTGCACCGAATTGTAGATCGGCAGGTCGAGGTGCGTCTGTCCGCCCTTGCCCGGTGTCACACCGCCGACCATCTTGGTACCGTAGGCGATGGCCTGTTCGGAATGGAACGTACCCTGAGAGCCGGTCAGGCCCTGACAGATGACGCGGGTGTTTTCATCGACGAGAATGGCCATGTGATGTGGTCCTTATTGCGATTTCGAGATGCGGGCGTTTGCATAGAACAGGCCGTCAGGCCCGGTGCGTCCGTCAAGCGTTACGGTCAAATCCGGATTGGGTGCCAGATCATTCAGGGTGCGGCCAAAGGCGACAAGGCCCGCCGTTTCGTCGCCGGCGAGCGCGAAGACCATCGAACAGTCATTTCCGATCAGTTTTACCGACAGGTTCATCTGATCATGGAAGTAGGTGCCAGTGGTTCCGCTTTGCGTGAAAGGATAGACCGCCAAGGCCTGCGGCGTACCCGCAAATTGCGGCAAGGTCTGGACGCAGGCAGCGTTGAAAATTTGCGCTGCCGCTCGCGGGTCCGCCGGATTGGGTCCGGGGGCCGCGGTGGGTGAAGTTGGAACCTGTGCACAGGCGGACAAGGCGAGCAGGGCCGTGCCGACAACGGCCACGCGAACGGATGACTGTGAATTTGTCGTTGCGATCATCTTGTATTTCCCCACTGACATGCCGGTCGCCCTAGCCGTCGACGACCGTGACGTCTTCGATGGGCGTTTCGATCACCACGACTTCTGTATCGGGATCGGAGGACACGACCGTCACGGGCGAAATATTCTGCGGGCCATCGCGCACCGGAAGGTCGGATAGATCTTGCGTCCCCGAACAGGCGGCGAGGGTCGCAGCTGACGCAAGAGCGAACAGCGTTTTGGCGGTTGATGTCATGTGATGTCCTTTTGGAAAGTGTGGAGCGATGGATATGGGGTCATTGCGTCGCGCGGACAGCGCGAACGCAACGAACCAGCCGCGGCAGATGCCGGGGCTGGTTTGGAGTTTGGGGTCTGGTCCGCGCCTTGGGCGCGACCGGAATTCAGCGGTAGGTGTAGGGCGAGACGTCCTGCGGGCCGCACCGCACAGGCATGCCGCTGGCACCCTGCATATAGGGGTTGTTGCCGCAGGACATCGCACCTGCTGTTTCGACCTTGTTCACGACGGACGTGTTGCCGCCGCCGCTCATGCAGGCCGAGAGGGAGACGGCACAGGTCAGCATCATCGTGTATTTCATCATCGTCATATTCCTTCGACCGACTGGGTGCCGAGCCATGAATCGACCCTGTCAGGGCCTGCATGGCACGGCGTTCGGTGAAAGGATCGCGCGGGGGTCGGGCGAAATTGCGCTGAGGATGTGACGATTTCAGGGCGAATGCCACATCGCCGCAGGAGATGTGGTCCGCTGCGATCGAAACCGCTGCGCAGATGCCAGGCAGGTGTGTATGCGCCTCCGTCCGGTCGCTTCTACGCGTTCGGGTTTTGTCATTTCCTGCCGTCCGGGCGGTGTCGGCCCGGACGGCGCCTGTCGCTATCTGTAGGTATAGGGTGACACGGTCTGCGGGCCGCAGCGCGTGGGATACCCGTGGTTGTTGTTGATGTAAGTCGCACTGATCCCCGTGAAGCCCGAACACTGGGTCGGGCCGGTATAGTTGCGGGTCACGCCGCCCCCGTCCATGCCGCCCATGCAGGCGGACAGGGAAACGATGGCGGCGGCGGAGAGTGTCAGTTTCAACATGGGGATCATCATCCTTTTCAAAAGCGGTCTGGTGCATGTCGCGACCCGGTTGGGTCACGATCCAAGGGCACCATGCGCCTGAAGTGTTGATGAGCGGTTGCACTGACAATTCCATTCAAATGCGAGTAACTAAAACCCGGCCTATCGCGTGATCGGCTGGGCCTGTGGGCCGCAGCGCACAGGGTCCGAGGCCGTCCCGACCGCCGTGGCGGAGGCCGTGGTGCAGGTTTGTACGCCGACGCGTTCGAAGCTGGTGTCGTTGCCGGTTGAGCCGACGAAACCGTCACAGGCTGCGAGCGTCACTGCGACAGGCAGAAGTGCGAGTATTTTCAAAGACATTTGTTTCCCTTTCCCAGGAGACTAACAATTGAACCGTTTGACCTGCGTTATCTGTCTGCTCTTGCGTTTGCCGTTGATCGGCAAGGTAGCGCCGCCGGCGATCTAGCCTTTCACCGCCTTCACGATTTTCTGCGCACCGTCTTTGAGGTCGTCGGCGGCGATCACGTCGACATCGCTGTCGTTGATGATCTTCTTGCCGGCCTCGACATTCGTGCCTTCAAGTCGCACGACCAGCGGCACCTTGAGGCCCACCTCCTTCACCGCGGCGACGACGCCTTCGGCGATCACGTCGCAGCGCATGATACCGCCGAAGATGTTGACGAGGATGCCTTTGACCTGCGGGTCGGAGGTGATGATCTTGAACGCCTCGGTCACCTTATCCTTGGTCGCACCGCCGCCCACGTCGAGGAAGTTGGCCGGTTCTGCACCGTAGAGTTTGATGATGTCCATGGTCGCCATGGCAAGGCCCGCGCCGTTGACCATGCAGCCGATTTCACCGTCCAGCGCGATATAGTTGAGATCGTATTTCGAGGCGGCGAGTTCCTTTGGGTCCTCTTCGGTTTCGTCGCGCAGTGCTGCGATATCGGCATGGCGATACACCGCGTTGCCGTCAAAGCTGACCTTGGCATCGAGCACTTTCAGATCGCCCTTGTCGGTCACGATCAGCGGGTTGATCTCCAGCATCTCCATGTCTTTTTCCGTGAACGCTGTGTAAAGCTGGCCCATCAGCTTCACGCATTGCTTCACCTGCTGGCCTTCGAGACCCAGCGCGAAGGCGACGCGACGGCCATGGAACGGCTGATAACCAGTGGCGGGGTCGACGGTGAAATTCAGGATTTTGTCGGGCGTGTCCGCGGCGACCTGTTCGATGTCCATGCCGCCCTCGGTCGAGCAGACAAAGCCGATCCGGCTGGTCGCGCGGTCGATCAGCAGGGCGAGATACATTTCCGTCTCGATCCCCGATCCGTCCTCGATATAGACGCGGTTGACCTGCTTGCCCGCCGGGCCGGTCTGATGCGTGACCAGCGTGCGCCCCAGCATCTTCTTGGCTTCCTGTGCCGCTTCCTCGACCGATTTGGTCAGTCGCACGCCGCCTGCATCGCCCGCGTCGGCTTCCTTGAACTTGCCCTTGCCGCGGCCCCCGGCGTGAATTTGCGCCTTCACCACCCAGAGCGGCCCATCCATTTCGCCGGCTGCGGTTTTGGCTTCCTCGGCCCGCAGGACGGCACGTCCATCGCTGACAGGAGCGCCGAAGGACGCAAGGAGTGCTTTGGCCTGATATTCGTGGATGTTCATCGGTCGGTCCCTTGGGTTGGGTCAGTTTATCCCAGCAAAACACATCGGATCGCGCAACAGAACCGGTAACACAGAGAAATTTGCGAAAACCCCACATTTGTGATCACAGGCTTTTCAGCTGTGATCACAAAATGAAAGAATGAAGGTGAAGGATGCGATTCGTCACGTGCATTGCAAATTCCGCAATGTGCGCAGGGACGGCACGCGACCGACCGGGCGACGCACCACGAAAAAGGGCGCCCCGAACGGGACGCCCTTTTTCATCATTCAGGCGGGCAATCAGGCCAGCGAGTCGTCGATACCCTTGCAGGCGCTGACCAGACCCTTCACCGCTTCGACGGATTTGTCGAACATCGCCTGCTCGTCCTTGTTCATCTTGATCTCGACCACGCGCTCCACGCCGCCCGCACCGATCACGGTCGGCACGCCGACATAGAAGCCGTCAAGCCCATAGGCTTTTTCGACATGCGCGGCGCAGGGCAACACGCGCTTTTGGTCCTTGAGGAACGCCTCTGCCATTTCGATGGCAGAGGTCGCTGGCGCGTAGAAGGCGGAGCCGGTTTTCAGCAGTCCCACGATTTCCGCGCCGCCGTCCCGGGTGCGCTGTACGATCGCGTCCAGCTTGTCCTGCGTCGTCCAGCCCATCTTGACCAGATCGGGCAAAGGGATGCCTGCGACGGTGGAATAGCGGACCAGCGGGACCATCGTGTCGCCGTGGCCGCCAAGAACGAAGGCCGTCACGTCGCGCATGGAGACGTTGAATTCCTCAGCCAGGAAGTGGCGGAACCGTGCGCTGTCCAGCACACCGGCCATGCCGCAAACCATGTTGTGCGGCAGGCCGGAGAATTCGCGAAGCGCCCAGACCATCGCGTCCAGCGGGTTGGTGATGCAGATGACGAAGGCATCGGGCGCGTTGGCGGCGATACCTTCGCCCACGGATTTCATGACCTTGAGGTTGATGCCCAGCAGATCGTCGCGCGACATGCCGGGTTTGCGGGCCACACCAGCGGTGACGATGCAAACGTCGGACCCTGCGATTTCCGCGTAGTCGTTGGTGCCTTTCAGCGCCACGTCGATGCCTGCGACCGGCCCGGCCTCTGCGATATCGAGCCCCTTGCCGCGGGCGATGTCGCCGTCTTCGGCGATGTCGAACAGGGTGACGTCGCCCAATTCCTTGATGGCTGCGAGGTGGGCAAGCGTGCCGCCGATCTGTCCGGCACCGATGAGGGCAATCTTGGGTCTGGCCATGAGAGGCTCCTTGCGAAAAAGGTTTCCGATTTGCAGCGATGCCTAGTCTTTTGCCAAGGGCGGTGCAAGTGTGCGGCGAACGGGGACGGATGGGATACGCTGTCGTGGACGGGCTAACATTCTGGGCGCTTGCGATAATCGCGGCCTTTTGCGTGGGCCTCGGCAAAGGCGGTGTCCCGGTGATCACGGCGCTGGCGGTGCCGCTGATGTCGCTGGTGATGTCGCCGATTCTGGCTGCCGGGCTGTTGCTCCCGGTTTTCATCGCGGCCGATATGGGCGGGCTGTATGCCTACAGGCGGACATTCAACGCGGCCGTTCTGCGTATTCTGATCGTGGCGATGCCGGTCGGCGTATTCATCGGCTGGGCAACAGCGGCCTATGTGCCAGAGGCGGCGGTGACCCTGCTGATCGGGTTGATCGGGGCCAGCTTTGCACTGGCGACACTGTTGCGCAGGCCTGTGGAGGGGCCACCGGTCACGCCGCGGTGGGGGCCGGGCCTGTTCTGGGGGACGATCACCGGGTTCACCAGTTTCGTCAGTCATTCGGGATCGACACCCTATCAGGTGTTCGCGCTGCCCCTGCGTATGGACAAGATCACGTTCGCGGGCACGATGACCGTGGCGTTTGCCTATATCAACCTTGTGAAATTGATCCCCTACTACGCATTGGGACAGTTGGGGACGGACAACCTCAAGACCGCCGGTATCATGATGATTCCGGCGGGACTGGGCGTGATCTCGGGGGTTTGGCTGGTGCGGGTCATGCCGGAGAAGCTGTTTTTCCGGATCATCATCTGGGCCCTGCTGGCGCTGTCGCTCAAGCTGATGTGGGACGGGGCTGTCGGCCTGCTTGAACGCTAGAGCGTCAGGCCCCGCCGTCGTCATCGGGCAAGGGATCATCGGTCAGCTGAAACGCCTCTCCCGCTGCGACGAGGCATGTCGGGCCGCCGGGGCGGGTCATGGTCACCGTCCATGTGCCGGTGCTGTCCGAGGCGAAGACCTCCATTACCATATTGCCGGTCGCCAGCCCCATGGCCTGCCGTCGTTCGCCGTACCCTTCGGCCAGGCGCGCGACCACGGTGGCATGATCGGCGCAGGTGTTCGACTGGGCAAAGGCCCGTTCCGTGGCGAGGATCAGCGCGCCGATCCCGAGTGACAGGATAATGAAATTCCGGTTCATGATGTGCCTTTCGCATATGCCGCCGTGTGCGACCGAATGAGGGAATGATCGTGTGACTGTCGTCGGCACGTGGTGTCTATCCGGTTAATTCCACGTCACGGGCCATCTAACGCGCGGTTAATGCTGCGCTGCGGCGCATTTGTGCTTGAAGTATTCTGCAAGACTGCGCCATGTTTTGCGCAACTAAGTTGCAGGGACACGTTATGACCGATCTGCCGACACGTTCTGCCCTTTACATTCCCGGGTCGTCCGCCCGTGCGCTGGACAAGGCGCGGGGCTTGCCGGTCGACGTGATCCTGTTCGATCTGGAGGACGCGGTGACGCCTGAGGCCAAACCGGCGGCGCGCACGGCCTTGGCCGACTGCCTTGCCGCGGGCGGATACGGGCCGCGCCGGCGGGTCGTGCGGATCAATGGGCTGGACACGGAATGGGGCGGGGACGATGCGGCGGCGATCAGCGACATGGACTGCGACGCGGTGCTGTTGCCCAAGGTCGACGGGCCGGAGGATGTCGATGCGCTGGCGGTTCTGGTGCCGGACAAGCCGATCTGGGCGATGATGGAGACACCGCAGGGTATCCTGAATGCCGCAGCGATCGCAGCGCATCCGCGCATCGGCGGTTTCGTCATGGGCACGAACGATCTTGCCAAGGATATCGGTTCGCAGGGCCGGGCTGCGATGGTGACGGCGCTGCAAATGTGCCTGCTTGCGGCTCGGGCGCACGGAATCGTCGCGCTCGACGGCGTTTACAATGCCTTCAAGGACGAGGAGGGGCTGCGCGTCGAATGTGCTGAAGGCCGCGCCATGGGGTTTGACGGCAAGACGCTGATCCATCCGGCACAGGTGGCCATCTGCAATGCCGCGTTCGGGCCGAGCGACGATGAGATCGCGCTGGCCGAGCGGCAGATCGCGGCGTTCGACGCGGCACAGGCCGAAGGCAAGGGCGTGGCCGTGGTGGACGGGAAAATCGTGGAAAACTTGCATGTCGCCACGGCGCGCGTCACGCTGGCGAAAGCGAAGGCAATCGCTGCACTGGAGGCATCATGACCCTGCTTATTCTTGGCTTGTTGGTTTGGGCTGGCGCGCATTTCTGGAAACGGGTCGCCCCGGCCCATCGCGCGTCGTTCGGTGACAAGGGCAAAGGCATCGTCGCCGGGCTTTCGGTGCTGGCGATCGTGCTGATGGTGATCGGTTACCGTGCGGCGGACGGCACGTTCTACTGGGGCCGCACCGGTGCGATGACCGGGATCAACAATCTGCTGATGCTCTTCGCGGTCTATCTCTTCGCCTCCAGCGGTGCGAAGACCCGTATCACACGTTATGTGAAGCACCCGCAGTTGACCGCCGTGATGGTCTGGTCGGTGGCGCACCTGCTGGTGAATGGCGATACACCCTCGTTCGTACTGTTCGGCGGGCTGTTCGTCTGGGCGTTCACAGAGGTTATCGTGCTGACCCGCGCTCAGGCGGTGTTCGAACCGGAACATGGCTGGCCCGTCAAGAAGGAGGTCACTGCGGTCGTCGCGACCGTGGTGGTGTTTGCCGTGATCACCGCCGTCCATGCCTGGCTCGGCTACAACCCGTTTGGATAACCCATGAAAATATATCGTTTGCTGACCGAAGACGACACGTCCGCCTTCTGCCACAAGGTATCCGAGGCATTGTCTAAAGGATGGGAGCTTTACGGCTCGCCTACCTACGCGTTCGACCAGGCCAACGGCGTGATGCGCTGCGGGCAGGCGGTGACGAAAGATATCGACACACCTTATTCGTCCGAGATGAAGCTGGGTGAGCAATGACAAAGACGAACGCGGGCCGGTTTTTCGAGGACTACGCCGTCGGCGACGTGATCACACACGCCGTGCCGCGTACGATCAAGATGGGGGAACGCGCGCTTTACCACGCGCTTTACCCCGCCCGCCACGCGCTGCATTCGTCGGATATGTTTGCCCAAGGCTGCGGGCTGCCGTTCTCGCCACTCGACGATCTGGTCACGTTCCACACGGTCTTCGGCAAGACGGTGCCGGATGTCTCTCTGAATGCGGTGGCGAACCTGGGCTATGCCGAGGGGCGCTGGATCACGCCGCTCTGGCCCGGAGATACGATCACCGCGACGTCCGAGGTGATCGGCGTCAAGCAGAATTCCAACGGGAAAAGCGGTGTCGTCTGGGTGCGCACCACGGGGCGGAACCAGCACGGCGAGGTGCTGCTGGAATATGTGCGCTGGGTGATGGTGCGCAGGCGCGGCGATGGTGATGCGCCCGCGACCGTGATCCCCGATCTGGCAGACAGCGTGCAGGCCGCCGATCTGGTCATTCCGCGTGGGCTGGATTTCACGGGATATGATTTTGCGCTGGCCGGAGAGCCGCACAGGCTGACGGACTATGCTGTCGGCGAAGTGATCGACCATGTCGACGGTTTCACGGTCGAGGAGGCCGAGCATATGCTGGCCACGCGCCTGTGGCAGAACACCGCGAAGGTGCACTTCGACGCCACGCACAGGCCGGACGGAAAGCGGTTGATCTATGGCGGGCACGTGATTTCGTTGGCGCGGGCATTGTCGTTCAACGGTCTGGCCAATGCACAGATGATCGTGGCGCTGAATGGTGGCGCGCACGCCAACCCCTGCTTTGCCGGCGACACGGTGCGTGCGTGGTCCGAAGTTCTGGACGTGGCCGAGACGGATGTGCCGGGTGTCGGCGCGATCCGGCTGCGGCTGGTGGCCACGAAGGGTGAGGCAGGCGCCTTGCGTGGGGAGGACGGGAAATACCTGCCCGAGGTGCTGCTCGATCTGGATTACTGGGCTTTGATGCCGGTTTGATAACGCTACGT
Organism: Yoonia sp. KMU-150; assembly: GCF_056858355.1. NCBI lineage: Bacteria > Pseudomonadati > Pseudomonadota > Alphaproteobacteria > Rhodobacterales > Paracoccaceae > Yoonia > Yoonia sp. KMU-150. The sequence goes on from NZ_JBXEQF010000002.1 coordinate 313,667, forward strand.
GATCACAGGTCCATTTGCAGTGATCACAAAACGGACTGATTGCATAGGTCGCGTCGTTTTCCTGTGCTGCGATGGCTGGCCAGCGTGACTCTTTGTGCTAGATCAGGCACAACTGGGTTAACGTGCCGGAGATGCCGCCGGCCAGAACGCAAGAGGGGACCATTCCATGGCCGACGTGAACCGGGGCAATCGCCCGCTTTCACCGCATCTGACGATCTACCGCCCGCAGATGACGTCGATGACGTCGATCTTCGTGCGGATCACCGGGAACGCCCTGATCGTCGGCGCGCTGATGGTCGTGTGGTGGTTCGTCGCCGCTGCCGCCGGGCCGGAGGCGTTCGAGACCGCGAACGGCTTCGTCACAAGCTGGTTCGGCGATCTGGTGCTGTTCGGGTCAGTGGCCTGCCTGTGGTATCACACGATGGGCGGCATCCGGCACCTGATCTGGGACATGGGCTATGGCCTCGAAGTCGAGCAGGCGGAAACCATGGGGTATGCGATGATCCTGATTTCCGTATTGCTGACCATTTTCACCGTCATCGTGACCTGAGGGGGGACCGGATATGGCATTTCTGACTGACCGCAAGCGCGCGACGGGTATGGGCTCCGCGAAATCGGGGACAGAACATCACTGGCTGATGATGGTGACGTCATTTGCGCTTGTCGTGCTGATCCCGGCGTTCGTTTTTACCTTCGGCAGTATTCTGGGCAGCCCCTATGAGGAGGTCGTGGCCTACTATCAGCGTCCCGTGCCTGCCGCAGTAGCCGCACTGACCTTCATGGTGGGATTTTTCCATTTCCGTAAAGGCGTACAGACGCTGATCGAGGACTATGTGCACGGGGTCGCCCGCAAGGTGGCGATCATCGCGATGATCTGTCTGTCCTACGGTGCGGCCGCACTTGGCGTGATCGCCGTGTTGCGCCTTGCGTTCTAATCCTGCCCCCAATCTGATCGCCGGAGAGTTTTGATGGCTGCTTACGAATATGAAACCCACGTCTATGACGCAATTGTCGTCGGTGCCGGTGGTGCCGGTCTGCGCGCGACGCTGGGTCTGGCGGAACAGGGGCTGAAGACGGCCTGTATTTCCAAGGTGTTCCCGACCCGCTCGCACACGGTTGCAGCACAGGGTGGCATCGCTGCATCGCTGGGCAACATGGGCCCCGACAGCTGGCAGTGGCATATGTATGACACGGTGAAGGGGTCGGACTGGCTGGGTGACACGGATGCGATGGAATATCTGGCGCGCGAGGCACCAAAGGCGGTTTACGAGCTGGAACACTACGGTGTGCCGTTCTCGCGCACGGAAGACGGCAATATCTACCAGCGCCCCTTCGGCGGCCACACGACCGAATTCGGCGAGGGCCCTCCGGTGCAGCGCACCTGTGCCGCCGCAGACCGGACGGGCCATGCGATCCTGCACACGCTTTACGGTCAGTCGCTGAAACAGCAGGCCGAGTTTTACATCGAGTATTTCGCGCTCGACCTGATCATGTCCGAAGACGGTGTCTGTCAGGGCGTCATCGCGTGGAAGCTGGACGACGGCACCATGCATGTCTTCAACGCCAAGACGGTCGTGCTAGCCACCGGCGGCTATGGCCGTGCTTACTTCTCAGCTACTTCGGCCCACACCTGCACCGGTGACGGTGGCGGAATGGTCGCGCGGCAGGGTCTGCCGCTGCAGGATATGGAATTTGTGCAATTCCACCCGACCGGCATCTACGGTGCGGGCTGCCTGATTACCGAAGGCGCGCGGGGCGAGGGGGGGTATCTCACCAACTCCGAAGGCGAGCGGTTTATGGAACGCTATGCGCCGACCTACAAGGATCTGGCGTCGCGCGACGTGGTCAGTCGCTGTATGACGATGGAAATCCGAGAGGGGCGCGGGGTAGGGGCCGATGGCGATCACATTCACCTACATCTGAACCACCTGCCGAAGGAAACGCTCGATTTGCGCCTGCCAGGTATTTCGGAAAGCGCGCGCATTTTCGCGGGTGTGGACCTGACCAAGGAACCGATCCCCGTGCTGCCGACGGTGCATTACAACATGGGCGGTATCCCCACGAACTATTGGGGTGAAGTGTTGAACCCGACCGAAGACGATCCCGACCGGATCGTGCCCGGCCTGATGGCTGTGGGCGAGGCGGGCTGCGCGTCGGTTCACGGTGCGAACCGTCTTGGGTCTAACTCCCTGATCGACCTTGTGGTCTTTGGCCGCGCCGCCGCGATCAAGGCGGGCGAGGTCGTGGACCCAGAGGCCAAGAACGGCACGCTCAATCAAGCGTCCGTCGATCAGTGTTTCGACCGTTTCGACAAACTGCGCCACGCCGATGGTGGCACGCCGACCGCTGAATTGCGCGACGAGATGCAAAAGGCGATGCAAAAGGACGCCGCCGTCTTCCGCACCGACAAGACATTGGCCGAGGGCGTGAAGGCGATGGAAGAGATCGCCGGGAAGATGGACGACCTGAAAGTGACCGACCGGTCGCTGGTCTGGAACTCTGACCTGATGGAAACGCTGGAACTGACCAACCTGATGCCTAACGCGCTGGCCACGATTGTCGCCGCGGAGGCGCGCAAGGAAAGCCGCGGCGCTCACGCGCACGAAGACTATCCCGACCGGGACGACAAGGAGTGGCGGGTGCATTCGCTGGCGGTCGTGGACGGTGCCAAGACGACACTCTCGACGCGGCCCGTGCATCTCGATCCGTTGACCAAGCAAAAGGATGGCGGGATCGACATGAAGAAGATCGCGCCGAAGAAGCGGGTGTATTGATGCGACTGGCCGGGTCCGCGATTTCCGCTTTTGTGCTTTCGGCCTGTGCGGGTGTCGCGCAGGATGCGGAAAGTGCCGAGCGGAGCGCCGCCCGCGCAATCATCACTGCGGAAATGGCAGCCGAGGGCATCCCGCCGGAATGGCATGATGCTGCAGCAACCTGCGTGATGGCAGACTTGAGCGATGCGCAGGTGACCGCACTGGTCGCTGCAACGGACGCCGCCGAACGCGAGGCGATACTCAACAATCTGAACGATCCCGATGCTGTCGATACCTGTATCGCGGAGGTATTGAACCTGTGATCGGGCGCGTGTTGGCAGTGTTGACCGTTCTGGCCGGATGCACCGACATCCCGGTCAGCCCGCAACTGCTGGCCCGGCAATGTGCCGAACAGGCCCGCGCCGCGCTTGGCCCGACAGGGCGCGTGACAATCGGGGCCAACAGCAGCTCCGGCCCGTTCACACGCGCGCAGGTCGGGATATCGAGCGATTTTATCCGCGGGCTTGCGCCTGAAACCGTTTACGACCGGTGCTGGTTCAACCGCACCGGCGAATTGCCCACCATACCGCTGGTTTTGCCAGCGCCCAGCTAGACCGGGGCCGGACCCCAGATGGAGAGACCATGGTACAACTGACACTCCCCAAAAACTCCCGCATGGTGACGGGCAAGACCTGGCCCAAGCCGGAAGGTGCGAAAAACCTGCGCAAGGTGCAGATCTATCGCTGGAACCCCGACGACGGAAAGAACCCCTCGCTCGATACCTATTTCGTCGATATGGATACCTGCGGCCCGATGGTTCTAGATGCACTGATCAAGATCAAGAACGAGATCGACCCGACGCTGACCTTTCGTCGGTCGTGTCGTGAGGGGATTTGCGGGTCCTGCGCGATGAACATCGACGGGATCAACACGCTGGCCTGCATCTATGGCATGGACGAGGTGGACGGCGACGTGAAAATCTATCCGCTGCCGCACATGCCGGTGGTCAAGGATCTGATCCCGGACCTCACCCATTTTTATGCCCAGCACGCCAGCATCATGCCGTGGCTGGAGACCAAGACGAACACGCCGAGCAAGGAGTGGAAGCAGTCCATCGAAGACCGCGAGAAGCTGGATGGCTTGTACGAGTGCGTGATGTGCGCCTGTTGTTCAACGTCCTGTCCCTCCTACTGGTGGAACGGTGACCGGTATCTTGGGCCGGCAGCCCTTTTGCATGCCTATCGCTGGATCATCGACAGCCGGGACGAGGCGACGGGCGAGCGGTTGGACGATCTGGAAGATCCGTTCAAGCTTTATCGCTGCCACACGATCATGAACTGCGCCAAGACTTGCCCCAAAGGACTGAACCCAGCCAAGGCGATTGCCAGTATCAAATCAAAAATGGTGGAACGGGTGGTCTGAACGGACCCCTTTCAAGTTACAAATGGCCCCGCAGTGTCGCGGGGCCATTTTCGTTTCAATCCACTCGAATGCCGCCACGGAACCGTAGTCCGGATGCGGTTTAACTTCCGTTGTTGGCGATGAAACCACCGACGAAAACAGTGTCGTCGTCACCACCGTTGAATGCGCCGATCGCACCGTTCAAACCGACCACACCGTCAAGATCGCCCGACATACCCGAATACTGGACTGTTCCGTCGATTTCCCCCACCGATGGCATGGTGCCGTTCACGGTGATGAAATCGTTCGCACCGGTCAGCGTGCCCGCCGCCAAATCGACGGCGAGTGTGATCGCGCCGGTCTCCGATGACTGGTCGCCCGTGACGGTTCCGTTGACAAGTCTCAAGTTGTCCAGTTGCGCGACCCTGACCTGACCGGGAAGACTGACGTTTAGAAAGAACGGACCTCCGGCATCGGAATCAGGCGAAACACCGGAAAAGCCCGCTGCCTGAAGCCTGTCGGGATATGTGCCGATCACGAAACCATAGCTGCCGAACCGGCCGGTTTCGCCGCCGGTAAAGGTGTCGATCAGGATCGTGTCGATTGTGCCGACGGCACTTACATTTGCGTCGCCGAATTCTGGTGGCAGCATCATAGGGTCGTTGTCGCCCATGCCTCCGCCGTCGCCGCCACCGCTACATGCGGCGAGAATGATTGGGGTGACAAGAATAAGGGATGAACGTAACATTCTGAATCTCCTGCAAAGTAATTCTGGAATGAAACCAGAATTGCCTTGATCGATCCGATTGTCAAAACGTGTCTCGATCCAAAGTATCGTCGTCGTGGCGGATGATACGATGCCTATGCGAGTCGCATCGTCCGCCACCGCCTCACTCAATCGTGGACAAAGCCGCCCGAAAAGACCGTGGTGTCGTTCGAGCCATGAAACGCGCCGATCGCCTCGGCCCCGCCCACGAACCCGCGCAAAGTTCCTTCGACCCCGTTCAGCGTGACGGTGCCATTCAACAAAGTGAAATCGAATCTGCCGTCGACCGACAGGTTTGCGTCAGCGCCGGTCAACGTTCCGTTGTTGCCGAATGTCGCGGTCAGTGCGAGGTTGCCTGCCACGCTGTCTTCCGTAATCGTGATGTGGCCATCTGCGTCACGCCCCGGGTTCGTGTATCGCAGCGCGCCATAAGATACCGGTATCGTCGCCGTGCCCGAAACGGGTTCGCTCGACAAGACCAGCGGCGAAGGGGTTACCGTATCTGCGAAGGCGACGATCCCGCTGCCATCGGCCAATGCACCGACGAAATATGTGTATCCCGTGTTGCCGTTCGGCGCTCTGGTCGCGGTGGTGGACAGGCGGTAATCACCGGGGAAGTCACCGTTGACCGGGGTGACGAAAGACGTGCTCAGGGTCGGTGCGGGTCTTGGCATGTCCATATCGTCATCCATGTCCATGTCGTCGTCCATATCCATATCCATGTCCATGTCCTGCATTTGCATGGGGGTGGAGGTGCCGCCACAGGCGGCGAGGGCGACGAGACAAGCGAGGCTGATGTAGTGGTTTCTCATGTTGTATTCCTGTTTGGATGAAAACCACGGCCCGCCGTCAGACGAGCCGTGGTCGTTGATTTGCACTTTCGATCTTTTGGCTTCAGTCGATCACCGAGAAGCCACCGGCATAGGCTGTGGTGCCAAACGCGCCCTGGAAGACGCCGACCGCCTGATCCGCTCCGGCAAGTCCCGCCAGCGTTCCGGTGATGCCCGAATAACTGACCGTGCCGCTGATCCGGTTCTGATTGGTGGTGTCATAGGTTGCGTTGACGCCAAGCGCACCGCCCACGTTGGTGATGCTGTTGGCCCCGTTCGCGCCGAAGGTCACGTCAAGCGTGAGCGGCCCGCTGACCGGGGTGCGCACACCACTTGGGACACCGCCCATGACCGCAAAGTTGGTCAGTTCGACCATGTCAAAGCGGCCCGTCATCGTCGCACTTCCGTTCGTCGGCGGTGTCGCGGGAATGGGTGTGGGCAGCAGATTGGCCTGCGGGTCGGCGGCGATGCCATTGAACGGCACCTGATACGTATAGCCGCCGCCTTGCGTCAGGCTTACGGTGCCGACGGTGTTGGAATAGGACGGCAGCGCGCCGTTTGCCGTGGCCGATGTCGCTATCACCGGTGCCGGTGGTGGAGCGGGTGGGCCACCGCCGCCGCCGAGGATGGTTGTCGTCGTCCCGCCGCAAGCGGACAGCGCGGTCAGGGCCGCGCATGTGGTCATCAGTTTTCTCATCTGTCTGTCCCTTTCTGTTCTATATGCAAAGCTATGCGCGGCAGCTTACGGCTGAATGGCAAAATCTCCTAGTACGGAAAATCGGGCTTGCCGTCGTATCCGGGCTGGCGGTGGTATCGGCTTGGTGGGCATAGTGCGGACATGACTCATACGACTGCCCCCGAGGATGCCGAAGCCCGCCGCGCGATTGCGCCGGTCATCTGCTATCCGACCGACACCTTGCCGCAGCCGGATATGGCGTTCTATCAGGCTGTCGCGTCGGCCGCCTCGACCGGTGACAGGGTGCTGGTGCCGCCGCGGGATGCACGGGCGGTTCGGGTGCCCGCGGGCCATATCCTGCAGATCACCAGTATCGACGGTCCGCAGGTCGGTGACCTGAACCTGTTCAACGCCCACGATTTGTCGGAACGGTTTTATGCGGGCAAGACCCGCGCCCTGCACGGCACGCATGTCACGACGGGTGACAGGCTGTGGTCGTCGTTTCCGACGCTGCGCCCGCTCGCCACGGTCATCGCGGACACGCTGGGGTGGTACGGGCTGGATGACTTCGGCGGCGGTGTGCATGACGTGATCGGAACACGCTGTGACCCCTATACCGGGCGTCTTTTATCCGGGTCGGACTACCACCATTGCTGTCATTCCAACCTGACGCGGGCGTTGGCCGATGCGACGGGCCTGTCGCTGGCCGCGGCAGAGCCGCTCGTGCATGACGTTCTGAACGTTTTCATGTGCACCGGTTTCACCCGCGACACCGGGCAATATTTCATGAAAGCAAGCCCGGTGCGCCCCGGCGACCACATTTCGTTTTTCGCCGAGATCGACCTGCTCGCGGTGCTGAGCGCCTGCCCCGGCGGGGATTGCAGTGCCGAACATTCCAGCGACACGGCGGCCTGCTATCCGCTCGAAATGCAGCTATTGGTGCCCGCCGCGGGGGCGCTGGACGGGTGGACATCGCCAGCGGTCAACGCCTACGACGGAAGCCACGGGCGCTAGGCGAAGGCGGCCTCCAGCGCGATTTCGACCATGTCGCCAAAGGTTTTCTCGCGGTCGCTGGCCGGAAGGGCCTCGTGCGTGATGAGATGGTCGCTGACGGTCAGCACGGCAAGAGCCCGGCGACCGTAGCGGGCGGCGAGCGTATAGAGTTCCGCCGCTTCCATTTCGACGGCGAGAATGCCGTGTCGCACCATCTGCTCGTTCAGGTCCGGCCGTTCATCATAGAATACATCTGACGAATAGATCGGACCCATATGGGTGGTGCAGTCGCGTTTGCGTGCCGCTGCCAACGCTGCCTCCAACAGGTCAAAATTGGCAGTGGGCGCGAAATTCAACTCTCTGAACATCCCGCTCGACGGGGTGTTGAGCGTCGTCGCACTCATCGCGAGGATCACATCACGGATGCCCACGTGATCCTGCATCCCGCCGCACGATCCGATGCGGATCAGTGTCTTTGCGTCGTAATCCTTAATCAGCTCGTTGGCATAGATCGACAGTGACGGCATACCCATGCCGGACCCCTGGATCGTGACACGATTCCCGTTCCACTGCCCGGTGAACCCGAGCATGCCGCGCACCTCGTTCACGCAGACGGCGTCTTGCAGAAACGTCTCTGCCGCCCATCTGGCACGGTACGGATCGCCCGGCATCAAAACGATATCCGCGATCTCGCCGTCCTTTGCGCCGATATGTAAGCTCATCCCGGTATCTCCCAACTGTTTGGGGAAACATTAATGCCAGACGACGGGAATGTAGAGAGGCGATGCCGGTCCAGACGGCATCGCCTGATCGTTCTGACCGCTCAGAGCGCCAGATCGTCGGGCGACTTGCCGGCGGCGATGGCGGATTTGAACCACTCCGGCTGACGACCTCGACCTGTCCAGGTCTGCGTCGCATCGTCGGGGTTCCGATACTTGGGTGGCGATTTGACTTTGGCGGCTTTGGCGGACGTGCCGTCGCCGGTAATGTCTGCCAGGCTGAAGCCATGTGCTGCGGCGGCTTTGGCAGCGGCTTCGCGTGCCGCTTTCAATTCGCGCTGGCTGACCGATTTCAATGCCTTGTCGACATCGGCACGGAGTTTTTCAAGCTCCTTGCGTGACATATTCTTCAGATCGTTTTTCATTATTTTCTCCGAGTGTGTTTTGGCCTTCCGCCTCTAACCTCGGAAAACCATAATACGCGGAGCCTTAATCCCGTCCTGATGAATTGAAAAGAATTAATTCTATTCGGCAGCCGATGATCGGGGATCGACCAAGGTCACGATATCGGAAACGATGCGGTTCATTTCAAAATCCTTAGGGGTGTAAATGCGGGCGACGCCGGCGGCCAGAAGTGTATTTGCGTCGTCATCTGGAATAATTCCCCCAGCAATAACAGGAATATGCCCTAATCCCGCCTCGCGCAGGTGTCTCATTGTCTCTGTCACCAATGAAATGTGAGAACCTGATAGAATTGAAAGCCCGATGACGTCGGCGTTTTCCTGCCGGGCGGTTGTCACCAATTCGGCGGGCGTCATGCGAATACCGTCATAGGTGATATCCATTCCGCAGTCTCGCGCGCGGGCTGCAATTTGTTCGGCGCCATTCGAATGGCCGTCAAGACCGGGTTTGCCCATCAGGAATTTGACTCTATGGCCAAGCGCCATGCTGACGCGGTCGACCTCGGCGCGAATCTCGTCGAGCCCTTCCGTGCGGTTCGACGGATTGCGACTGACACCTGTCGGGGCGCGGTATTGGCCGAAGACAGCGCGAACCACATCTGCCCATTCGCCGGTCGTGACCCCGGCCCGGGCGCAGGCAATCGACGGCGGCATGATGTTGCTGCCATCGACCGCTGCAGCACGCAGATTGGCCAGCGCCTGCCGGACCGCGCCGCTGTCGCGCGCGGCCTTCCAGGCCGACAACCGGTTGATCTGGTCGGCTTCGGCCTCCGGATCGGACACCATGATCGCATCTTCGCCCGCCGTCAGGGGGGATGGCTCGCCTGTTTGCCATTTGTTGACACCCACGACGGTGGTTTCGCCAGCCTCGATCCGGGCGATCCGGGCGGCGTTGCTTTCGACCAGTCGTGATTTCATGTAGGCGATTGCATGTTCCGCACCGCCCATACCGTCGATCTGCTTCAATTCTGCGCGCGCACCGTCTTTCAACGCCGCAACCTTGCGGTCTATTGCGGGGTTGCCGTCGAATAGATCGTCGTATTCCAGAAGGTCGGTTTCGTAGGCAAGGATCTGTTGCATCCGCAGCGACCATTGTTGATCCCAAGGGCGCGGCAGGCCGAGCGCCTCGTTCCAGGCCGGGAGTTGAACCGCGCGGGCGCGTGCATTCTTGGACAGGGTGACCGCAAGCATTTCGATCAGAATACGATAGACGTTATTTTCGGGCTGCTGTTCCGTCAGGCCAAGCGAATTGACCTGCACGCCATAGCGAAAGCGGCGGTACTTTGGATCTGTGACACCATAGCGGTCACGGCAGATTTCATCCCACAATTCGACGAACGCCCGCATTTTGCACAACTCTGTCACGAACCGAATGCCGGCGTTTACAAAAAAGGAAATGCGCCCCACCATTTGCGGGAAATGCTCGGCGGGCACTTTGTCCCGCAGGTCGTCCAGCACAGCCGTGGCGGTGGCCAGGGCAAAGGCCAGTTCTTCCTCCGGTGTCGCGCCCGCCTCCTGCAAGTGATAGGAACACACGTTCATCGGGTTCCATTTCGGCAGGTGTTCGCGGGTATAGGCTGCTACGTCCGTGATCATGCGCAGTGACGGCGCGGGCGGGCAGATATAGGTGCCGCGCGACAGGTATTCCTTGATGATATCGTTCTGCACAGTGCCTTGCAGGTCCGAGATGTCGGCACCCTGTTCCTCGGCTGCCGCGATGTAGAGCGCCAGCAGCCAGGGGGCCGTGGCGTTGATCGTCATGGAGGTGTTCATCCGCTCAAGCGGGATGTCGGCGAAAAGCGTGCGCATATCGCCAAGGTGGCTGACCGGCACACCGACCTTGCCGACCTCGCCCTTGGCCAGCACGTGATCGCTGTCATAACCCGTCTGCGTCGGCAGATCGAAGGCGACGGACAACCCGGTCTGTCCCTTGGCCAGATTGCCACGGTAGAGTGCATTGGATGCAGCGGCGGTGGAATGTCCGGCGTAGGTGCGGAAAAGCCATGGGCGGTCTTTTTGCTGCGTCTGCGACATGATTTGCTCCCGTGGCATGCTGCGCAATATTGTTGCGCTTTGGCGCTGTTTATCTGTCTGATTATGACTTTGTCAACGTGCCGCGCTGCGGCATGACGGGATTTACCTGACCGGGGCTTCCTGTCAGTGTCCGCCCATGACGCAACCGGTCACCTTGCCCCTGTGGGTCTTTATCCTGATCCTGCTGTTTGCGGCGGTGACCTTTGCGTCGCATTTTCTGTTTCCGTCGGTGCGCTGGTTTTTCCGTAAACGGGCAGAGCGGGTCATCGCGCGTCTGAATACGCGGCTGCAGCGGCCTATCGAGCCGTTCAAGCTGGCGCGGCGCTACGACATGATCCAGCGGATCATCTACGATCCAGATGTGACGGAAGCGATCGTCGAACACGCGCGCAAGGAAAACATCCCCGAGAACGTGGCCTTTGAAAAGGCACGCCGCTATGCCCGTGAAATCGTGCCGTCATTTTCGGCCACTGCCTATTTCACCATCGGGACCCGGCTTGCCAAATGGCTGTCGCGGGCATTTTACCGTGTGCGGCTGGGTAAGTTCGACCGCGAGGCGCTGAGCAAGATCGACCCGGATGCCACGGTCGTCTTCGTCATGAACCACCGCAGCAACATGGATTACGTGCTGGTGACGTATCTCGCCAGCCGCGCCGGTGCCCTGTCCTATGCGGTGGGTGAATGGGCGCGTGTCTGGCCGCTGTCGAGCATCATCCGCGCGATGGGGGCCTATTTCATCCGGCGCAAATCGCGTGGTGTGCTGTATCGGCGCGTGCTGGCGCGCTATGTGCAAATGGCGACGGACGGCGGCGTCACGCAGGCGATGTTCCCCGAAGGCGGGCTTAGCCTGACGGGAAAGCTGGGCGAGCCTAAACTGGGTCTGCTCAACTACATCGTGTCGGACCGCAAAAGCGATAGCCGCGACGTGATCTTCGTCCCGGTCGGGTTGAACTATGACCGGATTTTCGAGGATCAGTTTCTGGTCAAGGCGCACCAGACCGGTGTGCGCCGGTTCCGGCCGCCGCTCTGGACGATCCTGAGAGCTTCCGTGTCGCACATCTGGGCGCGGATGACCGGCCGGTTTCAGGGGTTCGGTACGGCGTCCGTCGGGTTCGGGACGCCGCTGGAACTGTCCAGTCTGGCACCTGATGCGCCGGACATGACCGAGAATATCGCCAAGGAGCTGATGGCTCGGATCGCGGCGGTGGTGCCGGTCCTGGCAGCGCCACTTCTGGCGCGCGTGTTGCTGGCGCGGCAGGTGGCGACACACGACCAGTTGATCGCCGACGTGACCGATGCGCTGGACCATCTCAAGGCGCGCGAGATGCCCACGCCGCGCCGCAAGCCCGCTCCGCTCGTGACACAGACACTGGACCGGTTCGCCTGTCGTGGCTTTGTCACACGGGATGGCGACGAGGTGCGTGTCACGGCAGACGGCATGCCGATCCTGGAATACTACGCCAATACCATCGCGCATCATTTCTGAAACCGTTCCGCCGGATTGCGGCGCGGATCGCGGATGTGATGGCAAGGATGGTCGCCGACTTCGTTGGATTGCGGTTGTCGGACTGAACCGCACGTTTTGAAGATGAGATCGGATAACGCTGTCAGTGCGCCGCAACGCAGCAGACATAAAATTACAAAAAAAATGCCCTGCATGTTGCATTGTTGCGCAACCGTTTATATCACTCTGACCGAGCACTGCGATTCTGCAGTGCGGCAAACATGAGCGATTGTGTGGAGATGACCATGGCCCTCGACCTGACAACCGGCGAAGCAGCATATTCAGCTGAGAAGAAAGACCTCTACGATATTGGTGAGATGCCGCCATTGGGTCACGTCCCGGCGCAGATGCAGGCTTGGACGATCCGGCGCGAGCGGCACGGCGAGCCGGACAAGGCGTTCGAGGTCGAAGTGGTCGATTGCCCCAAGCCGGACAGCAACGAAGTTTTGGTCCTCGTGATGGCGGCGGGCGTGAACTATAACGGCGTTTGGGCCGGTCTGGGCATCCCGATCAGCCCGTTCGACGTGCACAAGGCGGACTATCACATCGCCGGGTCCGATGCGTCGGGCATCGTCTGGGCGGTGGGCGACAAGGTGAAACGCTGGAAGGTCGGCGACGAGGTTGTGATCCACTGCAACCAGGACGACGGCGACGACGAACATTGCAACGGCGGCGACCCGATGATGTCTCCTTCCCAGCGGATCTGGGGCTACGAGACGCCGGATGGGTCTTTCGCGCAGTTCACCTGCGTGCAAAGCCAGCAGCTCATGCCGCGCGCGCAGCATCTGACGTGGGAGGAAAGCGCATGTTACACGCTTACCCTGGCCACCGCCTACCGGATGCTCTTCGGGCACGAGCCGCATGACCTCAAGCCCGGACAGAACGTGTTGGTCTGGGGCGCGTCGGGCGGTTTGGGGTCCTATGCGATCCAGTTGATCAACACGGCCGGGGCCAACGCCATCGGCGTCATCAGCGATGAAAGCAAACGCGAGTTTGTCATGTCGCTGGGCGCGAAAGGCGTCATCAACCGCAATGATTTCGACTGTTGGGGGCAGATGCCCACCGTGAACACGGATGAATACAAGGCATGGTTTACCGAGGCGCGCAAGTTCGGCAAGGCGATCTGGGACATTACCGGCAAGGGCAACAACGTCGATATGGTCTTCGAACACCCCGGCGAGGCGACGTTCCCGGTGTCCACACTGGTGTGCAAACGCGGCGGCATGGTCGTGATCTGTGCGGGCACGACGGGGTATAATCTGACTTTCGACGTGCGATATATGTGGATGCATCAGAAGCGTTTGCAGGGATCGCACTTCGCCAACCTCAAGCAGGCGTCGGCAGCCAACCACCTGATGGTGGAACGGCGGCTGGATCCTTGCATGTCCGAGGTTTTCGGCTGGGACGACATTCCTGCAGCCCACACCAAGATGCGCAAGAACCAGCACAAGCCCGGTAACATGGCCGTGCTGGTGCAGTCGCCGAAGACCGGGCTGCGCACGTTCGAGGACGCGCTGGAAGCCGGGCGGAAATAACTTCGCAACCGCGTTTTCAAACCATGCTTGACCGCTGGTCCCCACGGGGCTGGCGGTTTACTGTTTTGGCATGAACGCACCGACGCCCATAACATTCTCGGAAGATCAGGCAGAGGCCTGGGACAACGTCGCCATCGCGTTGCGTCAGTCGGGTATCGACCTGGACGACAGCCTGCTGATGCCGCCGCAGTCGGAAAAGTCATCCGTGACAGCGGTGGTCGGCAAGGCAGGGTCGGGCAAGACGATGCTGCTCGCCCGGCTCTACCAAGCGCTGGAAGAAGCCGGTGTTGATGTCATCTCCGGCGACTGGGAAGGTAAGCGCCGCAAGGACCGGCGTACGCTGGCGATCCTGGCGCCCACCAACAAAGCCGCGTCCGTGTTGCGCAACCGCGGCGTCCCCGCGACGACGATCCACCGTATCCTCTACACGCCAGTCTATGATCCCGAATACGAAAAGGTCGCGGAATGGTTGGCCGGGCAGGGGGAAAGACCGGAAATCGAGGCACTGCCCGATGTGGCGCTCGACCGGGCGGCGGCCTCCTACGAAGCGAATAAATCCGTCCCTGCGGCTTTGGCAGCGGCGGGGCTGCGCGGCAGTGATTTCATCACCGGCTGGAAACGGCGCGAGGAGGGGCTTGATATCGGGTTTGTCGATGAAAGCTCCATGCTCGACAAAAAGCAGTTCGAAGACCTGAAAGAAATCTTTCCGACCCTACTCTTGTTCGGCGATCCGGCGCAGTTACCGCCGGTGCAGTCCGAAGGCGGGATGGTCTTCGAAACGCTGCCGGAAAAGCGTGTTCTGACGCTGAACCGCATCCACCGGCAGGATGCGGACAACCCGATCCTCGATCTGGCGCACGCGCTGGCCGATCCGATGGTGGATTTCTACGCCTTCGAAAAGCTGGTGGCAGAAGCCGCCGCGCGTGACGACCGTGTCGTCATGGCGCAAAGGGTCGAGGCGGACCTGATGGCACGGTCCCCCGTGCTAGTCTGGCGCAATGCAACGCGCATCCGGCTAATCCATGCCTTTCGTGGCGCTTTTGGCGCGCCGGTGGATGAGTTGCTGGAAGGTGAGCCGCTGATCTGCGACGGGATCGAACTGCCGATGAAACACCGAAAGAAGCGGCTGGATTTGGAGGCGCGCGGCCTTATCAAGGGCGCGCAGGTCATCTACCTCGGGCCGGGGCGCAAGCCGGGGTTTTCTCGACTGCACGTAATGGGGGCGGAGGATCCGCAGGTCAGCGCCGCGTCCATCGTAAAGATCGAACAGGAAGGCGACGCGGAGCCGTTCATCCCCTTCGCCGCGCGCATGGGGGCCACGTTCCTGCACGGCGCTGCCGTGACGATCCACAAGGCGCAGGGGTCGCAGTGGGATACGGTGCAGGTCTTCGCGCCCGATATCGAGATTGCGGCGCGTATGGGCCGGGTGGAGGCGGGGCAGCCGCTTTGGAAACGGCTGGCCTATGTGGCGATCACCCGTGCCGAAACGCAACTGCGTTGGGTCGTGCGTAACCGTCTGGCGCGGCCTACGTCGACGTTGACAGTCGATGATCTGGCGGCACCGGCTGTGCCGCTGGAACTGACAAGCGGAGAAGAGCCGTGAAGAGCGTGATCGTCACCGGTGCAAGCTCCGGCATCGGGCGGGCCTGTGCGGAGCGGTTTCTGGCCGACGGCTGGCGTGTCGGAATGATCGCGAGACGGGCGGATGTGTTGGAAGACATCGCGAGCGGTCACGACAACGCCATGCCGCTGCCCTGTGACGTGACTAACGAAGACGCGGTCGATGTGGCCTTCGCCGCCTTCGGGCACATCGACGTGCTGTTCAACAACGCGGGCATGTTCGGGCCGCAAACCACCATCGACGAAGTCTCTCTGGACGACTGGCAACAGGTCGTCGACGTGAACCTGACCGGCATGTTCCTGTGTGCCCGCGCAGCCTTCCGCACCATGCGCCGGCAGGATCCGCAAGGCGGGCGGATCATCAACAACGGCTCGATTTCGGCGCACAGTCCGCGCGAGGGATCGGTCTGTTACACCAGCACGAAACATGCCGTGACGGGTCTGACGAAAACGCTGTCGCTCGACGGGCGGGCATTCGATATCGCCTGCGGGCAGATCGACATCGGCAATGCACGGACCGATATGGTCGCGGCGTTGGACGCGCGCCGGGCGGCGGACGGCTTGCCGCCGCTGCCGTCCATGGATGTGGGCGATGTCGCCGACGCTGTGCTGGCAATGGCCAGCCTGCCTCTGGGCGCGAACGTACAGTTCCAGACGCTGATGGCGACGAAGATGCCGTTTATCGGGCGCGGCTAGCGTTTGAAGACGGAGAAGATCGCGGACGCGCCCCAGCCCGCGGCAATGGCGATGGCCAGTGACATGAGGCCATAGAGAAACGCGTTTTCATGCGCGAGATTGTAGAGCCAGCGTTCCAGCCCGACCTTCTTCACCGGGATCGTGGTGACATAGACATCCACGATCTTGCCGCCGCGGGTCAGGTAAATTTCCGCGCGATAGTCGCCCTCGGTCAGGTTCGCAGGCAGGGCGATTTCTGTATAGAACAGGGTTTCGTCCTCGACGCTGACCGCCTCTTCCAGCGTCTGATAGATATTCTGTTTGCCCCGGATACGGATCAGCGCATCGGCGAAATTTGTGCTGCCGGTTTCAGACGGTCCGATGGCGCGAATGGCGCGGGTTAGGCTGATCCGGGTGTTGAGGTCTTCGTCATCGGTCAGGATATCGTCGAGCGGTGCGTTTGTCGCGACGGCATAGAATGTCGGCGCAATCCCGATCTCCACGGCCTCTGTATTCACCCAGATGCCCAGCCGGCGATCCTTGCGGCGCACGACGAGGTCGTCGTCCGGGCCCGCTACCGTCACGATCACGCCAAGGTCACCCTCGCGCTGAATGCCACTGTCGCGGTTGATCGCGCCGAAAATCAGAATGTCGGAGCCGTCGAAGGTCGCGGTGATGGCGACCTCGTCCCGGCTGAGACCAAGCACGATTTCCTCGGCCTTGGCGGGCAGGGCGAGCAAGCAGAGGAGGGCGAGAAGGGACCGCATCAATGCTCTCCCTCGGTGCCGATGGAATAGAGTTCCGCCGGCTGTACCAGCAGATCGAACGCCAGTTTGCCGCAAACGGCCAGCACCATGATCGCCAGCAGGATACGCAGTTGCTCGGCCTTCATCTTGACCCCGATGCGGGTGCCGATCTGCGCGCCGATCACGCCACCGACCAACAGAAGAACGGCCAGCACGACATCGACGGTGTAGTTCGTCGTCGCGTGCAGCATGGTCGTGAAGGCGGTCACGAAAATGATCTGGAACAGCGATGTGCCGACGACCACTTTCGTCGGCATCCCCAGAAGATAGATCATCGCCGGCACCATGATGAAGCCGCCGCCGACCCCCATGATCGCGGCCAGAATGCCGACCAATACGCCGACAACCAGCGGCGGAATGACCGAGATATAAAGACCCGACACTCGGAATTTCATCTTGAACGGCAGGTTGTGGACCCAATTGTGCCGCTTGCGTTTCGGCACGCCGCCGGGGCGTTTCGTGCGGCGGATCGCGTTCAGGCTTTCCACGAACATCAGGCTGCCGATCATGCCGAGGAAGATGACGTAGCAGAGCTTTACCAGCAGATCGACCTGACCGAGCGAGCGCAGGTAGTTGAAGACGAGTATCCCGAGTGCAGAACCGATCAGTCCGCCGATCAGCAGCACCGTGCCCATTCGGAGGTCGACGGTCTTGCGTTTGAAATGCGCCAAGACGCCAGAGAAGGACGAGGCGACGATCTGGTTCGCCTCTGTCGCGACGGCCACGGCGGGTGGAATGCCGATGAAGAACAGTAGCGGCGTCATCAGGAAGCCGCCACCCACGCCGAACATGCCCGACAGAATACCCACGATGCCGCCCAGACCCAGAAGGAGAAAGGCGTTCACCGAAACCTCGGCGATGGGAAGGTAGATTTGCATGGGCATTCCGCGCGGCATTGGGCCGCTGATTTCACAAAGCCCATTTCATCGGGCGGAGTCAAACCCTCGCCGGACAATTTTGCTGCAGATGCAGCATCTTTTGTCGATTGGACCTAGCAGTGCGACCTAGCTGGACCTGTCGCGCAGCCAATGGCGCAGAACAGTCTCAATTTTCGCAGCGCCCAGCGGGGCCATTTCCTTGGTGTGATCGTGGCTGATGTTTTCATCCGACATGCCTGCGGCCATGTTGGTGATGCAGGAAATCGCGGCGGCTTTCAGCCCAAGAAACCGTGCGAGGATCACTTCAGGAACGGTGGACATGCCGACAGCGTCGGCACCCAGCATCCTGATCGCCTTGATCTCGGCCACGGTTTCGAAAGAGGGGCCGGAGTACCAGGCATAGACGCCGCTGTGCATTTCGACATCGGCCGCCTGTGCCGCGCGTCCCAGGGCCGCGCGAATATCCGGGTCATAGCAGTCTGTCATCGGGACAAAGCGACGGTCTGTCGGCTCTCCGATCAACGGGTTCAATCCAGAGAAATTGATGTGATCGGTCAGGTTCATGATCGAGCCGGTCGGCATATCCGGCCGCAACGATCCGGCGGCGTTGGTCGCCAGCATCGTATCGGCACCCAATTCGGCCAGCACCTCCAGCGGCAGGCGCATCGCGTCGGCCTGTCCGTTTTCGTAGTAGTGCGCCCGACCGCCGAAAACGGCCACGCGCTGACCTTCCAGATCTCCGACCACAAGATTCGGGTTGTGGCCAGACACGCCCGCGTGCGGAAAACCGGGCAGGTCACCGTAGGGGATGGCCACGCCGTCGACCGTGTCCGCGATATGACCGAGGCCCGATCCGAGGATCATGCCGACGTTGACCGGTGCGGCTCCGGCCTTGGCTTGAATGGCGGCGGCGAGCGACTTAGCGTTCTTTGACATAGGGTTCCCCGCCCGCGCGTGGCGGGATCGCCTTACCGACGAAACCGGCCAGGATGATGACCGTCAGGATATATGGCAGCACGTCCAGCAACTGCGCCTGCACCGAGAAACCCAGTGCGTTTTCGATCAGGTCGGGGCGCAGGGCGATAGCTTGCAGGTAGCCGAACAGCAAGGTGGCGTAGAGCGCATACCACGGCCGCCACTTCGCAAAGATCAGCGCAGCCAATGCGATATAGCCTCGCCCGGCGGTCATGTCCTTGACGAATCCGGCGGCGGGTTCGGCGGTGGCAAGCTGGGCACCGGCCAGGCCGCAAAGCACGCCGCAGATCATCACCGCGGCAAACCGTAGTCCCACGACGGACACACCGGCTGTATCCACCGCAGCGGGGTTTTCCCCCACCGCCCGCAGGCGCAGGCCGAACCGGGTGCGATACAGCACCCACCAGCTGAGCGGCACCATCAACAGCGCGACATAAACGAGGATCGTATGGCCCGAGATCAGATCGGAGTAGATCGTTCCGATAACAGGCACATCGCGTAGCGCATCGGCAAACCAGAGCGTGTTTTCCTCGAACCGTGATCCTGTACCAAGCTGCGGTGTGCGCCCGCCCTGTGCGAACCAGCTTTGCGCGATCACGACCGTCAGACCGGCGGCCAGAAAATTGATCGCCACGCCCGAAATCAGCTGGTTGCCGCGAAAAGTGATCGAGGCGACGCCATGCACGGCGGACAGCAGCAGCGACGCGCCGATGCCCGCGAGCAGGCCCAGCCAGACGCTGCCGGTGACGGCGGCGACGGCGGCGGACATGAAGGCTGCGGCCAGCATTTTGCCTTCGAGGCCGATGTCGAAAATTCCGGCCCGTTCCGAGAACAAACCCGCAAGGCAGGCCAGCAAAAGCGGGGCCGCAGACCGCAGGGCGCTGTTCAGCACTTCGATTTCAAAGAGCAGGAAGAAATCCATCAGACGACCTCCTCGCGCTTGGGCTTGCGGCCCATGGCCAGGAACATCCGCTCGACCGGGGCGCGGACCATATCGTCAAGCGCGCCTGTGAAGAGGATCACCAGTGCCTGGATCACGACGATCATTTCGCGCGGGATGCTGGTCCAGAGCGCCAGTTCCGCGCCACCCTGATAGAGGAACCCGAAGAGGATCGCGGCGAGGAACACACCGAACGGGTGGCTGCGGCCCATGAGTGCCACGGCGATGCCGATAAACCCGGCGCCTTCGACCGCATTGAGCACCAGACGCTCCGCCTCGCCCTGCACGTTGTTGATCGCCATCATGCCGGCCAAACCGCCGGAGATCAGCATGGAGATCATGATGATCTTGGTCGGGCTGATCCCTGCGTATTTGGCCGCCGTTTCGGAATGGCCGAAGGCGCGGATTTCATAGCCCAGCCGTGTGCGCCAGATCAGTGCCCAGAGTGCAAAGCAGGCGGCGACCGCGACAAAGAACGCCACGTTCGCAGGTGCGCCGCGGAACAACGTGGTTTCTCCAAAGCTGAACATATCCTGAAACGAGGGCAGGTGCGTCGCCTCGGGGAATTTCGCGGTGGCGGGTTCCATCGACCCGCGCACTTTCAGCGCGCCGATCAGCAGGAAGTTCAGCACGGCGGCTGCGATGAAATTGAACATGATCGTCGTGATCACGATGTGGCTGCCGCGTCTGGCCTGCAGGAAAGCAGGGATCGCGGCCCAGGCGGCCCCGAACAGCGCCGCTGCCGTGCTGGCCCCGATCAATGCGATGGTCCAGTGCGGCCATGGGATGTAAAGGCATGCCAGCGCCACGCCCAAGCCGCCGATCATCGCTTGCCCCTCGCCGCCGATGTTGAACATGCGCGCGTGAAACGCGATGGACACAGCCAACCCGGTAAAGATGAAATTGGTCGCATAATACAGCGTGTAGCCCCAGCCGTAGGTGGAGCCGACCGCGCCCTCGACCATCAGCTGCAGCGCGTCGACGGGGCTTTCGCCGATGGCCAGGATCACGATGGCGGAGAAGAACGCGGCGAGCAGCAGGCTGATCAACGGAATCAGCGTCACATCGGCCCATTTTGGCATCTTGCCGTCAGACATCACGCGGCCTCCCCTGCGACACCGGCCATCAACAGGCCCAGTTCCTTTTCGTCGGTCTTTTCAGGCAGCCGTTCGCCCATGATCCGCCCGTCGAACATCACGGCAATCCGGTCGGACAGGGACAGGATTTCCTCAAGCTCCACCGACACCAGCAGTATCGCCTTGCCCTGATCGCGCAGGGCGACGATTTGCTGGTGGATGAATTCAATCGCACCGATGTCGACGCCACGCGTCGGTTGGCCGATCAGCAGCAGGTCGGGATTCCGTTCGATCTCGCGCGCCAGCACGATCTTTTGCTGGTTGCCGCCGGAAAACGCCTTGGCGGGCAGTTTGGGGTTTGGCGGGCGGACGTCGAAGCGTTCCATCTTTTCCTGCGCATCGCGGCGCAGTGCCGCGTTGTCCATGAACAGGGTGTTGCGCTGGTATTTACTGTCGTGGTGATAGCCGAAGGCCACGTTCTCCCACGCCGCGTAATCCATGATCAGGCCCTCGCGCTGCCGGTCTTCGGGCACATGCGCAATGCCGCGGGCACGGCGCGATTGCGCGTCCGACACGGATCCGGTCAGGTCAAGTTCCTGCCCGTTGATCCTGATCGTGCCGGTTCCCTTTTCATAGCCGCCCAGCACTTCGAGCAGTTCGGACTGCCCGTTGCCCGCCACCCCGGCGATCCCGAGGATTTCGCCCGCACGGATATTCAGGTCGATCCCGCGCAGCCGCTCCACTCCCTGTTCGTCGACAACCTTGAGGTTCTTCACCTCAAGGATCGTATCGCCCACCTCTGCGGGCTTCTTGTCCACCCGCAGCAGCACCTTGCGGCCTACCATCAGTTCAGCCAGTTCGGCCGGAGAGGTTTCGGATGTCTTGACCGTCGCCGTCATCTCGCCGCGTCGCATCACACTGACGGTATCGGTGGTTTCCATGATCTCGCGCAGCTTGTGCGTGATCAGGATGATGGTCTTGCCCTCTTCCTTGAGCCGTTCAAGGATTCGGAAAAGCTGGTCGGCCTCGGCTGGCGTCAGCACGCCTGTGGGTTCGTCCAGGATCAGGATTTCGGCCTGACGATACAGCGCCTTGAGGATTTCGACGCGCTGCTGTTTGCCCACACCGATGTCCTGGATGACGGCATCGGGGTCCACGTTCAGCCCGTATTCGTCGGCCAGCGCCTTCAGTTCCTTGCGCGCACGGGCCAGCGACGGGCGCAGCAACCCGCTGTCCTCGGCCCCCAGCACGATATTTTCCAGCACCGTGAAATTCTCGACCAGTTTGAAATGCTGGAACACCATCCCGATGCCCGCGGCGATGGCCGCCTGGCTGTCGGGGATCGCGGTTTTCTGGCCGCCGATGAAAATCTCGCCCGCGTCGGCCTTGTAGAACCCATAGAGAATCGACATCAGCGTCGATTTGCCCGCACCGTTTTCCCCGATGATGCCGTGAATCGTGCCGGGCATGACGCGGATGTTGATGTCCTTGTTGGCCTGCACCGGACCGAAGGCCTTGGATATGCCCTTCAGCTCGATCGCCGGAGCCATGGAAATTACATTGTCTGTCATGGGGGACACCGCTGGGTTGGTTCGGGCGGGTAAGAAGGGGGCCGCGCAGTCGAAAACGGCGCGGCCCCGGTCGTTTCGGCCTGTCCGGCTGACTTAGAAGTCGAGTGCCGGGCAGGTTTCGTCAGAGTTGTAGTTGTGGACGGCGATGTCACCGGCGATGATCGCGGCTTTCGCCTCGTCCAGCGCGGCGGTCATCTCGGCCGTGATCAGGGCCTCGTTATGTTCGTCCACGGCGTAACCCACGCCTTCGTTGGACAGGTCCATGACGTTGAAGCCTGGTTCCAGATCTTCGCCCGCGGACAGTGCGTCATAGACCGCGTTGTCCACGCGCTTGAGCATCGAGGTCAGAACCTCGCCGGGGTGCAGGTAGTTCTGGTTGGCGTCCACGCCGATCGACAGGATGTCGTTGTCGGCGGCGGTCTGCAGAACGCCGACACCTGTACCACCGGCGGCTGCGTAAACCACGTCAGCGCCTTGGGAAATCTGCGCCAGCGTCAGTTCGGAGCCCTTGACCGGGTCGTTCCACGCGGCAGGCGTAGTGCCTGTCATATTGGCGATGACGGTTGCATCGGGGTTCGCTGCTTTAACACCCTGTGCGTAGCCACAGGCGAAGTTGCGGATCAGCGGGATGTCCATGCCACCGATGAAGCCCACGGTGTCGGACTCCGATGCCATCGCGGCCAGCATGCCGACCAGATACGACCCCTGCTCCTCGGCAAAGACGATGGAGCGGACGTTGGGCTGATCCACGACCATGTCGATGATCTGGAACTTGGTGTCGGGATAGTCAGCGGACACTTCCTCCAGCGCGGACGCCCAGGCAAAGCCTGCCATCACGATGGGGTTGTTGCCGTTTTCGGCGAAGCGGCGGATCGCCTGCTCGCGCTGGGCGTCGGACTGGATTTCAACCTCGGCGAAGCTGCCGCCGGTTTCTTCCGCCCACCGCTGCGCACCGTTGAAGGCGCTTTCGTTGAAGGATTTGTCGAACTTGCCGCCAAGGTCAAACAGGACTGCGGGTTCCGCGAGGGCTGCGCCGGCGGTCAGCGCCAGGGCGGCTGTCGCGCTCAGAAATTTCGTCGTCAGGGTCATTTTGTCGTCTCCCAGGTCGTTGGTGATGGGGAGGGGCGCATGGCCTTCCCCCCGAAAGCCGAGCCGATCTTTGTCGGTTCATCCACGGATAAGGCAATGCCAGCGGCGTCGGGTCAACCCGTTTTTGGACCGTGCATCATTTTATTTGACCATTTGATCAAAAATTTAGCTACACGGACCGTTGCACTCGATTATCGGACCCGCTTCAATTGCTTGCGCAGGACATTGGCGCTGATGGATTGACCATCGTCACGACGATAATAGCGCGGACGCTGGCCGATCAGACTGTAATTCTCGCCTAAATACAAAGCCTTGGCCGCTTCATTGTCGGCTGCGACTTCAAGAAACACGGTGTGTGCCCCCGACTGGATCGCCCGTGCCTCGAACGCGGCGAGGGCTTTCCGGGCGAGGCCCTGTCTGTGAAAATCCGGGTGCGTGGCGAGTGTGAGCACCTCTGCATCTTCCAGCGTGATGCGCCCGAGCAGAAATGACCGCGCGTCACCGCATAGAATCATGCCACCGGCGGCGAGAAGGGCGCTGAATTCCTGTGCACTCCAGGAACGTCTGTCGTCGAATGCGGCGCGATGTGTCGCGGCCAGTTCGTCGGGCGTCATCGCGGACTCATGCGGGCAGAATCACGGGCGCCGGATCGCGGGGCGGGGCGGCATCCGCACTGCGCAGGTACAGCGGGGCCGGACGGTCGGTCGTCGTGTCGCGTCTGGCCCGTGCCAGCCGCGCGATCGCTTCGGTGACTGGATAGCGGGCGGGTTGCTGCGGCAGGCCCGTCAGCGTTGCGACCGCCTCTGCCGAGGGGCCGATCACAACCGGCGTTGCGAATGCGGTCAGGTCCGGCATCTGGTCCGCCGTCAGATCGACAAGCTGCGGGTCACCGGGTGTCCCGCGCAGAAAGGATTGCAGGTAAATCCGACCGCGCGGTGCGGGCAGGCAGGTGACGCAATCGCCAGCATCAAGTGAAAGTGCCTCCAGTGTCGAAACACCGACAGCGGGCTTGCCCAGCCCCAGCGCAAGCCCGCGTGCCGCGGACACGGCGATCCGAATCCCGGTGAAATTGCCCGGGCCGACCCCGACACCGATCACGTCGATGTCACGCCACTCCAGCCCCTGCGTCGCTAGCATATCCTCCAGCATGGGCATCAGATGTTCGGCCTGACCCCGCGCCATGTCGTCGTGTTTTGTGACCGCGTCGTCACCGGTCAACAGCGTGGCAAGGCAGGCGGGACCGGACGTATCGAAAGCAAGAACATTGACCGATGTCATAGTTTGGAGAACGTCAACGGCTTGGTCGGGTGGCGTTGCACGACGACATTTGCTTCGAGGTCGAGCTGCACGGTTTTTGCCCACCATCCGGCGGTTTCGCCGCCCGGAAACAGGTCTTCCGGCAGATGCGGCAACGTCGCTTCCTTGATCGCTTTGGCCGTCATCGGCGTGTCGGACATCACCTTGAGCATCGCATCGCGCATGGCGTTGTATTTTGCGGCGTCTGCATTGGTGGTCTGGCCCGGGGTATGCGGGTTCTTTACGGCTACCTTGTCACTCATCGTCGACTCCTTTCCTTGGCTTGTCCGTCTGCAGAAGTGCGCGGGCCGAGCCTGCCGCGCGCGATGTCTTGTCGTCAAGCCGGACCCAAGGGTAGGCCGCATCGGTATGGCATTGCACGGTGGGCGGCATGTCGCCAGCGTTGTCGAGCAGGCCCACCGGCACGAATATCTGATCGGGAATATAGGCGAAGGTGGCCGCCAGAGGCGAGCCGCATATCGCGCAGTTCCAGCGATGCACCGTATCGCTGACCCTGCGCCCCGCGCCGATGTCGCCACGCAACGCCGCAGTCGGGAAGGCCGCGAAGGTCGGTGTCGGCGCGCCGGTCCAGCGTTTGCAGTCGCCGCAATGGCATGTGGCGACGCTTTGGGGTTGGCCTTCAAACGAAAAAGTCGCGCCCCCGCAATAGCAGCGGCCACGACTGATGGGTGCGTCGGACAAGGGTCAGGCCGCGACGGGGCGCACTTCGACCACTTCCGGGATGTAGTGACGCAACAGATTCTCGATCCCCATCTTGAGCGTCAGTGTCGACGATGGGCAACCGGCACAGGCACCCTGCATGTGCAGGTAGACGATCCCGCGATCAAAGCCGTGAAACGTGATATCGCCGCCGTCCTGCGCGACCGCGGGACGGACACGAGTATCCAGCAATTCCTTGATCTGACCGACGATTTCACCATCTTCGCCACTATGTTCGGCATGTCCGCCGGTCGGCTGATGGTCCTCGCCCATGACCGGCGCGCCGGACTGATAGTGCTCCATGATCGCACCCAGAATGGCAGGCTTGATATGGTCCCACTCGGCATCGTCCGCCTTGGTCACCGTGACGAAGTCATTGCCGAAAAAGACGCCGGCGACCTGACCGGTGGCAAAAATCCGTTTCGCCAGAGGGGAAGCCTGTGCCGCATCGGCAGCCGGGAAATCGGCGGTGCCGACCTCGAGCACGGTCTGGCCGGGCAGGAACTTGAGCGTCGCGGGGTTCGGCGTGGATTCGGTCTGAATAAACATGATGCGGCCCTTTCAGCGTTGACTTCAGATATGCGCCCGGGCCGCTGCGCTGTCAAGGATTAGAACGGTTCTAAATGACTTGCGCCACCCCAGAACCGGTGATCGGGGCGGCGCAGAGAAGTGTCGGTGGTTGACGGGCGATCAGTCCTTTTCGACAAAGAACTTCTGCGACGCGACGGCCTGTCCGTCTATTGTCAGTACGGCCAGCACATCACCAAAAGGCGAGACGCCGACGGGAACGCGGACATTGGTGTTGGCACCTGCGGTGATCGGCTCGGTACCGAGCAGACGACCCTGCGTGCCGAGACGGTAATCGTAGATCTCCAGCACGCCGGCGCCGTCAGCGGTGATCAGGCCGAGTTCAAGGACATCGCTGCTGTCGATCCGGTTATCGACGTCGAAGCGGTTGGCGGATGCGGCAGTGGCGGTGACGGCGACGGCTGCGGCGGCAAGGATAATGGATTTGATGGTCATGGTGACGATTCTTTCGGGTTTGGTTTCGGTTGTTGGTTGAGCGGCATGTCTGTGTTGCGCCGTTCGATGAAACCAAGATCGGGAGGCCATCCCGTTTTGCACAGAGGTGCCGCCGTCACGAAAAAAGGAGCGTTTTGTGATACCATGGAAGGCTTGACGGAGTGCGGTTCCGATGCGTTACGCACTTCTGTGCGTTTGTGCAAATACCCTATGGTACCGGGCGCACAGATATCCGCCCGTCAGCGGCCGTCGTGACGTTTCAGCCGATCACGCAAGGGCCGTGTTCCCAAAACTGTGAGTGCGCAGGATGTCACGCGGCTCACGGAACCGGCACCGATGTTTCTGAAAATATTGCATAATCTCACGGGATCGCGCGCTGGTCGTTCGCAATGCGACGCGATTGCAAGGCGACGGGATCATCTGGATGCGTTTTCCACTAACCGCAATTCGGACATCAAGGCATGAGTTGAGGCGCGCGCTCAGGTGATCGCTTCAAGTCGTTCCTTGGACAGATCGCCCGGCACGATCGTCACGGGCACCGACAGCGTGCCCGACTGGCGGGTCAGGGCGGTCACTAGCGGGCCGGGGCCCTTGTTGTCCGTGCCGGCCCCCAGCACCAGCACGCCGATTTCCGGGTCGTCCTGAATCTGGCTGATGATCTCGTTCAGCGGCTCACCCTCGCGGATCACCAGTTCTGGCTCGATCTTCTGGCGGTCGCGCATCCACTTGGCGAAGACCTCGAAATGCACCTCGATGCGTTCGCGCGCCTCGGCGCGCATGATTTCGCCGACCCCGATCCAATGGTTGAACTCGTCGGGGGGGATGACGGCCAGCACCTCGACCCCGCCACCGCTTTTCGCGGCGCGCATCGCAGCGAAGCGCATAGCGTTCAGGCATTCGCGGCTGTCGTCGAGCACGACAAGAAATTTACGCATCGGTGTCTCCTTCACCTTCGCGGCGATAATGGGGGAAGCGGGGCAGACTGGCAACGCCGATCCGCATATCAGGGCTTAGCGGCGGACGGCGCGACGGAATTCGGCAAGCCGGAATGCCCCGACTATCTGTCCAAAGGCGAAATAGCTGCCGATCCCGCCGAAAACCATGCCCGCCAAAGCCGCATAGCGCCACCCGGGCATGGCAAGAGCCGACCCAAGGCCCCAGACAAGCACCAGCAACAACGCGCCCATCATCAAGCTGGCCAGCACAATCCGCAGCAGACGGCGGCGGAAACGCGCGTCGAACCGGGCCGCGTCGCCCATGTCGCGCGCACCCCACCACAGTTGCGCGACCATGGCCCAGCCCGTGAGCGTCGTGCCGACGGCGGCGGCGATGAAGCCGATGAACGGCGAAAGACCGATGGCGAGGGCCGCGTTCAGGACCATCGCGACCACGGCATAGTAAAACGGCCGCCGCGTATCCTCGCGCGCGAAATACAGCGGTTGCAGCGCCTTTTGCAGCACGAAGGCGGGCAAGCCCAGGCCATAGACGGCGACGGCCAGGGCCGTGGCCCGGGTATCGCTCGCGTCGAACGCCCCGCGCTCGTAAAGCACACTGACAAGCGCCTGCGGGATCACCATGAGTGCCACGGCGGCGGGGATGGTCAGCGCCAGTGCGATCTCTGCGGCGCGGTTGAACGCATCGCGCCCGCCCGCATCGTCGCCCGCGCGCAACCGACGGGACAGATCGGGCAGCAAGACCACCCCGATGGCGATGCCCACGACGCCCAGCGGCAGTTGATAAAGGCGGTCGGCGTAGTTCAGCCATGCAACCGCACCATCGTAGAAGCTGGCGACCTGCCTGCCGACCAGCAGATTGATCTGTACCACGCCACCCGCCAGCGCTGCCGGGGCCGCGATGATGGCAAGGCGCTTGAGTTCCGGTGTCATGCGCGGCCGTTTGAATTTTAGCGGAAACCCGGCGCGGGCAGCGGCAAACCAGACCAGCGCCATCTGCGCGGCCCCGGCAACGGGCACCGACAGCGCCAGCGTATCGCCGACACGCAAACCAAGGGCCTGATCGATCCCCATTCCCAGAGCATCGGATGCGGGTCTGCCTGTGGCGGCAGCGATCACCATTGCGGCCACGAAAATGATGTTGAGCAGCACCGGTGCCGCGGCTGCGGCCATGAAACGCCCCATGGCATTGAGGACACCCGACAGCAGGGCTGCAAGAGAGATGAACAGGATATACGGAAAAGCCAGTCGCCCATATTCCACCGCCAGATCGAACCGTTCGTCGCCGCGAAAGCCGCTGGCCATCGCCGTCACCAGCAACGGCATGAACACAATGCCCAGAATGGTGAAACCGGTCAGGATCACCGTCATACCGACGAACGCATCCTGCGCGAACTTATGCGCGTCCTCGCCGCCCTCCAGTTTCTTGGAGAACATCGGCACGAAAGCCATGTTGAACGCGCCTTCGGCAAAGAAGCGGCGGAACAGGTTGGGCAGCGAAAAGGCCACCAAAAACGCCTCTGCCACCGGTCCCGTGCCCAGGTGAGCCGCGATCATGATGTCGCGTACGAAGCCCATCAGCCGCGACAGCAACGTCCAGATGCCGACGGTGAAGAAGCCTGCCATCAGACGGATCGGTTTCATTGAGTGCGGGCCTTCATCGGGGTTTTGCTTTTCATACCGCCATCGGCGCGATTACGACACCGCTCTTTGCGCACCCTGCGTGATCGCCTCGCGCAGTTTGCGTTCAAGTGTCTCGCATTTCGCCTCCGAATGGTATTTCAGCCCGACCATGTCCTTCACATAGAAAGTGTCGACGACCTGCTCACCATAGGTCGCGATCACGGCGCTGGCGATATAGACATGGTTGTTGGCGAACGTCCGGGTCAGATCGTAGAGCAGGCCGGGCCGGTCGCGGGTGTCGACCTCGATGATGGTATAGATTTCAGAGCCTTCGTTATCGAAGATGATGTTGGTCGGCACCCGGAAAGCGCGTTCGCGCTTCTTGATCTTGTCGCGATCCTTGAGCGCCTCGCGCGCGACGACTTCCCCCTTCAGCGTACGGGTGATCATCTGGCGCAGACGGGGCAGGCGCGCTTCTTCATAGGGGGCACCGTCGCTGTCCTGTATCCAGAACACCGCCGTGGCGTAGCCGTCCTTCGAAGTGTAGGTTCGTGCGTCGACTACGTTCGCGCCGACGATGGCCAGCGCGCCGGTCATCCGGCTGAACAGACCCGGGTGATCGACCATCGCGAAACAGGCACGGGTCGCGTCGCGGTCGGGGTCGAGCGTCAGGTCGATGGCGATCTGATCGTCGGCCAGATCGCGCAGAAGTTCCGCAAAGATCACATGGGTCGTGTTCGGCAGGCCCTGCCAATAGGGGCCGTAGTGGCGCGCGGCCTCGGTGCGCAGATCCTTGGCCGGCCAGTCCGACAGCGCCTCGCGCAGGGCGCGCTTGGCCTCGACCTCGCGGGTTTCGCGATTAAGGTCCTCCAGCCCGGTTTCCAGCGCGGTTTTCGTCGCCTTGTAGAGGTTTCGGATCAGCACGGCCTTCCAGTTGTTCCAGGTGCCCGGACCGACGCCCCGAATATCGCAGACCGTCAGCACCGTCAGCAGGTCCAGCCGCTCCACAGACTTCATCGCATTGGCAAATCCGCGCACCGTACGCGGTTCCGCGATATCGCGTTTCTGGGCGGTGTCCGACAGCAGCAGGTGATTGCGCACCAGCCATTCGACCGTCTCGCATTCCTTCTTGTTCAGGCCCAGCCGCGGGGCAACCTTGCGCGCGATCTTTGCGCCCAGGACGGAGTGATCCTCTGGCCGTCCCTTGCCGATGTCGTGCAGCAGCAGTGCCACATAGAGCACGCGCCGGTTCACCCCGCGGTCGAGGATTGACGACGCAACAGGCAGTTCCTCCACCAGCTTGCCACGTTCGATCCGGCTCAGGTGGCTGATGCACTGGATGGTGTGTTCGTCGACCGTGTAGTGGTGATACATATTGAATTGCATCATCGCGACGATGGGCGCGAATTCGGGGATGAAGGCGGCCAGCACGCCCAATTCGTTCATCCGGCGCAAGCCGCGTTCCGGGTTGCCGTGTTTCAGAAGGATGTCGAGGAATATCTTCTGCGCGGCGGGGTCGTTGCGCATGTCGTCGTCGATCACGTCCAGATGTGCCGCCAGCAGGCGCATCGCATCCGGATGCAGGAGCGTGCCGGTACGCAGCGCCTCTTCGACGATGCGCAAGGTGTTCAGCTTGTCATCGAAAAATGCGTCCTCGTCTGCCACAGTCAGGCGGTTTTGCTTGATCGCGTAAGGCGCGCGAGCCCGCTTACGGCGCGACAGCAGGCGCACCAGCATCGGTTCGGCCTTGGTGTGGGTCGCCTCCAGTGCCGTCAGGAAGATGCGGGTCAGGTCGCCGACGCTGGTGGCGTGGCGGAAATAGTCCTGCATAAAGTGTTCGACAGCGCGCCTGCCGTCGCCGTCCTCGTAGCCCAGTTGCGCCGCGACCTCGACCTGCAGGTCGAACGTCAGCTGATCCATGGCGCGTCCGGCGATCCGGTGCAGGTGGCAGCGCACGGCCCAAAGGAAATCTTCCGCCGTCTTGAAGGTCTCGAATTCCTCGCGGGTGAAGACGCCCAGCTTGATCAGTGCTTTGGCGTTCTTGACGCCGTGCACGTATTTCGCGATCCAGAACATGGATTGCAGATCGCGCAGCCCGCCTTTGCCTTCCTTGATGTTGGGCTCGACCATGTAGCGTTGGCCGCCCTGTTTGCGGTGGCGTGCGTCGCGTTCCTCCAGCTTGGCCTCGATGAACTCCGGCGCGGTGCTGCTGAACAATTCGTCCCACAGCCGCTGTCCCAGATCCTCGGCCAGTGCGGTATCGCCGGTCAGAAAACGGTACTCCACCAGCGACGTGCGGATCGTATAGTCCTCGCGCGCCAGACGGATGCAGTCCTTGATCGTACGGCTGGCGTGACCGACCTTCAGCTTCAGGTCCCACAGGATGTAGAGCGTGCTTTCGATCAGGCTCTCGGCCCAGGGCGTCGTCTTGTAGGGCATCAGAAACAGCAGATCGACGTCGGAATGCGGTGCCATTTCGCCCCGGCCATAGCCACCCACGGCGATCACGGAAAGGCGCTCGGCCTCGGTCGGGTTGGGCAGCGGGTGTAGGAAATTGCGCACCACATCGAGCGTGACACTCACGATCTGATCGGTCAGCCAGCTATAGGCGCGGGTCACGGGACGCGCGGCGAACGGTCTCGCGGCGTGCGCCCGCGCGATGGCGTCGACCCCGGTGCGGCGCGCGGCTTTCAGCGTATCGACGGTGATCCGGCGCACGGCCCTTGCATCCGGCGCCTGTGACAGCGCCGATTGTAGATCGGCCCAGAGACGCGGCCTGTCGAAAACGTCAGACGCCGGACAGATCAGATTGTCCGGCGTCACATGGTTGTAGGTTGGATTGGTGGGGTCAGAGACCGGCACCACCAAAGGCTCTTGGGGCAGGTTCAAGGATTACCACCTGATTGTTGCGAATGGTCGCGATGGCCAGGCCACGCTCGTTCAACCCGTTGGGACGGAAGCGGAAGACACCGTTCGTGCCCTGAAAGCCCTGTGGCGCGGTCAGCGATTCCTTGGTCAGCGCGTTTGCATCTCCGCGTGCCGCCAGCGCGCCGATAGCCGCGATTCCATCATAGGCCAGACCGGCCAGCGGATGCGGCTGTTCGCCGTAGGCGGCGGCGTAACGGCTTTCGAACAGGTTCGACAGGCCCTGGTCGGGAAGCGCAAACAGCCCGCCCTGCAGTCCGGGCAGCGCCAGCGCCTGCGGCGCGGCATCCCAGCGGGTCAGGCCGATGTAGCGCGTGCTGTTGGGGTCGATGCCGGCTTCGGGCAGGGCGGTCGCGAGGATCGGCAGTTCCGCATTGACGCCCGCGGTCAGAAAGATCGCGTCTGCCCCGTTGCTGTTGACGGAGGAGGCGATCCGGCTGGCCGAATCCTGAATACCGGCCTGCGACAGCGGATAGCTTTCAATTCCGGTGATCTGGCCGCCGACGTTGCGTACCGCACTTGCAATTGCATCACGCCCGACCTGTCCCTGCAGATCATTGCCGTGGACGATGGCGAAGCGCGTCACGCCCTGCCGGTTGGCATAGCTGACCAAACGATTGGCGGTGTTGCCGAAGGTCGGACCAAGCACAAAGACGTTGCCGCCCGCGATGGTGGGATTGTTCGAGAACGCCAGCACGTTGACGTTGGCCCCGGCAACGGCGACCCCGGCCGCGTTTGCGGCCTCGCCGTAAAGCGGTCCAAGGATGATCTTGGCCCCGTCGTTCACAGCCTGCGCCGCGACGCTGGCCGCCTGCTGCGCATTGCCGGCCGTGTTATAGACCCGCAGGTCGATATCGACGCCACTGAGGTCCGAAATCGCAAGACGTGCCGCGTTTTCGAGGTTAGACGCCAGGAAACTGTCGCTGTTCTGTCCAGACCCGCCCGGCACCAGCAAAGCGACCTGCACCGGTGCGCCCGGCACGATGGACTGCCCGGTATTGCGCCCCTGCGGAATGATCCCGCCGACATCGCAGGCCGCCAGCCAGACTAGGGACAGGAAAGCAAAAAGCCGTGAGGCTGCCTTGCGGGTGACGGTCAGACGGGCAAACATGGGGCATCTCTCCTTGGTGGCGCGACCGGTCCGCAAGCCTGCGGTCAGGGCGGTCTCTGTCACTTTCGGACATTACCATAGGCGAGCGAGGACAAGGGTTCCAGATATGAAATTTTCCGCTCAGCCGCTCTCCGCCGGGTTGTATTTTGTGGCGACGCCCATCGGGTCCGCCCGCGACATGACGCTGCGTGGCCTCGATATTCTGGCCGGTGCCGACGTGATCGCCGCCGAAGATACGCGTACCGCGCGCAAACTGATGGAAATCCACGGGGTCGCCCTCGGGCAGCGGCAACTCGTGGCCTACCACGATCACAGCGGCGAGGCGGTGACCGCGCGGCTCGTCGCCGCGGTGAGAAACGGGCAGTCCGTCGCCTATGTGTCGGAGGCCGGAACGCCGCTTGTGGCCGACCCCGGCTACGCGTTGGGGCGCGCGATGATCGCGGCAGAGCAACCGGTGACCACGGCCCCGGGGGCATCGGCGGTGATCGCCGCGCTGACGGTGTCGGGCCTGCCGACGGACAGGTTCTGCTTCGTCGGGTTCCTGCCCGCAACCAAGGCCCAGCGCGAGACCGAGATCGCGATGCTGCGCGACATGCCGATGACGCTGGTTTTCTACGAATCGCCTAAACGGGTGGCGGATATGCTGCGGGCCTTGCGCGACGTGCTGGGCGGCGACAGAGAGGCTGTCGTCTGCCGGGAACTGACGAAGCGGTTCGAGGACGTTTCTCGCGGGACGCTTGAGACGTTGACCCGGGACTTTGCCGACCGAACCGTGAAGGGCGAGATCGTCGTGCTGGTCGGACGTGCCGGTGCGACGCAGGTCGCCGAACGCGACGTACGCCATGCCCTGAACGAAGCGATGCGCACGATGCGGGTCAAGGATGCCGCCACGCTTGTGGCCGGTGCCCTGGGGTTGCCGCGCCGACAGGTGTATCAGATCGCACTGGGTCTCGATGAGGCGGCTGGCGACGATTAACCACTTGTTCAGGGAAATGGTGCAGGGTCGTGGCAAACGATCTAGGATATAAGCCATGCAAACGGCACAGACACGATATCAGGCGGGCGTCGCGGCAGAAGACTGCGTGGCACGTGACTATGAACGCCGGGGTCGTCCCGTCGCGAACCGACGATGGCGCGGAACCGGCGGCGAGGTTGATTTGATCGTGCGTGACGGGCACGGTCTGATTTTCGTCGAGGTCAAGAAAAGCAGCACCCATGCACGCGCGGCCCAAAGGATCAGCCGCCGTCAGATGGATCGTATCTATGCCGCTGCATCGGAATACCTGGCTGGCGAACCCACGGGCCAGCTGACCGACGTGCGCTTCGATCTGGCGACGGTCGATGCGCAGGGTACGGTCAAGATCACCGAAAACGCCTTCATGGCGGCGTGACGCGGGGCCATTGCGGCAAATGACAGGATGGGTCATGTAACGGCTGGAATTGCCAGCAACAGGTGCGCCATGACCCTCAAAGTCGCCATCCAGATGGACCCGATCGGTCCGATCGACATAAATGCGGATAGCACGTTCCGTATCGCCGAAGAAGCGCAGGCGCGGGGACATACGCTCTTTTACTACACGCCCGACAAGCTCGCCTATCGCGAGGGCCGGGTCCTTGCGCGGGGGTGGCCCCTGCGCGTGCAGCGCGTGGTCGGGGATCACTTCGCGCTTGGCGAAGAAGCGACGGTCGATCTGTCGGACTACGATGTGGTCTGGCTGCGCCAAGACCCGCCCTTCGATATGGGCTATATCACAACCACCCACCTGCTCGATATGTTGCCGGACTCCACACTTGTCGTGAACGACCCCTTCTGGGTCCGCAACTACCCTGAAAAACTGCTGGTTCTCGCCTTTCCCGATTTGACGCCGCCGACGATGATCGCCCGTGATCTGGACATGCTCCGCGCCTTTCGGGCCGCGCACGGCGACGTCATTCTCAAGCCGCTATACGGCAACGGCGGTGCGGGCGTCTTCAAGCTGGCACAGGACGACAGCAACCTCGCTTCCCTGCACGAGCTGTTTTCGGGCATCAATCGCGAGCCGCTGATCATGCAGAAATTCCTGCCGGACGTCAGCAAGGGCGACAAACGGATCATCCTCGTCGATGGAGAGCCTGTGGGTGCGATCAACCGGATCCCGGCAAAGGGCGAAACCCGGTCGAACATGCACGTCGGCGGCCGCCCCGAGAAGGTCGCGCTGACCGCGCGGGATCGCGAGATCTGCGCACGGATCGGGCCGTTGCTTCGGGAAAAGGGGCAAATCTTCGTGGGCATCGACGTGATCGGCGACTGGTTGACCGAAATCAACGTCACCTCCCCCACCGGCATCCAGGAACTCGAACGCTTCGACGACGTGAACATCACCGCAGGTCTCTGGGCGGCGATAGAGGCCCGTCTGGGCTGACCCGGCGGGCTACACCTCCTTGGCCATGGCCAGCCGAAAGCTGGCCGCTTCGGCGATGTGATCGTGATGCACGTCCGGGGCCTGCGCAAGATCGGCGATGGTCCGTGCCACCCGCAACACCCGGTGGTATCCGCGTGCGGACAGGCCGAAACGCCCGGCGATACGGGCCAGAAGCGCGCGCCCCTGCGCGTCCGGCGCTGCAATTGCATCGAGCACGTCGCCCTGCGCTTCGGCGTTGACCCGCGCCTCCGGCACATTCGCATACCGTTTGTCCTGCAGTTTACGTGCCGCCAGGACGCGTGCCGCGATCACGGCCGAACTGTCGCCCGAGGCCGGCAGGTCCAGATCGGTAAAGGCCACCGGCGGCACCTCGACCCGCAGGTCGAACCGGTCCATCAGCGGGCCGGAGATACGCGCCAAGTATTCATCTCCGCAGATCGGCACCCGTGCGCAGGCGCGCGCCGGATCGGCCATATACCCGCAGCGGCAGGGATTGGCCGCGGCGATCAGCATGAAGCGGCAGGGGTATTTCACATGCGCGTTGGCGCGCGCGACCACGACCTCGCCCGCCTCGATCGGCTGCCGCAGCGTTTCCAGCACGTTGCGCGGGTATTCGGGGAATTCGTCCATGAACAGCACACCGTTATGGGCCAGCGAAATCTCGCCCGGCTTGGCCGACCGTCCCCCGCCGACGATGGCGGCCATCGAGGCGGTGTGATGCGGTTCGCGAAAGGGGCGGGTGCGGCTGATGCCACCGGCATCGAGCAGACCCGAGAGCGAATGGATCATCGAGGTTTCCAGCGCCTCCTCTGCCGTCAGGGGAGGCATGATCCCCGGCAAGCGCGCGGCCAGCATGGATTTCCCGGAACCGGGCGCCCCCACGAGCAGTACGTGATGTCGCCCCGCTGCTGCAATTTCCAGGGCACGTTTCGCGCGTTCCTGGCCTTTCACTTCGGCCATGTCACGGGCGGTCGACGTGCCGGTCACTTCGCCCGGGGTCGCCGGTGACATTGGTGACTGCCCTGACAGGTGCCGGACGGCGCAGCCAAGGGTGCGCGGCGCAATCACTGTCACTGCGCCGACCCAGGCCGCCTCGGGCCCGCAATCGTGCGGGCACATCAGCGTGCGGTCGTCAGCGACAGCCGCCATCGCCGCGGGCAACGCCCCCACGACCGGCACCAGCGCACCGTCCAGCGCCAGTTCGCCCAGCGCAACGATCCGGCGGACGTCGTCGGCGGGGATCACCTCCAGTGCTGCCAGAAGGGCGAGGGCGATCGGCAGATCGAAGTGCGAGCCTTCCTTGAGGATATCGGCCGGGGACATGTTGATCGTGATCCGCTTCGACGGAAGCGCAATCGACATTGCACCCAGCGCCGCACGGACGCGTTCGCGTGCCTCCGACACCGCCTTGTCCGGCAAACCGACGATGGTAAAGGCAGGCAGCCCGGGCGACACGGCGCATTGCACCTCGACGAGCTTTGCGTCGATGCCGTCGAAAGCCACGGTGTAAGCTGCTGATACCATTCCACGATCCCCTCGCGGAAATGGTTAACGCGATTGGGGTTAGGGAATGGTTAACGTGCGACGAGGGCCATGAATTTCGGCCACGCTTCGGGGTCGGCCAGGGTTTTGTCGCGGCAGAACGCGTTGCAGAACCCGAAGATGCGCCCATCCATCTGCAGGAAATGCGTCACCGGCTCGTCGGAGTACGGGCAGGTATCGTTTTCCGGTGTGCCTTGCGCGACGGCTGTGGCGGCTCTGCGCTGCCCGGGCCAGGCGCGCGACGGCAGGTCCTGCGGATAGGGAAATGGATCGTAGGTCTTGGTCTGTCCCATGGCGCGCCACTGTCGCAACGCGCGATCCGCGAGCGTCGCGTCGACATAGGCCTGTGCCGCGTCATCGACCGGCAGGCCGTAGCCTGCAATCCGGCAGGCGACCGGCGCATAAAACACATCCGCCAGCGAATAGGCACCGAACAGCCACGGGCCGTCATCCGACCGGTTCTGTCGTGCCAGTGCCCACAGCGCCATGATCCGGTCCAGATCGGCGCGTACCGCGTCCGTGGGGCGGAAGCCCTCCCACACGTTCTGCAGGTTCATCGGGCACGCCCCGCGTAACGCGGTAAAGCCACTGTGCATTTCGGCGACCATGGACCGGGCAAGCGCACGTGCCCGTCCCTCCGCCGGATAGAGCGGCAGATCACGATGCGCCTCCACCAGGGCCTCGGCCATGGCGATGCTGTCGGTCATAATGCCGCCATCCGGTGCCTGCAGGACAGGTACTGTCCGTGCCGGCGCGACGTGGGCCAGATCGGCCTGCATGGTGCCGTCGTACAGACCGACCATGTGGGTGCGATGCGGAATGTCGAACTTGGTCAGCATCAGCCAACCGCGCAACGACCAGCTGGAGAAGGTGCGGTCACCGATATAGAGCGTATATGTCATGCCAAGAGCGTAGCGCCACGCAGCGCGGCACACCAATTGCATTTCGTGCGCGCGCCCATCACGGGCGGTGATTGATCGTCCCGATCTGCCAGCCGTCGGGTGTTTTCGTCATATCCGTCACCGAGAGCGGATCGATCACATGCGACAGCGCGTGGGCAGCGACACCATCGGTCGCGCGCTGGATTTGCGTCATGATCACGCCGATATGGGCCACTACGACCAGATCGCGCCCGCCCGCCGCTGCCGCATGGGTGTCGATGGCCGGATTGACCCGGGCCGCCACATCGTTCCAGCTTTCGCCGTCGGGCGCGCTGACGTCGCCCGGGCTTTCCCAGAATTTGCGGCTCAACTCCGGATCGGTGGCGGCCACTTGCGAGAAATGCTGCCCGTCCCATGCGCCGAAGTCGAATTCGCGCAAGGCCGGGTCATGTGGCAGGCGGGCGCGGGCGCCCTGGATTGCGTCCGCGGTCATGGCGGCGCGGCTCAGATCGGACGATATGATCAGCGCGTCGGGCGGCAGATGCGCGGCCAGTCGGCCAACGGCGGCTGTGTCGCTCAGGTCTGCCGGCACATCGCGCCATCCGACAAAGGCCTTTTCGTGGGTCGGTCCATGCCGCACAAGCCAGACACGCATGACGCTATCCTTTCAAGGTCAGGGGCAGGCCCGCCATCACGGCCAGCACCCGATCCGCCTGCGCCGCAAGGTCCCGGTTCAGCCGTCCCTGCGCATTGCGGAACCGACGCGAAAGCGCGTTGTCGGGTACGATGCCCTGTCCGACTTCGTTGCTGACGATCACGACCGGGGCGACACAGGTCGACAGCGCGCGCAATAGCGCCTGACCTGCTTCTGCCGTGTCCTGATCCGCAAGGACCACGTTGGTCAGCCAGAGGGTCGCGCAGTCTATCAGGACAACATCCTCGGACTCGCAATCCGCAAGCACCGCGGGCAGGTTCAAAGGCTCCTCGACCGTGTGCCAGCCGGTGCCGCGCATGGCGCGATGGGCCGTCACCTTGTCCGCCATTTCCGTGTCGAAGACCTGTGCCGTCGCCACATAGACACGCCTGCCGCCATGGTCGGCCAACAGCGATTCCGCATAGGCCGACTTGCCCGAAGCCGCGCCGCCTAGCACGAGTGTGAGTTTTGGCAATGTCATTTTGGCAACTAAATCTGATCCGGCGCGTTCTTCTCTTCGTAAGCAAAAATAGAAATCACGGAAACCCGTGATCAGCGTTGGGAGAACGGACATGGCTTTGGATGGGGCAGCTGACCAGAAATTCTCGCGCACTGCCATGCGGGCCGAGTTGCTTGACGCAGAGACCGAACTGGCACTGGCCTACGCTTGGCGCGATGATCGCGACGAGCAGGCGCTGCACCGTCTCATCACAGCCTACATGCGGCTTGCGATCTCGATGGCGTCGAAGTTCAAACGCTACGGCGCGCCGATGAACGACCTGATTCAGGAGGCATCTGTCGGCCTGATGAAGGCGGCGGACAAATTCGACCCCGACCGCGGCGTGCGATTTTCGACCTATGCGGTCTGGTGGATCAAGGCTTCTATTCAGGATTACGTGATGCGCAACTGGTCCATGGTGCGCACCGGGTCGACATCTTCGCAGAAATCGCTGTTCTTCAACCTGCGACGGGTGCAGGCGCGCTTGGAGCGTGAAGCCTCTGCCGAGGGTCGGGTGCTGGAAAGCCACGTGATGCACGACCTGATCGCCAAGGAGGTGGGCGTGCCTCTCGCCGATGTGGAGATGATGGTCGGGCGGCTGTCCGGGTCGGATTTTTCGCTCAACGCCACCCAATCCGCCGAGGACGAAGGCCGCGAATGGATCGACGCGCTGGAAGACGACGGTGCGCAGGCCGAGGAGAAGGTCGAAAACAGTCACGACGGCGCCACGCTGCGGCAATGGTTGCTGTCGGCGCTGTCGGATCTGAACGATCGCGAACGGTTTATCGTCTGCGAGCGCAAGCTGCGCGATGACCCCCGCACCCTTGAAAGCCTGGGCACGGAACTGGGCCTGTCGAAAGAGCGCATCCGCCAGCTGGAGGCTGCGGCCTTCACCAAGATGCGACGCACGCTCGAAGACAACAATCGCGAAGTCCTCGGCCTGCTGAACTGACGGTCACGCACCACGGGCGTTGTTGTCATCCCGATCCGTTACGGCCTAGTCTGGCCTGTGAATGAACGGGTGGTGACGCACATGCTGGCGGGCAAACATATTCTCTTGATCATTGGCGGCGGAATCGCCGCGTTCAAATCGCTCGATCTGATCCGGCGACTGCGTGAGCGCGGCTGCCGGGTCACCCCTGTGCTGACGGCCGCCGGGGCAGAATTCGTCACGCCGCTCAGCACTTCCGCGCTTGCCGGATCGAAGGTGTTTCAGGACCTCTTCGATCTGACTTCAGAGGCGGAAATGGGCCATATCGAATTGTCGCGCGCAGCCGATCTGGTGGTCGTCGCCCCGGCCACGGCGGACCTGATGGCAAAGATGGCTGGCGGGCTGGCCAACGATCTGGCGTCGACGCTGCTGCTGGCCACGGACAAGCGCGTGTTGATCGCGCCTGCGATGAACGTGCGCATGTGGGAGCATCCGGCAACCCGACGCAACCTCGCGACGTTGCGCAACGACGGGATCCTGACCGTCGGCCCCAACGAAGGCGACATGGCGTGCGGTGAACACGGGCCGGGCCGGATGGCCGAACCGCTTGAAATCGTGTCTGCAATCGAAGCGGCTCTGGCTGACGGGCCATTGCGCGACAGGCATATCATCGTCACCTCCGGCCCGACCCACGAACCGATTGATCCCGTTCGCTATATCGCCAACCGGTCGTCGGGGGCGCAGGGTACCGCCATCGCCGCGGCGCTGGCAGCACTTGGTGCTGACGTGACATTCATCACCGGACCGGCGGATGTGCCGCCCCCACCGGGCGTGCGTGTCGTGCCTGTGCAAACCGCGCGGCAGATGCTGACGGCTGTGACCGATGCGCTCCCGGCGGAGGTTGCCGTTTTTGCTGCCGCCGTGGCGGATTGGCATG
The DNA here is from genome assembly GCF_056858355.1 of Yoonia sp. KMU-150. Classification (NCBI taxonomy): domain Bacteria; kingdom Pseudomonadati; phylum Pseudomonadota; class Alphaproteobacteria; order Rhodobacterales; family Paracoccaceae; genus Yoonia; species Yoonia sp. KMU-150. Next base: position 354,506 of record NZ_JBXEQF010000002.1, read on the forward strand.
TCGAAAATGCAGCCGACCAAAAGATGAAAAAGGATGCGACGGGTCTGCCGACGCTCCAATTTGCCGAAAATCCCGATATTCTGGCGACGGTGGCGCAGTCGTCCAAAGATCGCCCTGTGCTGGTGGTTGGTTTCGCGGCCGAAACCCATGACGTGATCGCCAACGCGACCGCCAAACGTCTGCGCAAAGGGTGCGACTGGATCGTCGCGAATGACGTATCTCCCGCCACCGGTATCATGGGCGGCACCGAGAACGCCGTGACCATCATCAGGGCGGAAGGGGCAGAGGCCTGGCCACGGATGGACAAAACCACGGTCGCGCGTCAACTGGCGCAGCGGATCGCTGATGCGATAACGGACAGTCCGGCGTGACGGACCCTGATGGCACGCAGCAGACGGAGCCGGTGATCACGCTGTGCCGGGCGGTCGATGCCGATCCGTCATTGCCTTTGCCGGCCTACGCGACCGCCGGTGCGGCAGGTGCCGACATCACCGCCAACTTCGGCGTCAGCGGCGGTGCACAGACACTCGCCCCCGGCGCACGGGCGCTGATACCGACCGGTTTGCGCATGGCCGTGCCCGAGGGATTCGAGGTGCAGATCAGGCCGCGCTCCGGTCTGGCGTTGAAGCACGGTATCGCGCTCGTCAACAGCCCCGGCACCATCGACAGCGACTATCGCGGGGCGATCGGGATCATCGTGATCAATCTGGGTGGTGTTCCATTCACCGTGACCCACGGCATGCGGATCGCGCAGATGGTCGTGGCACCGGTCACGCGCGCCGCCTTTACCGTCACGGACGCACTTGACGATACGGCCCGCGGTGTCGGCGGTTTCGGCAGCACCGGGCTTGCGACATGATGATGGTTGCGGCAATGGCCGCGGCGCTCTGGGGCATCGGGGCTGCGATGGGCACCCCGCCGCGCGCCCGCTGGACCATGATCGCGATCCTGCTGGTGGCGGTGATGGCGGTGCAGGTGGCCCTGCCCGACGGCCACCCGCTGCGCGAGGCGACGGGCGGCGATGTGCGCTTGTGGTTGTTGATTTTCGCCGCTGTCGGGATCGTGGCAGGTTACCGGAAGTTTCTGGGCGTCGTGCGACGCAAGGCCGATCAGGCACATACGACCGATGCAATATTCGCGCCCGGTCCGTTTTCGCAATCGGAACTGAACCGCTATGCCCGCCACATCGTTCTGCGCGAAATCGGTGGGCCGGGACAGAAGGCGCTGAAAGATGCGTCTGTCCTTGTCGTCGGCGCGGGCGGGCTTGGGTCACCGGCACTGCAATATCTGGCGGCCGCGGGCGTCGGCACCATCGGCGTGATCGACGACGATACGGTCGAGAACGCCAACCTTCAACGTCAGGTCATCCATATCGACGACCGGATCGGGCTGCCCAAGGTGCAGTCGGCGGCAGAGGCCATGCGCGCGCAAAACCCTTTTATCAGCGTGAAGGCGTACAACCGGCGGCTGGACGACAGCATCGCGCCCAAGTTGTTCGCCGAATATGACATCGTGCTGGACGGCAGCGACAATTTCGACACCCGCTATCTGGTCAACGCTACCTGCGTCGCCGGAAAAATCCCGCTCGTCGCCGCGGCGCTGACCCAATGGGAAGGCCAGATCAGCGTTTATGACCCGGCCCGTGGTGCGCCCTGCTACGCCTGCATTTTCCCCGACCGTCCCGACCCGGCGCTTGTCCCGACCTGTGCAGAGGCCGGTGTGATCGGTCCCTTGCCCGGTGTCGTCGGGGCCATGATGGCGGTCGAAGCGATCAAGCTGATCACCGGCGCGGGGGACACGTTGCGCGGTCGTCTGATGATTTACGACGCACTCTACGCCGATACCCGCACGATCAGTGCCAACCGCCGCCCCGATTGCCCGGTTTGTGGCGCCGGGGCCTTGCCATAAGGCGAAGGTCGGTCATAGTCGGCGCGAAAGCTGCTTAACCACTCCGGGAGACTACCATGAAACTGATCGCTTCTCTTGCCGCGGCATCCCTGCTGGCCGCACCCGCCCTTGCCGATGGCCATCTGCCCGATCTGGGTGGGCAGGAAATCGTCGTCGTCACCGAAAACGCCTATCCGCCGCTGCAATTCATTGACGGCGCGGGCAACGCCGTGGGTTGGGAGTACGACGCGATGGCCGAAATCGCCAAGCGGATCAACGCGACCGTGACCTACGAGAACATCAGCTGGGATGCGATGATCCCCGCCGTGTCCGAAGGCCAGTTCGACATGGGCATGACCGGTATCACGATCCGCGAGGACCGGGCCGAGATCGTCGATTTCTCCGACACTTACATGACATCCGAAATGGTGATGATGGTGCGCGGCGACGAGGACCGCTTTACCGATGCCGCGTCCTTTGCCGCGAATGACGATCTGCTGATGGCCGCCCAGCCCGGCACCACACCGTTCTACGTCGGCGTCTATGACGTGCTCGACGGGGACGAGGCGAACCCCCGCATCAAGCTGATGGAAACATTCGGAGCCACCGTGCAGGCCCTGCGCACCGGCGACGTCGACCTTGTCCTGACCGACGGCACCGCCGGCAACGGCTATGTGGAGGCGTCGGACGGCGGGCTCAAGATCATCGGCGAAAAGCTGGGGACCGAGGATTTTGGCTTTATCTTCCCGCAAGGCTCTGAATTTGTGGAGCCGATCAATGCCGCCATTGCCGACATGCAGGCCGACGGCACGATCGAGGCGCTGAACACCAAATGGTTCCTCGACTACAAGCTGGGTGAATAAGGCAGGCACGGCGACCTGAACGTCGCGCCATGATCCAGACTTCGCCCGACGACAAGGATTTCCCCTGGTGGCTGCTCATCGTGGTGGCCGTCGGGGCCTATCTGTTCTGGCAGGTCTTTACCGTCGAAATATATTCCCGCGTGCTCGACACCCTGTCCCGGGGGATTTGGATCACCGTCTATGTGACGTTGATCGCCTATTTCGGGGCCTGCGTGCTGGGGCTGGCACTGGCTGTGGCGGCCACGTCGCGGTATCTGATCCTGCGACAGGCGGCGCGGCTATATGTCGAGGTCGTGCGCGGCATTCCGATCATCGTACTCCTGCTCTATGTGGCTTTCGTGCTGGCCCCGGCAATGGTGTCGGGCTGGAACTGGATCGCCGAAAGCATCGGCCTCGACCCGATCCGCACCCGCGATTTCTCGCTCCTGTGGCGCGCGGTGATCGCGCTCACCATCGCCTATTCGTCTTTTCTGGCAGAGGTGTTTCGCGCCGGTCTGCAATCGGTGGACCCCGGCCAGATCGAGGCGGCAGAGGCGCTGGGCCTCAACCGCTGGCAGCGTTTCCGTCACATCGTCTTTCCGCAGGCGTTCCGCACGATCCTGCCACCGCTGGGCAACGATTTCGTGGCGATGGTGAAGGACTCCTCGCTGGTGTCCGTGCTGGGCGTCACCGATGTCACGCAACTGGGCAAGGTGCTGGCAGCGGGCAATTTCCGGTATTTCGAAACCTACAACGTGGTTGCGCTGGTTTACCTGACGATGACGATCACACTATCGCTGGCCCTGCGCCGTTTCGAAAAATACCTGCGGTCGCGCCCCGACGTGCCATCGGATTTTTGAGTATTCTGGGCAAGATAATACGCGGGATACTGGCAACTTCTTCGGGCGGTGCCTAGCTTGAGGCCAAAGGAGACCGCGCCATGACCAACCCCTTGCTTGCCGACTGGGACACGCCGTTCGGACTGCCGCCGTTCGATGCGATATCCGACGACGATTTTGCGCCAGCGGTTGACGCTGCTCTGGATGACGCGCGCTGCCGCATCGCAAAGATCGCCGAAAACGAAGAGGCACCGACCTTCGACAACACCATCCTCGCGCTGGAACTGGCCGAAGTGCCGCTGGGCCGCGTGCTCGGCGTGTTCTACGGCGTCGCCGGTGCCGACAGCAACGACAGGCGCGAGGCCCTGCAACGCGAATTCGGCCCCAAGCTGAGCGCCTTCGGGTCCGAGATCGCAGAGAACCGCGCCCTGTTTGCCCGGATCGAGGAGCTGTGGACCCGACGCGATGAACTGGACCTCACCGACGAACAGGCCCGCGTTCTGATGCTGACGCGGCGCGGGTTTGTCCGGCAGGGTGCCCTGCTCGAAGGCGATGCCGCCAAGCGGCTGCGCGAGGTCAAGTCGCGCCTTTCGGTGCTTGGCACGCAGTTTTCGCAAAACCTGCTGGCCGATGAACGCAACTGGACGATGCCCCTGACCGAGGCGGAACTGGAAGGTCTGCCCGATTTTGTCGTCGCCACCGCGCGCGCCGCGGCCGAGGAAAAGGGCGTTGATCGCCCCGTGATCACGCTGTCGCGTTCGCTGATCGTGCCGTTCCTGCAATTCTCGCCGCTGCGCGACCTGCGCCAGAAGGCCTATGAGGCGTGGACGGCGCGCGGGGCCAACGGGGGCGACACCGACAACCGGGCAATCGCCGCCGAAACGCTTGCCCTGCGCGAGGAGCGGGCCAAACTGCTGGGATATGACAGTTTCGCCGACTACAAGCTGGAAACCGAAATGGCAGGGACGCCCGACGCGGTGCGCAACCTTCTGATGGAGGTCTGGACCCCGGCCAAGGCCGCCGCCGAAGCGGATGCCGACAAGCTGACCCGCATGTTGCATGCCGATGGTTTCGACGGCCCGCTGGAACCCTGGGACTGGCGATACTATTCCGAAAAGCGCCGCCAGGCCGAACACGATCTCGACGAGGCGACGCTGAAACCCTACCTGCAACTGGATCGCATGATCGACGCGGCCTTCGCCTGCGCCAACCGCCTGTTCGGGCTGGAATTCGCGCCGCTGGACGGGCCCGTCTATCATCCCGACGTGCGCCTGTGGGAGGTGACCCGCAAGGGCGAACACGTGGCGGTCTTCATCGGCGACTATTTCGCGCGCGGGTCGAAACGGTCCGGCGCGTGGTGCATGGCGATGCAGTCGCAGCACCGACTGGACGGAGATGTCCGCCCGCATGTCGTCAACGTCTGCAACTTCGCCAAACCGCAGAGCGGCGAACCGGCGCTGCTGTCCTATGACGACGCGCGCACGTTGTTCCATGAATTCGGCCACGCGCTGCACCAGATGCTATCCGACGTGACCTACGAAAGCGTCAGCGGCACCTCTGTCGCGCGCGATTTCGTCGAATTGCCCAGCCAGCTTTACGAACACTGGCTCGAAGTGCCCGAGGTCCTGGGCGAATTCGCGACCCATGCCGAAACCGGCGAACCGATGCCACAGGACATGCTGCAGCGTATGCTGGATGCCGCCACTTACGACATGGGTTTCCAGACTGTCGAATATGTCGCCTCGGCTCTGGTCGATCTGGCGTTTCACGATGGTGCCGCCCCGGCGGGTCCGATGCAGAAACAGGCGGAGGTGCTTGAAAACCTAGGCATGCCGCACGCGATCCGGATGCGCCACGCCACCCCGCATTTCGCCCACGTCTTTGCCGGTGACGGCTATTCCAGCGGCTACTACAGCTACATGTGGTCCGAAGTGATGGATGCCGATGCCTTCGCCGCATTCGAGGAAACGGGCGATCCGTTCAATCCGGAACTTGCGGCACGGCTGGAGGACACCGTGCTGTCGTCCGGCGGGTCTGTCGATGCGGCGGAGCTTTACGAGGCGTTCCGTGGCCGGATGCCGGGGGTCGAGGCGCTCTTGAAAGGGCGCGGGCTTGGGCAAGCGGCGTAGCCCCGGCGAAAAGCGCCTGCGCGGGTTGCTGTCAGGCGATCCGGACCGCGTGGCGCGCACCCTGCGTCGCACGGTCTGGACTAACGATCCGGAAATCTATGCCACCATCGCGAAAAGCAAGGACGCGGTGATCGCGGCGATCGGGGATATGTCGCTGGGCGACGACGATGCGATCAACCGCCGGAAACGTCTGTTCGACCGTTTCGCGGGCACACGCGCCACCGCCGTCGATCCACACGAATGCGCCTGCTCCACACATGGCGCGCGTGGCAATCCCAGATCGGTGCGGGGCTTGAAAGTGACGGCGCAAACCCAATTTGCAGGCCATACCGAAATGAGCGTGATCTGTAACGGCTGCGACAGGCGGTATGAGGTGACCGAGGATGCGGGCTATCACATGCCGCAGTACCACTGGCGCAGCCTGGGGTTCTAGTCGCGGACCTCGTCGGCCTCCACACCCCAGAGTGCCGTTTTCGGCGCCCAGCCGCGATAGCCGCCCGCCTCCAGCCTGCACCATGTCGGCGTGCATTCGTCCAGTGCGGCGATCACACCGGCCTCCAGCACGACGGTCTCGGGCGATTGCGGGTCGGCGCGACTGCGCAGCGACAGCATATCCTGATCGTTGATCACCGTGCGATGGCCCGAAAGTAGCCGGAAATGGATCCAGCCGCCTTGCCCGTCGCGGTCCACAACACGCCGCCAGTGGCCGTATTCGGCCACCACCTGCACCGGCATACCACGGCGCTGAAACACCCAGTCGATCCGATGGGTCAGTGACGGGCCACGACGCACATTCGTCTCGTCGCGTTTGAGCGACACATAACGCGGCAGCGGCAGGTTGGATTCCGGTCCGACTGTGGGCGCCGTGGCCGCGACGAGCGTCGGCTGCACGGCCTCCTGTGCTGCGACGGGTCCGCCGGCCAGTCCGACAAACATCAGCGCCACGCATAACGCGGTCGTCCATCTGAGAGGGATGTTCACTACCAACCTGCTTTCTTCACGGCCTTTTTCGGGCGCGGGTTCTTGTGCCGCGCGTCCCTTTCCCGCAGTTTGGGGCCAAGCGTGATTTGATTTCAAGCGATGGAGCGCCGGACATGCCAGGGAAACGGTTGAGTGTTGTCGTTACGCGACGGTTGCCCGAGGTGGTCGAGACCCGGATGTCAGAGCTTTTCGACGTGACCCTGCGGACCGACGATACGCCCATGGACCGCGCCGCACTTGTCGCGGCGATGCAAGACGCCGACGTGCTGGTGCCCACGATCACCGACACGATCGACGCGCGTCTGCTCGGGCAGGCGGGCGAGCGGCTCAAACTGATCGCGAACTACGGGGCGGGGGTCGACAATATCGATGTCGAAACCGCCCGACAGCGCGGCATCCTTGTCTCCAACACACCGGGGGTCATGACCGACGACACCGCCGACATGACGCTGGCGCTGATCCTTTCGGTGACCCGTCGCATTCCCGAAGGGCTGCGCAAGATGCAGGGCGGCGAGTGGGAGGGCTGGTCGCCGACCGCGATGATGGGGGGCCGCATCGCCGGGCGACGGCTGGGTATCCTTGGTATGGGGCGGATCGGGCAGGCTGTGGCGCGGCGCGCGCGGGCCTTCGGCATGCAGGTGCATTATCACAACCGCAAACGGCTACACCCCGATACCGAACAGGCGCTGGACGCGACCTATTGGGAAAGCCTCGATCAGATGGTCGCCCGGATGGACGTGCTGTCGATCAACTGCCCGCACACGCCATCGACATTTCACCTGATCAACGCGCGGCGTCTGAAGCTGATGAAACCCGACGCGGTGATCGTGAATACCTCGCGCGGAGAGGTGATCGACGAAAATGCGCTGACGCGCATGTTGCGGTCCGGTGATATCGCGGGTGCGGGCCTCGATGTGTTCGAACGTGGGGCAGAGATCAATCCGCGCCTGCGCGAGTTGTCGAACGTCGTGCTTTTGCCGCACATGGGCTCGGCCACGGTCGAGGGGCGGATCGAGATGGGCGAGAAAGTCATCATCAACATCAAGACCTTCGCGGACGGCCACCGCCCGCCCGATCTTGTCGTGCCGGGAATGTTGTAAAAGACAGGAACTTCTGGTCCTGGCGCGTGTTGTTTCCACATACAGAAAGCGTCGCGAAAGCGGCGGCAACTTTGAAAGGAGAACAGCGATGAACTGGGACCAGATCGAAGGCAATTGGAAAGAATTCAAAGGCAAGGCCCAAGCGAAATGGGGCGAGCTGACGGACGACGAGCTTGACGAAGTGCAAGGTAACCGTGAGGCGCTGGAAGGCAAAATCCAGCAGAAGTACGGGAAGTCCAAGGAAGAGGCGAAAGAGGAAGTCGATCGCTGGCTCGCAGCCTGATACTTCGACAATGACATGTATATCGGGTCAGACGCGCTGCGTCTGGCCCTTTTTCATGTAGGCCGGTCAGTGCGGTCCGTGCGCCGGATCGATATAATTCGATGACGAAAACCGCAGCATGTCGTTCTCGGCCCTTTCAGCGATAAAGCTGCCGGGATTTGCGCTGCATGCAGTCAGTAAAACGAATGCGACCATAGCCGCCGAAAGCGTGCGGGTCATGCGAAACTCTCCTCAAGGTGCGCCTCTTGTGGGCGCTGGGCGTTAAAGTAACATAAATCGGCGGGTTCGGTTCAAATTTCTTACTTATGCCTTGGCGTCGTTGCAAAAATGCCGTTTGCAACCGGGGGCTGTGACGTCCTGTCGGTTTTTTGCCAAACTTGGTCGGCTGGTTCTGTCGCCGCATTCCGATTTCGGACAATGTGCAGCGAAATCGCGCAATGGAATCGTCCGGGGGACCCGCCATGAAAACGAACGTCAAAGCTCTCGTCGTCGGCGGCGGTGCCGTGGGAACCTCCATCGCCTATCATCTGGCCAAGGCCGGGTGGGACGACGTGATGCTGCTGGAACGGGACGAACTGACCTCCGGGTCCACATGGCACGCTGCGGGCCTTTTGCCGCTCTTCAACATGTCCTTCGCGACGACCCACATTCACAAATATTCCGTCGATTTCTACAAATCACTGGAGGCCGAAACCGGGCTGAACGCCGGTTTCGCCGTCGTCGGCAACCTCCGCATGGCGCAGACAGACGAGCGCATGGACGAATACATGCTCTATTCCTCCACCGCCGAAACCTGTGACGTGCCCTACCAGTGGATGACGCCCGAGCAGATCAAGGAAAAATGGCCCCTGATCCGCACCGAAGACCTCAAGGGCGCGCTTTATCATCACACCGACGGCTACATTAACCCCGCCGACGTCACCATGGCGATGGCCAAAGGCGCGCGCCAACGTGGCGTCATGATCGAACGCAAGTGGCAGGCCGACGCTTTCCACTGGACCGGCACGCATTGGGAAGTGACCTGCACCAAGATGGTCGAACGGGGCGGCAACCTCGTCCCCTCCGACGAACAGATCGTCATTACGGCCGAACACGTCGTCACCGCGTCGGGCAACCATGCTCAGACCACAGCGAAAAAGCTCGGCATCAAGATCCCCGCGATCCCCGTCGAACACCAGTTCATCGTCATGGACCAGGACCCCGCACTGGTCGAATACCGCAAGAACGGTGGCCCTGAACACCCCGTCGTCCGCGACGCCGACGCGCAATCCTACGTGCGCGAGGAACGCGGCGGCTGGATTCTCGGCGTCTACGAAAAGAACGCGCCTGCCGTGTTCGAACACGGTGTGCCCGACAGTTTCCGCGCCGATCTGTTCCCGCTCGATCTGGAGCGGATCGAAGAGCAGTATATGGCGATGATCCACCGCGTGCCGTCGTGCGAGGACTCCGGCCTGAAAGACGATTTCAATGGCCCGATCTGCTATACCCCCGACGGCAATCCGCTTGTCGGTCCCGCACCCGGCCTACGCAATATGTGGCTGGCCGAAGGGTTCTCCTTCGGCATCACTGCCGCCGGTGGCACCGGATACTACCTCGCGCAGATGATGGTCGACGGTGAGGCCGAGATCGACATGGCCTCGCTCGACCCGAAACGCTACGGCGACTGGATGACGACCGAATTTGCCGCCCGCAAGAACGAGGAATGCTACGACCACGTCTATATCCTGCACCACCCCGACGAGGAACGTCCCGCCTGCCGCCCGCTGCGCACCGCCCCGGCCTATGACCGGCAAAAGGCGCGGGGCGCGCAGTTCGGCTTCGTCAACGGCTGGGAACGGCCCAACTACTATGGCCCCTTGGATGCGCCCGAGAATTTCGACCACGATGCCCGATCCTTCCGCCGTGGCGGCTGGTGGCAGCACGCGGTGGACGAGGCCAAGGCGATCCGCGAAGGCGTGGGCCTGATCGACGCCACGGCCTTCACCAAGCATATCGTCAAAGGCCCCGGCGCAACCGCGTTCCTCGACTGGTTCACCACCAACAAGCTGCCCCGCGTGGGCCGGATCAACCTGACCTACGCGCTGACGTCGCACGGCACGACGCGCACGGAATACACCATCGTGCGTTTGAAGGACGACGAATATTACCTCGTCTCCGCCGGTGCCTGGACGGACTACGACGCCGATTTCCTGCGTAAGGCGGTCGAGGACAAGGAAGCCGAATTCGGCCGGATCGACGTGCAGAACGTCACGACCCAGTGGGGCGTTTTTGCCATCGCCGGTCCCAAGGCCCGCGATGTCCTGCTCGAAGTCATCAACGATGCCGACCCCGCAACAGCACTGTCCAACAAACGCTTCCCATGGCTGTCGGCCAAGAAGATCGAACTCGGCATGTGCCCCGTCAATGCGATCCGCGTGGCCTATACGGGTGAGTTGGGTTGGGAACTGCATCATCCGATGGAGATGCAGAACTACCTGTTCGACTTGCTGGAAAAAGCAGGTGAAAAACACGGCATGAAGCTGGTCGGCGCGCGGGCGCAGAACTGGCTGCGGCAGGAAAAATCCTACCGCGCCTTCGGTAACGAGTTGGGCCGCGACGCGACACCGGCAGAAGCCGATCTGCCGCGCTTCATTGATCTGGACAAGGACTTCCACGGCAAGGACGCGATGGTCGCCAAGGGTATCCGTTCCAAATGCGTCACCCTGCTGATCGACGGCCCGGACGACGCCGATCCGTGGGGTCGCGAGGCGCTTTATGACATGGACGGCACCCGCATCGGGCGTCTGACATCGGGCGGCTACTCCGTGGCTTTCGGCAAATCCATCGGCATGGGCTACGTCAAACCGGCCTTGGCAGAGGTCGGCACCAAGGTGCAGGTCAAGATGCTTGACAGGCTCTGGCCCGCCGAAATCGTCGAGGACAGCCCTTACGACCCGAAGAACACCACCATCCGCGTCGATGGCTGAAACGTAAATGGGCAGGCGCGAGGGCTTGCCCTTTTCGATTCCCGCCGGCGGTCTCTACTGAGCCATGATCGCGGCCATCACCGCCGGGTTCGACAGTTGCGCCACAAGACCGCTGCGCTGCATCTGTGCCTGACCGATCTTGTCGGTGCCGCAGGAGGTCCCGATCTGCACCGTTTGCGGGTCCGCCATGCTGGCCGGTGTCGCCGCCGACATCGCGGCGATACTGGTGATGGGCTGCTGCGCGAACGCCTCCAGATCGGCAACGTAGGTGGCGACACCCGCATCACCCTTCGTCGCGCGCAGGTTCTCGATCATGCAGGCCCCGGCCTGCCGATCCGCCGCCGACCAGTTGGCATCCGGGCGCACGGCAGCCAGCCCCGGCACGCGGCTTTCGAAAAAGTCAAAGGTTCTGGCCTGCAGCTGCTCTGACGCGGCCTCGTAGCGGTCCAGCGCTGATTGCGCTGCGGCGGCCATCGGCAGGGTTGCAATTGCGGCGGCGAGAAATGTCAGTCGCATGGCGGTATCCTTCTGGGTCAATCGCAGGTCGCGCCAGTTATCCCACCCGGCCGGTATCGGTGCAACTGCCCAATTCTTTCCACAGGGCGGACATTTGCCTGCCCGATCCGCCGATTAGCCATGATCGCACGGGTTTCCGCATCGAAATTCAGGCGAAAGAGTGGCGGCACATGGCGTTTATCTCTGAAATTCACTATCGCAACACCGTGGCTTCCGGCACCGGTGTCAGCGAATATGTCGAGGTCTCGGTCCATCCCGACGACCTCGCCCGACTGTCGGATTTCACAGTCGCGACCTATCAGGCCAACGGTACCGTCGCCGCCATCTTCAACCTTGGTGGCATGACCGGCAGGCTCGATCCCGCAACCGGATGGTATGTCTTTCAGTTCGCCACACCTGTCACCGCGCCAGATCACATCGCAAACGGTGGCGAGGCCGAGGCCGTCGCCTTCATCGACGCCGCGGCCATGCCCCCGGTCCAGAGTTTCGTCGATATCGGCGGCGGGACGACTGCGATCACCGCGACGAACGGCCCGGCCACCGGTGCCACCTCCACAAATATTCCCCCGGCCTCGGGTCAGTCGATCCAGTTCGACGTCTATGGCAACCGGGTGGACGGCGATCTGACGCAAGGCACCTCGGTGATCTGCCTGACACATGACACGCTGATCGACACGCCCGAAGGGCCGCGCCCGATCCAGTCCCTGACTCCGGGCGACATGGTCGATACACGCGACCACGGCCCGCAGCCGATCCGCATGATCCACCAGCGGCACCTGTCGGGCGCGCACTACAGGCAGTCGCGCGCGCTCTGGCCGGTTTGCCTGCAGGCCGGGTCGCTTGGCTTTGGACTGCCGCGTCGTGCGTTACGCGTGTCCCCCCAGCACCGGATGCTGATCAGCCATATCCGCATCGGCCTGCTGTTCGGCGAGGACGCGGTCTTTGCGCGGGCCAAGTCGCTCGCCGCCAGTTACGAAGAGGTCTATGTCGACAGCAGCCTGAGCGAAGTGTCCTACTACCATCTCGTCTTCGACCGGCACGAGGTGATCTTTGCCGAAGGTGCCGCGACCGAAAGTTTCCACCCCGGCCCCGAGGGCATCGCCAATCTTGACGCCGCCGCACGCGCAGAACTGTTCACGCTGTTCCCGGAACTGCGGTTCGGACTGCATGGTTTCGCGGCCGACTACCCGACCCTGCGCTCGTGGGAGCTGCGCGCCGCCGTGGCCTAGGTTTCTTCGAGCCGGTCCGTCGCCGGTGCCGGTGTCTGGCTCAACGCCGTGATCGCGGCATAATCGGCCCCGCTCAGCACAACGTCCATGGCCGCCAGCGACGTCGCGAGTTGTTCCACCGATCGCGCCGAGATGATCGGATGCACCCCCGCGGGATGCGCCGCGACCCATGCCACGGCCAGCGTGGCCGGATGCAGGCGGACCCCTTCGGCAAAAGTTGCAAGATCGGCGGCGCAACGGCGCATCCAGTCGACATCGTAACGGGCGGCATAGCGGTCGTCCTCCGTCAGCCGTCCGGCGGCACCGGTGGCGTATTTGCCGGTCAGCAGACCACCGCCCAGCGGGGAATAGGGGAACACCGCGATCCGCTGATCGGCCGCCATCGGGATCAGTTCGACTTCGGCCTGCCGCTTCACCAGATTGTACATCGGCTGGATCGCGTCGATCCGGCTGCCAAGCGTCGCCGCCACGCCCTGCGCTTTCATCACCTGCCAAGCGGCGAAATTCGACACGCCGATATGCCGGATCACGCCGTCTTGCTGCCAGCCCGCCAGAACATCGAATGTCTCTTCCAGCGGTGTCGCATCGTCGAAGCGGTGCAGATACATCAGATCGACCGTATCCGCCTGTAACTGGCGGCGCGACCGGTCCAGATGCGCCAGCAGGTTGGCCCGTCCGGCACCGCCCTCATACGCCACCTTGGTGGCCACGAACACGTCCTCGCGGCAGTCGCGGATGAACCGCCCAAGCAGCGTTTCCGACGCGCCGCCGGTGTAACCGACGGCCGTGTCGAAATGGTTGACGCCCGCCGCCAGCGCGGCATCGAACATCGCGCGGCTTTCGCTCTCATCCGCCTTGCCGCCGAACTGCATCGTGCCGAAGGCCAGCCGTGACAACGGCGCACCGTTCAGTGTCTTCAACTGTGTCATGCCACGGTGCTCCTGCCTGCCTGCATTATCTTGCTGCAAATACCTCTGGAGGGTCCGGGGGGCAACGCCCACCGGGGGTCGGTGCGGCGCGCATGCGACGGGCCGAAACGAAAAAGGCCCGCCGCACGGCAGGCCCCCTCCGGTCACGCGCAAGGCTTACGACGGAATGTCGCCGGTCAGCCCCTCGACATAGAAGTTCATCCCGGCCAGCGTGCCGTCATCGGCGACCTCGCCCTCTTCCAGCCAGACGGAGCCGTCCTGCTTGTTGATCGGTCCGGTGAACGGGTGATACTCGCCCGCGCCAATCGCGTCGCGCATCGCCTCGGCTTCGGCTTTCACATCCGCAGGCACGGCATCCGTGATCTCGCCGATGCCGACCATACCCGGCCCGATGCCGTCCCATGTGTCGGTGCTTTCCCATGTGCCATCCATGACCGCTTGCGTGCGGGCGATGTAGTAGGGGGCCCAGTCGTCGATGATCGACGACACGCGCGGGAAAGGCGCGAACTCGGACATATCCGACGCCTGACCGAAGGTGACCACGTTGCCGGCGGCCTGTGCCGCCGCCTGCGGTGCGGTGGAATCGGTGTGCTGCAGCACGACGTCACAGCCCTGTTCGATCAACACGGTCGCGGCCTCGGCCTCTTTCGCGGGGTCGAACCAGGTGTAGGCCCAGACGATCTTGAACTCCACGTCAGGGTTCACCTTGCGCGCGTGTATGAAAGCGGAGTTGATGCCGCGGATCACTTCGGGAATCGGGAAGGACGCGATGTAACCCACAAGGTTGGATTTCGTCATGTTCCCGGCGATGTGGCCCTGAATGGCGCGGCCCTCGTAGAAACGTGCCGAATAGGTGGACACGTTGTCGGCACGTTTGTAGCCCGTCGCGTGCTCGAATTTCACGTCTGGGAACTTGGCTGCCACGTTGATCGTGGGGTCCATGTAACCGAAGGACGTGGTGAAGATCAGGTCGGCACCATTGAGCGCCATATCCGTCATCACACGTTCGGCGTCGGCCCCTTCCGGCACGTTTTCGACATAGATGGTTTCGACCGCATCGCCGAATTCCTCTTCGACCGCCAGACGGCCCTTGTCGTGTTCATAGGTCCAGCCACCGTCGCCGATAGGGCCGACGTAGACGAAACCGACTTTGGTGACGTCCTGCGCACGGGCAGGGACGCCGATCGCGGCAGCCGTGGCAGCGGCAGCGCCGGAAGCGAGCAGAGTTCTTCTTTTCAAGGTTTTTCTCCCGTTGGTGCCGGAACAGCCCGGCAAAGTGGTGCCCCTAGCGCGAGGCGTGGAAAATGCGGCCCAGTGATCCGGGCGCGCGTCCTGACGACATAATAACCAGAACGACGATGGTGGCCAGATAGGGCGACATCGAAAGGTATTCGACCGGAATCGCGAGCCCCGCCGCCTGCAGGTTCAGCTGCAAAACGGTCACCCCGCCGAAAAGATATGCACCCAGCAAAAGCCGCCCCGGCCGCCAGCTGGCAAAGACGACGATGGCCAGCGCGATCCAGCCCGCGCCTGCGGTCATGCCCTCGGTCCATTGCGGCACGCGGACGAGGCTGAGATACGCACCACCAAGGCCCGCGCAGGCCCCGCCGAACATGATCGCGAGCATCCGCACCCGGTGCACCTTGTAGCCCAGTGCATGCGCCGCGTCGTGGTTTTCGCCCACTGCGCGCAGGATCAATCCGGCGCGGGTATATTTCAGGAATATCCAGACGCAAAGCACGATGAACAGCCCGACATAGACCATCGGATCGTGCTGGAACACGATTGGCCCGATCACCGGAATGTCGCCCAGCAGCGGGATGTGCCAGTCGGGAAAGTCCGGTGCCTTGATCCCGATATAGCCTTGCCCCAGCAGCGCGCTCAGCCCCAGCCCGAACAGCGTCAGCGCCAGACCCGTCGCCACCTGGTTGGACAGCAGATACTGCGTCAGCACGCCGAACAGCAGCGCCAGCACGGCCCCACCCGCAGCAGCTCCGGCAAAGCCGAGCCACGGGTTGTTCGTGCCCACAGCGACGATGAAGCCGCAGACAGCCCCGGTGATCATCATGCCCTCGACGCCCAGGTTCAGCACGCCCGCACGTTCGACGACAAGCTCCCCGATGGCCGCCAGAATGATCGGCGTCGCCGCGACCATGAGCGAGGCGAGCAAGAGGATCGGGTTGATCGAAGACAGGTCCATCAGTGCATTCCTATCCGGCAATCGCCGTGAGAATTCCAAACGACCAGAAGCATCCAAGAAAGGCTTTCTTCTTGCGAGAATTCGCCCCCTTTCTCAGCCTTGCTCGTGCCGAAAAAGCTCTGGTCATCCGACGCCAAAGGGCTTCCACAGTGTAGGTAAATACCAGAAACAGGACGATGGTCTGAAGATATGCAATGCCCTGAACGACCGCGAAATGACCTCCCAGCAAAACGCCGAGCAAGCTGAGCTTCGGCAAGAAGACAAGCCAACCAAGCATGGCACCGCTGACTGGCGCGAAATAAATCATGCTACCACCCCCTTGCCGAACCGGAACCGGTAATTCGTCATCACATCTACCGCCAGCAGGAAAAACAGCAGCATTCCCTGCAACAACTGGATCGCGGCGCCGGGCAGGCCAAGCTGGCTTTGCGCGATTTCGCCGCCGATATAGGTCAGCGCCATCAGCCCGCCCGCCAGCAGGATACCGACCGGGTGCAACCGGCCCAGAAACGCCACGATGATCGCGGTGAAGCCGTAGCCCACGTTGAAATCAATGCTGATCTGCCCGGCCGGCCCCGTCACCTCGAACAGCCCGGCCAGCCCGGCCAGCGCGCCGGAAAGGCCCATGCAGATCAGGACCAGCCGCCCCGGATTTACCCCCGCAA
The DNA here is from genome assembly GCF_056858355.1 of Yoonia sp. KMU-150. Classification (NCBI taxonomy): domain Bacteria; kingdom Pseudomonadati; phylum Pseudomonadota; class Alphaproteobacteria; order Rhodobacterales; family Paracoccaceae; genus Yoonia; species Yoonia sp. KMU-150. Next base: position 371,072 of record NZ_JBXEQF010000002.1, read on the forward strand.
ACGCGGCCGCCCGCGGGCTTTGTCCCGACAGGCGCACGTGAAAACCGAACAGATGCCGCGACAGCGTGACATAGGCGAAAATCACCGCGATCAGCGCCGCGACGACACCCCAGTGCACACCGGACCCGGCCCATATCTCCAGATTGGCCGACGACGACCATTGCGCCAGATTGCGCGATCCGGGAAAGCCCATGCCTTCGGGGTTGCGCAGCGCGCCCAGCGCCATGGAAGCCAGCAACTGCTCGGCCACATAGACCAGCATCAGCGACACCAGAATTTCGTTCGTCCCGAATTTCACTCGCAGCACGCCCGGTATCATCGCCCAGGCCCAGCCGCCCAGCGCGCCCGCCAGCACCATCAGCGGGAAAATCCACCGCGTCTCGGCCGGGTAAAGTGCCAAACCCACAGCCGCGCCGCAGATCGCACCCATGATGTATTGCCCTTCGGCCCCGATGTTCCACACACCGGCGCGAAACCCGAACGACAGCCCGATCGCGATCAGCACCAGCGGTGCCCCTTTGATCAGCAGTTGCGGGCGATAGAACCACGCGAACTCCGAAAACAGCGGATCGACGAAAATCGTGCGGATCGTGACGACAGGGTCCTTGCCAAGTGCTGCGAACAACAGCCCGCCCACCAGCATCGTCAGCACCACCGCCATCAGCGGCGCCAGAAACACCCAGGCCCGTGACGGCTGCGGTCGTTTCTCCAGCCGTATCATCGCATGCTACCCGTCCACATGGGCGACCTCCATATCGTGGGTCCCGCCCAGCATCAGGCCGATCTGTTCCACCGTCAGTCCCTTGGCGTCGCGCGGTGCCGACAGACGGCCCTCGTTCAGCGCGGCGAAGCGGTCGGAAATTTCCATCAGCTCGTCAAGGTCCTGACTAATGACCACGACAGCCGCCCCCTTGTCCGCCAGATTAAGCAGCGCCTGCCGGATATCGGCGGCGGCGGAGGCATCGACACCCCATGTGGGCTGGTTCACCACCAGCACATCGGGGGCCTGCATGATCTCACGCCCGATGACGAATTTCTGCAGGTTCCCGCCCGACAGCGACCGCGCCGCATTCTCCGGCCCCGGCGTGCGCACGTCGAATTTGGCGATCACCTCTTCGGCGAAGCCGCGCGCCTTGGACCAGTTCACGAACCCGCGCCGCGTCATGCGCTTGCGCACCGTTCCCGTCAGCGCCGCGTTTTCGGTCAGCGTCATGTCCGGGGCGGCGGCATGGCCGTTGCGCTCTTCGGGGGCGGCACAGAGTCCGCGCGCGCGGCGTGCGTTCGGCCCCAGCCTACCGATGGGTTCGTCGCGCAGCAGCAACATGCGCGCTCCGGTCTTCATCTCGCCCGAAATCGCCGCGATCAGCTCGTCCTGCCCGTTGCCCGCGACCCCGCCGATGCCCAGCACCTCTCCGTTGCGGAAATCGCAGGTGATGTCCTTCAACGCGGTGCCGAACTGGTGCGGGGCCTTGGCCGACAGGCTGCGCAGTGCCAGCGCCGTGCCGCCCCGGGCGCGGTCGACCTTCGTCGGCACATGCAGCTTGCTGCCCACCATCAGCTCCGCCATGTCCCGCGCAGAGGTCGCGCGGGGATCGCAGGTCGCCACGACTTCGCCCAGCCGCAGAATCGTCGCCGCCTCGCACAGGCTGCGGATTTCCTCCAGCTTGTGCGAGATATAAAGGATCGCCGTGCCTTCGCCCGCCAGCTTGCGCAACGTCTCGAACAGGATGCCGACCTCTTGCGGGGTCAGCACGCTGGTCGGCTCGTCCATGATCAGCAACTTGGGGTCTTGTAACAGACAGCGGATGATTTCGACCCGCTGGCGTTCACCCGCCGACAGGTCCCCCACCGTGCGGTAGGGATCGAGCGGCAGCCCGTATTTTTCCGAGACTTCGCGCACCTGCGCCGCGATCTGCCGCTGCTTGGGCGGGTTCTCCATGCCGAGCGCGATATTCTCCGCGACGTTGAGCGCATCGAAGAGCGAGAAATGCTGGAACACCATCGCCACGCCCGCTTCGCGCGCCGCACGCGGGTCAGGTGGCGCGAAACCGCGCCCCTCAAGCACCATGTCGCCGCTGTCGGGTTTCACCAGCCCATAGATCGTTTTCACCAAGGTCGACTTGCCCGCGCCGTTCTCGCCCAGCAGCGCGTGGATTTCCCCCGGCGCGATCTCGAAAGACACATCCTTGTTGGCGACGACACCGGGATAGGCCTTGGTCAGCCCGTTCAGCCGCAGCAGCGGGTCCGCTTTGCCCGTGATCATGCCCGTCGTCTCCCCCGTGCGGGGCGCGATGCAGCCCCGACGGTATCGAGATACGCGGCAATCACCCCTCTGGCAATATCGTCGGGGTGTTTGCCAAGGGTCGGATCGCCGATCGGACAGGTGATGCGCGCAATTTCAGCACTGCCATGGCCCAGCTGAGCCAAACGAGTCTGAAACCGTCGCCATTTCGTCGCCGACCCGATCAGCCCGATAGAGGCGACGGGCCTGCGCAAAAGCGCATCGCACAGCGCAAGGTCGATGTCGTGGCTGTAGGTAAAGATCAGGTGGTGTGTCTGTTTCGGGGCCTTGGCGGCAAGCAGGGGCATGTCGGCGGCGGGCACGACGGTTGCCTCACGCGTCGCGTTGGCCGGGAACCGGGCAGGGGCATCGTCCACCCAAGTCAATTTGAACGCCCGGGGATTAGCGTGGCGCACAACCGCCTGCCCCACATGCCCTGCACCCCAAAGCCACAGGTGAATCGGATGATGCGGTTGAGCCTCAAGGCGGTGAATGACAAAAGGCGGGGAATCGACCACCCGCGCCTGCGTCCCGAACCGCAGCGTCACCGCCCCGCCACAGCACTGGCCAAGGTTCGGGCCAAGTGGCCATGTCACCTCGGCCAAGGTATCACCCGCAGCAATCATCTCGCGCGCCTTCGCGATGGCCTGATATTCCAGCGCCCCGCCGCCGATGGTGCCTTCGGTGGCCTCTGCCGTGACCATCATCGCCGTGCCCGCATCACGCGGGGCCGACCCGCGCGTGGCGATCACCTCGACCCAGATCGCCTCAGCCACGGGCGCGCCCCACGGCCCGCAGCACCTCCTCCGCCGTCGCCGGGGCCTGCAGGTCGGGGTAGGTGTCGCCGCAGGCCGCGCAGGCATCCGACAGCGCCAGAAACGCCGAAATCCCCAGCATGAAAGGCGGCTCGCCCACCGCTTTGGAGCGATAGATCGTCTGCGCCGGGTTCGGCTGATCCCAAAGCGCCACGTTGAACTGATCGGGCCGGTCTGAACAGGCGGGGATCTTGTAGGTCGCGGGCGCATGGGTGCGCAGCCGCCCCTTGTCGTCCCACACCAGCTCCTCGGTCGTCAGCCAGCCCGCACCCTGCACATAGCCGCCCTCGATCTGGCCGATGTCGATGGCAGGGTTCAGCGACGCGCCCGCGTCATGCAGAATATCCGTGCGCAAAATCCGGTTTTCTCCGGTCAATGTGTCGATCACAACCTCGGTAATCGCCGCCCCATGCGCGAAGTAGAAAAACGGCCGCCCTTCACCCTTGATCCGGTCCCACTTGAGGTCCGGCGTCTTGTAGAACCCCGTGGCCGACAGGCTCACCCGGTTCACATAAGCCTCCGTCACCGCCTCGGCGAAACTCATGTCCTTGCCTGCCACATGCACCCGGCCACCTTCAAAGCGCACGTCGCCCGCAGCGCCGCCATGCGCCCCAGCCAGATGCGCCGCGATCCGGTCGCGGATCGTGTCGCAGGCGGCCATCACCGCCATCCCGTTCAGGTCCGTCCCGGATGATGCTGCGGTAGCGGAAGTATTGGGCACCTTGTCGGTATCGGTCGCCGTGATCTTCACCGCGCCGATATCCACACCGAACCGCGCCGCCGCGACCTGCGCCACCTTCTGGAACAACCCCTGCCCCATCTCGGTGCCGCCATGGTTCATCCGGATCGACCCGTCCTGATAGACATGCACCAGCGCGCCCGCTTGATTGAGGTGGGTGAGCGTGAACGAAATCCCGAATTTCACCGGCGAAAACGCGATCCCGCGTTTCAAGATCGGCTGGGCGGTGTTCCACGCGGCAATCTCGTCTCGCCGCTGCGTGTAATCGCTCGACGTCAGCAGCGCCTCCGTCATCTCGTGCAGGATGAAATCCGTGACCTCCATCCCGTAGGGCGTGGTCTGTGCGGCTGGCTTCGGCGAATGCGCCCCGCCGAACCGGGTGCCGCGCCCTTGTATCATTTTGCCGGAAATACTCGCGGGGGGGCTGGGGGCGGCAGGCCCCCCATGCGCCGCAGGCGCATAATAATTCACCTGCCGCACCGCCACCGGGTCCAGTCCCAGGTCCGCCGCGATATGGTCGATCACCCGCTCGATCCCCAGCACGCCTTGCGGCCCGCCGAAGCCGCGATAGGCGGTGGCACTCTGCGTATTTGTCTTCAGCCGGTGCGAGGTGATCCGCGCCGCGTCCAGCAGATACGCGTTGTCGGCATGCAGCATCGCCCGATCCGCCACCGGCAGGGACAGATCCATGCCCCAGCCGCAGCGGGTATATTGCGTGAAATCTACCCCCGCGATCCGGCCCTGCGCATCGAAACCCACGTCATAGTCGATGCGGAAATCGTGCCGCTTGCCGGTGATGATCATGTCGTCGTCGCGGTCATAGCGCATCTTGCAGGGCTTGCCCGTTGCACGCGCGGCAACCGCACAGGCCACCGCCAGCGCGTTGCCTTGGCTTTCCTTGCCGCCGAACCCGCCGCCCATCCGCCGCACCTCGCAGCGCACGGCATGCATCGGCACGCCCAGCGCCTCGGCCACTTTGTGCTGGATTTCCGTCGGGTGCTGGGTTGAGGAATGCACGACCATGTCGCCGCCTTCCTGCGGCAGGGCAAGGGCGGCTTGCCCTTCCAGATAGAAATGCTCCTGTCCGCCCATCTCGATCCGGCCCTGTAACCGGTGCTGGGCGGACGACAGGGCGGCATCCACATCGCCCTTGGTCCAGACCCGCGGCCCGTCCTCGAACCGGCTGTCGGCGGCCAAGGCCTGCTCGATCGTCAGGATCGGCGTTTCCTCTGCGATCTCGATCTTTCCCAGCCGCGCCGCCTTGCGCGCGGCCAGATGGCTTTCCGCCACCACCAGAAACACCGGTTGCCCGACGTGATGCACCTCACCCTTGGCCAGCAAGGGCTCATCATGGTTCGACGGCGAAACATCGTTCACGAACGGCAGGTCCTCTGCCGTCAGCACCGCCACGACGCCCGGTGCCGCGCGCACGGCGGCAAGGTCCATTGCCGTGATCGACCCGCGCGCGACCTCCGACAGGCCAAAGGCCAGATGCAGTGTGCCGGCAGGCACCGGCAGATCGTCGATATAGCGGGCGCGCCCGGTGACATGCAGTTTCGCCGCATCGTGGGGCAGGGGTTTGGTCACGCTCATGCCCGCACCTCCAGCACATTGACCGCTTCGCCTTGCGTCTCCGCAAAATACCGCCGCAGCATGTTGCGCGCCGTCGTCAGGCGATACGCCGCACTGGCGCGCATGTCGTCCATCGGCGCGTAGTCCTCTGCAAAGGCAGCGCAGGCGGTGTCCACCGTTCCTTGCGTCCACGGCTGACCCGCCAACGCGGCCTCCACCGCTTTGGCCCGCGCAGGCGTTCCGGCCATGCCGCCGAAGGCGATCCGCGCATCGGTCACCTTGCCATCGTTCACCTTGATGTTGAACGCCCCGCAGACGGCGGAAATGTCCTGATCGAACCGCTTGCTCAGCTTATAGACCCGCAGGGCAGGGGCCGCTTTCGGGATGGTCACGCCGGTGACCAGCTCCCCCTTCGCACGGTCCTGCTTGCCGTAGGCGATGAAGAAATCCTCCAGCGGCAGATCGCGCGTCTTATCCCCGTGCCGCAGATGCAGCACGGCCCCCAGTGCGATCAGCGCGGGCGGATTGTCTCCGATCGGCGACCCGTTGGCGATGTTGCCGCCGATCGTCGCCGCCGCGCGCACCTGTTCGGAGCCATAGCGCCGCACCATCTCGGCATAGGACGGATGATGGTCCTTCAGCACGGCGTGCACATCGGTCATGGTGACGGCGGCACCAAAGGTGATCGTCTCGTCGCCGATGTCGATCCGCTGCAAATCGCGGCAGCGGTTCACGAACACGACCTCGTCCAATTCCCGCAATTGCTTGGTCACCCATAGCCCAACATCCGTGGCACCCGCGATCACCGTCGCCTCGGGGTGGGCGGCGTACCAAGTGGCCAGTTCGTCCAGCGTCTCGGGCGCGTAGGGTGCCGTCGCTACGTCAGGTGCCGCGTCCTGCATCCAACCCGGCACCGGCGCGCTTTCCGCCGCCTCAGCCGCGCGGACGATGGGGGCATAGCCCGTACATCGGCACAGGTTGCCCGCCAGCACATCGTCGTGATCCCTGCGGCCCGCCATATGCCCCGCCGCCATCGCCGCGATGAACCCCGGCGTGCAGAAGCCGCATTGCGATCCGTGATGCGCGACCATCGCCTCCTGCACCGGATGCAGGGTGCCGTCCGGCCCGCTGATGCCCTCCACCGTGCGCACGATCTTGCCGTGCAGTTGCGGCATGAACAGGATGCAGGCGTTCAGTGCGCAGGCACCTTTTCCACCCTCCGGGTCCGTCACGATCACCGTGCACGCCCCGCAGTCGCCCTCGTTGCAGCCTTCTTTCGTGCCGCACAGCCCGCGATCCTCGCGCAGCCAGTCCAGCAGCGTGCGCGTCGCGTCCACGTCGACACGCTGGGCTTCCCCGTTCAGAAGAAACGCAACTTCCATGAAAATTAACCTGCCGCGTTACCAAGTCTCGCAGGGCCGGTCGCAGTGTCGATGCGGCGTAGACACGAATGGTTGCGCGGCCCTTTGCCCCATGAAAACGCCACCACGTCCAAATGGCAAGGGCTTTGCGCCTCAGAGCGTCTTGGCGAGTTCCTCAAGCTGATCGGCGCAGGTGCCCCAGCCGGTATAGAACCCCATCTCCTCATGCGCCTTGCGGTGCCCAGTGGTGTCGTGCAGCGCCCGCACGATGTAGCGCGTGCCGCCATCCTGCGGCAGGAACCGGATATCGGCGGTCATGTAGAAATCACCGGCGTTGTCGTGCGGCGGGTTCGGGCGGAACCCGGGGCCAAGCGCCGCCGTCCAGACGAACCGCTCGCCGGGGTCTGCGAGCAGCACGCAGCCCGAAGGCCCGTCCATCGGATCATGCCCCGGCATTTGCATCACAAGGCGGAAGATGCCGCCCGGCGTGGCGTCGATCTCTGCCTCGACCACCTCCACCGGCTTGGGCGCGAACCATTGCCGGGCCAGCGTGGCCTCGGTCCAGCAACGATAGAGCGTGTCGGGCGGGGCGGCGATCGTGCGGTCCAGCACCATCGTCAGATCGTCTTCGGCGGTCAGTGCGGCGATGGTTGCGGCGTCAGTCATGCATCTCTCCAACATGGCGCTCCAAGTTGTCCAGCCCACCGGTCCAGCCCTGCTTGACGTCATCGAGGGCATCGGCCCCGCCAAAGGACGATACCGCGACGGTGACGTCCAGTGTGGTGCGGTCACCATCGCCGGTCAGCCGGTAGGTCACAAGACTTGTAAAGGCGGCCTCTCCGCCGAAAATCAGCGTTTCGGTAAACACGGCGCGTTCGGGTTGCGCCAGATCGTACCACCGCGTGTCGACGATGAAATCCGGGGCATCTTCCGGCCCGCAGCGATGCCTGTCCTGTCCGCCCACACGCACATCGGCGGTCTCGACGACCAGCACCATATCGGCATCGGGCGCGCCCCATTTCTCGCGATGCGCCGGATCGGTCAGCACCTCCCACAGCCGCTCCGGCGGCAGCGGCAGGCTGCGTTGCATGTCGAAACTCGAAGTGTCAGTCGCCATTTTCGTTCTCCCTGTCATCCTGTGCCAGCTTCAGCGCCAGCGCATCCAGTCTGTCCATGCGTCCTTCCCAGACCTGCCGCTGCCACGCCAGCCAGCCCTGCGCCTCGATCAGCGGGGCGGCCTCGATATGACAGGTGCGCACGCGGCCTTTCTTGATCGACCGGACGATGCCGGTGTCCTCCAGTACGCGCAGGTGCCGCATGAAGGTCGGCAAGGCCATGTCGTGCGGCGCATGTAGCGCGGACACACTTGCGGGCCCGGCGGCCAGTCGTTCGATCACCGCCCTGCGGGTCGGGTCGGACATGGCACCGAAAAAGGAATCAAGATTGTTAGTCATGTCGCTAAGCATGCTCCGTAAGCTTTCCGCGGTCAAGTCACTTAGTAAAGTGGCTAACCAAATTTCTTCCAAGAAATTTGCCCGGAATTTTCGAAAATTCCGATCCCGCCCCACACGGCTCACGATTTCCGGTTCAGGCCGCGCGCCTGTCACCGTAGGATGACCCCATGACTAATGCTCCCCGATTCATCCACCTGCGCACCCATACCGAATATTCGCTCCTCGAAGGCGCGATCCCGGTCAAGAAACTGCCTGACATGGCCGCCGCCATGGACATGCCCGCCGTCGCCGTCACCGACACCAACAATATGTTCTGCGCACTGGAGTTTTCCGAAGGTGCCGCCAAGGCCGGGGTGCAGCCCATCGTGGGGTGCCAACTTGATCTGGCCTATACCACGCCCGAACCCGGCAAGCGCCCCGACGCGCCAGCACCCATCGTCCTGCTCGCCCAGACCGAGGCGGGCTATATGAACCTGATGAAGCTGAACTCCTGCGCCTACCTCGATCAGGGCGGGGACCTGCCGCAGATCACGCTGGATGAACTCGAACAGCACAACGCCGATCTGATCTGCCTCACCGGCGGCCCCGACGGCCCGGTCGGGCGGCTGTTGCGCTATGGGCAACGACCCAAGGCCGACGCACTGATGGACCGGCTGGCGGGCATGTTCGGCGACAGGCTCTACGTCGAATTGCAACGCCACCCCGGCGACAACGGCCTGCCCGAGGCGGAAAAGCTGTCCGAACGCGGATTGGTCGAAATGGCCTATGCCAAGACCCTGCCTCTGGTCGCTACCAACGACGCCTATTTTCCGAAAGCCGAGCTTTACGAAGCCCACGACGCGCTGATCTGCATCGCCGACGGGGCCTACGTCGACCAGCAGGAGGCACGGCGCAAACTCACGCCCCAGCACTATTTCAAATCGCCGCAGGAAATGGCGACACTCTTCGCCGACCTGCCCGAAGCGATCGAGAACACCGTCGAAATCGCGCGCCGCTGCGCCTTCAAGACCTACAAGCGCGACCCGATCCTGCCGAAATTCGCCGATGACGAGGTCGCCGAACTACGCCGTCAGGCCGAACAGGGCCTGAAAGAGCGTCTTGCCATCATCCCCCACGCCGCCCCGGTGGAGGACTACGAAAAGCGCCTCGATTTCGAACTCGGCATCATCGAGGGCATGGGCTTCCCCGGCTATTTCCTGATCGTGGCCGATTTCATCAAATGGGCCAAGGATCACGATATCCCCGTCGGCCCCGGCCGCGGCTCCGGCGCCGGGTCGCTGGTCGCCTACGCGTTGCTCATCACCGACCTTGATCCCCTGCGCTACAACCTGCTGTTCGAACGCTTCCTGAACCCCGAACGGGTGTCGATGCCCGACTTCGACATCGACTTCTGCATGGATAGGCGGGAGGAGGTGATCCGCTACGTGCAGGACAAATATGGCCGCGACAAGGTGGGCCAGATCATCACCTTCGGCGCAATGCTGTCCAAGGCCGCCGTGCGCGACATGGGCCGCGTGTTGCAGATGCCCTACATGCAGGTCGACCGCCTGTCGAAAATGATCCCGGTCGAGGGCGTCAAACCCGTCAGCATCGAAAAAGCCTTGGCCGATGAACCTCGCCTGCGCGAGGAGGCCAAGAACGAAGAGGTCGTCGACCGCCTCCTGACTTACGCCCAGCAGGTCGAGGGCCTGCTGCGCAACGCCTCCACCCACGCCGCCGGTGTGGTGATCGGCGACCGCCCGCTGGATGAACTCGTCCCACTGTATCAGGACCCCCGGTCCGACATGCCCGCCACCCAATTCAACATGAAATGGGTGGAACAGGCGGGGCTGGTGAAATTCGACTTTCTTGGCCTGAAAACGCTCACCGTCATTCAGAACGCCGTCGACCTGATCGTCAAATCCGGCCGCCACCTGCATATCGCGCCGGATGGCACCGAACTCTATCAGCCGCCTGACGGTGCCGTGGACGACATCGCGCTGATCCCGCTGGACGACGACAAATCCTACGCGCTCTATTCCTCCGCCAAGACCATTGCCGTGTTCCAGGTGGAATCCAGCGGCATGATGGACGCGCTCAAGCGGATGAAGCCGACCTGTATCGAGGACATCGTGGCCCTCGTCGCCCTCTACCGCCCCGGCCCGATGGAAAACATCCCGACCTATTGCGAGGTGAAGAACGGCCAGAAGGAACTGGAGTCCATCCACCCGTCCATCGACTACATCCTCGAGGAAACCCAGGGCATCATCGTCTATCAGGAACAGGTGATGCAGATCGCGCAGGTCATGGCGGGCTATTCGCTTGGCGGCGCGGACCTTTTGCGCCGCGCGATGGGCAAGAAAATTGCAGAGGAGATGGCCAAGGAACGCCCCAAGTTCGAGGCCGGCGCAGTCGAAAATGGTGTCGACAAGAACAAAGCCCGCGAGGTCTTCGACCTGCTGGAAAAATTCGCCAACTACGGCTTCAACAAATCCCACGCCGCGGCCTACGCCGTCGTCAGCTACCAGACGGCGTGGCTCAAGGCGAACCACCCGGTCGAATTCATGGCCGGGGTGATGAACTGCGATATCCACCTGACGGACAAGCTGGGCGTCTATTTCCAGGAAGTGAAAAAGGGGCTGGGCATCGCCTATATCCCGCCCTGCGTGAACCGGTCTCAGGCGATGTTCGACGTGCAGGACCAGAAACTCGTTTACGGGCTGGGCGCTTTGAAAAATGTGGGCGTCGAGGCGATGAAACTGATCGTCGCAGGGCGCGACGGAGCGAGCGTAAACGGAGGGCAGCCCCCGACCGCGGGTGGGGGTGAAGCCCCCGCCCTGGGGGGCGGTCGGGGGCTGCCCGGCGGTGCCGCCGGGCGAGACGCCAAACCTTTCGTCAACCTTTTCGATTTCGCCCGCCGCGTCGACCTCAAGAAAATCGGCAAGCGCCCGCTGGAAATGCTCGCCCGCGCCGGGGCCTTCGACGTGCTCGACCCCAACCGCCGCCGGGTGATGATGTCCCTCGACGCGCTCACCGGATACTCCGCCGCGATTCACGACCAGAAGACCTCCAACCAGGTCTCGCTTTTCGGAGAGGCGGGCGACGACCTGCCCGAACCGCGCCTTGCGGGCGGTGACGACTGGCTGCCCGCCGAACGGCTGGCCGAGGAATTCAAGGCCATCGGCTTCTACCTCTCCGGCCACCCGCTCGACGATTACATGACCCCTCTCAGGCGTAAGTGGGGCGGTGACAAAGCAGTGCCTTTTTTGACGTTGGATGAGTTGATTTTGGAAACGTCCCGACGTGGCGCGATGAATGCAAAAATCGCAGGTGTCATAACTGGCCGACAGGAGCGCAAATCGGCCCGCGGCAACCGCTTCGCCTTTGTCCAGATGTCCGACCCCACCGGGCAGTACGAGGTCACGATGTTTTCGGACACGCTGGAGGCGTCACGCGATTTTCTCGAAACCGGCGCGCAGGTCGTTATCCAGGCGGAGGCGACGATGGAAGCCGATCAGCTGAAACTGCTGGGCCGCTCCGTCTCTCCCATCGACACTGTCGTGGCCGACGCGACCGGCGGCGGGTTGCGCGTGTTCCTCGACGGGCCTGATGCCATTCCCTCCGTCGCTACCGTCCTGTCCAACGCCGCGCGGGACAAGGTCAAGGGCGGGCGCGGGCCGATCTATTTCTGCCTGCTCAACGCCGACCTGCCGGGCGAGGTGGAATTGGACCTCGGCGACGATTTCCCCGTCAATCCGCAGATCAAGGGGGCGCTGCGCTCGCTCGGCGGTGTGATCGAGGTCGAGGACATCTGAGCGGCGCGCAGGCGCTTTTCCGCAAGGGAACCGTGCGCACCGATAGACTCCGCGCCGCGCAATCGGATAAGCAGGGCCGTGGCGTTGCGATGGAACAAGGCATGACGATGCGCGGACAACAGTTTCTGGTACTGGCCCTGTTGCTCGGGGGGTGTTCCGGCCTGCAAGGTGTCATGTCCAGCGATGTCCCCGACAGCAATCCGCTCGATGACGTCGACCGACTGAGCGACGTCGCGGTCGCCGACGACACACCCGCCGCCGCCATCGCGGCCCCCGCCGAAGGCGAAGGGTTGCTCTCCGGTCTCCTGTCTGCAATTGCCACCCCTGCCGCTGCAGGTGCGACCGCCGCCGTGCCCAGCGACGGGCCGGACCGGCAGGTCATCCCCTTCGGCACGCAAATCCCCTTCGGCCAGATCGCCACGGTCTGCGACGCGCCGTCGAGCCGTCTCGGCACCCGCATCGCCGCCGCGTCGGGGTACGAGGTGTTCGACTCGATCCCCAACTCCACCGCCCCGCGTCCGCATTACATCACCGGCTTTCCCGACGGCTGTGTGCGCCAGTTCACAGCGGCACTCACGCTGATGGGCGATGTCGGCACGCACGAGGTCGTCCGCTACAACCCGTCCAACGCGGGTCGCGGCTATACCGCGACTGACAATGCCTATGAGGCGATCAAGGCGTCCTTCTGCCGGGTGGCGCACGGCACACCTTGCGGCAGCAGATTGGATGCGTTGGCGGGCAACACCACTTTCATCTCTGCCTACGAACGCTTCGGCACCAACGGCAACTGGTTCGAAATCCTGCTGCATGGCGGTGCCGTCGCCGCGATCTCGGTCGAGGGCTGACCGCCTACCAGTGCGGCGGTTTCTGGTCAGCCAGCGGCACGGTGCCGCCCGCGTCGACCTCGCGCGTGGCCTCACGCTCCATCAGCATCGCGATCCGCCGCGTGGCCAGCGCCAGCGCCGTTTCCTGCCGCGCCACGATATCGGACAGGTCATCGACCGTGCGCGTCAGATGCGCGATCTGCTCTTCAAGTGATGTGCTATCGGTCATGGCGCAGCCCTAGCACGCCTCATGCAGGATCGAAAAGGGCAGGCCGATCCCCCAGCGCCTTCGCCTCGTCGATCAGCGGCGCGAAATCCTGTTCCAGACAGCCCGCGAGCTGGTCGAAACTGTCGATCACGAAATACTGCGGCTGCACGATGTCGATGCGGTAGGGCGTGCGGAACACCTCCAGCAGGTCGAAATCGACCATTCGCGCATCACCGCTCAGCGCATGGGCCGCCTCGGCCGGGGATGACACGATCCCCGCCCCGTAGGCGCGCAAACCGTCATCCGTGCGGATCATCCCGAATTCCACCGTGAACCAGAACAGCCGAAACATATGCCAGCGATAGGATTTCTCCATCGCCACGGCTTTCTTGCCGAACCCTTCGATAAAATCGGCATAGGCGGCGTTGGTCAGCATCGGGCAATGGCCAAAGACCTCGTGAAACAGGTCCGGCTCCTCGATATAATCCATGTCCTCGCGCCGCCGCAGGAAGGTGGCGACCGGGAATTTCCGCTGGCTCAGCAGATCATAGAACTGCGACGGCGGGATGATCGCGGGCACGCCCTCCGCCCCGGCACCGGTGAATTCATGCAACCTCGTGTCGATATCCTTGACCTGCGGCGTCTTTTTCGCGTTCAGCCCCAGCTTCGCGACGCCCTCTAGATACTCCGGCGCCACCTTCCCCGGCAGGAAATCCATCTGACGGGTGAACAATTCGCCCCAGACGGCGTCGTCCTCGGGCGTGTAATGATAAATCCCCTCCGCATCGGGGTGCAGGGATGTGTAAGTGCTGTCCTTAGGCATGGTGGAGTCCTCCTTGCGGAAATCATGCGCCAACATCAGCGGAAATTCATGGCGCAGATGTCGGATTTTGAGTATTTTTGGCAAAATGATACGAAGGACGCCGATATTATGAAATTTTCCGATCAGGAGCGGGCGTTGCTGCGTGTGCTGCAGTCCGACGCCGCGAAATCGCTCGCCGACATCGCGGAGGCCGCGGGGATGAGCACCTCGACGGTCTGGCGCAAGGTGCAGGAGTTCGAAAGCGCAGGCTTGCTGCAATCCCGCGTCGCCCTGCTCGATCCGGCGAAGGCCGGCGCGAAGCTCTGCATCTTCGCCACCGTGCGCCTGTCGGATCACAGCCAGAGCGCCATCGACGCTTTCGCCCGGATCGTCCGCGCCACCCCCCAGATCATGGAGGCGCATGCCATCTCCGGCACCACCGACTACATGCTGAAAATCCGCTGTGCCGATGTCGAAGCCTACGAACACTTCATGACCCACACGCTCTTGCGCAGCGGGCATATCAAATCGGTCGTGTCGTCCTTCAGCCTCAAACAGCTCAAATACACAACCGCGTTGCCCCTGTGAGCGCGCCGCGCTAAACGGCACGCGACACGCAGAACCGGCAGGACCCCATGGCCAAAGTCAAGAAACAGCCCCGCCCCAAGGCGCAGACGCCCAAGGGCTTCCGCGACTATTTCGGCGCGGAGGTGACTAAGCGGACGCAGATGCTGCAAAAGATCGCCGCGGTCTATCACCGCTATGGGTTCGACGCTTTGGAGACATCGGCCGTCGAAACGGTCGAGGCGCTGGGCAAGTTCCTGCCCGACGTGGACCGCCCGAACGAGGGCGTTTTCGCGTGGGAGGAAGACGCCGACTGGCTCGCCCTGCGCTACGACATGACCGCCCCCCTGGCCCGCGTCTACGCCCAGCACCGCAACGACCTGCCCACCCCCTACCGCCGCTACGCAATGGGGCCGGTCTGGCGCAACGAGAAGCCGGGACCGGGGCGGTTTCGCCAGTTCTATCAGTGCGATGCGGATACCGTCGGGGCCGCGTCGGTGGCGGCGGATGCCGAGATCTGCGCTATGCTGGCCGATACGCTTGAGGCGGTGGGGATCGCCCGCGGCGACTACGTCGTGCGCGTGAACAACCGCAAGGTGCTGAACGGCGTGATGGAAGTGGCCGGGCTGGCCGGCGACGACAAGGAGGCGGAACGCGGGATCGTTTTGCGCGCGATCGACAAGCTGGACCGGCTGGGCGTCGAGGGCGTGCGGGCGCTGCTGGGTGAAGGGCGCAAGGACGAGAGCGGGGACTTTACGAAGGGTGCTGGGCTAAGTGATGCGCAAGCCGACGTTGTAATGGGGTTTGTTTGTGGAGCAACTATCTTACAAGCAACATCCGATCTAATAGAAATTCGCGAAAGCATTGGTTCCGATACAAAAGAGTCAAATGCCAAACTGAATGATAATTCGGTGAAACTCCTTGCCGAACTCGTGTCAGAGTCAGGAATTGGATTGGAAGGTGTAAATGAGTTGGACCAAATGGTTAAACTCTTAGGAACTCAGGGATATGGACCTGACCGAATTCGTATTGATACTACCGTCGTGCGCGGCCTCGGCTACTACACCGGTCCCGTTTACGAGGCCGAACTCACCTTCGAGGTTACCGACGAAAAGGGCCGTCCGCGCAACTTCGGCTCTGTCGCGGGGGGCGGGCGATATGACGATCTGGTCAAGCGGTTCACCGGGCAGACGGTGCCCGCTACGGGCGTCTCCATCGGGGTCGACCGGCTGCTGGCGGCACTCGATGCCAAGGGGCAACTCAAGGGCGCGGGCGTCGGGCCTGTCGTCGTCACCGTCATGGATCGCGACCGGATGGCGGATTATCAGGCGATGGTCGCGGAACTGCGCAACGCGGATATCCGCGCCGAAGTCTATCTCGGCAACCCGAAGAACTTCGGCAACCAACTCAAATACGCCGACCAGCGCAATTCCCCCGTCGCCGTTATCGCGGGGGGCGATGAATTCGACAAGGGCGTCGTGCAGATCAAGGACCTGATCCTTGGCGCCGAAATCGCCAAGAACGCGACGCTGGAGGAATGGCAGGACCGCACGAACCAGTATGAGGTCGTGCGCGGTGACCTTGTGGCCGAAGTGCGCCGCATCCTCGCCACCTACGCCGCCGCAGCCACCTGATGCCCGCAAGCCCAGAAACCCTTGCCGAGGCCAAGCGCTTGCGCGCCCACTTCGCGGCTCTCGGCGCGCAGGTTGTCAAGGCCGACATCCTGCAGCCCGCCGACACGCTGCTCGACCTTTACGGCGAGGATATCCGCAACCGCGCCTATGTCACATCCGACCCGCTTCAGGGCGAGATGATGCTGCGCCCCGATTTCACCGTGCCGGTCGTGCAGATGCACATGGAAAGCCGCGCCGACCCCGCGCGCTACACCTATTCCGGCAAGGTGTTCCGCAAGCAGGAATACGCGACCGACCGCCCCAGCGAATACGTGCAGGTCGGGTTCGAGGTGTTCGATGGCAGCGACCCCGCCCGTGCGGATGCAGAGGTTTTCGCCGCCATCGCCGCCGCCCTTGTCGATGCGCCGGTCAAGCCCGTCACCGGCGACATCGGGTTCCTCACCGCCGCCGTGCAGGGTCTGGCGACGACGGATGCACGCAAATCGGCGCTGCTGCGCCACCTCTGGCGGCCGCGCCGGTTCCGCGCGCTGCTCGACCGTTTCGGCGGCCGCACGCCGGTGCCCGCCAGCCGCACAGCACTGCTGTCGGCCGTCAATCCGCTCGCCGGGGCCGGGCCGGACATCGGGTTGCGCAGCCGGGCAGAGGTGCAGGCCCGCATCGACGCGCTGCGCGCCGACGCCGCCGAACCCGCGATATCGGGCGAGGAAATCGCCCTGATCGACGCGATTCTGTCCCTGCGCGAAACGGCACCTCACGTGTTGGGTGCTTTGCGCGACATCGCCGTCGACATGCCCGCCATCGCCCCCGCGCTGGCGCGGATGGAGGCGCGGCTGGATGCGATGGGCGATCTGGGCGTCGACGTGGACGCCCTCGGGTTCGAGGGCAATTACGGCCGCACCTCGCTGGAATACTACGACGGTTTCGTCTTCGGCTTCGCCGCTACCGACCGCCCCGATCTGCCCGCCGTGGCCACCGGCGGGCGCTACGACGCGCTGACCCGTCAACTGGGGCAGGGCCGCGCGGCCCCTGCCGTGGGTGGTGTGATCCGCCCCGACCTGTTGCTGGAGGTGCGCGGATGCTGAAACTCGGCGTGCCGTCCAAGGGGCGGCTGATGGACAAGACGTTTCAGTGGTTCGGCAAGCGCGGGGTCACCCTGCGCAAATCCGGGTCCGACCGCGAATATGCCGGCGCCGTCGACGGGATTGTCGGCGTGGAACTCGTCCTGCTGTCGGCGGGCGAAATCCCGCGCGAACTGGCCACGGGCAACATTCACCTCGGCGTCACGGGGTCCGATCTGGTGCGCGAAAAACTGCCCGCGTGGGATACCGTCGTGGCCGAGATCGCACCCATGGGCTTCGGCGGTGCGGACCTTGTGATCGCCGTCCCGCAGGCCTGGGTCGATGTCGACACGCTCGACGATCTGGATGCGGCGGCAGCGGCCTTTCGCGCGCGCCACGGGATGCGGTTGCGGATCGCCACGAAGTATCATCGGCTGGTCCGGGATTTCCTGCGCGATCACGGCGTCGCCGATTTCCGCCTGATCGACAGTCAGGGCGCGACTGAAGGCACGGTGAAGAACGAAACAGCAGAGGCCATCGCCGACATCACCTCGACCGGCGAGACGCTGCGCGCCAACGGGCTGAAGATCCTCGACGACGGGTTGATTCACGCGTCGCAGGCGACGCTGTTCCGGGGTCGCAGGCGCGACTGGACGGATGCCCAGCGCGCGACGCTGAAAAAGCTCACGGCTCTGCTCGGCGTCTGACCGCGAGGTTTTGCGCCCGCCGTGCGGTCGCGCGGGGAAGCGCCGGCGGCGGCGCTGCGCTGCGCGCTTGAGTATTTGGGGCAAGATAATACGGGACGACGGTCAACGAATCCCGATATCGGCCAGCGCCTTCGACAGTTCCGGCGGCAGGGGGTCCTCGCTCTGCCGGCCGTCCGGCAGGTCCGACGGAGCATCGGCCACCGGCAGATAGCGCCAGCCCTGAAACGCGCGTTTGGGTGTCGCGGCGACGCGGACCAGATCGGGGTCGCTGACGATGGCGCAACGGCGGATCCCGTCTTCGCCGATCCGCTCGTCCAGCCGGATGATGCGCTGGCGGCACAGGATCACGCCCTTGATAACCCAATAGATGCTGCCGCCGTTCAGGATTTCGGCCTCCCGCTTGGGCCACATCCGGGTGACGTGGCGCGGATAACCGTCCGCGGTCTGCGCGCGCTTGGTCGCCTGCCAGGCGGCCAGGCCCGCGACGTCCTCGGTGCCGACGGAAAGTTTGAGCATGTGCACTGTTGATTTCATGACTGATAACTCGCAGTTTGTGTCGCGGTGCGCAAGTGCGACACTTTGGAATGATCGCATATGTGGGTG
This sequence comes from Yoonia sp. KMU-150, assembly GCF_056858355.1. NCBI lineage: Bacteria > Pseudomonadati > Pseudomonadota > Alphaproteobacteria > Rhodobacterales > Paracoccaceae > Yoonia > Yoonia sp. KMU-150. Next base: position 389,488 of record NZ_JBXEQF010000002.1, read on the forward strand.
TTGATCGGCGCGTTGCCACCATATATTGTGTAGTTCCTGCCCAAGACCACGAATCTCTTGTCCCAGCCTCAAGACCGGAAAGCCACGCCCATGTCCCGATTTGCCGCCCCCATCGCCGAACAGATCTGGGACATGAAGTATCGCTTCAAGGACGCGGACGGCACACCCATCGACGGCACGGTGGAGGACACATGGGCGCGAATCGCCAAGGCGCTGGCCAGCGTCGAGAAGGATCCAGCCAAGTGGGAGCCGAAGTTCCATGCCGCGCTGGAGGATTTCAAATACCTGCCCGCCGGCCGCATCACCGCAGGGGCGGGGACCGCACGTCAGGTCACGCTCTTCAACTGTTTCGTCATGGGCACCGTGCCCGACAACATGGGCGGCATTTTCGACATGCTGAAAGAGGCGGCCCTGACCATGCAGCAGGGCGGCGGCATCGGCTATGATTTCAGCACGATCCGGCCCAAGGGGGCGGCGGTGAAGGGTGTCGCCGCCGACGCCTCCGGCCCACTGTCGTTCATGGACGTCTGGGACGCGATGTGCCGCACGATCATGTCCGCAGGCTCGCGCCGGGGGGCGATGATGGCCACCATGCGCTGCGACCACCCGGATGTGGAACAGTTCATCACCGCCAAATCCGACGCCGCCCGCCTGCGCATGTTCAACATGTCGGTGCTGATCACCGACCCGTTCATGGAGGCCGTGAAGGGCGACAAGGCCTGGGACCTGGTGTTCGATGGCACCGTTTACCAGACTGTGCAGGCTCGCGCGCTCTGGGACGCGATCATGCAGTCGACATATGATTACGCCGAACCCGGTGTGATCTTCATCGACCGGATCAATGCCGCCAACAACCTGAATTACTGCGAAACCATCGCGGCGACGAATCCCTGCGGCGAACAGCCGCTGCCGCCCTACGGCGCTTGCCTGCTGGGGTCGGTGAACCTCGCGCGGCTGGTCACGGACCCGTTCAGCGATGCTGCGAAGCTCGACCCCGCAGCCCTGCGCGACCTGGTCGCCACGGCCGTGCGGATGATGGACAACGTGGTCGACGCGTCGAAATTTCCGCTCCCCGAACAGGAGCGGGAAGCGCAGGCCAAACGCCGCATCGGTCTGGGCGTCACAGGCCTCGCCGATGCGCTGCTGATGGTCGGGTTGCGCTATGGATCCGAGGAAGCGGCGGCGCAGACCGAGAAGTGGATGCAGGCCATCGCGCGGGCGGCTTACCTCGCATCCGTCGATCTGGCGAAAGAAAAAGGCGCGTTCCCGCTGTTCGACGCCGAGAAATTCCTCGCCTCCGGCACCATGCAGCAGATGGACGCCGACGTGTGCGACAAAATCCGTCAGCACGGCATTCGCAACGCGCTGCTCACCTCCATCGCGCCCACAGGCACTATCTCGCTTTACGCGGGCAACGTGTCGTCGGGGATCGAGCCGGTCTTTGCCTATGCCTACACCCGGAAGGTGCTGCAAAAAGACGGGTCGCGCACCGAGGAAGAGGTCGTCGACTACGCCGTCCAGATGTGGCGCGACCTGAAGGGGGAAGCACCCTTGCCCGACTATTTCGTCAACGCGCAGACGCTCGCCCCGCTTGACCACGTGCGGATGCAGGCGGCGGCGCAGAAATGGATCGACAGCAGCATTTCCAAGACAATCAACTGCCCTGAGGATATCGGCTTTGATGCCTTCAAAGAGGTCTATATGGCCGCGTGGGATCAGGGCTGCAAAGGCTGCACGACCTACCGGCCCAACGATGTGACAGGGTCCGTCCTGTCCGTGTCCGAGGAAAAGCAGGACGCCCCCGTGCAGGTCTCCACCGACGGCGCAGAATCGGAGGTGGTGTATCTCGCCGAACCGCTCGACCGCCCGCAGGAGCTGGATGGTGCCACCTACAAGCTCAAGTGGCCCGACAGCGAACATGCGATCTACATCACCGTCAACGATCTGATCATCGCGGGCCATCGCCGCCCGTTCGAGGTGTTCATCAACTCCAAGAACATGGAACACTTCGCCTGGACGGTCGCGCTGACCCGGATGATCTCCGCCGTGTTCCGGCGCGGCGGCGACGTGTCGTTTGTGGTCGAGGAGTTGAAAGCCGTCTTCGACCCGCGCGGCGGTGCCTGGATGCAGGGCAAATACGTGCCATCCATCCTTGCCGCGATCGGCGGCGTGATCGAAAAACACATGATCAACACAGGCTTCCTCGCTGGCGAGGGCCTTGGCCTGAAAAGTGACCCGCAGGCGGCGGTCGTCCCGCTGAACCAGAAACCGAAAGGTAAGGCCTGCTCCTCCTGCGGCTCCTATGAACTGCGCATGGTCGAAGGCTGCATGACCTGCGCCTCCTGCGGGTATTCGAAGTGCGGGTGATCTCCACCTAATTCCTGCCTTGCGTCACCGCCCGTTTCCTCCAATGGTGTCGCGCGGACAAGTGGGAGGCACGGATGGCGCAGGCACCGGAACACAACCATTACGACGTCGTCATCATCGGCGGGGCGATGCTGGGGTCGTCGGTGGCGTGGTTCACCATGAGCAACCCCGATTTCGACGGGCGGCTGCTGGTCGTGGAGATGGACCCGAGTTACGAGAACTCGTCCACCGCGCATACCAATTCCTGCATGCGGCAGCAGTTTTCCAACCCGGTGAACGTGAAGATTTCGCAATTCGCCGCGGAATTCGTGAAGAACTTCCGTGACTTCTTCGACGGTGACCTGCGGGTGCCGCATATTCCACTGCAAAGTTATGGGTATATGTATCTGGCCGACACGCCGGAATTTGCCGGTGCGCTGAAAGAGGCGCAGCTGATCCAAGCCAGCCTTGGCGCAGGGACGAAGCACATGACGCGCGACCAGATCGCGGCGGATTACCCGTTCTACATGCTCGACGATATCATCGCCGCCAACCACAACCTGATCGACGAGGGCTATTTCGACGGCGGCACGGTGTTCGACTGGTGGAAACGGTCCGCGCGCGAGAAGGGTGCGGAGTATATCGACAACGAGGTCACGGCACTGACCAAGAACGCGGCGGGCGACCGGATCGAAAGCGTGACGCTGAAATCGGGCGAGGTGGTGGCCTGCGGGCAGGTCGTGAACGCCTCGGGTCCGCGCGGCGCGCTGACGGCGGCGATGGCGGGGATCGACATTCCGGTGGAGCCGCGCAAGCGCTACACCTATATTTTCGAGGCGGAAAAGCCGCTCGACCGCGATCTGCCGCTGACCATCGACCCCAGCGGCGTGCACATGCGCACGGATGGGCAGTACTATCTGGCCGGCTGTCCGCCCGACGACGATCCGGCGGTGGCCCCGGGCGATTTCGTGATGGATCACAGCCTATGGGAGGACAAGGTCTGGCCGGTGCTCGCCACGCGCATCCCGCAGTTCGAGGCGATCAAGCTGCGCAATTCATGGGTCGGGCATTATGATTTCAACACCTTCGACCAGAACGCGATCATCGGGCCGCACCCGGAGGTCGGCAACTTCATCTTCGTGAACGGTTTTTCCGGTCACGGGTTCCAGCAGTCGCCCGCGATGGGGCGCGGCGTGTCGGAATGGCTGACCTACGGCGAATTCCGGTCGCTCGACCTGTCGGCATTCGGCTATGACCGCATCGCGAAGGGCGAGAAATTCCCCGAGAAGGCCGTGATATGAAACTTGCAAGCAATCCATTCACCGCGGCACTGAAGGCGCGCGACAATCAGATCGGCCTCTGGGTTAGTCTGGCGAGCAACTACGCGGCGGAGGTCGTGGGATCGGCCGGTTACGACTGGGTCGTCGTGGACATGGAACATTCACCCGGCGACGTGATGTCGGTGCTGGGCCAGTTGCAGGCCATCGCGGCACACGGCACCACGGCGCTGGTACGCCCGCCGTGGAACGACAGCGTGATGGTCAAACGCCTGCTGGACGCGGGCGCGCCGGGTTTGCTTTTCCCGATGGTGCAGACGGTGGAAGAAGCGGAATACGCCGTCGCCGCGACGCGCTATCCGCCGCGCGGTGTGCGCGGTGTCGCGGGCGGGATGCGCGGCAGCCAGTTCGGGCGGATCACCGATTACTATGCCCGGATCGAGGAGGAAACGACCGTCCTGATCCAGTTGGAAAGCCGACAGGCGGTGGAGAACGCGGTCAAGATCGGGACGGTCGACGGCGTGTCGGGCGTGTTCTTCGGCCCCGCCGATATCGCGGCAGACATGGGATTGCTGGGCCAGCCGCTGCACAAGGATGTGTGGGACTTGATCCGCCCCGCCGCGCGGGCGCTCGTCGATGCAGGCGTGCCGGTAGGGACGCTGGTGACCGATGCGGATTTCGCGGCGGAACTGCTGAACGCGGAGTTCACCTTTGTCGCCTGCGGCACCGACGTGGGCTTGCTGGCGCGGCGCGCGGATGATCTGCTGGCGACGATGCGAGACGCGGTAAAGTAAGGGAACTTCATATGAAAAAGATCGTTTTGACCGGCGCGCGCGGCCGCCTTGGGTCCTACCTGCGCGAGCCGCTGACGAAGCTGGCCGACGCGCTGGTGTCGACCGATATTCTGGATGCGCCGGAGACGCTTTATGACGGCGAAAGCTATGTGAAGGCCGATCTGTCGGACCTCGCGGCGATGGAGGACCTGCTGAAAGGTGCCGACATGGTCGTCCACTTCGGTGCCATCGGGGACGAGGCGCCGTGGGACGACATCCTGCAATCAAATATCATCGGTGCCTACAACGTCTGGGAGGCGGCCTATCGCAACGGGGTGAAACGAGTTGTCTATGCCAGTTCGGTGCATGCGGTCGGAATGCACAAGAGCACCGACGTGATCGGGGTGGATGCGCCGCACAGGCCCGACACCTATTACGGGCTGGCCAAGTGTTTCTGCGAAGACCTCGCGAGCCTCTATTGGGACAAGCGCGGTGTGGAATCGGTTTGCATGCGCATCTTTTCCGCCGCGTCGGTCAGCAATGCGCGCAGCCTTGGGACGTGGCTGTCCTATGACGATCTGATCCATCTGGTCGAACAGTCGGTCACGACCCCGGTGGTGGGCTTCACCAAGGTTTACGGCATTTCCAACAACGACCGGATGGTCGTGGACAACAGCGGCGCGGCGCATCTGGGCTACAAGCCCAAGGACAATGCCGAGCAGTTCGCCAAGGAGATTCTGGCCAAGACGCCGCATCTGGACAACACCGATCTGTCGGTGATCTGCATCGGCGGCCCGTTCGCGACGGTGGAACTGGGCAATTCCGGTGTCGCCGCGCTGGGGATCAAGGACAAGCCCAAAGACTAGGGTTTCGCAGACGAAACAAGTTATGTGCAGCGCACTCTAACGCCGCGTTTACCACGAAATTCCCGTGCCGCGCTGGACTTTGCACCGCTTTTGCACCTGTTGCGCGGGGCGGGGCGGCGCAACGCGCGCGGCGTTAACCTGTCTGATCAGCGGCGCGCGGCGGCGGGTGTGCGTGCGACCCACATGCCGGCAAGGATCAGTGCAACGCCGATGATGCGGACCGATGGGTTGCCCGCCGTGCCCATCACGATGTCGAGGATCACGCCGGAAATCATCTGCCCTGCGATAATCAGCATCGCGGTCTGCGCGGCTCCGATCCGGGGAATCAGCCAGCTGCCGGCGGCGATGAAGACGACGCCGACGATGCCGCCCAGAAAGGCCCACCACGGGGCGGCGGTGGGGTCGCCCGCGAACAGTTGCCCGGCGAGCAGGCCGACGATGGTGATGAAGACTAGCCCGACGATATGGTTCCACCACGACGAATGAAGGGCTGAGGTCGAGAGTGCCAGCCGCCCGTTGATCTGGCGCGACAGGCTGACAAGGACGCCGGCCAGCAGGGCGAGGATGACCATGACCGCCATCAGCCGCGTCCGTAGAAAATGAGGATGAGCGAGCCTGCGACGATCAGGCCGATGGCGGCGAAATCACGCGCCACGGGGTCGCGCTGCGGCATCCCCATCAGGCCCCATTTATCCGCGATCAGGCTGAAGATCACCTGCCCCGCCAGCCCCAGTGCGATGGTGCCCGACAGTGCCAAGGCAGAGTTGAGCGTTGCGGAGGTCAGCATGACCGTCACCGCGCCCGATATGCCGCCCAGATAGGACCAGAGCGGCGGGCGCGTTGTGCTGGCCTTGGCCGGGCGCAGGACCAGCAGCAGGGCGACGGCGGCGACGGAGCCTGTCAGATGTGGCACGAAGCTCGCAAAATAAAGCGAGCCATATTGCGCCAGCGTGCCGTTGAACAGGATCATCAGCGACAGCAGGCCACCGGAGGCGAAGGCGGCGAGGAAATGGAGCGGAGAGGTCGATTGCATGGATCATGTGTGTCGCGCTAGACAGCCGCGCGCAAGGACCGACGGCCAAATCCTTCGAAGGATTTGGGCAAGCGTTTTCGAAAACGCTTGGGCGCACGGTATCATCTGTTGACTCCGTACCAGCACCCGCCTAATGACGCCGCTCATTGGTGTTGGTGGTCCGCGCAAGCGGGACCCTGTCGGCCGCAAGGCAAAGGACAACGCCCTTCATAGTCTCCGGTTCACGGGGATGCCATATAACGAAGGAGATCAGCGTATGACAAAGCGTACCGCTGCCAAGTACAAAATCGACCGCCGGATGGGCGAGAATATCTGGGGCCGCCCGAAATCCCCCGTCAACCGCCGCGAATACGGCCCCGGCCAGCACGGACAGCGCCGCAAGGGCAAGCTGTCGGATTTCGGTCTGCAGCTGCGCGCCAAGCAGAAGCTGAAGGGCTACTACGGCGACCTGACCGAAAAGCAGTTCCGTCGCATCTATGCCGAGGCCGAGCGCGTCAAGGGCGACACCGGTGAAAACCTGATCGGCCTGCTGGAGCGTCGTCTCGACGCCGTCGTGTATCGCGCGAAATTCGTGCCGACCGTGTTCGCCGCCCGCCAGTTCGTGAACCACGGCCACGTCACCGTGAACGGCAAGAAGGTGAACATCCCGTCCTATCGCGTGAAGGAAGGCGATGTCGTCGAAGTGCGCCAGAAGTCCAAGCAGCTCGAGCTGGTGCTGGTGGCATCCCAGCTGCCGGAGCGTGACGTGCCTGACTACATGGACGTCGACCACAACAAGATGACGGCGACCTTTACCCGTCAGCCCGGCCTGGGCGACGTGCCGTATCCGGTCACGATGGAACCGAACCTGGTCGTGGAATTCTACGCCAAGAACTGATCCTGCCGGATCGTTCGCAAGGATTGGGCCGTCCCTGTTTGGGGCGGCCTTTTTCGTCGTCTTCACGCCCGATCGAATTTGCATCGAATTGTCACAATCCGCGCACCTTGCCGCCCCAGTTGCACGTCAAAAGTGTATTGCGACCCGCGGCCACCCTTCGGTGAGTCGCCTGTGGCAAGGAGCGAACGATGTTCAATCGGCTGATGACACTTACGGCGATCCTGACGGGGCTGTTTTTAGCGACGCCCGCGACGGCGGCCGTCGTAGCCTATACGGATTTTTCATCGTGGCAGGCGGCGGTGGCCGGCAACGGCCCCATCGTGAACCAGAATTTCAATGGCGCGCAAAGCAGTTTCGCCGCCAATTCCACCGGCAACGTCATCGGATCGCAGACGACGGTCGATCTGGACGGGGGCCTGATCGACGCCGGGCCGACCGGGCTGAACGGCTCCGGGTCGTTTCGTGGCGAAGTCGACAGTTCGTCCAAGACGCTGAGCGATGGTCTGGGTCTGAATTTCAATTTCGCCAGCGGTGTGTCCGGTTTCGCGCTGCGCAACTTCCGCACCGGTGAGTCGCCTTTCGACATCAGCCTGTCCCTGAACGAGATCGGCCTGGTCGTCGACGGGACGTCGTATCTGCTGTCCGACCTGCTTGGGTTGAGCAATTCCAGCGACGGAAATTTCGTGAACCAGATCACCACGAACAGCGGCGTCTTCATCGGTTTCGTCTCCGATACCAACCTGTCGGGCTTCAGCCTGATCCATGGTGATTTCGTGGCACCGGGCTTTGTCTCCGGCAACAACGAGGATTTCTTGATCGGGTCGTTGCGGCTTGCGGGGCCTGCGCCCAGCACGGTGCCGCTGCCCGCGGGATTGTCATTGTTGCTGGCGGGGCTCGGGGCGTTCGGCGCACTGGGCTGGCGGCGTCGCTGGATGATGGCCGGCTGACCCCCTTTCCATTCCCGCGTCACGAATTATGGTGACCTTTCTGACTGTTGAAAGGACACGCCATGACCCAATCCCATCCCAACTACGGCCGCATCGACGGGCCTGTCGTGATGATCGGCTTCGGGTCGATCGGCAAGGGCACGCTGCCGCTGATCCAGCGGCATTTCGACTATGACGCGGAGAAGATGGTCGTGATCGACCCCAATCCGGCCAGTGCGGATTTTCTGGCCGAGCAGGGCATCCGGCACATTCAGGTGGCGATCACGCGCGACAATTACCGCGAGGTGCTGGGTGAGTTGTTCAGCGAGGGACAGGGGTTCTGCGTGAATCTGTCGGTGGATACGTCCAGCCTCGACCTGATGAAACTGTGCCGCGAGATGGGCGTGCTGTACATCGACACGGTCGTGGAGCCGTGGGAGGGATTTTACTTCGAGACGCCGGAAAACGCCGACCGGACGAACTACGCGCTGCGCCAGAAGGTGCGCGACGAAAAGGCCGCCAACCCCGGAGGCACCACGGCGGTGTCCTGCTGCGGCGCGAACCCCGGCATGGTCAGCTGGTTCGTGAAAGAGGCGCTGCTGACGCTGGCGAATGACACCGGCAGTCCTGTAGCCCCGCCGGAAGATCGCGAAGGGTGGGCGAAGCTGATGCAGTCGCTGGGCGTCAAGGGCGTGCATATCGCGGAGCGGGACACGCAGGTGCGCCACAAGCCACGCGAACGTGGGACGTTCGTGAATACATGGTCGGTGGAAGGCTTCATCGCGGAAGGGTTCCAGCCCGCCGAACTGGGCTGGGGCACGCACGAGACATGGATGCCGGAAACGGCGCATACCTACGACACCGGCTGCCAGTCCGCGATCTGGTTCGAACGCCCGGGTGCGATCACGCGCGTGCATACGTGGTGCCCGACACCCGGCCCGCAGTTCGGGTTTCTGGTGACCCACAACGAGGCGGTGTCGATTTCGGATTACTATACCGTCGGTGAACCCGGATCGCCGGAGTATCGCCCGACCTGCCACTATGCCTATCACCCGTCAGACGATGCCGTGCTGTCCCTGCACGAAATGTTCGGCGCGGGCGTGCAGCAGAAGACCCACGAGATTCTGGACGTGGACGAAATCGTCGACGGCATCGACGAGCTGGGCGTGCTGCTTTATGGCCACGCGAAAAACGCGCTGTGGTATGGCTCGCGACTGTCGAACGAAGAAACCAAGAGCCTTGCCCCCTACCAGAACGCGACCGGTCTGCAGGTGACGTCCGCCGTGCTGGCGGGCATGGTCTGGGCGCTGGAAAACCCGCAAGCGGGGATCGTGGAAACCGACGAGATGGACCACGCCCGCTGTCTGGAAGTGCAGCGCCCCTACCTTGGCCCGGTGGAGGCGCATTACACCGACTGGACCCCGCTGAAGGACCGGTGGGAGCATTTCCCCGAAGACATCGACGAGTCCGACCCGTGGCAGTTCCGCAATGTTCTGGCGACCTGACGCGCCCGCGGCATCCTTGGCACTGGTCAGGGGGGGCGCGCGCCGCTAGAACGGCGCGAACCTTGGGGGGTGACGCGAATGGCGACGAAGATCAGGCCGCAGCCGGGCATCATGGACATCACGCTTTACAAGGGTGGTGCATCGACGGTTGCGGGGCATAGCAACGTGCTCAAGCTGTCGTCGAACGAAAACCCCTATGGCCCGTCCGACAAGGCCAAAGAAGCCTTCGCCCGCGCGGCCCATGATCTGCACCGCTATCCGTCGACCGATCATGCGTCATTGCGCGCCGCGCTGGCGGATGTCTATGGGCTGGACGCCGACCGGATCGTCTGCGGCAACGGATCGGGTGAAATCCTGCAACTGCTGGCGCAGGCCTATGCCGGGCGCACGGACGAGGTGATTTATACCGAGCATGGCTTTGCGATGTATCGCATCTATGCGCTGACGGCCTCGGCCAAGCCCGTGGTGGTGCCGGAGCGGGACCGCACGGTGGATGTCGATGCGATCCTTGCTGCCTGCACCAAAAAGACGAAGCTGGTCTATATCGCCAACCCCGGCAACCCGACCGGCACGATGATCGCGTCGTCCGAGATTGCGCGGCTGGCCGACGGGCTGCCGCCGCAGGCGATGCTGGTGCTGGACGGGGCCTATGCGGAGTTCGTCGAGGGCTATGACGCGGGGGCCGCACTGGTGGAGGCGCGCGACAACGTGTTCATGACGCGCACCCTGTCGAAAATCTATGGCCTGGGCGGGCTGCGCATCGGCTGGGGCTATGGCCCACAACCCGTGATCGACGTGCTGAACCGGATACGCGGACCGTTCAACCTCTCCGCCGCCGCACTGGCCGGGGCAGAGGCGGCGGTGCGCGATACGGCCTATTTCGAGAAGTGCCGCAGCGAGAATGCCCGCTGGCGCGAATGGCTGGCGCAGGGATTGGCCGAACTGGGTGTGCCGTCGGATACGTCGAAGGCGAATTTCATTCTGGCCCGGTTCGCGTCCGAGGAGGAGGCCGTGGCCTGCAACGATTACCTGCAAAGCCAGGGGATCATCGTGCGGCTTTCCGCCAGCTACGGCTTTCCCGATTGCCTGCGGATCACAGTCGGTGACGAAAGCGCCTGCCGCCGGGTCGTGCATGCCGTCGCGCAGTTCAAGGGCGTGCGGTGATGGCGCGGATCTACGATCGCGTCGCGCTGATCGGGCTGGGGCTGATCGCGGGGTCGATGGCGCTGGCGATGCGCCGCGGCGGGCTGGCGGGCGAGGTCGTCGGCTATGCTCGCTCTGCCGAGACGCGCGATGTCGCGCGCGAGATCGGGCTGTGCGACCGGATCGTGGACAGCGTGCAGGACTGCGTGGCGGATGCCGACCTTGTCGTGCTGTGCGTGCCGGTCGGTGCGATGGCACAGGTGGCCGGCGATATCGCGCCGCATCTGAAACCGGGCTGCACCGTCAGCGACGTGGGGTCTGTGAAACAGGCGGTGATCGACGCCGTCGGCCCGCATGTGCCGGACACCGTGCATTTCATTCCCGCGCACCCTTTGGCGGGGACGGAACATTCCGGCCCACGGTCGGGGTTCGCGGGACTGTTCGACAACCGCTGGTGTATCCTCGTCCCCGGTGAGGACGCGGACCGCGCGGCGGTGCAGCGGCTGCACGACCTGTGGCGCGGCATGGGGTCTTTCACCGACGAGATGGACGCCGCTCATCACGACCTGGTGCTGGCGGTCACCAGCCACACGCCGCACCTGATCGCCTATACGATGGTCGGCGTGGCCGACGATCTGAGCCGGGTGACCGACAGCGAGGTGATCAAGTTTTCCGCCGCCGGTTTCCGGGATTTCACCCGGATCGCGGCGTCGGATCCGACGATGTGGCGTGACGTGTTCCTGACGAACAAGGAGGCGACGCTGGAAATCCTCGGTCGCTTCACCGAGGAACTGTTCGCGTTGCAGCGGGCGATCCGGCAGGGCGACGGCGATCATCTGCACGATTATTTCACCCGCACCCGTGCGATCCGGCGCGGGATCATCGAGGCGGGGCAGGACACGGACGCGCCGGACTTTGGCCGCGGCGGCACCCGCTGATGCGCCGTTTGGCCTGCGTTCTGGTTTGCGCTCTTACCTGTCTGCCGGGGCTTTCGTGGGCGCAGGCCCCGACAGAGACCGCGCGCCCGCAGGCCCGCCCTGTGGTGCTGCCCGACTACGCCGATGTGCGACCGCTGGCGCGGCCCGGGGCCGATGCCGTTGCGACAGAAATCGGCGTGACCGATCCGGAGCAGGAAGCCAATGCAGAGCCGGAGGTGGTAGATGATGCAGGAGTCACAACGCAGGACATCGTTGCATCCGACGTATCTGTCCCGGAACAGGCGCAGCCTTCGGATATCGCCACGGCGACCGAAACGGAACCGGAGGCGCAGTCGCTCGTGGGGGTCGTGCGCCCGCTGACTTCCGTCGCCGCAGACCTCGAGGCGCCCGCACCGGAACTTGCTGATCCGCAACCCGTCGATGGTCCGGTGGCCGCGATGGATATTACGGCACCTGAAGTGCCGGACGCTGTGACATTTGCGCTGATCGCGCCCGGTGGTCCGGACGATGCCGGGTTCCGGCCCGCATTGCGACCGGATGAGCTTGTCCCGCCGCCGCCCGCAGAGCCGACGGCGGCGATGCGCCCCGTAGTCCGCCCCTACACCCGGCCGGAACTGGCGCGCGGTGCGGCGACGCGGGCGGAGTTGCGGGCGGAGCAGGGGCTTTTTGCGTTCAGCCCTTTTGCGCTGGCGGAATCGCTGCGCCCGCAACTGCGCCCTGCCGCCTTTGTGCGGCGGGCGGAGGAACAGCGGCAGGCGATCGTGCGCGGCCAGCTGTGTGGCGATCCGGCAATCCAGGGCGATGCGGTGGGCCGGGTGCCGGGGCCGGGTGCCTGCGGGGTCGAGAATGCGGTGCGGGTGCGGTCCGTCGCAGGTGTCACGCTGACCAGCCGCGCGGTGATGGATTGCCGCACCGCGCAGGCGCTGAAACGCTGGGTGGTGAACGGCGCGCAGCCGGCGGTGGGCAGCACGGGTGGCGGGCTGCGATCGATCCGGGTGATCGGGACATATTCGTGCCGTAACCGCAACGGGGCGGCGACGGGGCGGCTGTCGGAGCATGCCAACGGGCGGGCCATCGACATTGCAGGTTTCGGGTTGCGCGACGGGCGCGAGTTGACGGTACTGACGGACTGGAATCGGCAGGGGGCGGGCGCGATCCTGCGGCAGATGTGGCGTTCGGCCTGCGGGCCGTTCGGGACCGTGCTGGGGCCGAACGCGAACCGGGCGCATCGGGATCACTTCCATTTCGATACGGCGCGGTATCGGTCGGGGTCTTACTGTCGGTAGTCAGGTGCTGCCCGGCGATTCCGGACCCAGAGTCGGACAGAATGTTTCGCCTTTCACATGCAGCGACCCCAGCGGGGGCAGCATGGTGCCGCAGACGATGGCCGTCAGCGCGTGCGGGATCGGCCAGACCTGCGAGGTGGGGAACAGGACGCGGTCGCGTAAGGCAGGCAGAAAGCGGCTGTCGGACTGGTATTGCGGCGTGAAGGCCGCACTCATCGCCTGATAGACCCAGGTATGCCAGCGCCGCGCCTGCGCATAGACCGGGGCCGCGCGGTCCAGCCCGTGACCGTCAAGCGCGCGGGCCAGCGCCAGCGCATCCAGCAGCGCCATGTTCGCCCCTTGCCCCAGCTGCGGGCTGGCGCGGTGGGCGGCGTCGCCGATATGCACGATGCCGTCGGACCAGGGTTTCAACAGCGTGCCGTGGCTGTAGCGGGCCATGGTCATCTGGTCCGCGTCGGTGATCTGGTCGGCGAAGGGCGCGAAGGCGGGCCAGAGGGTCGTCGCCTCGGCCTTCCATGCCGCCAGCCCGTTTTTCAGCCAATCGGCGTGGCTGTCCTGCGGCAGAGACCAGAAGATCGCGGCCTTTGGCGTGGTGTCGCCGGGCAGGGTGCCGATGGGCAGCGCGCCGATCATCCGGTCGGCACGGCGGTAGCATTGCGACAGTCGGTGCAACGGCAGGTCAGTGTCTGGCCAGTCCACGGTGGCCCAGATCGCGCCGTAGGGCAGGGCGCGGGACTTGATCGGCGAAAGAGGCGAGCCCGCGCCGCAGCTGTCGATGATCAGGTCGAACGCCTCGCTGCGAGAGCCATCGGCAAAGGTCAGATGCTGGCCGTCGCGGCCCGTGACCTCGGCGCTTTGCGTCAGGGTGACGTCGCGGGCCCGTGCGGCCTGCAGAATCGCGTCGAACAGGGCCGCGCGGTGGATCGCCAGGCCGAAGCGCGTGGGCGTGTCGGCGCGGTCGTACCTCACGTCGAGCACGCGGCGTCCGTTGTCGGCCTCGTGCCCCAGCATATGCGTGACGCGGTTGCCCATCGATAGGCTTGCGTCCAGCGCGCCGATCTCGGCCAGCACGGCTTGACCCACGGGCTGGATCACGAGGCCGGAGCCGACGGGTTTGGGGGCGGCGAAGCGGTCGAACACGGTGACGCGGTGACCCCTGTCGGCCATCAGCGCCGCCGCTGTCAGCCCGCCGATGCCCGCACCCGCGATGCCGATGTTGAGTGTCTGCGCCATACGCCCTCCGTCGTGATCGGGCGGAGGCTATAGCGGCGAGCGATCCCGCGAAAGGGGGCCTCTTTACCCGCTTGGCGGACGCGCCTATAAGCCGCAGCACAATGACACGCTTCATCCAGATCATACGAATTATTCACCCGGCTGGCTGACCGCGAACGGTCACGTCACAGCCGGGCCTTCAGGTGTCTGCGTGTGCGCACCGCCCTATCCATTTTTGATGAACCCGATGCCGAAGGACGCCCCCGATGTGCGCCGAACAGACCGACTATAAACACACCCTGAACCTGCCCAAGACCGATTTCCCGATGCGGGCGGGCCTGCCGAAACGCGAACCCGATTGGCTAGACCGCTGGAACCGCATCGGCGTGTACGACCGCCTGCGCGACAAGGCCGCGGCGGTGAAGGGCACGGACGATGCGCGCCCGCCCTTCACGCTGCACGATGGCCCGCCTTACGCCAACGGGCATTTGCATATCGGGCACGCGCTGAACAAGATACTCAAGGATTTTGTGGTGCGGTCCCAGCAGATGATGGGGCGCGACGCGCGCTATATCCCCGGCTGGGATTGCCACGGCCTGCCGATCGAATGGAAGATCGAAGAGAAGTATCGCCAGAAGGGCCGCGACAAGGATGCCGTGCCCGTGGTGGAGTTCCGGCAGGAATGCCGCGATTTCGCCGCAGGCTGGGTCGATATCCAGCGCGAGGAGTTCAAGCGGCTGGGTGTGACCGGCAAATGGGAAAACCCGTATCTCACGATGGATTTCCACGCCGAGCGGGTGATCGCGGAGGAGTTCCAGAAGTTCCTTATGAACGGCACGTTGTATCAGGGATCAAAGCCCGTGATGTGGTCGCCGGTGGAGAAGACCGCACTGGCCGAGGCGGAAGTGGAATACCACGACCGGCAGGTGGATGCGATCTGGGTGAAGTTTCCTGCGGTGAAAGCGCTGGAGGTCGATCCGAGCGACATGATCTCGTCCGCCGTGGCAGGCCATGCCGCTCAGGAGCTTGAGGCGGCCAGCGTCGTGATCTGGACCACCACGCCTTGGACGATCCCGCAGAACCGGGCGATCTGCTTTGGCCCCGGCATCAGCTATGGCCTTTACAAGGTCACGGCGACACCGGGCGAAAGCTGGGTCTCCGAGGGTGACAGTTTCCTTTTGGCCGACAATCTGGCCGCCGGCACATTAAGCGCCGCGCGTCTGGAGGACGGCATGTGGGAGCGTGTGCGTGACGTGGACGTGCGCGAGTTGGAGGGGATGCGCTGCGCCCACCCCCTGCGCGGGGCCGAGGGTGCAGAGGGCGAATGGGACTTCGACGTGCCGTTGCTGTCGGGCGATCATGTGACCGACGATGCAGGCACGGGGTTCGTGCATACGGCACCGTCCCACGGCGACGACGACTATGCCATCGGGGTCAAACACGGGTTGCCGATGACCTACAACATCCTTGACGACAGTTCCTACCGCGCGGACCTGCCGTTTTTCGCAGGCGAGGCGATCCTGAAGCCCAACGGCAAACCCGGCGGGGCGAACAAGGCGGTGATCGCGAAGCTGGTCGAGGTCGGCGCGCTTCTCGCGCGCGCGCGCCTGACGATCTCTGACGCGCATAGCTGGCGGTCGAAGGCCCCTGTGATCCGCCTGAACCGGCCGCAGTGGTTCGCCGCCATCGACAAACCGGTGGGCGACGGCAACGACACCTATGGCACCACGATCCGCGAACGGGCGCTGACCTCTATCGACGAATTGGTCACATGGACCCCGCAGAAAGGTCGCAACCGCCTGCACGCGATGATCGAGGCGCGGCCCGACTGGGTGCTGTCGCGGCAGCGCGCCTGGGGTGTGCCGTTGACATGCTTTACCAAGAAGGGTGCCGCTTATGACGACCCGGATTACCTGCTGCGTGACGCGGCGGTAAATAAGCGGATCGTGGACGCGTTCGAGGCCGAGGGCGCGGATGCCTGGTATGCCGATGGCGCGAAGGCGCGGTTCATCGGCGATGCGGCGAACCCGGACGATTACGATCAGGTGATGGATATCCTTGATGTGTGGTTCGATAGCGGTTCGACCCACGCCTTTACCCTGCGCGACCGCGAGGACGGGTCCGACGACGGGCTGGCGGACCTGTATCTGGAAGGCACCGACCAGCACCGCGGGTGGTTCCATTCGTCGCTGTTGCAGGGCTGCGGCACCATCGGACGCGCGCCCTATCGCGGGGTGATGACCTGCGGGTTCACGCTGGACGCCAAGGGCATGAAGATGTCGAAATCGCTGGGCAACATCATCGCGCCCAAGACGATTGCGGACCAATACGGCGCGGATATCCTGCGGCTGTGGGTGGCGCAGGTGGATTATACCAACGACCAGCGGATCGGGGACGAGATCCTGAAAGGGGTCGCCGACAGCTATCGCCGGTTGCGCAACACCATGCGGTTCCTGCTGGGTGCGCTGGGCGACTATAGCGAGGCCGACCGCACCGACCCGGCGGAGATGCCGGAACTGGAGCGCTGGGTGCTGCACCGGCTGGCGGAATTGGACAAAACTGTCCGTGATGGCTACGCCGCCTACGATTTCCAGGGGGTTTTTCAGGCGGTTTTCACTTTTGCGACCGTGGAGCTGTCGGCGTTCTATTTCGACGTGCGCAAGGACGCGCTCTATTGCGACGGCGACACGCTGCGCCGCCGCGCCGCGCGCACGGTGCTGGACATCGTGTTCCACCGGTTGACCACATGGCTGGCCCCGATCCTCGTATTCACGATGGAAGAGGTCTGGCTTGAGCGGTTCCCCGGCGACGACAGTTCGGTGCATCTGGTCGATATGCCGGACACGCCCGACGCGTGGCGCGATGCGGCGCTGGCCGAGAAGTGGGCCGTGGTGCGGCGCGTGCGCCGTGTGGTGACCGGTGCCCTTGAGGTGCAGCGCACGAACAAGGTGATCGGCGCGTCGCTCGAAGCGGCCCCTTTCGTGCATGTGACGCCGGAAGTGGCAGCGGTGCTGGAGACCGTCAGCTTTGACGATCTGTGCATCACGTCGGGCATCACGGTCAGTAGCGATCCGGCACCGGCGGATGCCTTCCGGTCCGAGGACGTGGCGGATGTGGCCGTCGTCTTTGCCAAGGCGGATGGCGACAAATGCCAGCGCTGCTGGAAGATCCTGCCCGATGTCGGCACCCACGCGCATCCGGGTGTCTGTGCCCGCTGCGACGAAGCATTGGGCTGACGCGGGTGGAGCCGCGCAATCCCGATTGGGCCGCGCGTTGCCGGGCGAGTTTCGGCGATCAGGCGGTGATGGGCACGCTGGGCGTGTCCGTCGCCAGCCTTGCCCCCGGCAAGGTCACGCTGGAGATGCCGTTTCGCGCGGACCTGACGCAGCAGCACGGGTTCCTGCACGCGGGCGTCGTCACGACCGTGCTGGACAGTGCCTGCGGCTACGCTGCGTTTACCCTTATGGCGGCAGATGCCGAGGTGCTGACGGTCGAATTCAAATCAAACTTTCTGGCGCCGGCGCGAGGCGACGCGTTTCGCTTTGTCGGCGAGGTCGTGAAGGCCGGGCGCACGCTGATGGTGACGCGCGGCGATGCTTACGGCGTCGTGGACGGCCGCGAGGCGCTGGTCTCCACCATGCAGGCGACGATGATGGCCGTCACAGGCCACGCGGACGTGGCGCGGTGATCCTGACCGACAGCCCGGTCGGCCCGTTGGGCGCGGATGCCAGCGACGGGGCGATCACGCGGTTGATCTGGTGGCGGGGCGGCACGCTGACCGACGGGCCGCTGTTCGACCGGGCGCGGGCAGAGTTGCGAGCCTACTTCGACGGCGATTTGCAGCGGTTTACGCTGCCGCTGGCCCCGCAGGTATCGCAATTTCAGCGACAGTTCGGCGCGGCGCTTTGTGACATCCCTTACGGCGAAACGCGGACCTACGGTGATCTGGCAAAGTTGCTGGACCGTCCGGCACAGGCCATCGGGCAGGCCTGCGGGGCGAACCCGATCGCGATCCTGATTCCTTGCCACCGGGTGCTGAGCGCGAGCGGGCTTGGCGGCTATTCCGGCGCGGGCGGGGTGGAGGCAAAGGTGACGCTGCTGAAGCTGGAAGGGGCGGCGGGTTTGCTGATATGACGCTGACGGTGTTCCTTGCGGTGCTGGCGGCGGCGCTGCTGCATGCGGCGTGGAACGCAGGCGTCAAGACCGGCCTGAACAAGCAGGCGGCGATGCTGATTCTGACGGTCTGGCAGGGCGTGTTCGGGCTGCTGGTCGTGGTCTGGCGACCCTGGCCCGAAGCGGAGGTCTGGCCTTGGCTGATCGCCTCGGGTGTGGTGCATATGCTCTATCAGCTTTTCCTCGCCTACGCCTATGAGCAAGGCGACTTGAGCCGGGTCTATCCGCTGGCGCGCGGGTCCGCGCCGCTGATCGTGCTGATCGTGGGGCTGATGGTGCTGCCTGATCAGGTGCAACCGCTGGAATACCTGGGCGTCGCGGTGCTGGGGGCGGGGATCGTGCTGATGGCGCGGGGGGCGCTCATGTCGGGCGAAAGCCGCCGGTTGATCCCCTATGCGCTGGGGGCGGCCTGTGCCACGGCGGGCTATACGCTGATCGACGGGATCGGGGCGCGGATCAGCGGCGACCCGGTCACCTATGTGGGCTGGCTGTTGTTGATGGCGGCGTTCTTCTACCTGCCCGCCGTGGTGGCCCTGCGCGGCTGGATCACGGTGCGCGCGCGCCGGCGCGATTGGCTGCGCGGCGCGTGGATCGGGGCGGCATCGCTGATGGCATACGGGATCGTGGTCTGGGCGATGACGCAGGCGCCGATCGCGCTGGTGGCCGCGCTGCGCGAAACGTCGATCCTGTTCGCGGTGTTGCTGGGCTGGCTGTTCTTCGGCGACCGGATCGACCGGACCAAGATGGTCGCGGCCGGGCTGATCGTCTGTGGCGTGGTGCTGACGCGGCTCTAGAGCCTGTCGCCGTAGATCACCTGCTGTGCAGCGCCCGCGCCCAGCAGGTAGATCGAGGTCAACATCAGCCCGTAATGCGCCCAGCTTGCCGGGTCGAAATCGACCCAGGCCGCCCAGCCGGCAAAGAACGTCCAGGCCAGCGCGCAGGGCAGGGTCACGTTGCGCCAGCGTTCGGTGCGCACCGGATGCACGAACTTGATCGGCAAGAACATCGCGGCGGCCAGGATCGCGACGAGGATCAGCGAGACCCAGAAATCGGGCGCCAGCGCGAAAAGCACCAGCACCAGCATGTTCCAACAGCCCGGAAAGCCCCAAAACGAGTTGTCGGAGGTCTTCATCCGGCTGTCGGCGAAGTAGAGCGCGGAGGTGAAGGTGATGATGATGATCGCGACCCAGCCGGTCCAGCCGGGCAGAAGGCCCGATTTGAACAGCGCATAGGCAGGCACGAAAACATAGGTCAGGTAGTCGATGATCAGGTCGAGCAGCACCCCGTCGATCACCGGCGCGTTCGTCTTGACATCGTATTTGCGCGCCAGCGGCCCGTCGATCCCGTCGACGAAGAAGGCGACGACCAGCCACAGGAACATCAGCGACCATTTCTCGTCGACGGCGGCCAGCATGGCCAGCATGGCGAAGACGGCACCGGTTGCGGTGAACAGGTGAACGAGCAAGGCTTTTTGCGAAATGGTCATTGTGACTACATACCGGATTGAACCGGTGGGGCAATGCGTTGATTGCGCCGCTGGTTATGCCTTGGGGTGCGCCCGGTCATAAACTTCCATCAGGTGGGCGGTGTCGACGGCGGTATAGGCCTGCGTGGTGGACAGGCTGGCATGGCCCAGCAGTTCCTGGATCGCGCGCAGGTCTCCGCCTGCCGTCAGCAGGTGCGTGGCGAAGGAATGGCGCATCGCATGCGGAGTGGCTGTGGCGGGAAGGCCCAGTTGCAGGCGCGCCTTTTCCATCACCTTCTGCACGACACGCGGGTTCAACCGCCCGCCGCGCGCGCCGCGAAACAGCGGGGCATCCGGTTCGACGGGGTGCGGACACAGCCGCAGGTAGGTCGCCACCGCATCGCGGGCGGCGGGGATCACGGGGACCATGCGATCCTTGCCGCCCTTGCCGGTGATGACCAGCGTTTGCGGCAGCGGCACGGACGCGCCGGTGAGACCAAGTGCTTCGGATATGCGCAGCCCGCAACCGTAGAGCATAGTTACGACAGCGGCATCGCGGGCGGCGATCCATGGATCACGCGCCTGCATCTCGACCGTGTCGATCATGGCGCTTGCCGCGTCTTGGGCCAGCGGGCGGGGGAGTTTCTTTTGAAATTTCGGGCTGCGGGTGGACAGCACCGCGGTCGGCTCGAACCCTTCGCGGTCCGACAGCCAGCGGTAGAAGGATTTGACCGCCGACAGCTGCCGGGCCAGCGTGCGCGCGCCGACGCCACCGGCGCGGGCGTGGGCCATCCAGGCCCGCATGTCGCTGACTGTGATGCGGGACAGCGGGGCCAGCCCCTGCTGGCCACCGTGATGGTTGCCCATGAAGGCCAGAAAGCCCAGCACATCGGCCTGATAGGCCTTGAGCGTGTTGTCGGCGGCGTCGTTCAGCGCCGCCTGATGGTCCAACCAGGCGGCCAGCGCATTGGTCAGCGCAGGCGCGATCATGCGGTCAGCCAGCGCCGCATCGCCCGCTCGAACACGCCCGCAAAGAAGGTCAGCAGGTCGGTGCCCTGTTGCGGCGTGAACTGGTGCGGGTCTTCCGACCCCATGACCAGCATGCCGGGCAGGCGGCCCGCGCCGAAATCGAGTTTCAGGCAAGCCTCCGAGCGGATGTAATCGGCCTTGTCGCCGTAGATCGTGGCGTCTTCCGTCCGGGTCTGGCGCAGGGTGACCTGCCGCGTCGCCATGTTGCGCCCGCGGGTGATGTAGTCGTCGGCAAAGCCTACGGGCGCGATCATCAGCACGTCACCCATCTGGCCCACGGCGGGATCGTCGGCGGCGGCCTCGGATTCCAGCACAAGGCGCATGACGTCGACGCGCAGCGTGTCGGCGACGTCTCCGGCGAGGTCAGATAGGAAAAGTTCAAATTTAGTCGCGTCCATCATGCGCAGAACGGCGCGATGGACCTGATTTGTACCAGCGAGGTTTTCGTAGGCCGCGGCGATGACGGAGCGGTGGGTGTCTTCCAGCCGGTCCAGACGCGCCTCCAGCCGTTCCATCGCGATGCCGCGCAGATCGACGATGTTGGAACCCATCGACTGTTCGTTCGCGGCGACGAGCGCGCGCATAATATCCTGATCTTCCAACAGACTTTCGGGGTCGGAAATGATCTTTTCGCGGACGGAATCGTCCATCAAGGGTTTGCTGCTCATGTCTATCCTGTGCCTGCTCAAGCGATTTGTTTTGCGGGTTTGTAGCAGAGCGGGGCCGCAAACGCCGCCGGAAAATTGCGGTCCGGGCACAAAAAAACCTTTGACTGTGTCGTTTTACAGCCAAAGGTTCATGTATCGCGCGAATTGGCGCAGGCTAGAGGATTGTGATGCCGGCCTTTTTCACATCGGCCATGAAGCCGTCCAGCCCCTTGTCGGTCAGCACGTGGTTCGCCATCGCCTTGATGACGTTCGGCGGGGCGGTCGCGACGTCGGCACCGATCTTGGCGCATTCGGACATATGGTTGGCCGAGCGGATCGAGGCGGCGAGGATCTTGGTGTCGAACCCGTAGTTGTCGTAGATCGTGCGGATATCCTCGATCAGTTCCAGGCCGTCGGTGTTGATGTCGTCCAGACGCCCGATGAAGGGGCTGATGAAGGTGGCCCCGGCCTTGGCGGCGAGCAACGCCTGATTGGCGGAGAAGCACAGCGTCACGTTGACCATGGTGCCTTCCTCGGACAGTTTTTTGCAGGTTTGCAGACCGGCCCATGTCAGCGGCACCTTCACGGCGATATTGTCGGCGATCTTGGCCAGCTTGCGGCCCTCGGCCAGCATCGTGTCGGCGTCGAGTGCTACGACCTCTGCCGAGACCGGACCTTCGACCAGATCGCAGATTTCCTTTGTCACTTCGAGGATGTCGCGGCCGGATTTGGCGATCAGCGAGGGGTTCGTCGTCACACCGTCGACCATGCCAAGGGCATGCAGTTCCTTGATGGCGTCGATGTCGGCTGTATCTACAAAAAACTTCATGTGCGGTCTCCGGGTTGAATGGGATGTGCCGGGGTTGGCGTTTGTCGCACCAGCGTTTACCTCAAAGGGCGCGGGGCGGAAACCCGCATTGGGCCCGGGACGACATGACAGCAGGATTTTTCCATGAAAGCGATCTGGTCAGCGTTCTGACGACGCAACCGCTCGACCGTTTTCTGGACTACAAAGCGCCCGAGGGCGGCTGCCACCTAGGGGCTTTCGTGGAGGTGCCGTTGGGGCCGCGCAAAGTGATCGGTGTGGTCTGGGGGCCGGGGTCGGGCGATTTTGATTATGCCAAGGTGCGGTCGGTCATGCGTGTGCTGGACGTGGCGCCCATGCGGGACGAGATGCGCACGTTCCTGACCCGCGCCGCCGATTACACGCTGACGCCGCTGTCGGCGATGCTGCGGCTGGGCACACGCGCGCCGGGGCTGGGCGACAGCGTGGCGATGCGCAAGGTTTACAGGCTGGGTGAGGCAGAGCCGGACCGCGTGACGGCTGCCCGCACCAAGGTGCTGGAGGTGCTTAGGGATTATGGCGGGCTGTCCTTTACGCTGAAAGAACTGGCGGAGATGGCGGGCGTCGGCACATCTGTCGTCAAGGGATTGGCCAAGATGGGCTGCGTGCGCGAAGAGGATGCGCCGCGCGATACGCCTTATCCGACGCTCGATCCCGACTATGGCGGCAAGGCATTGAGCGACGATCAGGCGGCGGGGGCAGCGGCACTGCGCGCGGCGCTGCGGTCGGATGTTTATGGCACGACACTGCTGAAGGGCGTCACCGGATCGGGCAAGACGGAAGTCTATCTGGAGGCGGTGGCCGAATGCCTGCGCATGGGTCGTCAGGCGCTGGTGCTGTTGCCGGAGATCGCGCTGTCGGGAGAGTTCATCGACCGGGTGGAGGCGCGGTTCGGGATGAAACCCGCCGAGTGGCATTCTGGTGTCACCATGACAGAACGCCGCCGCTGCTGGCGCATGGTCGGGCAAGGGGATGCCCAACTGATCGTGGGGGCACGATCCGCACTGTTTCTGCCTTACCAGAACCTTGGCCTGATCGTCGTGGATGAGGAACATGACACGTCCTACAAGCAGGAGGACGGCGTGCTGTATAACGCCCGCGATATGGCGGTGCTGCGGGCGGCGATCAATGGGGCGCAGGTGGTACTGGCGTCGGCGACGCCAAGCCTCGAAAGCTGGGCGAATGTGGAAAGCGGCAAGTACAAGCGGTTGGAACTGACCTCGCGCTTTGGCGAGGCGGTGATGCCGAAAATGGCCGCCATCGACATGCGGGTCGAGGATGTGCCGGGGGGCAAATGGGTGTCGCCCGCATTGAAACGCGCGATTGCCGACCGGTTGGAGAAAGGCGAGCAATCGCTGATTTTCCTGAACCGCCGCGGCTATGCGCCGATCACGCTGTGCCGCGCCTGCGGGCATCAGATCGGCTGCGACCACTGCGACGCGCGGATGGTGGAACATCGGTTCCTGAAACGCCTGATGTGCCACCAGTGCGGCGAGACGAAGCCAATGCCGACGGCTTGTCCGTCGTGTGAGGCGGAGGACCGGCTGAGCGCCGTCGGGCCGGGCGTGGAGCGGATGGGTGAGGAGATTACGGCCCTGTTTCCCGATGCGCGGGTCGCGGTGCTGTCGTCGGACCTTTACGGTTCTGCCCGCGCGATGAAGGCGCATATCGCGGAGATCGCCGAGGGTGGCACAGACATCATCATCGGCACGCAACTGGTGGCGAAGGGGCATAATTTTCCGCTGCTGACGCTCGTGGGTGTTATCGACGCGGACCTGGGGCTACAGGGGTCCGACCTGCGCGCGGCGGAACGCACGTTTCAGCTGATGCGGCAGGTGGCGGGGCGTGCGGGGCGGGCCGAGACGCCGGGTGAGGCATTATTGCAGACCTACCAGCCGGAACATGGCGTGATCCGCGCAATCCTTGCAGGCGACGAGGAGGCGTTCTGGGCGGCGGAGGCAGCGGAACGCAAGGCGGCGGGCGTGCCCCCTTACGGGCGCATGGCAGGGATCATCCTGAGTTCGACGGACGTACAAGAGGTGTTCGACCTTGGCACGCAGATGGCCCGCCGCGACGCGCCCTTGCGCCGGATCGGGGCGCAGGTGTTCGGCCCGGCCCCCGCGCCGATTGCCCGCGTGCGCGGGCGGCATCGGGTGCGGTTACTGGTGAAGGCCGACAAGGCCGCGCCCTTGCAACAGGCGCTGGCGGAGTGGGCGGGACAGTTTCGCCTGAAGGGTGAGTTGCGGATGGCGATAGATATCGACCCGCAGAGTTTCTACTGATCCGCCATCAGGCGTGCATGCGCGCGGAAATGTGCGGCGGCGTCTTCGCGGCTGATTTTGCCCTGACCGAGATTTTCCATCATCGAAGCATGGCTTTCATCCGCAACGCTGTGAAGTGCAAAGCCGTTGTCAGTCAGAAACAGATCGGCGATCAGAAAGGCCGTCCGCTTGTTTCCGTCGACGAAAGGATGATTCCGCGAAACTGCCTCGGCATAACCGGCGGCCAGCATGAACAAATCTGTTTCGCCGTAAGCGAACAGATTGCGTGGTCTGGCCAAGGCGGATTCAAGTAGAGAAACATCACGCACGCCCCTCGCCCCGCCCGCAATGTCGATTGCGACGTCATGCAGGGCGAGGGCGTCCGCGATGGTAGACCAGCGTGGCTCCGTCACCGGTCGGCCAGTGCGATCAGCGTATCACGGTGGACCTCTGCCCGTTCACGGATCAGGCGCAGACGGTCGGCATCGACCTCCGTCTCATCCCCCACGAGCCGCTTGTAGTCCTCGGCGGACAGCAGCACGAGGCGGTCGCGGTTGTGGCTGGTGACGATCACCGGTTCGGTCATGGCGACGTCGCTGAACTTGCCGATGTTGTTCTTGAATTCGGTGGCCGAAATGCGTGCCATGCGAAGCTCCTTTGTGCTTTTGCTCCATTTGGCACAAAATGGCCATTTTGTCCATATGCATTCACTCTCGCACAGTCGTATCAATCGTCGTATGGCTGGAATTATGAAAATTGTTCGCCTTGCCGATGCCCGCCAGCTGCCGTTCTGGCAGCGGCCTGTCACCCTACTGTTCCTCATGGCCGTGGGGATGCCGATTGCGTTCAACACGTGGTCAGCGCTTCTGAATAACTTCGTGATCGAGGTGGCGGATTTCGATGGGTCGGACATCGGCTGGCTGCATACCGTGCGTGAGATTCCGGGGTTTCTGGCGATCGGTGTGATCGCGATCATCATCTTCATCCGCGAACAGATCGTGGGGCTGGTGTCGCTATTGATGCTGGGGGTGGCAACGGCATTGACCGCGCATTTCCCGACGATGGGCGGTATCCTGACACTGACGATGCTGTCGTCCATCGGATTTCACTACTACGAGACGGTGAATCAGAGCCTGCAATTGCAGTGGATCAACATCAAACGCGCGCCGCAGATGCTTGGCTGGCTGATGGCAGCGGGGTCGCTGGCGACGCTGGTGGCCTATGTGGTGATCGTGCTGACCTGGCGGACGTTCGATCTGAGCTACAACTTCGTCTACATGACTTCCGGCGGGATCACGGCCTGCATCGCGATCTTCGCGTTTCTGGCCTATCCTCAGTTCGAATCCCCCAATCCGCAGAACAAGACCATGGTGCTGCGCAAACGCTACTGGCTGTATTACGCGCTGCAATTCATGTCGGGCGCGCGGCGGCAGATTTTCGTGGTCTTCGCGGGCTTCATGATGGTCGAGAAATTCGGCTTCAAGGTGCATGAGATCACGGCGCTTTACATGATCAACCTGATCGCCAACATGATCTTCGCGCCGCTCATGGGGCGGCTGGTCACGCTGTTCGGGGAACGGCGTGCGCTCTTGTTCGAATATACCGGGCTGGTGATCGTGTTCCTGTGCTACGGCGGGCTTTACTACTTCGGCTGGGGCGTGCTGCTGGCGGCGGTACTTTACGTGATCGACCACATCTTTTTCGCGCTGGCACTGGCGCTGAAGACCTATTTTCAGAAGATCGCGGACCCGGCCGATATCGCGCCTACCGCCGCTGTCGCCTTTACGATCAACCATATCGCGGCGGTGTTCCTGCCTGCCGCCCTAGGCTATCTCTGGCTGGTGTCGCCGGCGGGTGTGTTCCTGCTGGCGGCGGGGATGGCTGCTGTGTCGTTCCTGCTGGCGCTGCTGATCCCGCGCCATCCGGGGCCAGGGCATGAAACGGTGTTTCAGTCGCGGCTGCTGGCACCCGCTGCCTGACGGGAACCCGATTGAACGGCGCGCGTTCGCACCTATATGCTGGCGGAACCCCAGCGACAGGAGCCGCATATGTTTTTCATGAACCGCGCGAAGTCAGAAATGGTGACACCGGACGCCGCCCTGCCGGGCCGCGACACTGCTATCCCAACCGAAGACACGCATTTCGTGCTGGGCACGCCGCTGAGTGCCGACGTGCCGTTCGGCATGAAAGAGGCGATGTTCGGGATGGGATGTTTCTGGGGCGTGGAGCGGATGTTCTGGAAGCTGGACGGCGTCTATTCCACGATGGTGGGTTACGCCGGAGGCTATACCCCCAACGCGACCTATGAAGAGGTATGCAGCGGCAAAACCGGCCATAACGAGGTTGTCCGGGTGATCTACGATCCCTCCGAGATCAGTTATGACAAGCTGTTGCAGACATTCTGGGAAGGGCATGACCCGACGCAGGGGATGCGGCAGGGCAACGACATGGGCACGCAATACCGGTCGGGCATCTACACCTATTCCGACGGCCAGAAGAAGGCGGCCGAAGCCTCGCGCGAGGCCTTCGCGCCGCGTCTGGCCGAGGCGGGTTATGGCCCGATCACGACCGAGATCGTGGACGCGCCGGAATTCTATTTTGCCGAAGGCTATCACCAGCAGTATCTTGCCAAGAACCCGGCGGGGTATTGCGGCATCGGCGGGACGGGGGTGACCTGTCCCATCGGGGTCGGTGTCTAGCCCGCGCGTATCCGACTATCACCGGCCCATTCTGCCACGAGTGGGCTGGTGGGTCGTGACCATCCTGCTGTTTCCGCTGCTGGCCTGTCAGATCGCCTGGACGCTCTTGCGCACGCCGTCGATGCCGGAGCCGCCCGGTGCCCGCGAGGGGATTACCGGCTATACCGATGCGCCGCTCGTGCGGGTGCTGGTGCTGGGCGATTCATCCGCCGCCGGTGTCGGCGTCGACCATCAGCAGGAGGCGCTGTCAGGGCAGCTTGTCCGGCGGCTGGTGAACAATGGATGGCTGGTGAAATGGCGGATGGTCGCCAAGATCGGCGCGCGCACCCGCGACACCATCGACCGGCTGCGCGCCGCCGAAGTGGGTGAGGTCGACGTCGTGGTGATCGGGCTGGGTGTCAACGATGCGACGCACCTTGTGCCCGAACGGCGCTGGCTGAACGAGACGGATGCGCTGCTCGATCTGATCGCAAGGGAACTGGGCGACCCGATCGTTTTGCTTGCCGGATTCCCGCCGGTGGAGAAATTTCCCGCGATGGGCCGCCCGCTGCGCGACATCATGGGCTGGCGCGCGAAACTGATGGACAAGTCCCGGCAGGGGGCCTGTGCCGAACGGCTGCGCGTCGTGCATCTGCCATTCGATATGCCACTGACGCCTGCGCATATGGCGATGGACGGCTTTCACCCCGGTCCCGAAGTCTATGAGCGCTGGGCCGAGGTCGCGGTGCAGGCCTGGCACAACGCGCAGGGGCGGCGCGGCATTGACCTGATGGAATTCACGGCCTAACGCAGCGGTGCACTACGCGAAGGGCCGCGCCATGACATCCTATTCCGCACTCACCACAATGAAGAGCGAAGAAATCGCGCTGACTCTGGCCGACGCGCTGGAAGCGCTGGAGCCGGAACCCACGGGCGTCGGTGTGTTCGAGGTGGAGGACGGATCGGGCCTTTGGGAGGTCGGCGCCTATTTCGACGAAAGGCCCGACATTGCGGCACTGGAGGTGCTGACGGCGGTGCATGGCGTCAAATCCTTCGTCGTATCCGAGGTGCCGGATATCGACTGGGTCGCGCATGTCCGACGCGAACTGGCACCTGTGCACGCGGGGCGGTTCTTCGTCTACGGATCGCATGACGCGGACAAGGTGCCCGACGGCTGCACGCCGCTGCTGATCGAGGCCGCGATGGCATTCGGCACCGGACATCATGGCACGACCCTTGGGTGCCTGCGCGCGTTCGACCGGCTGGTGAATGCGGGGTTTGCGGATGGCAAGGTGATCGACGTGGGCTGCGGCACGGCAGTGCTTGCGATGGCGGCGGCGCAGGTGGTGCCCAGCGTGGTACTGGCCAGCGATATCGACCCCGTGGCCGTGGACGTTGCAGCGGCAAACGTCGCGGCCAACGGGCTCAATGGCCGTGTGCAATGCGTGGTGGCCGCCGGGTTCGATGCGCCTGCGCTGAATGACGCCGGCCCCTATGATCTGGTCTTCGCCAACATCCTGAAAGGACCCCTGATCGGGCTAGCACCGGATATGTCTGCGGCCACGGCACCGGGCGGCCATGTGATTCTATCCGGTATCCTGAACACGCAGGCCGACGAGGTGATCGGCGTTTATCGCGAAAACGGATACAGTCTGTTGCACCGCGACGAAATTGTTGAGTGGACGACGCTGACGCTAGTGAAATGAGGCCGTATTCTCTTTATTTTTAGGTGGTTTTGAGGCGTCTGCCCAACTTTCGCCACATTTCGGAGAGAATTTGGACACCGTGAAGTGGGGGCTTCATTCGAGGTGCTGCCATGGCGATTTCTGCCAACGTCCCATTCAACAAGCGCCTGCGCCGGATTGTGCGTCGTCACAACCGCATGGTGCATGGTGTGTCCCACAAGCTGAACCGTGATGGCCTGATCACGGCGCATCCCCGCATCTACAACCCGCGTTTTCCGCTCCGCGGCCTGCTTATGGTGCTGTGTGCGATGTTCGTCTTCAAGGGGTATGTCTATGCCGACCTGGGCGCGCAAAGCTATAACGAGCGCGTCGCCGCACTGGCCGACGGATCGTTCATCGAACAGGCGGGTGCCTGGCTGATGGCCGCCGATCCGGCGACGGTGATCGTGGGCGATCTGATCCGCGAAATCATCCGCTGACCGCGCATTCGGGCTGTGTCGCGCCGGTCTGCTCCGGCGCGCATGGCGCGAGGCATTTTCCGGCAGCAAAAAAGGCCACGCCGCGTGTTTGCGGCGTGGCCTTTTGCGCGGTGCGGACGGGTGGGAGAAGCCCGTCGCCCCGGGCGTGGTGCTCAGCGCAGGGCGCGGGTCGCGACGGCTTCGATGTCGGCGTGGCACAGGCCGATGTCTTCCAGTTCGCGCGCGGACAGCGCGGAGAGGGATTTGCGCGTCACACGCGCGTCATTCCAGGCGGCCAGCGCACCGAAGGCGTTGGAAATGAAAGCTGCAAAGCCGGTGCCGGATGCGGCGGCGAGTGGGCGGGTGGTGTCAAAAGCGGCCATGGGGGCGTTCCTTGAGGTGTATGCTGCGGCGCAGCGTGTCATTGATACACGGCAGATAGTCGGGCCATTCACGGTGGACTAGGGGGATTTTCGGCATATGAGATATGCGTTCATAACATGCCTCATTTTTCGGCAGTTCTTCTGAAAATCATATAAATTTCAATTTATTGACCGATAGGGTGTTTGTCCGGTCGTGCTGCGTCAGCCGCCGACGTGGCGTCACGTCCGTCAGCCGCACCGAACCAAAGCGCTTTGCGTTTGTTCGCCTTTTGTGCTAACGCGGGTAAAACCGCCCGAAAGTGGCGTTGCAAAGAGGGCGGCAGATGCGTGTTTTGGGAATCGATCCCGGCCTGCGGAACATGGGCTGGGGTATCATTGATGTCGACGGCGCGCGGTTGCGCCATGTCGGCAACGGGGTCTGTCAGTCGCAGAGCGGTGACCTCGCCCCGCGTCTTCTGTCGCTCTATGAACAGCTTTCGGACGTCATGCACCGGTTTCAGCCGAACACGGCGGCCGTCGAGCAGACCTTCGTGAACAAGGATGCGGTCGGCACCTTGAAACTGGGACAGGCGCGGGGGATCGCCCTGCTGGTGCCGGCGCAGGCCGGGATCGCGATCGGCGAATACGCCCCCAACGCGGTGAAAAAGACGGTGGTGGGTGTGGGCCACGCGGCCAAGGCGCAGATCGACCACATGGTGAAGATCCAGTTGCCGGGCGTGGTGATCGCCGGGCCGGATGCCGCCGACGCGCTTGCCATCGCGATCTGTCACGCGCACCACATGCAATCCGCCGGTCATCTGAGCCGCGCCATCGCGCGGGCCGCGTCATGATCGGCAAGATTGCCGGTGTGCTGGACTACCGCGCGGCGGACCACGTGCTGATCGACGTGCGCGGCGTGGGTTACGTCGTGTATGTGTCCGACCGGGTGATGGCCGGATTGCCGGGGCCGGGCGAGGCGGTGGCACTTTATACCGATCTGCTGGTGCGCGAGGACAACTTGCAGCTGTTCGGTTTCACCACGCTGGTGGAAAAGGAATGGCATCGTCTGCTGATGTCGGTGCAGGGGATCGGGGCGAAGGCGTCGATGGCGATTCTGGGCACGCTGGGTGACGACGGGGTCAGCCGCGCGATTGCGCTGGGCGATTGGAGTGCTGTGGCCAAGGCCAAAGGTGTGGGACCGAAGACCGCGCAGCGCGTGATCATCGAATTGAAAGACAAGGCCCCTGGCGTGATGGCGATGGGCGGCACATTGGCCGAAGCGACCGGCGACTCGGTGATCGAGGATGCCACGCCTGCCCGCAAACGCCCGGCGGCCGTCCGGGCCAACCCCGCACAGTCAGAGGCGCTGTCTGCGCTTGGCAACCTCGGCTACGCCCCCGGCGATGCGGCGGGTGCCGTGGCAGAGGCGCTGGGTAACGATCCGGCGCTGGACACGTCGGGCCTGATCCGCGCAGCCTTGAAGCTGCTGGCCCCGAAGGGGTAGAGATGGCCTGTGCAAGAACCTGACCCCACCCTGCGGCCCGACCGCCAGCCGGAAGATGCGGACCGCGCGCTCAGGCCACAGACGCTGGATGAGTTCATCGGGCAGCGGCAGGCGCGGGCGAACCTCAAGGTATTCATAGAAAGTGCACGCAGGCGTGGCGAGGCGATGGACCACGCGCTGTTTCACGGGCCCCCCGGATTGGGGAAGACAACGCTGGCGCAGATCATGGCGCGGGAGTTGGGCGTAAATTTCCGCATGACATCCGGGCCGGTGCTGGCCAAGGCGGGCGATCTTGCCGCGATCCTGACCAATCTGGAAGCCCGCGACGTGCTGTTCATCGACGAGATTCACCGGCTGAATCCGGCGGTGGAAGAGGTGCTTTACCCGGCGCTGGAGGATTTCGAGCTTGATCTGGTGATTGGTGAAGGCCCCGCCGCGCGCACCGTGCGGATCGAATTGCAGCCGTTCACGCTGGTGGGCGCCACGACGCGGATGGGCTTGCTGACGACCCCGCTGCGCGATCGCTTCGGGATTCCCACCCGGCTGGAGTTCTATACCGAGGACGAGTTGCACGAGATCGTCACCCGCGGCGCGCGGCTGATGGGAGCACCCGCCGCCGATCTGGGTGCGCGCGAGATTGCGAAACGCGCACGCGGCACGCCGCGCATCGCAGGGCGGCTGTTGCGGCGGGTCGTGGATTTCGCCGTGGTCGAGGGTGATGGTACGGTCACGCAGGCGATTGCCGACATGGCGCTGACGCGGCTGGGCGTGGATCATCTGGGGCTGGACAATGCCGACCGGCGCTATCTGCGCCTGATCGCGGAAAGCTATGGTGGCGGGCCGGTCGGGATCGAGACGATGTCGGCGGCGCTGTCCGAAAGCCGCGACAGCTTGGAGGACGTGATCGAGCCGTATCTGCTGCAGAAGGGGCTGATCCAGCGCACCCCGCGCGGGCGGATGCTGGCGCAGGCGGCGTGGCGGCACCTGGGGATCGACCCGCCCAAAGGGCAGGACGATCTGTTTGCTTGAAACGGAGGATGCCTCCGGCGGGAGTATTTGGGGCAAGATAATGACGAGTGACGAGATAGCCGGTTTCTTTACGCGCGCAGACGGGCGGTATCTGTGCGCGCGCTGGGGGCGACCCATCGTGCCGGTCGTGTTCGGCGTGGACGAGAAAACCCTGTCCGTCTTCAAGGGCGCGTTCGAGGCGGTCGTGACGCTGGCCCGGCACAGGATGGCCGAGACGGATGCCGAACTGGGTGCCAACCTGATGGTGTTCTTCTGTCAGGATTGGGACGAGTTGCCGGAGGTGCCGCATCTGGAAAAGCTGGTGCCGGACCTTGGCCCGCTTGTCGGGCGGCTGAAACGGGCCGACGCCAACCAGTACCGGATATTCCGGTTCGACGACCGGCGGGCGATCCGCGCGGCTTTCGTGTTCATTCGTATGGACGAGAACCTGCAAGCGGTCGGCGCGGATACGCTGGCGCTGTCACAGGCGGTGCAGACGATCTTGCTGTGGTCCGACACGGCGTTCGACGACAAACCGCCCCTGGCGCTCGTGAACGGCAACACGGTACTGCGCCCGGACGTGGCGGCGGTGATCCGTGCGGCCTATGACCCGGTGATGCCGGCAGTCGCGGATGACGCGAGCCACGCGCTGCGGCTGGCGGCCCGGATGGAGCGGGTGCAATGACCCATCGCCTGCCTGTGCGCGTCTATTACGAAGACACCGACATGGCGGGGATCGTCTATTACGCCAACTATCTGAAGTATATCGAGCGGGGCCGGTCGGAACTCGTGCGTGAACTGGGGATGGACCAGCGCGCGATGCGGGACGCGGGGATCGTTTTCGTCGTCACCCGGGTGGAGGCGGACTATCTGGCACCGGCCCGGATCGACGATGCGCTGGAGGTGGTGACGACGCATCGCGCCGCATCACCCGTGCGCTGGGTTTTCACGCAGGAGGTGCGCCGGGGTGATACCGTGCTGTTTCGCGCCATCGTGACCGCCGTTTGCATGACGGTGGATGGCAGGCCGACGCGGCTGCCGGCGGAACTTCGCCGAAAACCGGGCTAGGTTTTCGCCGCCCTCACGCGGGATTGGTTGGATTTCCCCAAGCGGTTGGGCTAGGCTCCTGCGCAATCAGAGCCCACAATCGGGCCGGATCAAAGAGCAGGCATATGGAAGCAGCACACGAATTCACAATGTGGGCCTTGTTCGCCCGCGCCACTATCACCGTGAAACTGGTGATCATCATGCTGATCGCCGCATCCGTGTGGTGCTGGGCCGTGATCATCGACAAGATCATCCAGTATCGCCGCGCCCGGCGCGAGGCGGCCCGTTTCGACGCGGCCTTCTGGTCGGGCGAGCCGCTGGACGGGCTGTTCGACCAGATCGGCACATCGCCCAAGGGGCAAAGTCAGAAGATTTTTGCCGCAGGCATGCTGGAATGGCGTCGGTCGCACCGGCAGGACGGCGGGTTGATCGCGGGCGCGCAGGCGCGGATCGACCGATCCATGGACGTGGCCATCGCGAAGGAGGCCGCGCGCCTGCAGCGTGGGTTGCCGGTGCTGGCGACGGTTGGATCGACGGCCCCGTTTGTCGGACTGTTCGGCACGGTCTGGGGCATCATGAACGCTTTTATCGAGATTGCGGAGGCGCAGAACACCAACCTGGCCGTCGTGGCACCGGGCATCGCCGAGGCGCTGCTGGCCACCGGGCTTGGCCTTCTGGCCGCTATCCCCGCCGTCATTTTCTACAACAAGCTGTCGGCGGACAGTGACCGCATCGTCGCGGGCTACGAAGCCTTTGCCGATGAATTCGCGACCATCCTGTCGCGTCAGCTGGACAGCTAGCCATGGGTGCGGGTGTCATGAAATCGAGCGATGGTGGCGGGCGCAGGCAGCGCCGCCGCGCGCGCCGCTCGCAGCCGATGTCGGAGATCAACGTCACGCCCTTCGTCGACGTGATGCTGGTGCTGCTGATCATCTTCATGGTCGCGGCCCCGCTATTGACGGTCGGCGTGCCGGTAGAACTGCCCAAGACCGCCGCAAACGCCCTGCCGACGGATGAGGAGGAGCCGTTGACGGTGACGATCACCGCTGGCGGCGAAATCCAGATCCAGAACACCGTCACTGCACCTGACGAGCTGATCGGCAAGTTGCAGGCGATTGCCGCCGAACGCAGCAGCGACCGGATATTCCTGCGCGCGGACGGGGCCAACGACTGGAACACCGTGGCCGAGATCATGGGCGCGCTGAACGCCGGTGGCTTTTCCAATATCGGGCTTGTGACGGACATCGCCTTGCCGGGCGAGGCGTTGGGCAACTGACGCGATGCAGACGCCCGGCACCTATATCTCGGCGGTGGGCCATGTCGGCCTGATCGGCTGGCTGCTGTTGGGCTGGGGGCTTGACGCAGAGCCGCTGCCGTTCGAGATCAGCGAAGTGTCGGTCGTTTCGGGCGAGGAATACGCGGCATTGGTCGCCGCCACGACGCCCGACCCGTCCACCGACGGGCCGGATACGCCGGTGCCGCCCGCCGAAGACGTGGCCCCATCACCTACCGAGGTCGAGACCTCGCCGGTCCCGCAACCGCGCCCCGACCCGGTGACCGCACCGGCAGAGGAGGCACCACCGCCCGAGCAACCCGCACTGCCTGACGATCCGGCGGATGTGGCGGTGGATGTGACCGCCCCGGTCGCCCCGCCGGTGGGGGAGCCTGATCTGCCGCCGTCGGATACCCCGCAGGAGGCACCGTCGGACCGGGTGACGGCAACCCCAACAGCACCGCCGCCACCGGATGCCGACACTGCCGCCACCGTGCAGGAGGAGACCGCGCCGCTCGCCGCAGAGGATGCGCCCGTGGTGGAGGAACCGGCAGAGGCTGCCGCACCCGAGGACAGCGCGACAGCCATCGTGCCGGAGGATGTGGCACCGTCAGGTGCGGTCGAGACGTCGCTGCGCCCTGCCGCGCGCCCGAACCGCCCGACACCGGCCCCTGCGACGGAAGAACCACCGGCGGAGGAAACGGAAACTGCCGCCAGCGACGACGCGACCGACCCCGCCGTCGCCGCTGCACTGGAGGCCGCGACGAGCGCCGCCAGCAGCGCCAACGTGCCGCAGGGCCCGCCGATGACCGGATCGGAGAAGGACGGCTTTCGCGTCGCCGTAAACAATTGCTGGAACGTCGATCCCGGCTCCATGGCGGCGCGGGTCCGGGTGGAAGTGGCGTTCAGCCTCGATCAGGGCGGCAAGGTTACGGGCGATGTCAGGCTGGTGTCGGCAGAGGGCGAGACGGCAGCGACGGACGTTGCCTTCCAGGCTGCGCGGCGTGCGATTTTGAGGTGTCAGGGGGCATCGGGTTATGACCTGCCGCCCGAGAAATACGGGCAATGGAAAGACGTGATCATCACCTTCGATCCATCGGGGATGAGGACATGGTAGGTTTGCGTGCAGGGCTTCGTCTTGCCCTCGTCATCGGCTGCGTCGGATGGACGATCCCGGTCGCGGCACATGAAGATGTTTTCGGGCGCACCGTGCATGCCGCGATCCTGCCCTGCTGGAACCTTGCCGAGAGCACCGGTGCCGCGGTGATCGTGGGCTTCGATCTGGATCGGAAGGGCAAGGTGATCGGCGATACGCGCCTGATCACCGCGCATGGCGAAACAACGGCCGCGATCGACGCCGCCTACCAATCGGCAAGGCGTGCGATCCTGCGTTGCGGCCAGGACGGTTTCGATTTGCCGATTGCGGACTATGTGGTTTGGCGCACGATACATTTGGTATTCGATCCTGCAGAGCCTGCAGGGCATTGATATTCGGCAATCAGTCGCTTGGGGCGCGAAATTCCCCTTTGCGGATTGCCAGACAGAGGTAAAAGCCGGATGAATCCGGGTAAACAGGATGGTGAACACGACGATGAGGCTGACAATGATACGCGCACTGACCCTATTGCTCACGCTTCTCTTTTTGTCGCCGGTGGCGGCACAGGCGCAATCGGGGCCGTTGCGGCTGACCATCACCGACGGTGTGATCGAGCCGCTGCCTTTCGCAGCCCCCGTGTTCGAGGCCGAGAACGAGGCCGCGACACAGGTCGCTGCCGACATCACCCGGCTGGTGTCGCAGGATCTGACCGGCACCGGCCTGTTCCGCGAAATCCCGCCGTCCGCCTTTATCAGCGGCGTGGATAGTTTCACCCAGACCGTCGCCTATGCCGACTGGCGCGCGATCAACGCGCAGGCGCTGGTGACCGGTGCCGTCACGGTGAACGGCGATCAGCTTGTGGTGAAATTCCGGCTTTATGATGTATTCTCCGGCGCGGAACTGGGCGACGGGCAACAGCTTGTCGGCACGGTATCGGGCTGGCGGCGCATGGCGCATAAAGTCGCCGATGTGGTTTACAGCCGGATCACGGGCGAGGGCGGTTATTTCGACAGCCGTGTCGTCTTCGTCGGCGAAACCGGCCCCAAGGACAACCGACAGAAGCGACTGGCCGTGATGGATTACGACGGCGCCAATGTGCAGTACCTGACCGACAGCGCGTCGCTCGTGCTGGCACCGCGCTTCAGCCCCACAGGCGACCGCGTGCTTTACACCAGTTACGAGAGCGGCTTTCCGCGGATCAACGTGCTGGATGTCGCGTCGGTCGGACGGCGGCAGCTTGAAACGGCACCGGGCGAAATGGCCTTCAGCCCCCGGTTTTCGCGCGATGGCAGTCAGGTGATCTACAGCCTGTCGAACGGCGGCAACACCGATATCTGGCGCACCGATCTGGCGAGCGGCCAGCACACCCGCCTGACAGAGGCACCCAGCATTGAAACCGCGCCCAGCTTCAGCCCTGACGGCGGCCAGATCGTGTTCGAAAGCGACCGGTCCGGCACCCAGCAGCTCTACATCATGCCCGCAGGCGGTGGCGAGGCGCGGCGGATTTCCTTCGGCGAAGGGCGTTACGGCACGCCGGTCTGGTCGCCGCGTGGCGATCTGGTCGCCTTTACAAAGCAGAACGCGGGCCGGTTTCATATCGGCGTCATGCGCACCGACGGCAGCGAGGAACGCCTGCTGACGGCCAGTCAATTGGACGAAAGCCCGACGTGGTCGCCAAATGGCCGGGTCATCATGTTCATGCGCGAAACGCTTGGGGCGACGGGCACGTCGTCGCTTTATTCGGTCGATATTTCCGGTCGCAATCTCAAGCCCGTGTCCGTCGACGGTGGTGCGTCCGACCCGTCCTGGGGACCGTTGCAACCGTAACGCAAGGTGAATTCCCCTGTTCCGCGCACCATGCTAGGGTGCGCGGGACAGAGCACAAGAAGAACAGGAAACTGACACATGAACCTTATTCGGAAATTTGGCCTCGTCCTGCTTTTGATGGCCACGGCGGCCTGCACAAACCCCGATCGTTTTGGTGGGCAGGGCACCGGGGCCGACCCCAATGCGAACACCCAGGTGACGCCGCCACCGCTGACCGGGGCCAATGACCCCACCAGCCCGCAGTATTTCAGCCAGACCATCGGCGACCGCGTGTTGTTCGAGGTCGACAGCTCCACGCTCACCGCAGCCGGGCAGGCGACGCTGGACGGGCAGGCGCGCTGGTTGCAGACCAACGCCGATTATCGCGCCATCGTCGAAGGACATGCGGACGAACAGGGCACACGCGAATACAACCTGGCGCTTGGTGCGCGCCGGGCCAACGCCGTGCGCGAATATCTTATTTCCAAGGGTGTGCCATCGGGCCGGCTGCAAACCGTGAGCTACGGCAAGGAACGCCCGATCGAGGTTTGCGCCGAGGAAAGCTGTTACCGGCAGAACCGCCGCGCCGTGACGATCATCTCGGTCGGCGCGCTCAGCTAGGGTATTTGTGATGTTGCGACGTTATCTGCAAATCGCGGCGATGGGGGTGGCATTGGCTGCCCCCGTGGCCGTTCCAGCGCAATCCGCCGAGACGCTGGCCGACATCCGCCAGCAACTGTCGATCCTTTATGTGGATATCCAGCGCCTGCGCACCGAACTGTCGACCACCGGTGGCCTGACGACCGGCACCGTCGGCAATACCCCGCTGGAACGCCTGAACGCGATCGAGGCGGAGTTGCAGCGCCTGACATCCAAGACCGAGGAACTGGAGTTTCGCGTGAACCGGATCACCGTGGACGGCACCAACCGGATCGGCGATCTGGAATTCCGCCTGTGCGAGTTGGAAGAGGGTTGCGACATCGGCCTCTTGGGCGATACCCCCAGTTTGGGCGGTGTCGACAACGGCGCGGATGTGCCTGCGGCGGAACCGGCCCCTTCAACAGATGGCCCGGCTTTGGCCGTCGGCGAGCAAAGCGATTTCACGCGGGCGCAGGAGGCGCTCGCATCCGGTGACTTTCGCGGCGCCGCTGACCTCCTTGCGGCCTTTGGCACGACCTACCCCGGATCGCCGCTAGCGCAGGAGGCTGCGTTCATGCGCGGCGAGGCGCTGGAAGGGCTGGGCGAGACGACGAACGCCGCGCGCGCCTATCTGGAAGCGTTTTCGAGCAACCCGCAGGGCGAAAAAGCGCCCGAGGCGCTCTATAAGCTGGGCTTTTCGCTGGGGCAGATCGGGCAGGCGGCGGATGCCTGCGTGACATTGGCGGAGGTCGGTATCCGTTTTCCCGGTCACCCGGCAGAGGCGCAGGCGCGCAGCGCGATGGCCAATCTGGGATGCCAGTAAAGGCGGCGCTGACCGCCCGTTTCGCCGCCCGTCTTGCTGCCCTAATCCGTGAGAGCGACCCACAGCACATCGGCGTCGCCGTGTCCGGCGGCGGCGACAGTATGGCGCTGCTCCATCTGGCGCAGGAATGGGCCAAGGCGCGGGGCGTCATGGTCAGCGCCATCACGGTCGATCACGGATTGCGCGACACTTCGGACGAGGTTGCGATGGTCGCGGCCTACTGTCAGGCGCGGCACGTGCCGCATCATGTGCTGGCATGGGACGGGTGGGACGGCACCGGTAACCTGCAGGATGCTGCGCGACAGGCCCGGCACCGGCTGATCGCGGAATGGGCCGCCGCACAGAAAGTCGGCCAAGTTCTTTACGGGCACACTGCCGACGATCAGGCGGAGACGATCCTGATGCGGCTCGCGCGCGGGTCGGGTGTGGACGGGCTGGCGGGCATGGATGAGATCGGGCAGGACGGCCTGGCCCTGCGGCCTTTGATCCAAGAGACACGTGCGGACTTGCGCGACTTTCTGCGGTTGGAAAGGATCACGTGGGCCGAAGATCCGTCGAACGACGATCCGCGCTTTGACCGCGTAAAGATACGGCAGATGATGGACAAACTGGCGCAGCTTGGCCTCACGTCCGACAGGCTGATCGCTACGGGCGATCACATGGCGCGCGCCCGATACAGCCTTTGGGCAGCGGCGCGCACGTTTGCGGCGCGGCACGTGACCGAAATGGTGGGCGATCTGATCCTCGACGCATCGGCGTTGCGCCTTAGCGGCTCAGATACGCCCGGCCGGGTGCTGGCCGCGGCTTTGCAGTGGATCGGCGGAACCGTCTATCGCCCTCGCTTTCAGGCATTGACGGACGCGGCGGACGCGGTGTTGCGCGGCGAACAGCGGACGTTGAACGGAGTTGTCCTGATCCCGGAAAACGGTGGTGCGCGGCTGATCCGCGAGGTGGGTGCGGTTGTCGATACGCATATCACCGACGGCGACGAGGCCGGAATTATCTGGGATAGGCGATGGCAGATCACACCCGTCGATGCGGGGCGGGCTATTCCGCCCGGTCTGACCCTCCGCGCTTTGGGCGAAAACATCCAACGCGTTCCTGCATGGCGCGCGACCGGCTTGCCCCGCCTATCCCTTCTGGCCAGTCCCGCGGTTTTCGACGGCGATACGCTTATCGCCGCCCCCGTCGCTGGATACAAAAACGGCTGGTCGGCGCGGATTGTCGCGGATTTCCACACTTCCGCGCTTTCGCATTGAAGATCGGGGGCGAGCCTCTATTTTAAACGCAACGCACAGTGCGCCGTAGCCGCGCTGTTTTCCTGTTTCAAAGGAGTTCCCCCTTGGGCAACGCACGCAATATCGTTTTCTGGGTCGTCCTGTTCCTGCTGGTCCTTGCGCTGTTCGAACTGTTCAGCGGTGACGGCGGGGCCGCCGGTTCGAACACGAAAAGCTATTCCGAGTTTGTGGCCGCTGTGGACAATGACGCTGTCCGCCAGGTCGTGCTCGATGGTGAACAGGTTCGCTATCTTGGGACCGACGGGCGCGAATACGTCGCCGTGATCCCGCAGGATGCCGCCGTGACCGACATGCTCATCGCAAACGAAATCCCGGTCGAGGCGCGAAGCCAGGAAACATCGTTGTTCCAGTCGTTTCTTGTGTCCTTGCTGCCCTTCCTGTTGCTGATCGGTGTCTGGATTTATTTCATGAACCGGATGCAGGGCGGCGGCAAAGGCGGGGCGATGGGTTTTGGCAAGTCCAAGGCCAAGTTGCTGACCGAAAAGCATGGCCGCGTGACCTTTGACGACGTGGCCGGCATCGACGAGGCCAAGGAAGAACTGGAAGAGATCGTCGAATTCCTGCGCAATCCGCAGAAATTCTCGCGGCTGGGCGGCAAGATCCCCAAGGGCGCGCTGCTCGAAGGCCCTCCGGGGACGGGTAAGACGTTGCTTGCGCGCGCGATTGCGGGTGAGGCGGGTGTGCCCTTCTTTACTATCTCCGGTTCCGATTTCGTGGAAATGTTCGTGGGTGTGGGTGCGAGCCGCGTGCGTGATATGTTCGAGCAGGCGAAAAAGAACGCGCCCTGCATCGTCTTTATCGACGAGATCGACGCCGTGGGCCGTGCGCGTGGCGTCGGCATGGGCGGCGGCAACGATGAGCGCGAGCAGACGCTGAACCAGTTGCTGGTCGAAATGGACGGCTTTGAGTCGAACGAAGGCGTGATCATCATCGCCGCGACCAACCGCAAGGACGTGCTGGACCCCGCATTGCTGCGCCCCGGTCGCTTCGACCGGCAGGTTTCGGTGGGCAACCCCGACATCAAGGGCCGCGAGAAGATCCTTGGCGTACACGCCCGCAAAACCCCGCTCGGCCCCGATGTCGACCTGCGGATCATCGCGCGCGGCACGCCCGGCTTTTCCGGTGCGGACCTTGCCAACCTCGTGAACGAGGCGGCGCTGACGGCGGCGCGTGTCGGACGGCGTTTCGTGGCGATGCTCGATTTCGAGCAGGCCAAGGACAAGATCCTGATGGGTGCCGAACGCCGGTCGATGGTCCTGACGCAGGAGCAGAAGGAAAAGACCGCCTATCACGAGGCAGGTCATGCCATCGTGGGTATCAACCTGCCCAAGTGCGACCCGGTTTATAAGGCCACGATCATTCCGCGCGGCGGAGCGTTGGGCATGGTGATGAGCCTGCCGGAAATGGACAAGCTGCAGATGTTCAAGGACGAGGCCGAACAGCGTATCGCCATGACCATGGCGGGCAAGGCGGCGGAAATCCTGAAATACGGCCCCGACGAGGTGTCCTCCGGCCCCGTCGGCGACATCATGCAGGCCAGCCAGTTGGCGCGCGCGATGGTCATGCGTTACGGCATGTCCGACAAGGTCGGCAACATCGACTATCAGGAGGCGGCGGCCGGCTATCAGGCCAACGGCGGTGCGGGCGGTTTCTCTGTCTCCGCGGCGACGAAAGAGCTGATCGAGGCGGAAGTAAAGCGCATCATCGACGAGGGCTATGAGACCGCGGCGAAGATCCTCAAGGAAAAGAACGAGGAGTTCGAGCGTCTGGCGCAGGGTCTGCTGGAATACGAGACCTTGACGGGTGCCGAGATCAACCGTGTGATCCGGGGTGAGCCGCCTTTCGTGGATGAGGATGACGAGGACGAATCCGGCACCGGAAACGCGCCGAACGTCACCGCGATCCCCAAGACCAAGACGAAAAAGCCCAAGCCGTCGGATGGTGGTATGGAGCCTGATCCGGCGTAAGTGCGGATTGACGCGATACGAGGAGCCCCGGCAGAGCCGGGGCTCTTTGCGTTCCGGCACCATTGCAACCGGCGTGCGACCTGACCAAAATGCGACCGAAACCGCAGCCGAGGATCGCGCCATGCCCGCATTGAAACCGACCGATATCTACGGGGAAATTACGTGGGTCGGCGTGGTGTCGCCCGATACCGGGCTGCAATCGCAGGCGGCGGACGAACTGGTGCTGACCTATGCCGGCGCTGTGGGAGAGGCGCACAGCGGGTTGACCCGCCCTTCCTGTGTGCGTGTGACATCGCAATGGCCCGAGGGGACCGAGATCCGCAATGTGCGGCAACTGTCCGTGCTGTCACAGGAAGAAATCGACGTGATCGCCGCCGACTGCGGGCTGGACACGCTTGACCCGGGGCTGCTGGGGGCGACGCTGGTGGTGCGCGGCATCCCGGACTTTACCCATCTGCCGCCATCGGCGCGGCTGCAGGCGGCGGACGGGTCCACCATCGTGATCGACATGGAAAACCGCCCGTGCAACCTGCCGGGTCGCGAAATCGAGGGGCCGCACCCCGGCCATGGCAAGGCCTTCAAGGCCGCGGCCAAGGGGCGGCGCGGCGTGACCGCCTGGGTCGAGCGGGAAGGCCGGATGCGTGTCGGCGAGCGGCTGCGGCTGCATGTGCCGGATCAGCGGGCGTGGCTGGCGGACAGCGACACCTGACGGTCGATTTTCCGTCACCGACGATTCCCGTGGGCAATATGTCGCAATCGCCGTGCCGCGCCGCGGGATGCGGCGGTAGATACAGGGCCAGATCAACAGGGGCGGGTCTGCCTTTTGCAGGGCTGCAGATAAGGAACCATCGTCATGAGCTACAAATCCGACATCGAAATCGCACGCGAAGCCCAGAAACGCCCGATCCAGGAAATCGGCGAAAAGCTGGGCATCGGCAGCGACGATCTGCTGCCCTATGGCCATGACAAGGCCAAGCTGAGCCAACGCTTCATCGATTCCGTGCAGGATCGTCCCAACGGCAAGCTGGTGCTGGTCACCGCGATCAACCCCACCCCCGCCGGTGAAGGCAAGACGACGACGACGGTGGGTCTGGGCGACGGGCTGAACCGGATCGGCAAGAAGGCCGCCGTCTGCATTCGCGAGGCGTCGCTCGGGCCGAACTTCGGGATGAAGGGCGGGGCCGCGGGCGGCGGTATGGCGCAGGTTGTCCCAATGGAAGACATGAACCTGCACTTTACGGGCGACTTTCACGCGATCACATCGGCCCACAACCTGCTGTCCGCGATGATCGACAACCACATCTACTGGGGCAACGCGCTGGAAATCGACATCCGCCGCGTGGCCTGGCGCCGTGTGCTGGACATGAACGACCGTGCCCTGCGTCAGATCAACGTGTCGCTGGGGGGTGTCGCCAACGGCTTCCCGCGCGAGGCGGGTTTCGACATCACCGTGGCATCCGAGGTCATGGCGATCCTGTGTCTGGCCAAGAACCTCAAGGACCTGCAGGAGCGTCTGGGCCGGATGATCGTGGCCTACCGCCGCGACCGCAGCCCCGTATTCTGCCGTGACATCAAGGCCGATGGCGCGATGACCGTGCTGCTCAAGGACGCGATGCAGCCCAACCTTGTGCAGACGCTGGAGAACAACCCTGCCTTCGTGCACGGTGGTCCGTTCGCGAACATCGCGCATGGCTGCAACTCCGTCACCGCGACGACGACCGCGCTGAAGATCGCAGATTATGTCGTGACCGAGG
Organism: Yoonia sp. KMU-150; assembly: GCF_056858355.1. Lineage (NCBI taxonomy): Bacteria > Pseudomonadati > Pseudomonadota > Alphaproteobacteria > Rhodobacterales > Paracoccaceae > Yoonia > Yoonia sp. KMU-150. The sequence continues at coordinate 433,487 of NZ_JBXEQF010000002.1, forward strand.
CCGGGTTCGGTGCCGATCTGGGTGCCGAGAAGTTCCTCAACATCAAGTGTCGCAAGGCGGGTCTTGCACCCGATTGCGTCGTGCTGGTCGCCACCGTGCGCGCGATGAAGATGAACGGCGGCGTGGCCAAGGCCGATCTGGGCGCGGAAAACGTGGATGCCGTGAACAACGGCTGTGCCAACCTTGGGCGTCACATCGGCAACCTCAAACAGTTCGGTGTGCCGGTCGTCGTGGCGATCAACCACTTCGTGACCGATACCGATGCCGAGGTGCAGGCGGTCAAGGACTACGTGAAGGAACAGGGGTCCGAGGCTGTGCTGTCGCAGCACTGGGAGTTCGGCTCCAAAGGGTCCGAGGAACTGGCGAAGAAAGTGGCCGAGGTCGCGGAAAGCGGCGTCAGCGATTACGCCCCGCTTTATCCCGACGAAATGAGCCTTTTCGAGAAGATCGAGACCATCGCCACCAAGATCTACCACGCCGACGAGGTGCTGGCGGACCAGAAAATCCGCAACCAGCTCAAGGACTGGGAAGAGCAGGGCTACGGCGATCTGCCGATCTGCATGGCCAAGACGCAGTATTCCTTTACCACCGACCCCGACCGTCGCGGCGCGCCCACGGGCCATTCGGTGCCGGTGCGCGAGGTGCGCCTGTCGGCCGGTGCAGGTTTTGTCGTGGTGATCTGCGGTGAGATCATGACGATGCCGGGCCTACCCCGCGTGCCGTCTGCCGAGAACATCCACCTGAACGCCGACGGCCAGATCGAAGGCCTGTTCTAGGCCGCTTCGGCGGGGCGTCGCGCGATGCCCCGCCTGCGGTCCCGCACGACAATTCCAGACTCAGCAGAGAAGACAGCCATGACAGCCACAGTGATTGACGGCAAAGCCTTTGCAGCAACAGTCCGCGACAAGGTCCGCACCCATGTCGCCCGTCTAAAAGCCGATCACGGTATCACCCCCGGTCTCGCCGTGGTCCTTGTGGGCGAAGACCCCGCCAGTCAGGTCTACGTCCGCTCCAAGGGCAAAATGACCATCGAAGTGGGCATGAATTCCTTTGAACACAAACTGGATGCCGACACCTCGGAAGAAGCGCTGCTGAAGGTCGTGGCCGATCTGAACGCCGACCCGACCGTGCATGGCATTCTTGTTCAATTGCCGCTGCCCGATCATCTGGACAGCGATCTGGTGATCAACAGCATCGACCCGGCGAAGGACGTGGACGGGTTCCATATCTCCAATGTCGGGCTGCTGGGCACCGGACAGAAATCCATGGTGCCCTGCACGCCGCTGGGGTGCCTGATGATGCTGCGTGACCATCACGGCAGCCTGTCAGGCATGAACGCCGTTGTTGTTGGCCGCTCCAACATCGTGGGCAAGCCGATGGCACAACTGCTGCTGAACGACAGCTGCACCGTAACGATCGCCCACAGCCGCACCAAGGATCTGGCCGATGTGGTGCGCGGCGCGGATATCGTTGTGGCCGCCGTGGGCCGCCCCGAAATGGTGCCCGGCGACTGGATCAAATCGGGGGCTACCGTGATCGACGTGGGCATCAACCGTATTGACGCTGGCACGAAAGAGGACGGCTCTCCCAAAACCCGCCTTGTGGGCGACGCACATTACGAAAGCTGTGCCGCCGTCGCCGGTGCGATCACGCCGGTGCCCGGCGGTGTCGGCCCGATGACCATCGCCTGCCTGCTCGCCAATACGGTGACCGCCTGTTGCCGCGCGAACGATCTGGCCGAACCCGAGGGGCTGACGGCCTGATCCGTCACCTCAAAGGCGCAATCGCGTAAAAGGGGCAAAACCGCCACCACTTCCCCTTATCAGTGCGACGTAATATTTTAGACTGATCATCTCATTCAGGTTGCGTGTCGGGTTTGGCGGTTGAAACATATTAAAAGTCTCGTGATCCGGTTCGGACAGTCGCCGGATCACATACGTGAAGGTGCCACTGTCCTCGTTCTCTATCTGATCATCGTCATGACCGGGCCGTTCGGGACGTTCGCGGCGCTGGACCTGCCGACGCGCGCGCTCTACTGGGGATGCCTGACAGTGCTTGCGATTGCCGTGCTGGCGGGGCTGCGCCGCACGGTCTATCGCTGGCTGAACGATGTGGACCCGTCCAAGCAACAGGGGCTGATCGCGTTGTTTTTCGCGCTTCTTTTCGCGCCGCTGCTTTATGGGATCAACGTCGCGTGGCAGCTCGACGACCGCCCGATGTCGATCGGTTTCCTGCAGACGGTTTTGATGGTCGGCGGCGTGACGGGGCTTGTCTATGCGCTTTCACATCTGATTGCCGTTCAGGGTGCGCAACACGCCTCTGCGACAGCCGCGCGCCCGCGTCTCTACGCCCGGCTGGGCGACGTCGGGTCTGCGCGTATCGGACGGCTGACCGTCAACGATCACTACGTCGATGTACATCTGACCGATGGACGGGTAGAGCGGTTGCTGATGCGGTTTTCCGACGCGGTCGCCGAAATGGACGGTGCGGCGGGGCTGCTGACGCATCGGTCGCACTGGGTCGCGCAAAGCCAGATGACCCAGATGATGCGCGATGGTCAGCGTGACATGGTCGTGCTGAAATGCGGCACGCACATCCCCGTCAGCCGGCGCCAGAAGCCGGAAGTTATCTCGGCCTTGGCGCAGGCGCGGTCACCGGCACAGGCACCGCAATAGCGCGCGCACCTGTCAGCACCGCGATCGCCTTTGCCGCGAACAGATCACGCACTGCCGGGTGCCGTGCATCCAGCCCGCCTGTGTAGGCCCCGTAGGCCGGCATGATCAGTCGGTCGCTGTCGTACAGGAAACAGGCGCGTTGCCGGCCCGTCCCGGGCAAGCCGTATTTCGGGTGGTAATGTCCCGATATCTCTGCGGTGTCCTTGGTCGCGATATGGCGGAACATCAGCGGCCCAAGTTGATGGCTCGCCAGATGTGTGCCACCCAGGTCCACCGGCCCGGGGTCGTGGTTGCCCTCGATCCAGATCCAGCGACGCCCGGCCTGAAGTCGGATCAGCGCATCGCGCACCGTGTCGGGCAGCGCCATCGCGGCATCGAGATCGTCAAAGCTGTCGCCCAGACAGATGACCGTCTGCGGCTGACGCGCGGCAATATCGTCGGACAGTTTGTCGAGCGTCGCCACGTTTTCATAGGGCGGGATCAGTGTGCCTGACCGGCGGGCGATCCGGTCGGATTTTCCCAGATGCAGGTCCGAAACACAAAGCGCGCCATGCGCGGGGATATGAAGCGCCCCCGACGGCAGGGCGTGCAACGTTTCTCCGGCGAGGCTGACAACATGCGCGTTCATTCTTTGTTCACTGATCCTAAATCCGTAAAAAGGCAAGTCTAGGTCCCGGACAATCCGGCGTTTTCCATCAGTTCCGCCGCCGCCTCGGCCAGCAGGCGGTCCTGTGCTGCACCGGTTACGGGAATGCGACCGACCTCCAGGAACAAGGGTGCCGCGAGTGGCGTGACGCGATCCAGCTTCAGATGATCGACGCGCCCGGCGGTGCGCGCCAGCATCTCTTCGATCCGCCCAAAATCGACCAGCCCGCGCATCGCCTCTTCCCGCGTGATCTGTAGCATCAGGTGGTCGGGGTCGTATTTCGACAGGGTGTCGTAGAGGATGTCGCTGGAAAATGTCGCCTGCCGTCCGGATTTGCGGGCCTGCGGCAGATTGCGTTCGATCAGCCCGGCGATGGTGGCGGAAGCGCGGAACGTGCGCTTCATAACCGCGTTCCCGGCCAGCCAGACCTCCAGCCCGTCGCGCAGGCCAGCGGGGTCGAGCAGCACTGCCGGGTCATCCACCGGATCCAGCCCCCAGATCATCGTGGCGTAGTCGGTGGCAACGAAGCCCATCGGATGCAGCCCGCGTTCCTCCATACGCTGGGTCAGCAACAGGCCGAGGGTTTGCTGCGCGTTGCGCCCGGCAAAGCTGTAGAAGACCGTGTATTCGCGACTTTCATAGGCGAAGGACTCGACGAGGATGCGATCCGCTTCCGGCAGTTTGGAGACCTCCCGCTGCAGCGCCAGCCATTCGGCGGTGTGCCCCGGAAGCTCCGGCCAGCTGTCCTGCTGGAACATCCGCAGAATGCGCTGGCTGAGCTGCGTCGACGTGGCGAAGCGGGTGCCGTAGAACGTGGCGATTTTCGGTGTCTTTGACGCGTCACGCGTCACCTCCACCGTCATCTCGCGCAGGCGGTCGTAGCGCACGATCTGGCCGCCGATCAGGAAGGTGTCGCCCTGGGTGAGCGTAGCGGCAAAGGCCTCCTCGACCTCGCCCAAGGCCTTGAAACTGCCCTTCCATTTGACCTTGAGCGTATCGACATCCTGAATGGTACCGATATTCATGCGGATCCGCAGGGCCGCGCGCGGATCGCGCAACTGCCAAGTGCCATCGGAGTTTTGCAGCAGGCGTTTCCATTTATCGTAGGCGCGCAGGGCGTAGCCGCCGGTCGCGCAGAAATCGAGACAGGCGTCGAAATCCGGGCGCGACAACCCGCTGTAGGCCCCGACGCTGGTGACCTCGGCATAGAGCGCATCCGCGTCGAACGGCCCGGCGCAGGCGGTGATCAGGATATGCTGGCAGAGCACATCGCGGGGGCCGGGGCCCTTGGGGTCACCGTCCAGATCGTTTTCTCGCGCGGCCTCGAGTGCGGCGACACATTCCACCACTTCGAACCGGTTGGCGGGCACCAACAGCGCCTTGGACGGTGCGTTGTAGCGGTGGTTCGCGCGCCCGATCCGCTGCACCAGCCGTTTGACGTTCTTGGGCGCGCCGACCTGGACGACAAGATCGACATCGCCCCAGTCGATGCCAAGATCGAGGCTGCCGGTACAGACGATGGCCCGCAGGTGTCCCGCGACCATCGCCGCCTCCACCTTTTCTCGTTGGCTGCGATCAAGGCTGCCGTGGTGGATGCCGATGGGCAGATCGTCGGTATTGGCGAGCCAGAGGTTGTGAAAGAAAATTTCGGCCTGCGCACGGGTATTGTGGAAGATCAGCGTCGTCCGGTGCTGTCGCACCTGCTCCAGCACCGCCGGAATCGCGTACTTGCCGCCGCCACCGGACCACGGGGGTTTTTCCTCGGTGACCAGCATCCGGATGTCCGGGTCGGGGCCGGGATCGGCCTGAATGATCGGGCAGGGGTCAGGATGGCAGGCAAGCTCATGGGCGATGGCCGCCGGGTCTTCTACCGTGGCGGACAGCCCGACCCGGCGCAGACCGGGGGCCAGCCGTTGCAGCCGTCCCAGGGCCAGCATCAGCTGATCGCCACGCTTGCTTTCGGCCAGCGCGTGGATTTCATCGACGATCACCCGCTGCAACCCGGTGAACATGCGCGGCGCGTCCTCGTAGCTGACCAGCAGGGCGAGGCTCTCCGGTGTCGTCAGCAGGATATGCGGCGGGTCGGCACGCTGGCGGCGCTTTTGCGTGTAGGAGGTATCGCCGGTGCGATCCTCGATCCGGATTGGCAGGTCCATTTCATCGACCGGCGTGCGCAGGTTGCGCTTGATATCCGCGGCCAGCGCCTTGAGCGGCGAGACGTAGAGCGTGTGCAGCCCGGTATGGGCGTTATCTGCCAGTTCCACCAGCGTGGGCAGGAAACCGGCCAGCGTCTTGCCGCCGCCGGTCGGCGCGATCAGCAATTGGGCGGGCGCATCCTTACGGTCCAGCATCTCTTGTTGATGTGGATGGATGTGCCAGCCGCGTGTGGCGAACCAGGTGGCAAAATGTGCGGGGAGCGTGGTCATGCCGCTAAAGTGCGACGGGTGCGCCAAGGTTCAAGGGTGAAGCGGGGGCCAGCCCCCGCACCCCCGAGGTATTTTGGACCAAAAGAAGTCACCGCCGCGGGGTCAGCGTCCGCAATGCGGCCTGAATGTCCTGCGGCAGCGTCACGTCCGCATCCGGCGGTGCCATGTCGAGCCCGGCGGCCACGTCCTTGACCAGTATCCCGATGGAGTTGTCGGGGGCGTAGCCGTCACGGGCAAATTCGATGGTATCGAAGCCGGAGGCGAGCCAGTTCTGACCCGAGGAGGTGTGGATCAGCGCAAGCAACCTTGCCTCGTCGATCCCCGCCGCATCGCCCCAATCCAGCACCAGCCGGGTCATCGCCGTATGCGACGCGGCGAGCAGGTTGTTGAGCACCTTGGCCGCCATGCCCGCACCAAATTCGCCCATGACGTGAATATCCTGACCCATCGCGCGAAAGAGCGGCATGTAGGCCTCCAGCGCGGATTTCGGTCCGCCGAGCATGAAGGAGAGCGTGCCGGATTGTGCCCTGACCTGCGCGCCCGACATCGGCGCGTCGATCAGGGTGATGTGATCCGGCACGCGCGCCAGCAGGTCGCGGGTATAGACGGGTGAGAGGGTCGAGGAGACGATGATCGTGCGCAGCTCCGGTGCATGTGCGAGGGCCTGCGTGTCGAACAGCAGCGCGTCGGTTTCAGCCGCGTCGCGCACCACGGAAATCAGCGTGGTCAGTCCCTTCGCAAAATCGGCCAGCGGCGCATCGTCACCGCGCCCCTGCACGATGTCGAAACCGCGCGCGGCGATACCGGCGCGGCGCAGGGCCGCCAGCATCGGTGCGCCCATCCGGCCGCAGCCGGCGATTCCAGTGATGTCAGACATGGCGATGCCCCGCGCGGTTCAGCCTGAACCTTGGCCGTAAAGCCCGCGGGCGGCAACCGGGCTTAGCGCACGATCTCTTCTTCCTTGACGAACATATTGGCCCAGGCTCGTTCGATCAGCTCCGGGGTCATCTGATAGGGTATGCCTTCGAATTCGCAGATCGCGATCATCTGGTCGATCAGGAACACCGGCTGATAGTTGGCGTAGGTGTTGTCGATTGTCGGGTAGAGGTGGTTGAGCAGATGCACCAGCGTCGCCTCGTCCAGCGGCATTTTCTTCTTGCGGGCGACCATAGCGAATATCTTGAGGAATCCGGCCTGATCCGGCCCGTCGATCTTGATCTTGTAGAAAATCCGGCGCAGTGCCGCCTTGTCGAAGATCGCGTTGGGGTGGAAGTTGGTCGAAAAGATCACGAGCGTGTCGAAGGGCACCTCGAACTTTTCGCCCGATTGCAGGGCGAGGATGTCTTTGCTTTCCTCAAGCGGCACGATCCAGCGGTTCACCAGCGTTTGCGGCGGTTCCGCCTGGCGGCCAAGGTCGTCGACGATGAAAATGCCGCCGGTGGATTTCAGCTGTAACGGGGCCTGATAGGTCCGCGCGACAGGGTTATAGACCAGATCGAGCATCGACACCGTCAGTTCGCCGCCGGTGATCACGGTGGGGCGCTCGCAGCGCACGTAGCGGGTGTCGAACCGACCCGAAGTGCGGCGCAGTGAATTGGGATCGTCCACATCGTCCTCTGCCGCGCTGTGCACGATGGGGTCATAGACGGTGATCACCTGACCGGAATATTCGATGGCGCGCGGCACGTAGATCTTGTCACCCAGCGCGTCCCGGATGCCGTTGGAGATCGAGGATTTGCCGTTGCCCGGTGGCCCATACATCAGGATCGAGCGGCCCGCACCAACGGCGGGGCCGAGGTTGCCCAGCAGATCCGGCGGCAGGATCAGATGGCCCATCGCCGTGGTCAACTGGTCGCGGGTGACGTGGATGTTGCGGATCGACTGACGTTTGACCTGCTCCTGATAGACCGCCAGCGGCACCGGCATCGCGCCAAAATATTCCGACTGCGCCAGCGCATCGAGCGCGCGGGCCTTTCCCGCGTCGGTCAGCTGATAGCCCATTTCGTTGCCGGAATTGGCGTTGAGCGTGCCCATCGCCTCGACCAGGCGTTGTCCGCGCGCGAGGTCGATCAGTTCCTGCGTCACCGGGATCGGCAGGCAGATCATCTTGGCCAGGGCGCTGACCATGTCGATATTCATGCGGAACATCGTTTTGATCAGGATGTCGCGCATCATCGACATCGGCAGTTGCATACCGGCCAGCCCCTTGGGCGGCGGCGGTGCCATGACGGAATTGGTCTGCATGTTCATTGGTTCGGCCCACCTGCTGAAAGCTGTGCACGGCCCCGGTTGTGGGACCTTTGCCTGCTGGATCGCAAGACTTTGTGGCGAAAGCGTGAACAAAACGGCGTATCACGGGGGCATTGACGCCGCGGGCGGATCGTCAGCGGACCGCGAGGACCATCGCCAGATAGGCCACAAGTGTCAGCCCGAGGGGAAAGCCCATCGGAAACCGCTTGCCGCTGGTCCAGCTGTCCCAATGCGGGACGCGCGCACGGATCGGGCTGGCGCGCGCGATGCGGTGGGTCACGAAGCCGCCGATCAGCGCCGCCGCAAGAATCATCGCGACAAGCACCAGATCGGCGAGGGCGATCATCGGTGCGGCGGCTGCGATGAACTTTGCGTCGCCGGCCCCCATGACACCCGCGGCATTCAGGGCGATCCCCGCGATCAGGGCGACGGCGACATGCGCGTATCCCCACAGGTAAAGATCGAAGGGCAGGGCGATCAGGCCCAGAACCGCATAGGATAGCAGCAAAGCGCCGACCGCGACATTGGGGATCTTCATCCGGGCCAGATCGGAGTAGGCCACGAAGAAACAGATCGGCACGGCCGGGATCAGGAACCAGCCCGCCGCCCATGCGCTCAGACCCATCTCCTAGTTCGTCACATTGTCTTCGAGCGCGCGCAGGGCGCGGACGGCGGCATCGAAATGCTGTGGATGCGTGTCGATCGCCTCGCGCAGCAGACCTTTGCCGATGGTGATGTCGTTCTGTTTGATGGCCGTCAGCGCCATGGTGTGCAGCAGTTGCGCGCGTTCCACCTGCGTCATGGAAAAGACCGGCAGGTCATAGCGCCGTTGCGCGCCACGGGCCAGAACGAGGTTGTTCTTGGCGGTGAAAAGCTGCGGATCGTGGCGCAGCGCATCGGAAAAGAGCCGCTCTGCCCCGGTGTAGTCGCCGCGCGTCAGCTTGGAGTAGCCCCAGTTGTTGAACACGTTGGCGGGTGTCGTGGTCAGACCGGCGGCGGTCTGGTAGAAACTGTCGGCCTTTTCCCAGTTTTCCTGACTGTCCGCGATCATCGCCTCCAGCCGGTAGCGCTTGTAGGTCTCGTGCGTCGGCGGAATGGCGTTGAGCGTTTCGGTCGCAAGGTCCCACTGGTTGGACCGGATATAGGCATCGGCCAGTTCGACGCGGTCGTCGTTCGTGGCCTCCGCGTGGTCGGTGACCGCTTTCCAGGCCACGACGGCATCGCTCGCGCGTCCGGCGCGGATCAGCGATTTTGCCAGCCCGCGCATCAGGTCGATCCGCCCGGGATCGTTTGCCAGCGCGCCGCTGAAGTAGTTCACGGCCTCATCGGGGTCGCCCACGGTCAGGAACACATCGTTGAGGTTGGTTTCGTCGACGACGTTGAGATCCTGCAAGGCCCGGTCGACCTGTGCATCGTCCCCGCTGCATGCCGTCAGCGCGACGACGGTCGCGAGACCCATCGGAATCGAGAGAAAATGGCGCATATTCCTGCGTCCTTTATGCCTGCTCTTGCCTTCAAGGTGCTGTCAGGATGACGAAATCGCCCGTTCCCCGGCGCACCAGTTCGAATTGTTGTTCTTCTTGGGGTTCATCATTACCGGTGTTTTCCAGTTTGGCGAGTGCCAAGCGCAGGTTCTCGCGAATCTGGTCGGAATTGCCGTTATCCGTGGCAAATGCGCGACGGAAAACCTCGCTCGCTTCGGCGACATCACCTTTTTCCATCAGGATCACGCCCAGATTGTTCCACGCTGCGGGAAAATCAGGGGCCTGTTCGGTGGCGCGGCGCAGCAGGCGTTCGGCCTGACCCAGCCGCCCGAGCCGCAGGTTGGCGGACCCCAGTGCCGACAGCGTGTCGACGTTGAGGCCCTGCTGCGCGGCGGCGCGGGTATACGCGCGCAGGGCCAGCTCGAACTCGCCCGCAGCCATTAGGCGGTGCCCCACAAGCAGACCGTCCAGATCGGACTCGCCTGCGATGCCCGGCGCGAAAACCCTGTCGTCCGACGCACCAAAGCCGGCTGCATCGCAGCCGGCCAGGGCGGTGACCAGCGTCACAAGGGCCAGTGATCGTGCGGCCCGATGTGCGGTCATTGACGTGTCCTTAGTTGCCCAGGCTTTGGGAGATATTGAAGATCGACGGCCCGATGAGAATGAGCAAAAGCGGCGGCACCGTCAACATCATCGTCGCCAGCGTCATCTTGGTCGGCAGTTTGTTCGCGGCCTCCTCGGCACGCATCACCCGCTTGTCGCGCATTTCAGAGGCATAGACCCGCAGCGCATCGGCAATCGATGTGCCGAACTGCTGCGACTGCACCAGCACGGTGACGAAACTGGTGATGTCCTGCACGCCTGCGCGTTCCGACATATCCTTGAGCACGGTGGTCTTGTCTTTACCGGCCTTCATTTCCTGGCTGACGATCTCGTATTCGCTGGCCAGTTCGGGAAAGCCCGACTTCAGCTCACCCGACACCCGAAGGATCGACTGGTCGAGCGACTGGCCCGCCTCGACGCAGACAAGCATCATGTCGAGGCTGTCGGGAAAGCCGTTCTCGATCGCCTTTTGCCGTTCCGCCTGCCGCCGGGTGACCCAGTATTTCGGCAGCATATACCCGGCACCGCCGGGCAGCAGGATCCACATCGCCATGTCCTTGGTCGTGACCGGACCCTGGGAGGACTGGTAAAGCGCATAGATCGCGCCCGCGCCAAGCAGCAGCAGACCAAGCGAAAACTGCAGGAAGTGATACATCCGCACAGCGTTCTTGCTGCGGTATCCGGCCTGCATCAGCTTCAGTTTGACGGCAGAAAAATCCTCGGCGTTCTGCGGTTCGAGGAAGTTTGAGTATTTCTCCAGCTTGTCCTTGCCGCTTGGCGCACGCAGTTTTTCGGCCTTGCCCGGCATTTTCTGCGGCTGGCGATTGGTCGGCTTGAGCTTGTCGAGCGGATCCTCGGTTTTCTTGAGCAGGACCGGCAGCGTGATCAGGATCATCATGAACCCAAGCACGCCGACCAGCATCAGTGGACCGAAAGGGCCGAGGAGGTCGACGATCATCGTCTCGATGGTTGTGATAAATTCCATGATCGACCTCAGACCTTGATGTTCACGAGCGCACGCATCACGAACAGGTTCGCGATCAGAAACGTGGCGACGACCAGACAGGCGGGGATGAAGATCGGTTCTTCCATCACCTCGTCGAAATAGTCGGGCTTGATCAGATTGATGCCGATCAGACAGAGGATCGGGAAACCGGACAGCAATTTGCCCGACCACTTCGCCTCGCCGGTGATCGCCTTGACCCGGCGGAACAGGCGGAACCGCGCGCGGATCACCTTGGCCAGACCGGCCAGAATTTCCGCGAGGTTACCACCCGATTGCTGTTGGATCGTCACCGCCACGGCAAGGAAGCGCAGATCCTGCATGTCCAGCCGTTCGGCCATCGCCTTGAGCGTTTCACCCATGTCACGACCATAGGCCGCCTCGTCCGAGATCATGCCCATTTCGGTGCCCAGCGGGTCGGGGATTTCCGACGCCACGATGCTGATCGCGGAAGAGAACGGGTGACCCACCCGTAAGGACCGCACCATCAGTTCCACGGCTTCGGGCAGTTGTTCTTCCATCAGCGCCATGCGCTTGTTGGCCTTGCTGTTGATCCACATGAACACGCCGCCGATGCCCATCGCGACCGCCACGAACGACCGCACCAGCGGATCGACGTCGGTGGCCATCGTGAGGCCGATGAAGGACACAAAGCTCACCACCCCCATCAGTACGAAAATCTGCGGTGGCGAGAAGGCGATATTCGCCTTTTGCGCCTTTGATGCCAAGATCGAATACAGCGGGATGCGCTGCGATTTCATGTGCTGCGTCATCTCCTTGCGGAGCTGTTCGAGCACCTGTTCGCGCCCGCCGCCCTTTTCCAGCAGGGCCAGGCGGCGGTTCACCTTGCTGTTCAGGCTGATCGACTTGCCGAAGATGACAAGATACGCCCCTTCCACAAGCGCCAGTACGGACAGGAAAATGACGACATAGATGACGGGTTCGGCTGAAATCATGGGGTTTACTCCGCGACCATGGGTTCGAAGATGGCAGGTGGCAGGTCATACCCCCACAGCTTGAAGCGGTCGGAATAGGCAGAGCGTACGCCGGTCGCGGTGAAGTGGCCGATAATCTTGTTGTCCGGTGTCAACCCGACACGCTGATAGCGAAAGACCTCCTGCATGGAGATCACGTCGCCCTCCATCCCGGTGATTTCGGTGATCGACGTCATGCGGCGTGATCCGTCCTGCAAGCGGCTGGCCTGCACGATCAGGTTCACGGCCGATGAAATCTGGCTGCGCACCGCCTTGATCGGCATTTCGATACCGGCCATCGCGATCATGTTTTCCAGTCGGCTGACACCGTCGCGGGCCGAGTTGGCGTGGATCGTGGTCATGGAGCCATCGTGACCGGTGTTCATGGCCTGCAGCATGTCGATGACTTCCTCGCCGCGGGTTTCACCCACGATGATCCGGTCGGGGCGCATCCGCAGGGCGTTCTTCAGACAGTCGCGCTGCGACACCGCACCCTTGCCCTCGACGTTGGCGGGGCGGCTTTCCATCCGGCCGACGTGGGTCTGTTGCAGCTGAAGTTCCGCTGTATCCTCGATCGTCAGGATACGTTCGGCATCGTCGATGAAGGACGACAGCGCGTTCAGCGTCGTCGTTTTACCCGAACCTGTACCGCCGGACACGATGACATTCAGGCGCGTGGCGACGGCGGCTTGCAGATATGCGGCCATTTCTTCGGTAAAGGCACCGAATTTCACCAGATCCTCGATCCCCAGCTTGTCCTTTTTGAATTTACGGATGGATACGAGGCTGCCGTCGACCGCGACAGGCGGCACCATCGCGTTGAAACGCGATCCATCGGCCAGGCGGGCGTCGACATAAGGGTTGCTTTCGTCGACGCGGCGGCCGACGGCCGACACGATCTTGTCGATGATCCGCAGCAGGTGCTTTTCGTCCTTGAAGGTGATGTCGGACAGTTCCAGCTTGCCGGCGCGTTCCACGAACACCTGTTGCGGGCCGTTCACCAAAATATCGTTGACGGTTTCGTCCTGCAAAAGCGTCTCTAGCGGTCCGAGTCCGGTAACCTCGAAATAGAGGTCCTGGCTCAGTTTGGTGCGTTCGTCCCGGTTCAGAACGATCCCCATCTCTTCCAGCGACTCGGCGGCGATGGCATTGATTTCGGCGCGCAGATCGTTCTCGCTCGCCGTTTCCAGCGCGGCAAGGTTGAGATTGTCCAGCAGGGACTTGTGCAGTTCCAGCTTGATTTCCATCAAGCGTTCCTTGCGCTTTTTCTCCTTGTCCTGCGGCGAGACCTCTGCGGCGCGGGCGGGCATGGCCTTCATCAGGCTCTTGCGGGGTTCTTCCGCAGGTGCCGGTACGGCGGCAAGTGCGGGTTTCGCGCTGGCCGCGGTGGGGCTGTTGGCTGCCGGTTTGATGCTCCCGCTGCCGGCCTTTTTGTATTTCGAGAACATGGCGTTACCTCTTACCCGTGGGCTTCTGACGCTTCGGCCTGATTGACCGCGTGAACCGACTTGGCCAGCTTCAGGATTTCCTTGCGCAATGCGTTCTTGGCGATGCCTGACGCCATCGGCACACCGTGATCGGCGCTTTGCGCGACCTGCTTTCCGCCGTCGGGCAATTGCACCTCGATCGAAATGCCAAGGCTTTCCGCCAGACGCTTGACCCGGCTCTTGCCGCTCAGATCGGTGAAGCCGGGCGCGCGGTTCAGCACAAAGCGCAGCTTGTCGAACGGCAGGTCCTCGGATTGCAGCGCGCGCTTCAATCGCAGGGTGTTCTGTGCTGAGCGCATGTCGAGTTCCATCGTCGCGAAATAGACGTGGGCGGCCTCCAGCACGGTCTGCGACCATTCCACCATGGTCGAGGGCATGTCGATGATGACATAGTCGAAATTGGTGCGGGCCATCTCGATCAGGCGCGCGATGTCCTCGGGTCCGACAAGATCGAGCGGGATCATATCCGTGGGGGAGGTCAGCACGTGCAGCTTCTGTTCGTAGGACAGCAGTGCCTGCATGAACAGTTCGCTGTCCATCGCCTCTGTGTCGGACAGCATTTCAAGAACGGTTTCGCGGCGCGGCAGATCGAGAAAGGTCGACGTCGTGCCGAACTGGAAATCAAGATCGAGCAGGCAGACGCGCGGCCCGTCTTCCTTTTCGATGTTCGCAAGCTCCCACGCCAGGTTGACGGCAAGCGTCGTAGCACCCGTGCCACCGGCCATGCCGTGCACGGGGATCACGACACCGCTGCGATCACCGGTGGCCTTGAGCTTGTTTTCAAGCTCCGGCGCGACCTGCGCGACCTCTGGCGGGGTCAGAACACGGTCGATGGCGCGCGACAATTCGTTTTCGGGCAGCGGGTAGGGGATGAATTCGTCACCACCCTCGCGCAACAGCGTGTGCAGCGCGGCGGAACCCACATCCTCGGTGATCAGGATCACCTTGATATCCTTGGCTTTCGCCGCGGCGATCACGGTGGTGATCAGTGGCAGGTTGTCCTCATCCTCGTGATCCATGGCGATGGTCACGAATTGCAGGCTGTCCGCCTCGTCCTGGGTCAGGAAAGATGCGGCATCCCCGAACGACAGATCGCCCCATGATTCGCCCATGGCGGTTTCCATGTCCTCGATCAGAAGGTCGAAAATCTGCACATCGCGGCTGATCGTGCAGGCGACAATCGGCTGCATCTGCTGGTGTGCTGCTGCGTTACTACTCATGGCCTTACGTCCTTATCCATTCGGGCGCAGCGGCAGGGTAGGAGCAAATGATTAGCAAATTGCACAATAACCCTGACACGGCACGCACGACAAAGCGTGCGGTTGTCCCATTGAGGGTTAATGTCGGGGGTAAACGTGTCCACAATGGGACAAAAAGATCGTAATTGTGCGGTATCTTGCGACGATCCCGGGCAACCGATCAGGTTGATGCGGCGCGCCGGGGCTCACCCGGCGCACGGCAGGGTGTTACTGGTCCGGACCAGCCGTCTGTGCGCTTTCGCCCGCCGAAGAGATCGACTGCGGGATCGCGCTGGCGACATATTCGCGGAAAATCACTTCGGCATATTTTCCGTTCAGCACGCCGGGATGCCCCGCGACGAAACCCGACACCTCGGTGACCGTGCGACGGTTCTGCGCGTTGCGGTTCGGTGTCTGCACCAGCGGACGGGTTTCCCCGAACGACACCAGCGCCTCCAGCCGTGACCGGCTAATGCCTTGGGTGGACAGGAAATGCACCACCGCGTTCGCGCGACGCAGACCAAGCGCCTGATTGTAGCTTTGCGAGCCGACCAGGTCGGTGTGGCCGAAGACCTTGAAGCGGACCTCCGGGAACTGACGGATCCAGTCGGCTTGCACACGCAGCACAGCCTTGGCTTCTTCGCTCAAGGTCGCGGAATTGAACGCAAAATTGACCGTGCTGTTGACTTCTGTCGCAAACCTGCGCGCCAGATTGATGGTCGCCTGACCGGTCTGCGCCAGATGGTTGTTCATCGTGGCGTTGCCGAAATCGGCGTTGCTGTCCACACGCACACCGGCCTCGCGGTCGAAGTAGTCCAGACCGCCGACTTCTTCGGCACAGGCACCAAGCGTCAGAACCGCGGCCGTCGCTGCAATATAAGTTTTCATCGTCCCGCGCTCCTTATCAATCGTCCAGGACATAGCCGTAGGACCCGCTGAAGTCCTGTCGCGCCACTTCGCCGGCGCCGCCTGTCGATGGTGCGTTCTCTGCGGCGACACGGCCAAAGAGAAACAGGTCACGCTCTGTCGGTGGCTGCACGCGGTCGGTCGGCAGGGCCAGCGCCTCGCCCCGGGTCGGTGTGACCAGATGCGGCGTCACGATGATGACCAGTTCGGTCTGGCGGCGCGAATATTCCGCGCTGCGAAACAGCGATCCCAGCACCGGCACATCGCCCAGCCATGGCACCTGGCCGTTCAGATCGGCGAAGTCATCGGACAAAAGACCTGCAATCGCAAAGCTTTCGCCGTCCCGCATCTCGACCGTGGTCGATGTCTCGCGACGCCGGAAGGCGTTGACGCTGATACCGTTTGCGATGATGCCGTTCGTGGTGTCGATCGACGATACCGCGGCATTCAGCTCAAGATTGATGATATCGGCATCGACGACGCGGGGGATGAAGTTCAGTTCCACCCCGAACGGCTTGTATTCGATGGTGATCGACCCGCCTTCCTGGGCGACGGGGATCGGGAATTCGCCACCGGCCAGGAATTTCGCCTCTTGTCCGCTCAGCGCGGTCAGGTTCGGTTCGGCGAGCGTGCGCACGACGCCGCGGCTTTCCAGGGCTTCCAGCAGGATGCCGACCTCGACACCCCCGGCGTTGAAACCAAAGAGAAACGCGCCGGTATTCTCGGTCGATGCCGGCAGATTGCCGTTCAGCGTGCTGCCCGTCGTGCTGCCGGGGGCCAGGGTGTTCGTGCCGCCCGCCAGACCAAGGTTGCCGTCGAAACCGGCCCCCTGCAAGGCAAGCGAGGAGGACAGCGACTTGCTGACCGACCGCTGCATTTCTGCAAAGCGTACCTTCAGCATCACCTGTTGCGTACCGCCGACCGTCATCAGGTTGGAAACCCGTTCCGGCGCGTAGCGTTGTGCCAGTTCCAATGCGCGATCGAGGCGGGAAATGCTGCTGACCGTGCCGGACAGGACGATCCCGTCGTTGGCGGTGCGCACTTCGATGTTCTCTCCGGGCAGGATCTGTTCCAGCCGCTCCTTGAATTCCGCGATGTCGGGGGTGACGTGCACCTCGACGTTGGTGATCAGCCGTCCGTCCGCGCCCAGCAGGGTCAGCGTCGTGCGGCCCGGTTCCTTGCCCAGCACATAGATCGTGCGGTCCGACAGCGACGAAATATCCGCGATGCCGGGGTTGGCGATGGAAAGTTCGGTAAACGGTGCGTCACTCTCGACGACCACCGCGCGATTCATCGGTACGTTCAGTGCGCTCGACGGCGCACCGCGCATCACGCGCAGCGTTTCAGCCGGTGTCACGGTCGGCGTGGCTGTAATAGCCAAAGTCAGGCCCGTCAACGCGGCCTTGATAAACTTGTCGTATGTCATGGTGACCTGCCTCTCCGATCACGCCTCATTGCGGGTCTTTTCGCCCTTGTATCCCCGGACACTGCCCCGGATGGTCATTTATTGCAAGAATCAATGCGTTGCGCCGCGTTGCTTATGTGGATAACCGGCAACAGATCGACAAAACTGCAAATGAAATGACGCACTTCGCGTGGGGCGAAGTGCGTCATGGATCAACCCGATGGTTGGATTTGTGACAGGATCAGTTGGTGCAGGGGATCGGAATCTCGACCACATCGGCACCGCGGCGGGTCTTGATCGTGCAGACGCGGGCCGGGGCGGGGGCGGGTGCGACCTCCACCGGGGCTTCTTCCACGATCCCCAGAAGCGACCGCTGGTCGACCTGAATGTTGGCCGCGACCGCCGTCTCGTCGCCCGAGCCGACCAGTGACAGCGACAGGCTGCCGGAGGCCTGGGCCTGGGCCAGTGCTGCCACGTCTTGTGGCGACACCTGCACGGTGACCGTGCGCGCGATTTCTGCGCCGTTGCGGTTTCCGTCTGCGGTCTGGTCGACCGCGATCAGTTCGACGTTGGATTTGATCAGCTGCGTCGTGCTGTGGCTGACGGTGCCCGCACCACGGTTCACGACACCGGTCCAGTAGACATCCACCCGGTCGCCGGGCCGCAGGAAGCCGGACACGCCGGTCTGCACATCGACCTTGATGGTAAAGGCGCGGGTGCCGGGGTCGAGCAGCGACGTGATGCTGACGATCTCGCCAGGCTCCGACACTTTCACGGCCAGAACGGGCTCGTTCACCTCCATCGGGCGCAGCACGGTGCGCAGCGAGTCCTCGCCGTTCGGGAACAGCGTCTCTTCGGTGTCGAATGTGCCTTCGGGCAGATGCGGCTCCGCATAGCGGATCAGCTCGACATCTTCCATGGTGAGCTGTTCGCCGTAAGCGATGGCCCGGTTGACGGCATAGACCTCGACGGTGTCGATGGCCTTGGCCGCGCGTTCACGTTCCGCCACCAGGGCTGTCTGTGTCTGGCTGACATAGCCCTTGACCATATAGACCGCAAAGCCAGCGAGGCCCATGCCAAGGATCAGAACTAGTCCAAATACTGCACGCATCTTGATTTCCTCATCTTCCTACAGTCCGGGCCTTTGGACGTTTTGCGCCAAGGGTCTCGGGTCACGGCGGGAAGGTCCCGCCGCCAATAAGGCACCTTGTTCTAAAGTGCCGCGTCGACGCTGGCGAACATATTGATAACGCCGTTCACTGCGCCGGTCTGAATAATGGCGATAATCGCAAGCCCCAGGGCCACGACCGATGCCGCAAGAACAACCCAGTCGACGGTAACCGCGCCAGACTCATCGTTTTTCAACTTACAAAAAATACGCTTCACAACCGTCTCCTACGGGTACTGGGTCTTGCTTCGGTCATCTGTCTGACGCGCCAATGTGGCGCGAACATGACCGCTTGTGGCTGATTTGGTGGAGCGGCAGGCGCGCGCGACCGTCCCGAGAAAAAGGCGCGGCACAGTGCTGTGCCACGCCCTGATTTGCCGTCAGGCAAAGCCCGACTTAGTCGTCGACGGCTTCGATGTCGGTCGCAACGGTGCCGGCCAGGTTTTGTGCACCTGTGCTCACGGCACCGCCCACGGCGATGCCCAGCGCCACGATGGCGGCTGTCAGCACAACCCAGTCAACCGTGACTGCGCCGTCTTCGTCGTTGCGGAAGTTCTTGATAAAGTTAAGCATTGTCGTCCCTCCTCAGGGTGTCGCTAGTTGTCGTATGTACCGCCTCGGATCGTCTCGCGCCGGCCTCTTGTTGGCGTGATCCCCGTCTTGGATGGGAGCGGTTGTGACGCCCGAATTTGGCGGCATTGGGGCATGTGCCGTTCAATTTTTAGGGGATTCCGGTCCCTTGATCGGGGCCTGGCGATAGTGCCGCGCGACGGCTCGTATTGTCGTTTTGCCGGAAACAAATGACCGCCAGATGCAATCCGCCGTGGGGTGCGGGGAATCAGGCCTACGTTACGCTGTCCGGGCACCGATGGCGGGATCGGGTCCGGACACGAAAAAGGGCGCGGCACAGTGATGTGCCACGCCCTGATTTGCCGTCAGGCAAAGCCGTTCTTAGTCGTCGACAGCTTCGATGTCGGTCGCAACGGTGCCGGCCAGGTTTTCTGCACCGGTGCCGACTGCGCCGCCAACGGCCAGGCCCAGAGCCACGATAGCGGCTGTCAGCACAACCCAGTCAACCGTGACTGCGCCGTCTTCGTCGTTGCGGAAGTTTTTGATAAAGTTAAGCATTGTGTTCCCTCCTCAGGGTATCGCTAGTTTTCACGTTTAACCTCGTCGGATCATCTCGCGCCGGCCTCTTGTTGGCGTGATCCCCGTCTTGGATGAGGAGGTTTTGACGGTCGAATGGGGCGGGAGTTTGACCGGGGTGGTGCGATTTTGGGCGCACTCGCATAATCGCGAATTCGCTGCTTAACACATTGTTAAGAATGAAAACTTATTTTTGTGTTCGATTACCCTCGGCTCCGCGCCGTTGCGCGAGGGTGACCAATTTCTGCAAATCCGGCGCATTGTTCGCGTTTTGCTGGTTTCAACGCTGCAAAGCTGCGAGTCTGGCGGCAATAAAAACGCCAAGAATGACGTTGAGCAGGACATGACATGCGATATCTGACTTCCGCGCTGGTGGCGCTGGGCCTTTTGGCCGCGCCGTCGGTACTGATGGTTCCGAACACGGCGCAGGCAGAGTTGAATCGGCTGCAGCCCGACTTCACCTTTCGCCGGGTGACCGTGCCTTCGGGCACGAACACGCGGCGCATCACTGTGCAGATCGACCCTAGCGTTCCGCGCGGCCCGCAGGCCCCCGCCCCCGCGGGAACGGCCCCGGCAGCAGTCGTTCCGGCCGCGGCGGGAACGACCGTACCGCGTGCCTCGGGTTTCGAATGGTTCTGGGCCGGAGTATCGCCCGCCCGTGCCGACAGCGCGCCGGGCCGCTTGGCCGAGGCGCTGCGCGTGATCGCGAACGCTCCGGCTGACAAGACGGTGCCATTGCCACGGCTGCAATCGCTCCAGACCATCGCCAACCTGCACGGGCTCGACATCCTGCGCGCGACCGTGGGCACCGATGTGTCGCCCGCGCTGGTGCTGGCGCTGATCTCGATCGAGAGCGCGGGGCAGGCGCAGGCGGAAAGCCATGCGGGCGCCGTCGGTCTGATGCAGCTGATGCCCGCCACTGCCGAACGCTTCGGCGTCACCGACCGCACCGATCCGACGCAGAACATCAAGGGCGGCGTCGCCTATCTGGCCTGGCTGATGCAGCATTTCGACAACGACCCGGTGCTGGTACTGGCAGGTTACAACGCGGGCGAGGGGGCCGTGCGCGACAACGGCGGTGTGCCGCCCTATGCCGAAACCCGCGCCTATGTCCCCAAGGTGCTGGCCGCCTGGACCGTGGCGCGTGGGCTGTGCCAGACGCCACCGGAACTGGTGACGGACGGCTGCGTGTTCCACAACAACGGTATCTAGCAAAGCTCGCCGCGATCCGTCAGACTGCGCATGACCAAGCGTGGAGGGCGCGATGAAGACGTGGCTTGTCGGATGCGGTGCGGTGGTGCTGGCGGGGGTCGGTCTCTATGTCATAGATGCCGCCGTTTTGGGGCATCCGCAATCGCGGGTCCTGGCGGGCGATCTGCCCGCGGCCATCGCGCAGACCGGCGTGACGCTCGACTCACTGGAAGATACGGACGGCGATCTGACCGCGCGCTATCGCGTTCCGGGTGATGTGATGACCTTTGCCGATGTGCCGCTTTACCGGGATGGGTGCCGCGACGCGCCAAGCTGTGCCGCCGTGCTCGAACAGGCGGTGACGGCGCAGCGCCTGCAGGCGCAGGTGGCTGCCGCGACGCAGGCGCAACTGGCGTCCTGCGGACTGCCGCCGCTGGCGCTGGACCGCCCCCGTGTCACCGAACCGGGCCTGGAACACTGGCAAAGCCTGTCGCTCACCGATATCGCCGCCTTTGAGCGGGACTGGGCATTACAGATTCCGGTCTACCTCGACAGGACGCTTCTCGCCGACAGCCGAAGACAATTCCTGACGCGCATCAAAAACTGCGCAGCCGGGTTCAGGACGTCAGATCACGGTCTTTGGCAGCCGCCTACGGCGGTCACGCTGGACGTCACGCTGCTGCCGGTCGATCCGGGCGTGTCACGGTCCGATCCGCCGTCGTTCGATGGCTGGCGGTCCTACGTGCAGGCATTGCGCCGCGGGGAAAACCGGCTCGACACCACGACGGAGGTAACGGTCATGGCCGACGCGGAGGGCAGCCGCAGTTCGCCGGTGACCGGGACCATCTGGATCGACGACCGCGAAAGCGCCGACCCGCCGATGGCGCGTGTGGTGGCGCAGGTGCGGGACTGGCTGCGCGAGAGCGGCGACCCGACGCCGGGCGACCTGAGCGACTTTATCCACGTAACCCCCGCCGTCAGGGCGGTTGGCGACGACCCGCAGGTCTGGCGTGTCCTGCTGCGCATCACACGCGAGGACAGCACGCCCGCCGACCTTGCCGTGACATATGACGAGGCAACCGCGACGGTAACCGACATCAACATGGTTCACCCGTTCGACGATCCGCGCACGGCGGAGGGGTTGGAGTGGCCGGAGGGGCCGGGGCTTTACCTGCCCTAGGCTTCTGACCCTAGACCTGAAACAGGTCCGCCCATTCCGGGTGCCTGCGCCGCTGCGCATTGACGAAGGGACACAGCGGCACGATGCGAAACCCGTCCTTGCGCGCGTCCTCCAGCAGGGCTTCCAGTAGCCGCAACCCCACGCCTTCACCTTCATGCCCCTCGGCCACGCCGGTATGGTCGGCGATCACCGTCTTCGGAGAGAGGATCGAATAGGTCAGTTCACTCTCGCCGCCATCCGCGTGGCGGATGACATAGCGGCCTTTGCTGTCATCGACCTCATGGGCGACGGGATCATCCGACAATGGTGGCCTCCGTCGCGGCGCGCAACTCGTCCTCGGTGACGCCTTCAGCCATCTCCACGATCTTCAAACCGCCCTCGACCACATCGAGCACGCCGAGGTTGGTAATGATCCGGTCGACGACCGCCTTGCCGGTCAGCGGCAGGGTGCATTCCTTGAGTAACTTGCTGTCGCCATGCTTGCTGGTGTGGTCCATCACCACGATCACACGGCCGACGCCGGCGACAAGATCCATCGCACCGCCCATGCCCTTGACCAGCTTTCCGGGGATCATCCAGTTCGCCAGATCGCCGTTTTCGGCCACTTCCATCGCGCCCAGGATCGCCGCCGCGATCTTGCCGCCACGGATCATCCCGAAGGACTGCGCGCTGTCGAAATAGGCGGTGCGCCGCAACTCGGTGATGGTCTGCTTGCCCGCGTTGATCAGGTCAGGGTCTTCCTCGCCCTCGATCGGGAAGGGCCCCATGCCGAGCATCCCGTTTTCCGATTGCAGGGTGATGTCCTTGTCACCGACATAGTTGGCCACCAGCGTCGGAATGCCGATCCCGAGGTTCACATACCAGCCGTCTTCAAGCTCTTCCGCCGCACGCGCGGCCATCTGATTTCTGTCCCAAGGCATCGGAGGCTCCTTCAATCGCCTAAATTGGTGTCGTCGGCTTCCGCGAAAAGCATCAGAAAGCCGTCAGGGTCTTTGACGTGAAACTCGTGCACGCCATAGGGTTGGAGAAACGGCGGTCGCACACGCTCTCGCGGCAGGTCGGCCAGACGCGGCCCCAACTCGGCCCAAAGCGCGTCAAGATCGCGTACCCAAACCTGTGTTGCCAGCATCTCGCCCGTTGTTTTGACCGCCGCGGCGTCCATATCGCCCTGCAGGCCAAGGGTCAGCCCCTCGCGGCGGACCGTCACGAATGTGTAGTCGTCGTTGCGGACCACTTCTTTGCAGCCCATCACATCGCAATAGAACGCGACGCTGGCAGCGATGTCGCTGACCGGCACCAGTTGCGCTGCCGCGATGATCCGGGCGTGTCGTGTCATGCGGCCCGCGTCGTGCGTTGCTCGATCCGCTTTTCGTGCTCGCCCTGAATGATGCGGTGCACGTAGATGCCGGGCAGGTGGATGTTGTCGGGGTCGAGGCTGCCGGTCGGCACGATCTCTTCCACCTCCACCACGCAAGTCTTGCCGCACATCGCGGCAGGCGGGTTGAAGTTGCGGGCGGTCTTGCGGAAAATCAGGTTGCCGGTCTCGTCGGCCTTCCACGCCTTCACGATGGACAGGTCCGCGAACATGCCGCGCTCCATGATATAGGTCTCGTCCGCGCCATCGGGGCCGGTGGGGAAATCCTTGTGGTCCTTGCCCTCGGCGATCACGGTGCCGACGCCGGTCTTGGTATAGAAACCGGGGATGCCGCAGCCACCTGCACGCATCCGCTCGGCCAGCGTGCCTTGTGGGTTGAATTCCAGCTCCAACTCGCCCGACAGATACTGCCGCATGAATTCCGCGTTCTCGCCCACGTAGGAGGAAATCATCTTTTTCACCTGCCGCGTCTGCAACAGTATGCCGATGCCGAAATCGTCCACGCCTGCGTTGTTGGATGCGAAGGTCAGATCCCTGGTGCCCGCGTCCTTGATCGCCGCCAGCAACAATTCGGGGATACCGCAGAGGCCAAAGCCACCGGCGGCGATGAACATACCGTCATGCAGCAGGCCGTCGAGGGCCGCCGCCGCGTCGGGATAGATTTTCTTCATGATGCCCCCTGAAAAGATAATGCCCGCAAACTCTCACAAGAGGTGCGGGCATTGTCAATCAGGATGCTGCAACGCAGCGGATCAGCTTTTCTTGACTGCCGCTTTCTTCTTCGCCGCCGGTTTCTTCTTAGCCGCAGGCTTTTTCTTCGGCGCGGCCTTTTTCTTGGCGACCTTCTTGCCGGATTTCGCCGCGCGTTCGTCGATCAGATCGACAGCCTGCGCCATGGTCAGCTCATCCGGCTGGATCGTGTCGGGGATCGTTGCGTTGATCTTTTCCCACTTCACGTAAGGCCCATATTTGCCGTCGAAGATATTGACCGGGCCACCGGCCACGGGGTGTTCGCCCAATTCGCGGATCGGCACCGCCGCCTTGCCACGCCCGCCACGGCTGGCGACCTTGGCAGCCAGCAATTCGACAGCGTGGTTCATCCCCACGGTCCAGACATCCTCGACCGTTTCAAGGTTGGCATTGGTGCCGCCCTTGAAAGACGTGGTTTCCGCATGCTTGAGATAGGGTCCGTACCGTCCAAGGTTGGCCCAGACGTTCACACCGTCCTCCGGATGTGGCCCGATCAGGCGCGGCAATTCCAGCAGCTTCAGCGCGTCCTCCAGCGTGATCCCTTCCGGGTCCCAGTCGGCAGGCACGCTTTGGCGCGGCGGCTTCTTGTTGTCCTCGGTGACCTCGCCGTGTTGCACATAAGGCCCAAACCGGCCCTTGAACACGCGGATCTCGTCGCCCGCATCCGTGCCCAGCAGCTTGCCGTCGGGCGGGATGGCAGAGGCCTCCGCTTCCGGGTTCGGCGGGCCAAAGGGGCGGGTGTATTTGCACTCGGGATAATTCGAGCAGCCGATAAATGCGCCACCGGCCCGCGCCGTGCGCATCGACAGCCGCCCGGCACCGCAGTTCGGACAGGCGCGCGGGTCGCTGCCGTCCTCGGTCGGGGGGAACAGATGCGGTTCCAGCACCTCGTTGATCTTGTCGAGCACTTCGCCGATCCGGAGATCGGCGGTTTCGGCGATGGCGGCGGAAAAATCGCGCCAGAACCGCTCCAGCACCTTTTTGTAGTCCGCATCGCCCGCGCTGACCTGATCGAGCTGGTCTTCCAGGTCGGCGGTAAAGTCGTATTCCAGATAGCGGTTGAAATAGTGCATCAGGAACACGGTCACCAAACGGCCCTTGTCCTGCGGGATCAGCCGGTTCTTGTCTTTCTCGACATAGCCGCGGTCCTGAATGGTCGTGACGATCGACGCATAGGTCGACGGTCGCCCGATGCCCAGTTCCTCCATCTTTTTGACCAGCGTGGCCTCGGTATAGCGGGGTGGGGGCTGGGTGAAATGCTGTTCGGGGTCGACCTTTTGCTTGTCGGCCTTTTCGCCCTGCGCAATCTGCGGCAGGCGCTTGTCGTCGTCGTCCACTACGCTGTCGTCGCGGCCTTCTTCGTAAATCGCGATGAAACCGTCGAACAGCATCACCTGCCCGTTGGCCCGCAGCACGACCTGCCCGTCGGCCGAGGCGATATCCACGGCGGTGCGCTCGAACCGCGCGGCCTCCATCTGTGACGCCATCGTGCGCTTGTAGATGAGGTCATAGAGCTTGCGCTGATCCGCATCGCTGATCTTCGCCGCCGCCGTGTCCACCATCATGTCGGTGGGCCGGATACATTCGTGCGCTTCCTGCGCGTTCTTGGCCTTGTTCTTGTAGACCCGCGCCTCTTTCGGTACGTACTTGTCGCCGAACTTGGCCTTGATCGCATCGCGAGCACCCGCCACGGCCTCGGGCGCCATGTCGATCCCGTCGGTCCGCATGTAGGTGATCAGACCCGCCTCATACAGCCGCTGGGCACAGCCCATCGCCTGCTTGGCACCCATGCCGAACTTGCGGCTGGCCTCCTGCTGCAGGGTCGATGTCATGAAGGGCGGCGACGGATTGCGCGTGCCGGGCTTGGCTTCGACCGCCGTGACGGTCAGGTCGCGGCTGTTGATCGCCTGTACCGCCATTTCGGCCTGCGTTTCATTGGCGATGCTGAACTTGTCCAGCTTTTCGCCCGCCAGCGTCGTCAGTCGCGCCTCATAGGTCTGGCCGCGAGGCGTTTGCAACAGCGCCTTGACGGTCCAGTATTCCTGCGGGCGGAATTTCTCGATCTCCATCTCGCGCTCGACGATCAGGCGCAAGCAGACCGATTGCACGCGCCCCGCCGATTTCGCACCGGGCAGCTTGCGCCACAGCACCGGCGACAGGTTGAAGCCCACAAGATAGTCCAGCGCGCGCCGTGCCAGATATGCCTCGACCAGCGGGGCATCCACCTCGCGGGGGTTCTTCATCGCCTCTGTCACCGCCGATTTGGTGATTGCGTTGAAGACCACCCGGCTGACCGGCGTGTCCTTTTTGATCGCTTTGCGGGCGGTCAGCGCCTCCTGCAGGTGCCAGGAAATCGCCTCGCCCTCGCGATCAGGGTCGGTCGCGAGGATCAGTGCGTTGTCGTTTTTCAGCGCATCGACGATAGCCTTGATATGCTTCTTGCTGTCGCTGGCGACTTCCCATTTCATGTCGAAGTCTTCGTCGGGCAGCACCGATCCGTTTTTTGGCGGCAGGTCCCGGACGTGCCCGTAGGAGGCCAGAACGGTGTAGTCGTTGCCCAGATACTTGTTGATTGTCTTGGCTTTGGCAGGGGATTCGACGACGACGACTGGCATGGGAATCCTTCACAAACATTCACGACGGTATGGGCGCGGAACATGTGGTGCCGCGCCGGGAATTGTCAATGCGGCATGTGATGGGCATGGTGACGGGGCTTTACCCAAGGACTGTCGCCCATGAAACTGATCGCATTCGTCACACCTTTCGCGCTACTTGCCGCCACCGCCATGGCGGAGCCATACGAGCCGCCGCGCGGCACGCCCGAACGGCGCGCGATCATGGATGCGATCCGGCCTGTGGCCGAACACGGGTTGGGCGCCCCGGTCGAATTCGTCGTCGACAGCCTGCTAGTCGACGGTGATCGCGGCTTTGCTATGCTGACGGCCCAGCGCCCCGGCGGCGCACCCATCGACATCGCGCAAACGCCGCTTGTCCTGCGCGACGGTGAGCCTGAGTGGTCCATCGACGGCCCGACGGTCACCGCCTTCGTGCTGCGGGGCATTGACGGGGCGTGGCGGGTCGACGCTTCCGCCATCGGCGCGACGGATGTCTGGTGGGCAGGCGATCCGTATTGCGCCGACTATGCGACCCTCTTGCCCGCGCAGGCCTGCCCCTGATACTGCCGCATGGCGCAGACGACAGACTGCGGTGCAGCCTCTCGGTGTCTCCTGCGACCGTCCGATTGATCCGTCGAGCGCCGTGGCAACTGACTGTCAGTAGGAGCCGGATGCGGGCCTGGCTGCGAGCTTGAGACAGCTTTTTCGCTGACCGACATTTCGATCTGTCCCTACTTCGGTCTATCCGGCCGAGCGCCTCTTTTTGTTCCTTTTCCGCCCGACACGATTGTCCAAAAAGAGATTTGTCGGTCGATCTGCGGAAACACCAAAGTGCTGACCCGTCGATATTCCAATCTGATCGACTGTCTTTGACGCGCAGGTCAGGGCCTGCGGTTGCTTTCCCGGCCAGTTCGACCGTCAGATCGCAGACGCTGGCATATGCCCATCACTCTAGTTTACTCGCGCCAGCAGCCCGCCGGGCTGGCGCATGATCTTGCCATCGAGTTCGAGATCGACCAGAACCGGGGCGATCCGCGTCGCCGGGGCGGCCAGATCGCGGATCAGCTGATCTTCGGCGACCGGTGACGGCCCAAGGCGCGACAGGATCTCCGCGTGAAGTTTCGCCGTGTCCGTGAGAGTGCGGGCCGCAGGCGGCGCTGGGTCAGCTGTTTCCAAAGGCAATTCCGGCGGATCGGCGCGGGTTTCGACGGAGGCGATCACCCCCACGGCCTCGATCACATCGGCGGCGTTGCGCACGAGTATCGCGCCGTCGCGGATCAGCATATTGCAGCCGGCGGCGCGCGCATCGAACGGATGGCCGGGCACGGCCAGCACCTCGCGCGCCTGATCGAGCGCGTTGCGCGCCGTGATCAGGCTGCCAGATTTCGCCGCGGCCTCCAACACCACGACGGCCTGCGCCAGCCCTGCGATGATCCGGTTGCGTGCCGGAAAATGACGCGCCTGTGGCTGCATCCCCATCGGCATTTCCGACAGGCGCAGGCCCTTGGCGGCGATATCCTGCGCCAGCTTGCCGTTTTCCGCGGGGTAGATCGTATCGACCCCGCCCGCCTGCACGGCGACGGTGCCGGTCGCCAGGCTGGCGAGATGCGCGGCGGTATCGACCCCGCGCGCCAGGCCCGAGACGACGACGAACCCTGCCTCTCCCAAATCGCGGGCCAGCGCCTTTGTCATGCGGGTGCCGAGCGAGGAGGCGTTGCGCGCGCCCACCAACGCCACCATCGGGCGCTGCAGCAGATCGGCCTGTCCGATCGTCCACAAGAGCGGCGGCGCATCTGGGATCGTCGCCAGATGGGTGGGGTAGGAGGGGTCGCCATGCGCGATTAGCCGTGCACCGGCGGTGCGCCCGGCCTTCATCTCCGCCGCCGCCACCACCTCGGGGCAAATGCTGTAGTCACTGACACCTGCCGCGCGTGCGATATCGGGCAGGGCGGCCAATGCGGCCCGCGCGCTGCCATGTTCCGCCAGCAGCCGGTGAAACGTGGTCACCCCGACCCTGCGAGAGCGCAACAGGCGAAGCCGGTCGAACAGATCGTCTTCCGCGCTGGGTCGGCGATTTGGGGGGGATTTGGAAGTCGTCAAAGGCACTGTCGTCCCGTCTCCGCCATGTTGCGGTGCCACAGTATCGCCGCAGGCGTTAATGAGTGATGAACGCGGGCCAGGATTGTGCGCGCCCTCACGCATCAGGTGGCGGCCGTCCGATCTGCAGCACGGCCCATCCCGTCAGCCCCTGCATCGCCAGCGCCACCAGAATATGCGGCAGGACGCCCTGGTTTTCGGTCGTCACGTCCCCATTCAGTGCAAAATGCACAATCGGCAACCCGATCCCGCAAGCCAGCAGCACCGCACTGCCAGGTCCGGCCCAGCCGCGCCTGAGCGCGAGGCGCAGCACCGGCACCGCCAGCGGTACGGCGAGCCACGCGATCAACGGTGCCGCGGCGAGGGCGGCGGCGATCAGCACCATGTGGTTTTCGAAACTCCGCGCCCCACCGTCCTTGGGTGGCCCGGCTACCGGTGTATCGCTCAGGTATAGAAAAACGATTCCGAGCAGCGCGGGCAACAGCAGCCCGGCGAACACGGCGGCGATGGGACGTCTCCACCCGGCGGTAGGCTGTGGTCGACTGCGCCAGATCACGTTGCCGCCGTCTGTTGCTTCAATCCCCAGCGATGAAAGGCGCGCAAGGCACAATGAAAGGTTGCGGCATAGATCGCGCCGAGAAGAAGCACCGCCGGAACGTCACCGCTCCCCATCACGCCGAAAAGGAAACAGAATATCAATGCCGATGCCACACCGTAGAGGAGTGCATGGATCAGCTGTGGCGGGCCGTCGCGGCCCAACCACTTGACCAGCGGCATCGCAAGCCCCAGCGGAATCCATGTCAACAGGAACGAGAACGTGCTGAACAGGAGCGCACCGTAGACCCATCCGAACAGTGCGGTGACGGGACCACCGAAAACGGCCGACATCAGCGCAGCGAGGCTCGCCCCGCCTGCAGGAACGCAAACATAGACCGCGACCGCCGCCGCGACGATCGGGCCCCAGCCGACCGGTTGCGTCTCCGGTGTCACGCGGCAGCACCGCCCACGGTCAGCCCGCCGATCAGCAGGCTGGGCTGGCCCACGCCCACCGGCACCCACTGCCCAGCCTTGCCGCAGTTGCCGATACCGGGATCGAGCGCCATATCGTTGCCGATCCCCCGAATCTTCTGCAAGGCCGTCGCCCCGTCGCCGATCAGCGTCGCCCCCTTCACGGGTGCCCCGACGACGCCGTTCTTCACGCGGTAGGCCTCGGTGCAGGAAAACACGAACTTGCCGTTGGTGATGTCGACCTGACCGCCGCCGAAGCCCACCGCATAAATCCCGTCTTTCAGGTCCGCTACCATGGCCGCCGGGTCGTCGGGACCCGACAACATATAGGTGTTGGTCATGCGCGGCATCGGCGCGTGGGCGAAACTTTCGCGGCGTCCGTTGCCTGTGGGGGCGACCCCCATCAGCCGCGCGTTCTGCCGGTCCTGCATGTAACCGACCAGCACGCCGTCCTCGATCAGCGTGTTCTTTGCGCTCGGCGTGCCCTCGTCATCCACGGTGATCGACCCGCGCCTATCGGGGATCGTGCCATCGTCCAGTACCGTCACACCCTTCGCGGCGATCTGCTGGCCCATCAGCCCGGCAAAGGCGCTGCTGCCTTTGCGGTTGAAATCGCCCTCAAGCCCGTGGCCGATGGCCTCGTGCAGCAGGATACCGGGCCAGCCGGGGCCGAGCACGACGTCCATCACACCGGCAGGCGCTGCCTCCGCGTCGAGGTTCACCAGCGCGATCCGCAATGCCTCGCGCGCCGCCGCTTCCCAGTTGTCGCGCGCGATCAGGCCGATCAGCCCGGCGCGTCCGCCGCCGCCCGCCATGCCGCTCTCGCGACGGCCGCTCTGTTCCACGATCACGCTGACGTTGAGCCGCGACATCGGCCGGGTGTCGGTCACCAACTGCCCGTCGGGCCGCAAGATCACGACTTCCTGATGCGAGGCGGCAAGTGCGGCACTCACCTGCACCACACGTTTGTCCAGCCCGCGCGCGAAGGCGTCGATCTCGCGCAGCACGTCGATCTTGGCCGGAAACGTCGCTTGCAGCATCGGGTCCGCATCGGAATAGAGCTTCTTGTTCGTCCCGGCAGGCCCCGCCGCCATCGTTCCACCACCATCGCCCACGGCCAGCCGCGCGGTGCTGACGGCGCGGCGCAGGGCGTGTTCATCGACCGTGGTGGAATGGGCATAACCCGCGGTCTCGCCCTTCACCGCGCGCAGTCCGAATCCTTCGGAGGCATCGAAACTCGCGTCCTTCACCCGCCCGTCGTCGAACGACAGTACCTCCGACCGCCGCCGCTCCAGAAACAACTCGCCGTCGTCGGCACCTGCAGTGGCCTCTTGCAGCAGGGACAGGGCGGTGTCGCGATCCAGGTCGGTTTCGAACGGCTGGAACGGGTCGTGGGCTTGGGGGGCTTGCATCGGGAATACCTCTGGTTCTGCCACAAACTTCGCCACAAGCGTCCGTTTGCCGCAACTGCGGTTCTTGAGTTGTCCAGCAAGATATGGGACTAGGGGGACAGGATACAACGGGATTCCATGCCGCGAGGCGGGTGCGCCCGGCAGGCACGCGCGCCGCAGGGTGCGCCACCAAAGACAAGGTAACGTTATGCGACTGACAACATTCGCTTCTTCAATCCGGGCCGCTGCGGGCCTGACACTGGCCGGTACCGCCGCCGTGGCGCAGGACGTCGCCCAAGAGCTTGAGGTCGTGGGCGTGCCCGTCGACGGTGCCACGGGGTTTCAGCCCGCCGCCACCGAACTCGCCCGCGATCTACAGTGGCTGGACGGAATGCTGCTGGTGCTGATCACGCTGATTTCGCTGTTCGTGGTAGGTCTGATGGCTTGGGTCGTGCTGAAATTCAATCGCAAGGCCAACCCGACCCCGTCGACCTTCACCCACAATTCCCCGCTTGAGGTCGCCTGGACGGTCGTGCCGATCGTGATCCTCGTCTTCATCGGCGCCTTTTCGTTGCCCGTTCTGTTCAAGCAGCAGGAAATCCCCGAAGGCGATATCAACATCAAGGTGACGGGCTACCAGTGGTACTGGGGGTACGAGTATGTGGACGATGGCGTCTATTTCGACAGCTTCATGCTTGCCGAGGACGAGTTGGAAGACTTCGGCTATGACGAAAGCCTGTATCTGCTGGCCACCGACACCGCCGTCGTCGTGCCTGTCGGTGCCACGGTCGTGATGACGGTCACCGGTGCCGACGTGATCCACTCCTGGACGATCCCCGCTTTCGGCGTGAAGCAGGACGCGGTGCCGGGCCGTCTGGCGCAGCTTTGGTTCGCGGCAGAGCGCGAGGGCGTCTACTTCGGCCAGTGTTCCGAGCTCTGCGGCAAGGACCACGCCTATATGCCGATCACCGTCAAAGTGGTGAGCCAGGACACCTACGACACCTGGCTGGCCGAGGCGCAGGAACAGAACCCCGCCTGATCCATTTTGTCGCGGGGCCTGTGCCCCCGGCGGACCGGACCTAGTTGACGACAATGACAGGTGGGCCGTTGGCCCGCCTTTGCCATGGAACCCGCATGACCGAGATGAGCCTGCAAGACACACCCTACGAGGCCGGGATGCGCGACTATTTCGCGCTGCTCAAGCCGCGTGTGATGTCGCTCGTCGTGTTCACGGCACTGGTCGGCCTGCTGGTCGCCCCCATGCCGGTGCATCCGTTCATCGGTTTCGTGGCGATCCTGTGCATCGCGGTGGGTGCCGGGGCCTCCGGCGCGCTCAATATGTGGTGGGACGCCGATATCGACGCGAAGATGAAGCGCACCGCCGCCCGCCCGATCCCGTCGGGCCGCACCACCCCGGGCGAGGCGCTGGGCATCGGGCTCGCGCTGTCGGGATTTGCCGTCGTGCTGCTCTTGCTGACCAGCAACCTGCTGGCGGCCGGTCTGCTGGCATTCACGATCTTCTTCTACGCCGTCGTCTATTCCATGTGGCTGAAACGCGCGACGCCGCACAACATCGTCATCGGTGGTGCCGCCGGCGCGTTTCCTCCGATGATCGGTTGGGCCGTGGCCACCGGTGGCGTCAGCATCGAATCGGTGCTGATGTTCGCGCTGATCTTCATGTGGACCCCGCCGCATTTCTGGGCGTTGGCCCTGTTCGTGAAGTCCGACTACGGGGATGCCGGTGTGCCGATGCTGACGGAAACCCACGGCCGCGACACCACCCGCAAGCACGTGCTGGCCTACACCGTGCTGCTGGTCCCCGTGGCGCTTGGCCTTGGCCTGACGTCCATCGGCGGGCCGGTCTACATGACCGTCGCTGTGCTGATGAACGCATGGTTCCTGAAAGGGGCCTACGACATCTGGAAACGCGACGACGCGGATGCCGACAGCGACAACTACGCCGTGGAAAAGCAGGTCTTCAAGGTCTCGCTCTACTACCTCTTTGCCCACTTCGTGGCTTTGCTGGCAGAGGCCGCCCTGCGCTTGAATGGCGACGGAGGCTGGTCATGGCTTTGAAGGTCGAGCACGAGATGCATCAGCGGCGCAAAGGCCGCAACATCGGCGTCGGCCTGATCCTCGCCGGACTCATCGCCATCGTCTTCGGTCTGACCGTCGTGAAGGTTCTGCAACTCGGCGATGCCAGGAAATTCGAGAACTTCGACCACGTCGCGCGCCCGCAGATCGTCCCCGATGAAACCGAGGCTTCCGAATGAAGCGCCTGTTCCCCAACATCACCGGCACGCGCCGCACCGCGCTGCAAACCGGTGCCGTCGTGCTGACGATGGCGTCGCTCAGCTTTGCCTCCGTGCCGTTCTACGACTGGTTCTGCCGGGTCACCGGCTTCGGCGGGGCGACCGATGTGGCCTATGCCGACAGCGACACGGTGCTGGACCAGACCATCACGATCCGCTTCGACGCATCGCTGGAACGCGGCATGCCATGGACCTTCACGCCGGAAGTCCGCGAAATGGAGATCCGGATCGGCGAAACCGGACTGGCCTTCTACGAGGCGCACAACCCGCTCGACATACCCATTGCCGGACAGGCGGCGTATAACGTCACCCCCTACGAGGCGGGCGGTTTCTTCGACAAGATCGAATGCTTCTGTTTCACCGAACAGGTGCTGCAGCCCGGCGAGACCGTGATGATGCCGGTCAGCTTTTTCGTGGACCCGGCCATCGTGGACGACCGCGAGGGCAAGTACGTGCATACCATCACGCTCAGCTACACCTTCTACGAGATCGACCTGCCCGAAGAAGAAACGCAGGCGGCCCTGACCACACCCGCTTTGACAACACCGGCGCAAGACGCCATAGATTTGAACTAAGACGAACCCCAAAGGGACGACCCAAATGGCGCATGAAAAGAATCACGACTACCACATCCTGAACCCCTCGCTCTGGCCGTTCCTCGGCGGGCTGGGTGGTTTCATCATGCTGTTCGGTGCGGTCCTGTGGATGCCTAAGCAAGGCGGCGGCCCGTGGATGTTCCTCATCGGCTTGGCGCTGACGCTCTACGTCATGTATGCTTGGTGGGCCGAGGTCGTGGCCGAAGGCGAAGGCGGTGTCGACCATACACCGGTCGTGCGCATGGGGCTGCGCTACGGCTTCATCATGTTCATCATGTCGGAAGTCATGTTCTTCGCCGCATGGTTCTGGTCGTTCTTCAAGCACGCGATGTATCCCATGGGTCCTGAAAGCCCCGCCGTCGATGGCGTCTGGCCGCCCGCGGGCATCGAAACCTTCGATCCCTGGCACCTGCCGCTGATCAACACGCTGATCCTGCTGTGCTCGGGGATGGCCGCGACCTGGGCGCACCACGCGCTGGTGCACGAAAACAACCGGCAGGACATGAAGTGGGGCCTGATCCTCGCCGTGCTGCTGGGTGTGCTGTTCACCGGGTTCCAGATATACGAATACAGCCACGCCGCCTTCGGCTTCTCCGGCAACATTTACGGGGCCAACTTCTTCATGGCGACGGGCTTTCACGGCTTCCACGTGCTGATCGGCACGATCTTCCTGCTGGTCTGCCTGATCCGCCTGCAACAGGGCCATTTCACGCCTGAAAAGCATGTGGGGTTCGAGGCCGCGGCCTGGTACTGGCACTTCGTCGATGTGGTCTGGCTGTTCCTCTTCGCCGCCGTCTACATCTGGGGCGGCTGATCGCGGGGCAGGGGTTCCACCCTGCCAGCGAAACCGATACGAGAGGCGCGCGGGATCATCCCCGCGCGTTTCGCTTTTTCCGGGGTCTGCTCCTTGCGCAAGATCGTCTTTCCAGTCCTGCTTGGCGTCGTCGGCTGTGCCGTGCTGACAGCACTTGGCGTCTGGCAGTTGCAGCGGCTGGAGTGGAAGACCGCGATCCTCGACCGGATCGACAGCCGCATCGCCGCCACACCTGTGGACATCCCGGAAAACCCCGATCCCGAAGCCGATGAATATCTGCCCGTCACCGTCTCCGGCCAACTCGCAGGCGATCCGATCTTCGTGCTGATCTCCGCCGAAGACCTCGGTGCGGGCTACCGCTACATTCAGGCGCTCGACACCGGTGATAGGTCGATCCTCGTCGATATGGGCTGGGTGCCGCTCGACACGCTGGGCGAACAACCGACGCATGTGGAATACCTCGACATCACCGGCAACCTGCTCTGGCCGGAGGAGGTCGATGGCTGGACCCCGGAACCGGACCCCACCGGCATCTGGTTCGCCCGCGATGCGGATACCATGGCGCAGGCGCTCGGCACCGACCCCATCATGGTCATCGCCCGCGACTACGAGGTCATGCGCCTCGTCTCGCCCTTGCAGAACCGCCCCTTTCGCCCGCTGCCCATCGACAGCAGTGCGATCCCCAACAACCACCTGTCCTACGTGATCACATGGTTCTCGCTGGCCCTCGTCTGGGCCGCGATGACCCTGTTCCTGATCCACCGCATCCGTCAAAAGGACGCCTGACATGCGCTATATCTCTACCCGTGGCACCGCCCCCGTCCTGACGTTCGAACAGGCCATGCTGACCGGCCTCGCCCGCGACGGCGGGCTATATCTGCCCGAAACGATCCCGACGTTGACCGCCGACCATATCGCCTCAATGGCCGGGCAGTCCTACGAGGATATCGCCTTCACCGTCATGCGCCCCTTCATCGGCGATACCTTCACCGACGATGAATTCCGCAAACTGATCGCGCAGGCCTATGCTGGTTTCGGCCACGCCGCCCGCGCCCCGCTGGTGCAACTCGACGCCAATCACTTTTTGCTGGAGCTGTTCCACGGCCCCACGCTGGCGTTCAAGGATTTCGCCATGCAACTAATCGGCCAGATGTTTCAGGCCGCACTCAGCCGATCCGGCGACCGCGTGACGATCGTGGGGGCCACGTCCGGCGATACCGGATCGGCGGCGATCGAGGCATTCCGCGGCCTCGACAACGTCGATGTCTTCATCCTGTTCCCGCATGGCCGCGTGTCCGAGGTGCAGCGTCGCCAGATGACCACGCCGTCCGAATCCAACGTGCACGCGCTCGCCGTCGACGGCGATTTCGATGACTGTCAGGCGGCGGTAAAGGATATGTTCAACGACTTTGCCTTCCGCGACGACGTGAAACTGGCGGGTGTGAACTCCATCAACTGGGGTCGGGTGCTGGCGCAGGTGGTCTATTACTTCACCTCAGCCGTCAGCCTTGGCGCGCCGCACCGCGAGGTGTCGTTCACCGTGCCCACCGGCAACTTCGGCGACATCTTCGCGGGCTACATCGCACAGCGCATGGGGCTGCCGATCAGGGACCTCGTCGTCGCCACCAACCGCAACGACATCCTGCACCGCACGCTGGAAACCGGCGCCTACACCAAGGAGGGCGTCACACCCACCATCAGCCCCTCGATGGACATTCAGGTCTCCTCCAACTTCGAACGCGCCTTGTTCTACGCCTACGATCAGGACGGCGCGACAGTCGCCTCCCAGATGGAAGACCTGAAGGGCGGTGGTTTCCAGATCAGCCAGGGCGCGTATCAGATGCTCAAGGACACTTTCAAATCGGGCCGTGCATCCGAGGAAGAGACCTCCGCAGCGATCAAAACCTACCTTGCCGACCACGGCGAACTGTTGTGCCCACACACCGCCGTCGGCACCCACGTCGCCGAGGCGCATCTGGGCAGCACGCCGATGATCACGCTGGCCACCGCACACCCGGCCAAATTCCCCGACGCCGTAAAAGCGGCCAGCGGGCTCAAAGCACCACTTCCCCCGCGCATGGCGGACCTGTATGACCGCCCGGAGCGTGTCACGCGGGTCGCCAACGACCTCGCCGCGCTGCAAAAGACCATCAAGGAACGGATCGCCCAGTGACCATCGAACTGCACACCCTGTCCAACGGTTTCCGCATCGTGACGGAACACATGCCGGGGCTAAAATCGGCTTCCATCGGGATCTGGGTGCAGGCCGGTGGCCGCCACGAACGGGTCGAACAGAACGGCATCGCGCATTTTCTGGAACACATGGCGTTCAAGGGCACCAAGACCCGCAGCGCGTTGCAGATCGCCGAAAGCATCGAGGACGTGGGCGGCTACATCAACGCCTATACCAGCCGCGAGATGACGGCCTTCTATGCCCGCGTATTGGAGGACGACGTGGCGCTCGGCCTCGACGTGATCTCCGACATCCTGCTCAACCCGGTTTTCGACCCCGCTGAGATCGAGGTCGAACGCGGCGTGATCCTGCAGGAGATCGGGCAGGCCAACGACACCCCCGACGACATCATCTTCGACTGGCTGCAAGAGGTGGCCTATCCTGATCAGCCGCTGGGCCGCACGATACTCGGCGGCACCGACCGCGTGGCGTCTTTCAGCCGCGACGACCTGCAGGGCTTCGTGGGCGAACATTATGGTCCGAACCAGATGATCCTGTCGGCCGCCGGTGCCGTCGACCATGCCGCTATCGTCAAACAGGCAGAGGCGCTGTTCGGCCATCTGCCCGCCGTCGAACGTCCGTCCTCGGTCATTCAGCCCGCTGCCTTTCGCGGCGGCGAACGGCGTGAGATCAAGACGCTGGAACAGGTGCATTTCGCGCTGGCGCTCGAAGGGCCCGATTACCGCGACCCGGCGATCTACACCGCGCAGATCTACGCCTCCGCGATGGGCGGCGGCATGTCGTCCCGCCTGTTTCAGGAGGCGCGGGAAAGGCACGGGCTGTGCTACACCATCTTCGCGCAGGCCGGCGCCTACGAGGATACCGGTCTGACGACGATTTACGCCGGCACCGCCGCCGACCAGATCGGCAAATTGGCCAACCTGACGGTGGATGAAATGAAGCGCGCCGCCGACGACATGACCGCAGCCGAGGTCGCCCGCGCCCGTGCCCAGATGAAGGCGGGTCTTCTCATGGGCCTCGAAAGCCCGTCGAACCGTGCCGAACGCCTCGCCCGGCTGCTGTCGATCTGGGATCGCATCCCCAGTCTAGAGGAAACCATCGAACGGATCGACGCGGTCACCACCGGTGACGTTAAGAGCTTCGCCGCCGAAACGGCCACGACCGCAGGCACCGCGCTGGCGCTCTATGGCCCGGCAGAGGCGGCCCCCACGCTCGACGATCTCAAGGCGCGGTTGGTGGCCTGATGCTCGGGTCGCGGCGCAAGGTCCGGCTGGAAACAGAGCGGCTGACCCTGCGCCCGCCAATCCACTCCGATTTCCGCGCCTGGTCCGCCCTGCGCCGCGACAGCGCCGGTTTCCTCAAACCGTGGGAGCCGACCTGGGCCAGCGATCACCTGACGCGCAAGGCCTTCACCAACCGCGTCTACTGGGCGCAGC
Source organism: Yoonia sp. KMU-150 (assembly GCF_056858355.1). NCBI lineage: Bacteria > Pseudomonadati > Pseudomonadota > Alphaproteobacteria > Rhodobacterales > Paracoccaceae > Yoonia > Yoonia sp. KMU-150. Next base: position 471,857 of record NZ_JBXEQF010000002.1, read on the forward strand.
GCGCCATCGGCGGCGGCACCGCGCTGCCGCTCTTTCTGATCCGGCGCGAGGATCAGGCGCTGCTGGGGGCGATCACGCTCGACCACATTCGCCGCGGCCCTGCACAGGCAGGGACGACGGGCTACTGGATCGGCGAACCCTTCGCGCGGTCAGGCTACATGCGCGAGGCGATCAAGGCCGTCGTGCACCACGCCTTCGATACGCTCGACCTCAGCCGGATCGAGGCCGGGTGCCTGCCGGAAAACACCGCCTCCCGCAGGTTGCTGGAACAATGTGGCTACAAATACGAAGGCGTCGCGCAATCCTACCTGCAAATCAACGGGCGCTGGCGCAATCACGTCCTTTACGCCAACCTGCGCCATGACCGGCGGGGAAAGACCGATGTGGGCTGACACCGCTTGACCCCGCAAACCGCCGACGTAGCGTGGTGCCGATGATGCGTTTCCTATTGATCTTCTGCGTGGTTGTTCTGTCGGGTTGTTTCGGTGTGCCCTACACCGACCAAAGCCCAGAAGACCCGCTGCGCTATGACGCTGCCGACCTTGCACGCCGCGACAAACTCGTCGTGTTCATCCCCGGCGTGCTGTCCTCGGTCAACATCTTCGACGACACCGAATTTTTCGAGGATGCAGGCTATGCCCGTGTTTTCTACCGCTACCCCGGTCTCGACAACTTGCCGCTCGACCACCGCCTCACGCCGGAGGCCGCCGCGGCCCGTGTCGCCGCCTTCGCGAACCGCTTTCCCGACAAACAAGTCGCTCTCGTCGGTTATTCCACCGGCGGGCCGGTCGCACTGCTGGCCTCGCAGCAGATCGACAACCCCGAACGCCTGCATATCGCTGCCATGTCCACGGCGGTGGAATACGGCGGCGGATTTCCCACTGCCCTGCGCGGCATTCAAGACATTGCCCGCGCTGTGATCGCCACCGGCTCGCTGACCCGTGGCAAGGTGTGGGAGCGGTTCTGGGCCGGGCTGCTCTACGGCCCGCAAGCGTTCGACGACCCAGCCTTCGCCGAAAGGCTGGAACGCGATATAGAGGAGGGTGGGCGCATCTACGTGAAACTCGACCCGGCGCTGGCGCTGGCACATACGCTGGCCCTGCCGAACTGGGAACTGCCGCCTGACCTCGATGTCGCCGATATCCCCGTGGCGTTCTTCGTCGGCCTCAACGACCGCGTGTTCTCCACCGCGCAAACACTGGCCTTCGCCGACGAGTTGGGCGACGTGCCGGTCTATGGCTACCCGGAACAGGGCCACCTGCTTTTTTTCACCCGCCCCGACGTGTTCCGCGATATCCTGCGGTTCATCGAGGGCGGGCGGGTCGTCAACTGAGCTTCATCCGTTCCAGCACATCCAGCCCCTGTTGCTTGAGGAAATACAGCACGTCGATGAACACCCAGTTTTCGGCCAGCTTGTCACCGTCACGGCGATAGATGTCGACAACCCGCATCTCTGCGCGCGGCCCCTTCGGCAGCCCCAGATAGCCGCCTGTCGGCGTGATCGACAGGTTCGCCCAGCCGAAGAACCCGCCGTAATGCCCTTCCGCGACACGCGCGATATGCCCGTGAAAGACGCGGTCCTCGTTCTGCATCCGGAACGGGCGCTGATGCTGTTCGACATAGCGGTCGATGGTATAGGTCGCGCCGATACCGTCCGGCCCCCACCACAGCATGTCGTCGTGCCAGCTGCGCTGTAGTTCCGCCTGCGGTGACGGGTCGCGCGGGGCGGCATTCTCGGCGCTGTTGGAATTGGCCCGGATGTCGCCGATCATGCGTTCGATCAACGCCAGCGTCTTTTCACCTTCTGCCGGGTCCTGTGGTTCGGTCAGCTGGCCGTCGTGGGTCAGCGGACCGGGCTGCACAAGATGCTGCGCCGTCTGCGGGGGCAGGGGCCGCAGCCCCGCCTGATGCATCATGTGGATCAGGTCGAAAAACATCGCGGTTTCCACGATCCGGCCGTCCACGACGCGGTGAAACTCCGCATAGCGCAGCATGGTGATCTTGCGCGTCGCGGGGATACACAGAAACGGCGCATCCAGCAGCCCCATCAAATGCCCCATCGACACGACCCAGACGCCCGCTGCATGGCCGGGGCCGTTTTCGCCCGCAAAAAAGATATCCTCGCGCCGCTGCACACGGGCCATCGCCGTCAGAAAATGCCGCCAGAAGCTGTCGGCGACGGCCTGCGCGCCGCGTTGTTCGTAGAAAGGGTGCATCCCGCGCCAGTGCCAGTCCTCGGATGTGTGTTGCGCAAGTGCGGCCGCCACCGTGTCGGGCGTGGCCCCGGCCAATGCGGCATGATGCGCGCGCACGACCGCTTTTTCGTCCTGGAGTGTCATTTTGTCTTTCTGGATTTGCAAATTGCGCCGCCAAAGGGGCGGCACGACGCACAGCATCGTCTCGATTGTGCAGAACGGCAACACGCGAATGCAGGATTTACGAATACGTGTGCGCCGCGTGTGCCTGTCCAGCACCTTCATTTCGTGTATTCATCGGCATCCTTGCTGATTTCGAGTATCTCCGGACAGCATTCGACGCCGCGTGGCAATCAGACGTGTGCATCACAATGCGCGTGATTGCTAAAAACTATAGTATATCAACGGTTTGAAACGAGAGTGCCCACCTGCGAAACAACATCCAGACCACATTTCTCTTGATCAGATCATGGCAGAGAGCATGCTGAAACGCTTCGGAGCCAGTATCCATACCGTGGAAAATTTCGCAGCACTCCGCTTTCCTCACTTGTCATTCGCCACAAATTTCCGCAATGCTTGCAAACGAATGCAAATGAGTGCGAGAGCGTGACCACATCCAACCTGCGATACCAGACGAATCGGATCGTCCCGCCTGACGGCGCGGATGCCACTTTGTCTGCCTCAGGAATGAACGCAGCACGTTCGCCCGTCACCTGCGCCGTGACGCTGCACCGTGACCACCTGGCCCGCACATACCGGACAAGCTATTCCGCAGTTACCCCGCAACGGCGGTTCAAGACGGGGCGTGACCTTCCCGGCCGCGCCGCGCTAGGGTGCCGTACCGAAACGCCTCACGCCCGCCGCGCCACGACGCCAAGCGCCGTGACGTCCCAGCAAAGGACCGTTCCATGCGCATCCTCCCGATTCTGACCACCCTGCTCCTCCCGGTCTCCGCTGTGGCGGAGGGCGCGCAACTGCGTGACCTGACCGACCTCCAGGTACCCGATAGCCTGTTCGAGGGACGCGCCTGGGCCTACACCGATACCGGTCTGTTCCCGCTGGAACTGGTCTGCACGGAGTGCGATGGCCTGCTGGGCATCAATGCCGATCTGATGACCCGCGAGGACGCCCCGGCAGGCGCGTTCGACATGCAGACGATGACGCCCGAAGAGGGACAGGCGATCTGCGAAGGGCGCGCGGGTCTGTGCCGTGTGCAGGCGATCAGCGTCGGCACGGCCACCGGCTTTACATTCGACGTCGGCGGCGACGGGCAATTCTCGTCGTCGTTCGTGCTTTACTCCGGTGACGACAGGGTGTCGCTGCGGGCCGCTGGCGTGGACGCCGATGTCGCACGCAACACCCGGGACCGCGCCCTTGCGGCATTCGGCCCGCAGCTTTTTGGCGGATCGTGATGCTGCGCAGCTCTCCCGCCTCCCGTGCACTGCATGGGTTCTTCGCCAGCCGCAGGGCGCGCCGGTTGAACAACCGACCGCCCGGCGCGACGCCGGCTGCCATCTGAACCACGCTCTTTCATGCGCCGCGCGTCACCTGACCCGGCCAATCCAGGAAAATTCCAATGACCCAAGACATGACCGCCCGCATCGTGCGCTACGGCGAACTGCAACCCTGCAAGACCGCCTTCATCGACGCCCACACACCGGGCAGCAACCAGAAGGAAAACTTCACCATCATCGGCGGCGGCGTTTCTGAATCCCCCGACCAGCACGTCCACATCGGCCTGCCCCACGGCTTCAACATCGGGGCCGCCGGTCAGCCGCCGCGCGTGCGCAATTCGCTGCACGACCACCACACCGCCGAGGTGTTCTTCGTCCTCAAGGGCAAGTGGCGCTTCTTCTGGGGCCGCTGGGGCACGGCGGGTGAGGTGACGCTGGAAGAGGGCGACATCTTCAACATCCCCACCGGCATCTTCCGTGGGTTCGAAAATATCGGCACCGACTACGGGATGATCATGGCGATCCTGGGCGGCGACGACGCGGGCGGCGGTGTCATGTGGGCACCGCAGGTGATCGAGGATGCCGCCGACCACGGCCTTGTCCTTGGCAAAAACGGCAAACTCTACGACACCAAGAAGGGGCAAAACCTGCCCGACGGCGTGACACCCATGCCGCTGATGTCGGACGAGGAACTGGCCAAACGCCCCGAACCGACGACCGCCGACGTGTTGCCCAACCACGTCGCCCGCTACTGGGACATGATGGCGCTGGCGGACAAAAAGCCGCTCAAGGTGATCGGCGAGGATGGCCTGCTGCGCGACAAGCCCGGTTTCGAGGTCGGCTTCCTGACCCGCGGCTCCGCCTCCGAGGATATGCACAGCCACGACCGTCCCTCCGTCCTGATGCCGATGCGCGGTCACTGGCGCGTGCAATGGGAAGGCAACGGCGATCATGCGGCAGGCGAGACGATCCTCGCCCCCGGCGACACGATGTCGGTCCCTGAAAACCTGATGCACAACGCCGTGCCGTCCATGTCGGGCGAGGCATCGCTGTATCACGTCGTCGGCACCGACGATCCGGCCGGGCACACATGGCGGGGATAACCGCCCGCCCGGAAGATACGCAGGGCATCTACGACCGGCAGGCAGAGGCTTACGACGCCTCCCGGTCACGCTCCCTGTTCGAGGCGCGTTGGCTGGCGCGCTTTGCCGCTCAGGTGAAACCGCCGGCCCATATCCTCGATCTGGGATGCGGCGCTGGTGAACCCATCGCGCGCTGGCTCAAGGCCGAGGGCTTTACCGTCACAGGCATCGACTTTTCGCAAAAGATGCTGGATCTGGCCCGCGCCCGCTGGCCCGACGGCGACTGGCGCGTGGGTGACATGCGCCACTTGGACGAACCGGATCGTTTCGACGGCATCATCAGCTGGGACAGCTTCTTCCACCTCACCGCCGATGAACAGCGCGCGACGATCCCGCGCCTCGCCGCCCATCTGGCGGATGGTGGCTCGCTCCTGCTCACCGTCGGCCCCCGCCGGGGCGAGGCGACGGGCCAGGTCGGCAGCGAACCCGTCTATCACGCCTCGCTTTCGCCTGCTGAATACGCGGTGGCACTGGAACAGGCGGGCTTGCGCCTGACCGGCTTTCTGGCCGACGATACCGATACAGACAGACACAGCGTCCTGATGGCGCGCAAGGAAATGGACCATTCGCAATGACGATCAAAACCACCCACGTCGGCTCTTTGCCGCGCACACAGACCGTCGTCGATTTCATCTTCGCCCGCGAGAACGGCAAACCTTACGATCAGGCCGCGTTCGACGCGGCGATGACACAGGCGGTCGATGATACCGTGGCCAAACAGGTCGCCGCAGGTGTCGACATCGTGTCCGACGGCGAGACGTCCAAGATCAGCTACGCCACCTACGTCAAGGACCGCTACACCGGCTTCGACGGCGACAGCCCGCGCAACGCCCCCGCCGACCTCAAGCAGTTTCCCGGCTTCCTCAAGCGGCTGGCAGACGACGGCGGCACCCCGCAATATGCCCGCCCGATGTGCGTGGGCGAGGTCAAGTCAAAGGGGCAGGGCGAGTTGGAGAAGGACATCGCCAACCTCAAAGGCGCGATGGACAAGCACGGCGTGGACCGCGGCTTCATGAACGCGGCTTCCCCCGGCGTGATCTCGCTGTTCCTTCAGAACGACCACTACAAATCGCGCGAGGCCTATCTCGCCGCGCTGGCCGACGCGATGAAGGCGGAATACGAAACCATCGTCGCCTCGGGCCTCGACCTGCAACTGGATTGCCCCGATCTGGCGCTGTCCAAGCACATGCTGTTCAACGATATGTCGGATGCGGAGTTCCTGAAGATCGCAGCCAGCCACGTGGACGCACTCAATCACGCGCTGTCCGACATCCCCGCCGCCAAGGCCCGCATCCACATCTGCTGGGGCAACTACGAAGGCCCGCACGTCTGCGACATTCCCATGGCCACGATGTTCGACACGCTTATGTCCGCCAAGGCCGACTACGTGCTGTTCGAAACCTCCAACCCGCGCCACGGCCACGAATGGACGACCTTCCGCGACCGGGCGGACGACATCCCCGACAGCAAGATCCTCGTGCCCGGCGTCGTGGATACCACCACGAATTTCGTCGAGCATCCGGAACTTGTCGCGCAGCGGCTGGAACGGTTTGCCGCGATCGTCGGCAACGACCGCGTGATCGCAGGCTCCGACTGCGGCTTCGGCACATTCGCGGGCTTCGGCTCCGTCGATCCCGATATCGCCTACGCCAAACTGCGCGCCCTGTCCGACGGCGCGGCGCTGGTGAAGTGACGCGCCTCACAAAATACGGCCCGCCCGGCAGCGCCGGGCAGCCCCCGACCCTCCCCACGGGAGGGGGCTTCACCCCCACCCAGGGTCGGGGGCTGCCCTCTGTCAGTGCCACTCCATGACCCCGCTCGTCCTCCTCCCCGGCATGATGTGCGACGCACGGCTGTTCACACCGCAGATCAACGCCTTCTCCGCAACACGCCCCGTGCAGACCGCCCCCGTCACCGGCGACGACGTGACCGAAATCGCGGCGCAGGTCCTCGCCCATGCCCCGCCCCGTTTCGCCCTCGCGGGCCTCTCCATGGGCGGTATCGTCGCGATGGAGGTGCTGCGCCAGGCCCCCGACCGCATCGACCGCATCGCGTTGCTCGACACCAACCCCAAGGCCGAAACCGACGCGGTCAAGCAGATGCGCGAACCCCAGATCGCGAAGGTGCAGGCGGGCCACCTGCAATCCGTCATGCGCGACGAGATGAAGCCGAACTACCTGTCCGACACGCCCTGGCGCGCGCAGATCCTCGACCTCTGCATGGACATGGCGAATGCGCTGGGGCCGGAGGCTTTCGTCGCGCAATCCCGCGCCCTGCAAACCCGGCCCGACCAGCAAGGCACCCTGCGCGACAGCCACATCCCGACGCTGATCCTCTGCGGTCGCGACGACGCACTCTGCCCGATCCATCGGCACGAATTGATGAAAGACCTGATGCCGCACGCGACGCTCGAAATCATCGAAAACGCGGGCCATCTGCCCACGCTGGAACAACCGCAACCGACGAACGCGGCCCTGCGCCGCTGGCTGGAGGCCGCATGAAAGATACGCTCCTGAACCTGCTCAAATCCGTCGACACCCCCACCGTCTGCAACGCGATCGAGGTGGCACAGGGCAAGCGCGGCTTCGACGCCTTCACCCGCGGCACGGTGCTGGCCAGTGACCCCACCGGCGTTATGGTCGGCTACGCCGTCACCGCAAAGATCCGCGCGCTTTCCCCACCCGAGGAAGCCCCCGACGTGATCCGCGCCCGCCGGATGCAGTATTACAGGAACATGGCCGAGGCCCCGCAGCCATCCGTCTGCGTGATCGAGGACGAGGATGTGCCGGGTGCCATCGGGGCCTTCTGGGGCGAGGTGAACACCACGATTCATAAGGGCTTTGGCCTCTCCGGCACGCTGACCAACGGTGTGATGCGCGATCTGGGCGACATGGCCCCGGATTACCCGGTCGTCGCCGGGTCCATCGGCCCCAGCCACGGGTTCGTGCATGTGACCGAGCTGGACAACCCCGTCACCGTCTTCGGCCTGACCGTGACCCCCGGCGACCTGATCCACGCCGACCGTCACGGCGCCGTCGTGATCCCGCCAGAGGTCATCGACCAGTTGGAAGACGCGATCCGCAAGATGCAGGACACCGAACACCTCGTCCTTGGCCCCGCCCGCGAACCCGGCTTCGATTTCGCGAAGTTCGAGGCCGCATGGGCCGCGTTCGAGAGGGCGCGGACCTAAATTGCAATGCTGCCCGGCGCGACCGCCTGCGCCGGAGTTGCACAGCCCGGCCAAAGCGGCGTGGCGAGAACCGCAGCACCCGCACTTGATCCTCCCCTCCCACGGCGCACATAAAGCGTCATGCTGAACCCCGTCACACCCGCTTTCATCGCCGACTTGAACCTGCCTCCCGCCGCCATGCCCGAGGCATCGGACGCCTACCTGACCGAGCCGCGCGGGCGCTGGACAGGGCAGGGCACCGTTCTGGCCCCGGGCAGCACCGAAGAGGTCGCGCGGATCGTCGCCGCATGCCACGCCGCGCGCATCGGCATTGTGCCCTACGGCGGCGGCACCGGGCTGGTTGGCGGCCAGATCATGCCCGACGGCCCCGCCCCGGTGATCCTGTCGCTCGCCCGCATGAACAAGATCCGCGACATTTTTCCATCTGAAAACGTGTTGGTGGCAGAGGCGGGCTGCATCCTCGCCGACATTCAGACCGCAGCCGCCGACGCGGGCCGCCTGTTCCCGCTGTCACTCGCGTCCGAAGGCTCTGCCCGCATCGGCGGCCTGCTGGCCACGAACGCGGGCGGCGTCAATGTCCTGCGCTACGGCAACGCCCGTGCGCTCTGTCTGGGGCTGGAGGTCGTGCGCCCGGACGGCACGATCTGGCACGGCCTCACGCGGCTGCGCAAAGACAACACCGGCTACGACCTGCGCAACCTGATGATCGGGTCCGAAGGCACGTTGGGCATCATCACCGCCGCCGCGCTGAAACTGGTCCCGCAGCCCGCAGGGCAGGGGGCCGCGATCATGGCCGTGCGCTCGCCACAGGCCGCACTCGACCTTCTGGCGCTGGCGGGCGAACATATCGGCGACGGGTTGTCCGCCTTCGAGATCATCCACCGCCAAGGCCTCGATTTCCTGGCAGAGGTCGGCCCGGAGGTGAAACCGCCTTTCGCCGACACGCCCGACTGGATGGTTCTGATCGACGTGGGCCTGCCGCGCGGTCTGGCACCCGATGCCGCACTCATGGCGCTGTTTGAGGCCGCGGCAGAGGCCGACCTCGTCACCGACGGCGTCATCGCGCAATCACAGGCCCAGCGGCAGGCGTTCTGGCACCTGCGCGAAAGCATCCCCGAAGCGAACCGCCGCATCGGCTCCGTCTCATCTCACGACATCTCCGTCCCCCTCTCCGCGATCCCCGATTTCATCGCGCGCGCGGCACCCGCACTGGCCGAAATTGGCGACTTCCGCATCAACTGCTTCGGCCATCTGGGCGACGGCAACCTGCACTACAACGTCTTCCCTGCCCCCGGCAAAACCCGCGCCGATCACGATGCCGATCGCGACGCCGTGAAAACCTGCGTCCACGACCTCTGCGCGTCGCTGGGCGGCTCTGTCAGCGCCGAACATGGCATCGGACGGTTAAAAATCGGTGACCTCGAGAAATACGCCGACCCCGCGAAGCTGGCGATGATGCGTGCCGTAAAGGACGCGCTTGATCCAAGGAGAGTTATGAACCCGGGGGCGATGTTGACACAATCCTAAACTATACGGAAACGCATTAAAATCTCTGATTCCTATAGACACTTGATTATACGGCCGGATTAGGCGACGATCTAATTTTCAGATTCGGTGAACCATGCTGTTCTTGAAGCGATTTGTGTTGATAGTTCTTTGGACTAATATTGCTTATGCAGAGCCCTTGCGAGAGCTTCGGGTGTTCGTCAACGTATCTAGTGTTGGATCAAATCTGGATGATATCTTGGTTCAGGTATTTGGAAATTTCGGGGCTGAACTACTTCCGGAAGATCGACTACCAGAACCGCTGTCATTTGAGTTCGTTCCAAGCAATGACAGAAGCGTCAGTACCATAAGATCCGCAGCGGAAATTATTGAGATTCCTGGTACGGCGAGATCGGCGATATTTTTTGGTCGCATCGTCTCGAAGGATGATCCTCAAAACGTGTTGAGGATTATTCCAGTAACGTTAGTTGAATTGGGGGTGGACGGAGTAATTGAAATCCGATTGAGTGCAACAAAAGACTTCAGAACCGCATTTCAATCGAGCTATCCATTTTCACAACTAAGCGACGATGACTTTATTAACGACAGCAACGTCCGGCAAGTACTGTTGGCCATGAAGACCATCGTCGAGTTTCACTCAATGGAAGGAGATGAATTACTACCTAGAGAATGGCGCAGATTTCAATCATTCTTCCAAGTGAATAGCGGATACCTATTTGAAGGAAATGCTTTAGCAGTCCAGGAAATCCTTGGATATCTTGCTACCTTCTCTGCTTCAACGGACAATATTAGCTTTAGATTATTTTATGCGGAGTTTTTGAACGACTTGCTGTCAAATTCGGTTGATAGATCCTTAAACGGGCAATCGATCCGGGATATCTCAACGATTCGTCTAAAGCGTCTCTACGCATTGAACTTCAACGAGACCTTTGAAGCCATAGATCAAACTATCTCAGCGTTAGTTGATTTAAGTAAGGCCGAGGAGTGTCTGCAACTGGCAACCTCATCTCTCAACTCTATGACTGCAGTTTTCTTGTCGAGATATGGACGGCGAAGCAATGTATCTTCAATTTTAATTCAATCGACTCGCTGTGGGCAGCAAAATTACGCAATAAAGCAACAAGGCGATTTGAATGAGGTGCATCAAGCCGCATTGTATTTGGCAGACACTCCCCAGGGAAGAGAGTTTATGAGCGAGTTTATCCGGGTGATGAGGTTCTTAGACGACGAGGGAATGCTCAATCCCACTGCTAATGCGAGAGGAGCCGAATTATTTAAATACTTCGTTAGTTATAGAGGGGCATTGAACTAATGGAATATCGAAAGAACGCTGTTTCGGCAGTTGCTGGATGTATCGTTTTGTCCTTGCATGTATCCCTTACACTATATCTCTTCACCGGGTTTGCATCTAGAGCAACGTCGGATGTCGCAATTGCTCAAATTTCTGTACCGATTACACTTGCATATGCTGTTACCATCGTGAAGTGGCTAATCGACACTCAGGGTAAGATTGACACCCATCCAACTGTTGGACTCCCGTATGTGATGTCATTATGGATTGTCATCGTTGGCTTTTTTGTAGCAATTTTTATCGGCATTCGTGCATATGAGAATGGTGCTGGAGCGCCGTTCTTGAATAACTTTTTTGCCGCCGTCGACGGTGCAATTGGAGCGTTGCTCGTTTTGTTCTTTGGGGATTTGTTCGGACGAAAGGAGGAGTGAAATTAGGACTTTTCCGACTAGTGGTTAACGTCGATATCACCATCCCCCCTTGCAAATCCGCCCCCGTCGCGCCATTGAAAACCACAGTTTTCCAACAGGCCGCCGCACCCCATGACCGACCTTGCCCATATCCGCAATTTCTCCATCGTCGCCCACATCGACCACGGAAAATCCACGCTGGCGGACCGTCTGATTCAGGAGACCAACACCGTCTCCCTGCGCGAGATGAAGGCGCAGATGCTCGACAGCATGGATATCGAGCGCGAGCGCGGCATCACGATCAAGGCCAACACGGTGCGGATCGAATACACCGCGAAAAACGGCGAGGCCTACACGCTCAACCTGATCGACACCCCCGGCCACGTCGATTTCGCGTACGAGGTCAGTCGCTCCATGCGCGCCGTCGAAGGGTCGCTTCTGGTCGTGGACAGCACCCAAGGGGTCGAGGCGCAGACGCTCGCTAACGTCTATCACGCGCTCGATGCCGACCACGAGATCGTGCCGGTCCTCAACAAGATCGACCTTCCGGCCTCCGAATGCGATCAGGTCGCCACACAGATCGAGGATGTGATCGGGCTTGACGCTTCCGACGCGATCCGCGTGTCCGCCAAAACCGGCCAGGGCATCGTCGAAACGCTGGAGGCGATCGTCCACCGTCTCCCCGCGCCAAAGGGGGATGAGGCAGCACCCCTCAAGGCCATGCTCGTCGACAGCTGGTATGACAGCTACCTCGGCGTGATCGTCCTCGTCCGCGTGATCGACGGGCAGATGCGCAAGAACGACCGCGTGAAATTCATGTCCAACGGCACCGTGCACCAGATCGACAAGATCGGCGTGTTCCGCCCCGCCATGCAGGATGTGAAGGTCCTCGGCCCCGGCGAGATCGGTTTCATTACCGCGTCGATCAAGCAGGTCCGCGACACCCGCGTCGGCGACACGATCACAACCGAGAAGAAAGGCACCGACAAGGCCCTCCCCGGCTTCAAGCCCGCGCAGCCGGTGGTGTTCTGTGGCCTGTTCCCAGTCGATTCCTCCGAATTCGAGGATCTGCGCGACGCCATCGACAAGCTCGCGCTGAACGACGCCTCCTTCTCCTACGAAATGGAAACCTCTGCCGCACTCGGCTTCGGCTTCCGCTGCGGTTTCCTCGGCCTCCTGCATCTGGAGGTGATCCGCGACCGGATCGAGCGCGAATACGATATCGAACTCATTACCACCGCACCCAGCGTGATCTACCACGTCTATATGCGCGGCAAGGACAACGAGCCGGGCGAGAAGATTGACCTGCACAACCCCGCCGACATGCCCGACCTGACCCATGTGGACCATGTGGAGGAGCCGCGGATCAAGGCGACGATCCTCGTCCCCGATGAATTCCTGGGCGACGTGCTCAAGCTCTGCCAGGACCGCCGCGGCATCCAGCAGGATCTGACCTATGCCGGCTCACGCGCGATGGTCGTCTATGACCTCCCCCTCAACGAAGTGGTGTTCGATTTCTACGATCGCCTGAAATCGGTAACAAAAGGTTACGCGTCCTTCGATTACGTGCTGACCGGCTATCAGCAGGACAATCTGGTCAAGATGTCGGTGCTGGTGAACGACGAACCGGTCGACGCGCTGTCGATGATGGTGCACCGCGACCGGGCCGAAATGCGCGGCCGCGCGATGGTGGAGAAACTGAAGGACCTGATCCCCCGCCATATGTTCAAGATCCCGATCCAAGCGGCCATCGGCGGCAAGGTCATCGCCCGCGAAACGCTCAGCGCCCTCCGCAAGGACGTGACCGCCAAGTGTTATGGGGGGGACGCGACGCGAAAGCGCAAGCTGCTGGACAAGCAGAAGGCGGGCAAGAAGAAGATGCGCCAGTTCGGGAAGGTGGACATCCCGCAGGAGGCGTTTATTTCGGCTTTGAAGATGGATTCTTGATCCACTTTAAGTGCGCGTGCGCGGTAGGTTCTATTCTGTAAGGAAAGAAGTCGAGCGCGGCAGTGCGGTGCTACTGAACTTAACTTAACTTTCAGAATCTGGCAGGCCTCTGGCGTAGGTCGGTGTAAAATTCTCGCTTGAAAGTAAACAAAAACTTCACCTTTTTGCGAAAGGAACATAAAGAGAACAAATATGGATTTTAATTTCTGGTTGAACAATGAGACCAAGCACTTACAAAGAAGCGATGGAAAACAGTCCTGTAGTTCTGACACTAAAGATAGATAATTCTCAACCCATTGCTTTATCGGCTTTCGTGGGCACCTTCACCTCCCTCGCGGCAGAATATGAACAAACCCTACGCAACAACGATGACTTTGAAATAAGCGAATCTGAAATTTTCGTTAAGGAGATACGCTCAGGGTCAATAATTGCTGATCTTGTTCCTTTTGCTGCAGCAACACTCCCATTAGTTGTTTCAGAGGCTGACAAAGTCTTCGTCGCTGTCGAATTCGTGAAGAAATGGGAGGCTCGGTTTAAATCTCTCGCAAGAGGAATTATTCCGGAAGGAAGTTCAAAGAGTGACTTGAAGAGGTGGTCTAAATCAGTCGAAGCAATTGCGAGAGATCCAGAGGCTTCTTCTACGCTTGAAGCGGCAACCTTTGAAGACGGGAAAAGGCAAGTAAGAGCAGCATTCAAATTCACGACCAAAGAAGCCAAACAAGTGGATCGTGTTATCGATGCAGAGTTTCAGCGTTTAGATGAACAAGGGCTTGCGGATTTTGAACGGGTACTGATGTATTTCACAAGATCGGATGTCGGCGACGCGCCTGTTGGCCGCCGTTCGGGTGAGCGGGTCGTCATAGAGGAAATTTCAGATAAACCGTTAGCGATTACATATGGCTCAGAACTTGCCGAGCAGCGGCTCAAACATGAAATTAGGGAAAGCGACGACAATATTTATAAGAAGGGCTTTAATGTGGATGTGAAAGTTCAGTCTCGAGGTTCAAGACCCGTTGCCTATTCTATAGTTCATGTACACGGAGTGGTCGATTTGCCGGAGTAGTGCCAAATCTCCGATTTGGCAGCGCCCGAACCGCCCCCACGGGGCGGGCGCTTCGCTTCCTGCCCCTCGGTCCGGGCGCGGCCTCTCATGGACGTCGGCACTTCGCCTCAAATATTCTTCCACCCCATCCGCTGCCGCACCATCGCCTCCAGATGCCGCCGCAGCCGGGCCTCGTGGATCAGGTCGATCTCCTGGCCCGCGTCGGGTTCGCGCATCTCGAGAGGCGGGTCCACCTCGCCAAAAACCTCCGTCAGCCGCGCCAGCATGAACGTCCGCAGCACGTCGTTCATCACCCCCTGATAGCCACTCCCCAGTTTGCGAAAGAACTTCGCCACATCCGCATCGACACGCAGGGTGATGCGGGTCTTGGCGGGCACCTGCGTCAGCGGCACGTGCCGCCATTCCCCCGGCAGATAGCTTTCCGCGATATGCGGATAGCGGAACGCCCGCAGCGTCTCGACCGTCTTGTCGGCCAGTTCGGTGTATTTGACCATGCGGTCACGGGTCTGTCTGGGGGTCATGCTGGCACCTCTTTGCGAAAGGCCAGTCTGCGCGGTATGGGTTAACACGAAGAAAGTGCCGCGCGCGGTGCACGCGCGGTGCACGCCCTGTGCACGCAAATCACATCGCCAGAAAAGCCCGCACCGCCGCCGCGAACTCGCGCGGTTTCTCCGCGTGCAGCCAGTGGCCCGCGCCGGGGATCTTGGCGAACTTGGCGTTCGGGAACAACCCGCGGATCTTGTCGCGGTAGATCGGTTTGACATAGTCGGACTGCGCCCCGGACAGGAACAGCGTCTCGCCGTCAAACCTCTGGTCCAGCGCCGGAAAGCCGATGATCCTGTCCATCTCGGCGGCCAGCACATCAAGGTTGAACTTCCAGCGTTTCCCTTTCAGATCAAGTGATTGCAGCAGGAATTCCGGCACCCCCGGCTCCAGCCCCTCAAGCTGCGCAAGCGCGTCGGCGCGGGCCTCCACCAGGGCCATATCCACCCCGCGCATCGCCTCGATCGGCCCCATCTGGCTGTGGGCATAGCCGATGGGCGCGATATCCGCGACGATCAGCTTGCCGACCTTTTCGGGGTGCTCGCAGGCCAGCACCATCGCGGCCTTGCCGCCCATGGAATGGCCCAGAACGTCATATTGCCCGTCGATCACCTGCGCCAGATCGCCTGCCAGATCGTGATAGGAATGCGTGTCATACCAAGGGCTTGCGCCGTGGTTGCGCATGTCGGCGGTCACCACCGGGCGGCTGTCCGCCAGCCGTTTCGCGATCACGCTCCAGTTGCGGGCAGAGCCGAACAATCCGTGCGCGATCAGCAGCGGCCGCGCGTCGGGGGCGTCGTATCTGACCGTGTTCAACATGCCGCAACCTTTCGTTCACCCATCTGCGGTAATCTATAGCCATTGAGGCCGGGCCCTGCCACCGCTAGAGCAGGCGCATGGACGCGGATCGCCTGAAAACCTATTCCGACGAGGTGAGTAACCTTTTGTTAACCCGGATGCGCGTCCGTGGGGCAACGCTCGACCATCAGCTGCGCAAAGCCGGGCGGTCGTTGCCGAATGTCATCCGCCGCGACGCGCATTACCTCGCACAGGCGGCGCTGCTGGCGCAGAACCCGCGGCTCGTGCGGATGGTCGATATGGCCAAGGCGGACAAGGCCCATGCGAACGTTGTCGCCCATCTGAAAACCGTCGATCCCGTCGACCGGCTCAAGGGTCGCGTGCTGGGCATCCTCGGCTCGATCTCCGCGGCGCTGATCGTGCTTTTCATCGTCGTCGTCTACGTGCTGGTGCAGCGCGGCTACGTCTGACGCGCGCGCCGCCAGACCGGCACCACCAGCGTGACCGTCGCGAAGGCCACGTAAAGCAGCAGATACCACGATCCCATCTTGGCAAAGCTGACGGCGTCCAGCGGGTTCTGCCCCGCATATAGCCATGTGCCCGTCAGCGTCCCGATATTTTCGGCCAACCACAGGAAAAAGCTGGAGAAAAACGCGGCCAGTGGAAGCGGCATCCAGTAGCGCGCCTGCCAGATACGGAAATAAATCCGGGTGCGGCCGTATAGCACGACAGTCGCGGCAAAGAGCAAGTAGCGGAGGTCGACGATGAAGTGATGCGCAAAGAAATTCACGTAGATCAGCACGGCGAGGCCAAAGTGCAGCACGGGAGGGGGAAACGGCGTGAACCGCATGTCGAACAGACGGATCACCCGCGCCATGAAGCTGCCGACAGCCGCATACATGAAACCGGAAAACAGCGGCACGTCCATGATCTTGAACAGCCCCGGTTCGGGATAGGCCCATGACCCGGCCTGAACCTTGAAGATTTCCATCGCTGTGCCGGTCAGGTGAAAGAGCGCGATCACCCGCACCTCCGTCCAGGTTTCCAGCTTCAGCCAAACGAAGCTGGCCTGCAACCCGATGGCGATGAACAACAGCGCGTCATACCGCGCCAGCGCCCAGTCGTCCTGCCAGATCAGCCGTGTGACGATCATCGCCGCCAACAGCGACGCGCCGAACAGGCAGGCCCAGGCCTGCTTGAGCGTAAAGACCGTCAGCGCAGCCAGCGGGGCGGGCACGTGCGTGCGCAGACCGTCCCTGAAATATGTTTTGAAATCATCCACCTGTGTCATGCTCCGCACATAACAAGGCCGCCGTGCAGGGCTGCACGGCGGCCTTGTGCAGATCATGTGCAGGGCGGGTCAGAGGTTCGGATAGAGCGGGAACCGGTCGCAAAGCGCCTCGACCTCGCCGCGCACCTTCTCCTCGACCGCACCATTGCCGTCGGAGCCGTTGGCCGCCAGCCCGTCCGTCACCTCGACGATCCAGTCGGCGATCTGGCGGAACTCATCTTCACCGAACCCGCGTGTGGTGCCCGCAGGCGTGCCGAGGCGGATGCCGGAGGTCACGGTCGGTTTTTCGGGGTCGAACGGGATACCGTTCTTGTTGCAGGTGATATGCGCGCGTTCGAGCGCGGCTTCGGTGATGTTGCCGGTCACCTTCTTTGGCCGCAGATCGACCAGCATCAGGTGGCTGTCGGTGCCGCCCGATACGATGTCGAGCCCGCCTTTCATCAACTGATCGGCCAGCGCCTGCGCGTTCCTGACGACCTTTTCCTGATAGCTCTTGAATTCGGGCCGCAGCGCCTCGCCGAAAGCCACGGCCTTGCCCGCGATCACGTGCATCAGCGGGCCGCCTTGGATGCCGGGGAAGATCGCGGAATTGACTTTCTTTGCAATGGCTTCGTCGTTGGTGACGATCATGCCGCCGCGCGGGCCGCGCAGTGTCTTGTGCGTCGTCGTCGTCGCCACATGCGCGTGCGGGAAGGGCGAGGGGTAGATGCCCGCCGCCACCAGACCCGCGAAATGCGCCATGTCGACCAGCAGGTAGGCCCCGACAGAATCCGCAATCTCGCGCATCTTTGCAAAGTCGATGATGCGCGGAAGGGCGGACCCGCCCGCGATGATCATTTTGGGCTGATGTTCTGTCGCCAGTTCCTGTACCTGATCGTAGTCCAGCAGGCTGTCCTGCTTGCGCACGCCGTATTGCACCGCGTTGAACCATTTGCCCGACTGGTTCGGCTTTGCCCCGTGGGTCAGGTGGCCACCTGCGTCGAGCGACATGCCAAGGATCGTATCGCCGGGCTGCAACAATGCCTGAAACACACCTTGGTTGGCCTGGCTGCCGGAGTTGGGCTGCACGTTGGCGAACTCACATCCGAACAACTGCTTGGCGCGGTCGATGGCGAGGTTTTCGGCCACGTCCACATGCTGACATCCGCCGTAGTAGCGGCGACCGGGATAACCTTCGGCGTATTTGTTCGTCATCACGCCGCCCTGCGCCTCCATCACGGCGGCGGACACGATGTTCTCGCTGGCGATCAACTCGATCTCGTTGCGCTGGCGGCCGAGTTCCGCCTGCATCGCGGCGTGCAGGTCGGGGTCGCGCATGGCGAGCGTTTCGGTGAAAAAGCCTGCGTCGCGGACGGTGGCGGTCATGATGGGTGCCCTTTCGTGGAAATCGGCATGTCTGGTCTGCGCGTCACATAACGCAACGTCTGCCGGGTCAAAAGCATCAAAACGACCAAGATGTTCACGCGTGCGGCAGCGATCCGGCCGCCGGGCGACTTGCCTTCACACGCCGATCCGTGGACTAATCGGATCAGCAATAGGACAGCCCCACCCATGCCGCACCGACAGATCGCCTTTCTCGCCAGCCCGGTGCCCATTGCACAGGCGGCCCTGGCCGATCTGGCACAGATGCATGGCAACGCACCGATCGATCAGGCCGATGTGATCGTGGCGCTGGGTGGTGACGGTTTCATGTTGAAAACCCTGCACGATACCCAGCATCTCGACGCGCCGGTCTATGGCATGAACCGTGGTACTGTGGGCTTTCTGATGAACGAATTTCACGGCGACGATCTGCGCGACCGCCTCGATCAGGCTGAAGAGGAAATCATCAATCCGCTCGCCATGCAGGCCATCTGTGTGGACGGCACCGAACATGCAGCACTTGCGATCAACGAAGTGTCACTGCTGCGCGCGGGTCCGCAGGCCGCGCAACTGCGGATTTCCGTCGATGGCCGCGTGCGGATGCCGGAGCTTGTCTGCGATGGCGCGCTTGTGGCGACACCTGCCGGGTCCACCGCCTACAACTACTCCGCGCACGGCCCGATCCTGCCGATCGGGTCGGACGTGCTGGCGCTCACGGCGATGGCCGCGTTCCGCCCCCGGCGCTGGCGCGGCGCGCTGCTGCCGAAACGGGCCGTGGTGCGGTTCGACGTGATCGACCCTGACAAGCGCCCGGTCATGGCCGATGCCGACGGAAGTTCCGTGCGCGATGTCGCCTGGGTCGAGATCCGGTCGGAACCCAGCGTCGCGCACCGCATCCTGTTCGACCCCGGCCACGGGCTGGAGGAACGTCTGATCCGGGAGCAGTTTGCCTGAAACGGCCATCGGTCGGGTATTCCAGACTGTGCCACACCATGCTTCTTGCTATCCTGAGTTGTGCCTCATTTAGGCGCCACACCCAAAAGTCATTAGGAGAACAGGATTATGGCAAGCTACGAGAAGGTAATTGAGCTTCAGAAAAAGGTTGGCGATCATCAATTTCACCACGTGGAATGTGACGCCTTTCTTGAAATCAAGATTTCGCTCAGCGACAGGGGCCAGAAGCATCTGGACCTGTTCCGCATGGTGGCCGTGTCGTCCGAGATGTCGATCGCCGAGGGGCTCAAGGCCTGCCGCGAGTCGCCGTTCAAGACGGTTTTCGTCGTGCGCGAAAAGTCGGGCGAAGTTCTTTTTGCGCTATCGCAGAACAATGAGTACGTCGTCGCCGCGCGCAAGAAAAAGAAGAAACCGAAACCACCCGAGCCGCCGCAGGAACCGCAACCGACCGATTGCTGCCGGCTCTGCTCCTACATGGGCGGCGGCGGTTGCGACGATCTTGGCGACGGCAGCTGCATCTGTTTTGGCGCGGACCGCGACATTCGTGGCGGCATGGACGACCCGCTGGAGATTTTGGCTGGTTGACCGACTTTGGCCCGCCTGGAATGGCGGGCCGATCCACGGCCTAACTCTGCGCATAACCCAGCGGCTGCAGCGCCCCCTTGATCTCATCCAGAATGGCCGGGTCGTCGATGGTCGCGGGCATCTTGAAGTCCGCGCCGTCCGCGATCTTTACCATCGTCGCCCGCAATATCTTGCCCGACCGGGTCTTTGGTAGCCGGTCGACCACGGCGACCAGCTTGAACGCCGCAACCGGGCCGATGGTGTCGCGCACCCGCTTGATGCAATCCGCGGCGATCTGCTCCGGCGTCGCTTCGCATCCTTTATTGAGGCAGACGAACCCCATCGGCAGTTGCCCTTTCAGATCGTCGCTGACGCCGATCACCGCGCATTCGCCGACGTCGGGATGACCGGCCAAAATCTCTTCCATCGCACCGGTCGACAACCGGTGCCCCGCCACGTTGATCACGTCGTCGGTGCGCGCCATGATGTAAAGGTATCCGTCCTCGTCGATCATGCCGGCATCGCCGGTCTCGTAGTAGCCGGGAAAGGTGGTGAGATAGCTTTTCACGAAACGCTCTTCCGCGTTCCAGAGCGTCGGCAGGGTGCCGGGGGGCAGGGGCAGTTTGATCGCGATGGCACCCAGTTCGCCCGGCGGCATCTGTTGCCCCGCATCGTCCAGTATCTGCACGTCATAACCCGGCATCGGCACCGTGGGTGATCCGATCTTGACCGGAAGCGCCTCCAGCCCCGCCGGATTGCCGACGATGGTGTAGCCGGTTTCGGTCTGCCACCAGTGGTCATAGACCGGTACGCCCATCACCTTCTGCGCCCATTCGATCGTGTCGGGGTCGGCCCGTTCACCGGCCAGATAAAGCGCGCGCAGGCATGAAATGTCGTAATCCCTGATCATCTCGCCCTTGGGGTCCTCGCGCTTGATCGCGCGGAATGCTGTCGGTGCGGTAAAGAAGCTGCGCACGTTATGCTCGGATATCACGCGCCAGAACGTGCCCGCATCCGGTGTGCCGATGGGTTTGCCCTCGAACACCACAGTCGTGTTGCCGTGGATCAGCGGCGCATAGCAGATGTAGGAATGTCCCACGACCCAGCCCACGTCGGAGGCCGCCCAGAACACATCGCCGGGGTCGACGTTATAGATGTTCTTCATCGTCCAGTGCAGCGCCACCAGATGACCGGCGGTCGGGCGCACCACACCCTTGGGCGCGCCGGTGGTGCCGCTGGTATAAAGGATATAGGCCGGATGATCGCCCGCGACCGGTACGCACTCCGCCGGCTCCACGCCGGCCTGAACGTCATGCCAGTCGTGGTCGCGGCCCTCGGTCAAATCACATGGTCCTTCCTCGCGCTGCAGGATCACGGTGAAATCGACCTTGTGCTTCGCTTGTGCAATCGCGCCGTCCAGCAGCGGCTTATAGGCGACGGTGCGCCCCGGCTCCACCCCGCAAGAGGCGGCGATGATCGCCTTGGGCGTGGCATCGTCGATCCGCACGGCAAGCTCGCTCGCCGCAAAACCGCCAAAGACGACCGAATGCACGGCCCCCAGGCGCGCGCAGGCCAGCATCGCCACCAGCGCCTCGGGCACCATCGGCATGTAGATGACGACCCGGTCGCCCTCGGCGATGCCCTTGTCGCGCAGCGCACCGGCCAGAGACGCGACCTGTGTCTGCAATTCGGCAAAGGTCGTCTTCGACGATTTGCCGGTGATCGGACTGTCGTAGATGATCGCCACCTGATCGCCGCGCCCGGCCTCGACATGGCGGTCGACGGCGTTGTGGCAGGTGTTCACCTGTGCATCGGCGAACCAGCGATAAAGCGGGGCGTTGCCGTCGTCCAGCGCGCGGGTGGGCGGGGTGACCCAGTCGATGGCTTTGGCCTGCTCCATCCAGAATTTCTCCGGATCGGCCTGTGCGGCGGCGTAGATGTCTTTGTAGCCCATTGGTGTCACTCCTCCCCGGATGTGCGGCAAAGTGTTAGGCACGCCGCCGATCTGCCGCAAGAGGCTGTGCCGTCGCGCCGCCCCGGCTTGTGAAGTTCTTGACAGATGCACGGGTGGCCGCGGCTACCCGTATCGCACCCAGTAGTCCTTGATCCAGCGCACCGGGAAATAGCCGAACTTTTCCCTCGACCCCCATCGTCTGAACGGCCTCTGCGCCATGTCTTCGGGGTTCGGCACGCCGTGAAAGATCACCACGTATCCGTCCGGCTTGCGGATCGGACGCACCAGATTGACCGGAAAATGATAGGCGAGGCTTTTCTTGAAGCTGAGCATCCAGCCTGCAGGCCAGTGCCGCCGGTCCTTGGCGTGTTCGTGGATATAGGTCTGATCGTTGCGAAAGGGGGCCAATTCCGCAAAACTCTTGTCAGCCGCACCGTGATAGATTTGGGTCTGCTCCCCCGCGATAAAGCCCACGATCGACGAATTCGACCCCAGCGGCCTGCCGAACAGCGCCGGGAACAGGCGTGGCAGCGTGTCAGGGATTTCCTGCATGGTCAGCACACCACCGGTCTTGCGCAGATGGTCGAACAACGGTGTCAGATCGCGCAGCACCACGACATCGACATCCAGCATGATCACCGGCGTACCGTCCGCCACGATGCCCGGCGCAAAGGCGCAAAGTTTCGGCCACATCCCCTTTTGCCAATCTGGCCTGTCCATCGCGAAATCCGGCAGCGGCTGCGTTTCGATCCCGTGGTCGAGGCCCTCGGCGTCATCGGTCAGGCAGATGAACCGGAACGGTGACTGCATCAGATCGCTCAGCGCGCGGAACAGGATGTTGGTGTAGTGGCAGGGATAGCCGACACCCCATTTGAAGCACAGAAAAACCGGCGTCGCGGCCTTACCCATAGTGCGCGACGGGTGTGCCCGCCAGCGCGGACATATTCAGCAACCCGCGCGACGTGATCGAGGGCGTCACGATATGCGCCTGATTCCCCATGCCCATAAGGATCGGCCCGACTTCCAGCGCGCCGGCCTTCGTTTTCAGGATGTTTCGCACGCCCGACGCGGCATCGGTATTGGCGAAGACCAGGACGTTCGCCGCCCCTTCCAGCTTGGAGCCGGGGTAAATCCGGTCGCGCAGGTCCGCGTCCAGCGCGGTATCGACGGGCATTTCGCCCTCGTAGCAGAAATCGCGCGGCGCGGAATCGAGGATTTCAAGCGCGGCCCGCATCCTGCGGCCACTGTCGTTGTCCAGATTGCCGAACTGGCTGTGTGAACAAAGCGCGATCTTCGGCGTCAGGCCAAAGCGGCGTATGTGCCGTGCCGCGCCGATCACGGTTTCGGCCACCTGCTGCGGCGTGGGGATCGCGTGCACCTGCGTGTCGGCCACGAAAAGCGGCCCGTCTTCGAGGATCAGCATCGACAGGGCGGCGACGGGGTGCAGCTTGTCGGTGCCAAGGATTTGCGTGACGTAATTCAGGTGCCACAGGAACTGCCCGAAGGTGCCGCAGATCATACTGTCGGCCTCGCCGCGCTGCACCATGACCGCGCCGATGGCTGTTGTATTGGTGCGCATCACGGCCTTGGCCAGATCGGGGGTCACGCCCCGGCGCGCCATGATGTCGTGATATGTGCCCCAGTAATCGCGGTAGCGCGGATCGTTTTCGGGGTTCACGATCTGGAAATCGACACCCGGCTTCACGGTCAGCCCCGCGCGTTCGGCACGGGCAGCGATCACGTCGGGACGGCCGATCAGGATCGGGCTGTCGGTCGTGTCCTCCAGAATGGCCTGGCTGGCGCGCAGCACCCGCTCGTCCTCGCCCTCGGCAAAGACGATGCTGCGTTTTGCGGTGCGGGCAGCGTCGAACACGGGCCGCATGATCAAGGCGGATTTGAAAACAGAGCCGTCGAGCTTTTGCTTGTAGGCCTGCAGGTCGTCGACCGGGCGCAGCGCAACTCCGGTGTCCATCGCGGCCTTGGCGACGGCGCTGGCGACGACGCCCATCAGGCGCGGGTCGAATGGCTTGGGGATCAGGTAGTCGCGCCCGAACGTCAGGGTTTCGCCGGAATAGGCCGCCGCCGCCTCGGCAGAGGTGGTCTTGCGGGCCAGTTCGGCGATGCCTTCGACGCAGGCGATCTTCATCTCGTCGTTGATGTCTGTGGCACCCACATCCAGCGCGCCGCGAAAGATGAAGGGAAAGCACAGCACGTTGTTGACCTGATTGGGAAAATCGCTGCGTCCCGTGGCGATGATCGCACCCGGGGCCACGGCGCGTGCGGCGTCGGGGTCGATTTCCGGGTTGGGGTTGGCCAGCGCAAAGATGATCGGGTCGGTGGCCATTTTCGCCACCATCTCGGGCTTCAGCACGCCGGGGCCGGACAGGCCGAGGAACAGGTCCGCGCCGTCGATCACGTCACCCAGGGCAAGCGGCAAGTCGCCTTGGGCAAAGGCCGCCTTTTGCGGCGACATATCCTTTTCGCGCCCGTGATAGACCAGCCCCTCGATATCGCAGAGCCAGACATTCTCGCGCTTCACGCCAAGTTTCACCAGCATGTTCAGGCAGGCGATACCGGCGGCCCCGCCACCGGTGCTGACGATCTTGATGTCCTCGAATTTCTTTCCTGCGATGCGCAGCGCGTTCAACGCGGCGGCGCCCACGACGATGGCGGTGCCGTGCTGGTCGTCGTGGAAGACGGGGATGTTCATCCGCTCGCGGCACAGCTTTTCGACGATGAAACAGTCTGGGGCCTTGATGTCTTCGAGGTTGATGGCGCCGAAGGTCGGTTCCAGCGCGCAAACGATATCGGCGAGTTTGTGGGGGTCGGGTTCGTTTAACTCGATATCGAAGCAGTCGATGTTGGCGAATTTCTTGAACAGGACGGCCTTGCCCTCCATCACCGGCTTGGACGCCAGCCCGCCGATGTTGCCCAGCCCCAGCACGGCGGTGCCGTTGCTGACCACGCCGACGAGATTGCCGCGGGTGGTGTAGTCGCGCGCTGTATCGGGGTCGGCCTTGATTTCAAGGCAGGCTTCGGCCACGCCGGGGGAGTATGCCCGCGCCAGATCGCGACCCGTCGCAAGGGGTTTCGTCGCGCGGATTTCGAGCTTTCCGGGCTTGGGAAGACGGTGATAATCCAGCGCCGCCTGGCGCGCGCTTTCAGTCGGGGTGTCGGCCATGCTCGTTGCTCCAGTGGATATAGTTTAATATTAAACTATCTGCGCGTCCGGGCGTAAGACGCCTTCATGAATAAGCACACTTCGGATTATCTTGCAAATTCCACGCGCCCGCGACAGGCTGCGCGCACGATGACTGATGATACCGATTTGCGCGCCGAAGTGCGCCTGCCCACCACCGATCTGCGCGGCGATCTCGGCTTTTTCGCCAAGATGCTCGGCATGCGGATGGATTCGATCTTTCCCGCCGACGCCCCCAAGGTCGCCGTGTTTTCCGGGCACGGGATCACCGTCCGGCTGGATCAGACGATGATTTCCGCCGCGGGCGTGGTGCGGATCCTGACGGACGATACCGATTTCGCGGGCGGCGCCCGCGGGCTGACTTCGCCCGGCGGCACCATCGTCGAAATCGCGCGGCTGAACCCCGATCTGGTGATGCCGGAGACGAAACACGCTTTCGTCGTACGACGGCTGGCGGACAAGGCACCATGGGTGATCGGGCGCGCCGGTATGCACTACCGGGACCTGATCCCGGATCGGCTGGGCGGGTCGATCATCGCCAGCCACATCCGTATCCCCGACGGTGGCCCGGTGCCGGATGTGGTGCATTACCACAAGGTCGGGTTCCAGCTGATCTTTTGCTACAAGGGCTGGGTCGATGTGGTTTACGAAGATCAGGGCGAGCCGATCCGTCTGACCGCCGGGGATTGTTTCATCCAGCCACCGGAAATCCGCCACCGCGTGCTTGCCGCCTCCGACGGGATCGAGGTGATCGAGATCGGCGTGCCTGCCGAGCATGTGACCGAGATCGACCACGAGATGACGTTGCCCAACCTGCGCATCAATCGCAAGCGCGAGTGGCAGGGCCAGCGGTTCGTGCACAACGTGGCCAAGGGTGCGAAATGGGGACCGTCGCGGCTGAAGGGATTCACCGCGCGCGATACAACCATCGCGGCCAATACAAAGGCGGTCGCGGGTGTTCAGGTCCTGCGCCGCGGGGAAGGTGAGCCTGTCTGGACGACGCATGACGCGGACATACATTTCACTTTCGTAATGTCCGGCACCATGACGCTGGAGGGCGAGGGGCGAGAGCCGCATGACCTGCAGCCGGGCGATGCCTTCGTCATCCCGCCGGGGATGGCGACGCGCTACGCTGAACCGAGTGACGGGCTGGAATTGCTGGAAGTATCGCTGCCCGGTCTGTTTGCGACGATGCGAGCCGAGTGACGACAAGAACCTTCCCCGCGGGGAAGGTTTCTTTTTATTAACAAACTGTTAAGGACATACGCCGAAGCGTGATCGGTCAGAGATTCTGGTCGGTGTTGAGGTGGTCCCGCAACTCCTTGATACGCTCATGCGCTTCGATCTGGGTCAGGCCCTCGTTGAACGGTTCGCCTGCCTCCTCGCACAGTGCGCGAAGCAGATCGGCCTGATCGCCGGTCATCGATGCGTCCGGCTCGCCCGGGGTGATGGCCATGTCGGCCACGCTATAGCTGCTGCCTGCTGGATTGGTCATGGTGGTGATCCTCCGTCAAAATCCGCGTTCAGGGATAAAACGCTGCACCAGCCGCTTTTGTTCCCCACGTCGGGTCTTGCATCCACGGGCGCGATCACGGACCCTGCCGCTTTATGACGGAGCCAGAGACCATGCACCTGATCGACGCCGCCCGCGCCGTGCGCGAAAATGCTCATGCGCCCTATTCCCGGTTCAAGGTCGGTGCGGCGCTGCAATCGGACAGCGGTGCGGTGCATGTGGGCTGCAACGTGGAAAACGTGGCATACCCGGAAGGCACCTGTGCGGAGGCTGGCGCGATCGCCGCGATGGTGGCGGCGGGTGACAAGCGGATTGCGGCCATCGCGGTGATCGCCGACAGCCCGCAACCGGTCAGCCCCTGCGGCGGCTGCCGCCAGAAGATCGCGGAGTTTGCCGACGGCGATGTGGTGGTGACGATGGCCACGACGGACGGGGTCACCCGGAAAACGACTGTGGCCGCCCTGCTGCCCGGCAGCTTCGACGCCGACTACATGAGCAAGGTCTGACCGCGATGGATGCCCGCGCCATCATTGCCAAGGTCCGCCGTGGCGACACACCCGACAGCGATGAATTGCAGTGGTTCACCGCCGGGCTGGCGACGGGCGCTGTCAGCGACGCGCAGGCCGGGGCCTTCGCCATGGCGGTCTGCCTGAACGGGCTGGGCGATGCGGGGCGCGTGGCGCTGACCACCGGCATGCGCGACAGCGGCGACGTGCTGAATTGGGATCTGGACGGGCCGGTGCTGGACAAACATTCCACCGGCGGGGTCGGCGACTGCGTGTCGCTGATTCTGGCCCCCGCGCTGGCTGCCTGCGGTGTTTACGTGCCGATGATCTCGGGCCGCGGGCTGGGCCACACCGGCGGCACGCTGGACAAGCTGGAGGCGATACCGGGTGTCTCGACCGACGTGACGGAGGCGCAGCTGCGCCGGATCTTGCGCGATAACGGCTGCGCCATCGTGGGTGCCACAGGGCGGATCGCTCCTGCCGACAGGGTGCTTTACGCGGTGCGCGACGTGACGGCAACGGTGGACAGCGTCGACCTGATCACCGCCTCGATCCTGTCCAAGAAGCTGGCAGCGGGGCTGGACGGGCTGATCCTTGACGTCAAGCTGGGCACCGGCGCGTTCATGAAAACCGCTGAAGATGCACGCGCGCTGGCGCGGTCACTGGTAGATACGGCGAACGGAGCGGGCTGCCCGACAGCGGCCCTGATCACCGATATGAACACGCCGCTGGCTCCGGCGCTTGGCAATGCGGTGGAGGTCGCGATCTGCATGGAGGTGCTGTCGGGCAACCGGCATGTGGCACCGCGTCTGCATGACCTGACCGTGGCGCTGGGCGCGCAGGTGCTGGCGCTGCACGGCGACGACCCCGGCGAGACGGCGGAGCGGGTGGCAGAGGCCATCGCGTCGGGGCGCGCGCTGACGCATTTTGCGGGCATGATCGAAGCCCTCGGCGGGCCGCCCGATATGGCCGAGGACTGGCGCACGCATCTGCCCAAGGCCGCTGTGGTGGGTGATGTGACGGCACCGCAGGACGGCTATGTCACCCATATCGACGGCGAGGCGCTGGGCATGGCGGTCGTCGGTCTGGGCGGCGGCCGCAAGGTGGAAACGGACCGGCTGGATTACGCGGTAGGAGTGACAGAGGTGGCCGGGCTGGGCGCACGGGTGTCGCGCGGTCAACCGCTATGCGTCGTGCATGCGCGCACCGAGGACGAGGCCGAACGCGCCGCGGCGGCCGTGCAATCGGCCATGATCATCGGCGACAATCCAGACGTCGGCCCGCTGGTGATAGAGGAGGTCCGCTGATGCCCCGGGCGTTTCTGGTCGTGATGGACAGCGTCGGTATCGGCGGTGCGACCGATGCAGATGAGTTCTTCAATGGTGACGTGCCCGATACCGGGTCCAACACGCTGGGTCATATCGCGCGGGCCTGTGCGGAGGGTCGAGCAGAGGATGGCCGCAGCGGGCCGCTGGAGATTCCCAACCTGCGCGCGCTGGGCGCGGGGCAGGCACTTGCGTTGGCGTCCGGCATGACGCTGCCGGGCGAGGCTGTTGCGGTCACGGGCGCATGGGGTGCGGCCAATGAAATCTCGCGCGGCAAGGACACGCCGTCGGGCCATTGGGAACTGGCGGGTGTGCCGGTGCCCTGGGACTGGCACAGCTTTCCCAAGACCGAACCGGCGTTTCCCGACGACGTGATCGTCGCCATCTGCGAGGCGGCGGGGACGGGCGGCACGCTGGCCAATCGCCACGCGTCGGGCACGGAGGTGATCGAAGCCGAGGGCGCGCGGCACGTGAAGACCGGCTGGCCGATCTGCTATACATCCGTCGACAGCGTCCTGCAGATTGCGGCGCATGAGGATGTGTTCGGGCTGGATCGCCTTCTTCAGCTTTGCGCCGACGTGGCCCCGATGCTGCACGCGATGAAGGTGGGGCGGGTGATCGCGCGGCCATTTGTCGGAGATGCCGAAAATGGGTTCACCCGCACCGCCAACCGCCGCGATTTCGCCATAGCACCCCCGTCGCCGACGCTCTGCGACTATGTTCAAAGGGCGGGGCATCCGGTTCATGCGGTCGGCAAGATCGGCGACATATTCTCGATGCGCGGGATCGACGACGTGCGCAAGGGACGCGACCGGGACCTGATGGTGCATCTGGGCGATCTGGTGGACAGCGCCGCCGACGGCGCTTTCGTCTTCGCCAATTTCGTGGAGTTCGACAGCGAATACGGCCATCGCCGCGATGTCAGCGGCTATGCCCGGCATCTGGAATGGTTCGATGCGGCGCTGGGCGATCTGCTGCCGCGCCTGCGCGGGGGCGATCTGTTGATCGTCACCGCCGACCATGGCAATGACCCCACGTGGCACGGCACCGACCATACCCGCGAACGGGTGCCGGTGTTGGTGCATGGGATCGGTGAAAGGTCGCTGGTGCAGCTGGCCTTCGCCGACGTCGGCGCGAGCGTCGCAGACTGGCTGGGCGTGGCCTATGACGGACAAGGGAAGAGTTTTCTATGAGCGACAGATCAGCGCCGAAGATCGAGCTGCACCTGCATCTGGAAGGGGCCGCACCGCCTGTCTTCATCCGCGGGCAGGCGCGCGAAAAGAAGATCGACATCGGTGGGATATTCGATGCGCAGGGCAACTATTCCTATCGCGATTTCGACGAATTCCTGAAGGTTTACGAGGCCGCCTGCACGCCGCTGCAAACACCCGACGACTTCCGCCGCCTGACGCTGGCCGTGCTGGAGGAATGCGCCAAGCACGGTGTCATCTACGTGGAATCCTTCATCTCTCCCGATTTCTGCGGTGGCGGCGATCTGGCGGCCTGGCGCGACTATCTGGCGGCGATCCGCGATGCGTCGGACGTGGCGGAACGCACGCTGGGCATCACGCACAGGGGGATCGTGACCTGCATCCGGCACTTCGGCCCCGATCAGGCGAAATCGACCGCCCGCTGCGCGGCGGAAACCGCAGGCGATTTCATCGTGGGCTTCGGTATGGGCGGGGCCGAGATGATGAACCGTCCGGGCGATTACGCCTACAGTTTCGACATGGCGCGCGAGGCGGGGCTGGGGATCACCTGCCACGCGGGCGAATGGGGCGGGCCGGACATGGTGCGCGACACCATCCGCGACCTGCACGCGACCCGCATCGGCCACGGGATCAACGCGATCCACGACGACGCGCTGATCGCGGAAATCATCGACCGCGATGTCGTGCTGGAGGTCTGCCCGGGGTCAAACGTGTTCCTGAAAGCCGTCCCGTCGTGGGAGGCGCACCCGATCGAAAAACTCCGCGCGCGCGGTGTGAAGGTGACCGTGTCGACCGATGATCCGCCTTTTTTCCTGACGGACATGACACAGGAATACGAAAACCTACGGCGGGTGTTCGGCTGGGATGATGCGATTTTCGCCGAGATTCAATATACTGCGTTGCAGGCCGCCTTCTGCGACGACGCCACCCGCGCCACACTTGCCAAACGACTGGAACCTGCCACATGACCGAACCGCATCTGACCCACGTCCAGCATCCGCTGGTGCAGCACAAGCTGACGCTGATGCGACGCACCGACACATCGACCGCCGTGTTCCGCCAGCTTCTGCGCGAGATCAGCCAGCTTCTGGCCTATGAAGTCACGCGCAACCTGCCGATGACGACACAGCGCATCGACACCCCGCTGGAGCCGATGGACGCGCCCGTTCTGGACGGCAAGAAACTGGCGCTGGTGTCGATCCTGCGGGCGGGCAACGGGTTGCTCGACGGTATTCTGGAACTGATCCCGTCGGCGCGTGTCGGTTTCGTGGGGCTGTACCGTGACGAGGAAACGCTGAAGCCCGTGCAATACTACTTCAAGGTGCCGACCGAGATGGAGGACCGGCTGGTCATCGCCGTCGACCCGATGTTGGCGACCGGCAATTCATCCGTCGCAGCGATCGATCTGCTGAAGAAAGCGGGTGCGAAGAATATTCGTTTTCTGTGCCTGCTCGCCGCCCCCGAAGGGATCGCGCGGATGAAAGAGGCGCATCCCGACGTGCCTATCGTGACCGCTGCCGTCGATAGTCACCTGAATGAAAACGGTTATATCGTGCCCGGACTAGGGGATGCGGGCGACCGCATGTTCGGCACAAAATAGAGGGATAATCCCTTTACAAAATAGGCATTGTCCTGCATCTTTCCACAATATCTTGTGGGGGCAGCAATGAAAAAGACGGGTTTTGCGGGGGCCGCCGTGGCCGCGCTAATGGTCGCCGGGCAGATGGCGCAGGCACAGGCGGTGCCGGCCGAGTTTCCACCGGCATCCTTCACGGGCAACCAGTATGTCGACAGCCGGGGCTGCGCATTCGTGCGCGCCGGTCTGAGCGGCACCGTGAACTGGGTGCCCCGCGTGACCCGCAACCGCGAACAGCTTTGCAATTTCCAACCCACGTTCGCCCAGCAGGTCGCACCCACGACGGCACCTTCCGCACCGAACCCGCTGGCCGGTCTGCCCGATGCCACCATCGAGAATTCGAGCCCCATCGACGCCCCTGTCGTGACGGCGACGCCGGCACCGGCACCGGCCCCCGCGCCACGCATCGCGCCCGCACCGGCCCCAACCGGCAACGTCGGCGCACCGATCGAGACGGTCGCATCACTGACGACCCAGCCGCGGCTGATCCAGCCCGCAGCCACCGCGACGCCGCTGACCCCGCGCGTCATCGCAACCCCGGCGCCCGCGCCGGAGCCTGCACAGCAGCGCATTTCACTGACCGAGGCCTGCGACGGACGGTTCGGCGTGCAGCCACGCTTTGTCAGCGCGCAGACCGGAGAGCCGATCAATTGCGGCCCGGCCCCTGCGGCAGCGCCCGCACCCGTCGTGGCCCCTGTGCCGGTCGCCGTACCTGCACCGGCCCCGGTGCAGGAACGCATCACCCTGGCCGAGGCTTGTGACGGACGTTTCGGCATCCAGGCCCGTTTCGTGAGCGCCCAGACCGGGCAGCCGATCAACTGCGGCCCGGCCCCTGTGGCGGCGGTGCCTGTGCCTGCCGTCGTCCGTGTGCCGGCCCCGGCGGTGGAACCTGCTGGCCCGCGCCGCCTGACGCTGGCGCAGGCCTGCGCCGAAATCGCCCGCACGGGCCGCCCGCTGACCAACGCCGCGACCGGCCTGCCGGTGCGCTGCGCGCCGCAGGATCAGCCAGCGGCACGGCCACAGGTCTTTGCCGGTCTGCCCGGCCCCGCAGTGCCATCCGGCCCAGCCGTCGCACCGGCCCCTGCCGCCCCCACGATCACCGCCCCCGTCGGGGCGGCCCCGGCACCGACCACGACGGTCTGTGATCGCCCCGGTGCGCGCTATCTGATGGGCGGCACCGGTCTGCCGGTGCGTTGTGGTCCGCAGGCGCAATCACCCTATTCCATCGTCTCCAATACCGGCACGACCGTGGCCGCCGCCGCGCCGCAGGTCACACGTCGTGCGACATCCCCTGCCACGGGGTCGTTTCTGGGCATCCAGCTTGGCGAAACGCCTGTTCCCGCGTCCAACCCGCAGGTGTACCGAGCCGAGCCGATCCGCCCGCCGTCGGGATACGAACGGGTCTGGGGTGACGGTCGCCTGAACACACAGCGCGGATTGCCGTCGATGCAGACCCCGAACGTCTATCACCTGAATGCCCGTGTCGTGCCCGCAGGCACCACGGTCGTCCGCCAGACTGCGCCGCGTGCGCCTGCGGTGGTGCCGTCATCGGTCTCCAACGGGCACCGCTACGTGCAGGTCGGCAGTTTCGGCGACGCGGGCAATGCGCAGCGCACGATCCAGCGGTTGCAGGGCATGGGCCTGCCGGTCGCCGCCGGGCGCAGCGGCGGAATGCAGGTCGTGGCTATCGGCCCCTACGCCAATGGCACGGACCTGCAGCGCGCGTTGCAGATGGCCCGCGGCGCGGGCTTTACCGACGCCTATACGCGTCGCTGATTTTCCAGTTCTCCCGGGAAAAGGCCCTGCATCTCGACGCGGGGTCTTTTCTTGCCTGAGGTGCAGTCAGAGCGTGCAGATGCCCTGCAGCCTGATCCAGTCCTGATCAGGCAGGATCTCCGGCACATCGCGCCCCGTCATCGGGTCGCTGTCGATCAGCCGGGCCGGTGCATCGCCCGTGCGCGCGTCCCGTGCTGTGGCGTATGGGGTCGCGGGCAGGTTCGCCGCATCGAAGGCCGCCAGAAGATCGGACGCATCGACCTCGATCGCGCCCTCGGCAATCGCCTGCGCGTAGCTTTGCAGCACCCCGCCGGGCAGATCGCCGGTTGTGTATAGGGTCAGCGTGTCGCGCGGCCCCGCGTGGTCGAGAATCGCGGCAAGCGGGTCGTGGCGCACGCGGTCGCTGTGCGCGGCGACCAGATATCCTGCCGCGACCGCCACGTCGTCGTGCTGTTCGATGATCGCGCGGTCGATCATGGTGATCCCGCCGGGAAGGGTTATGGCGCCTTGCGGCAGGACCTGCACGACGACGAACTGACCGTCGGCGGCGGGGCCAAGCAGTCGGTTGCGCAGGGCGGTCAGCGCCTGCGTCCCGGCAGCACCGCGACAGGTCGCGCCGGTCAATCGCTGGTAGTGCCCCAACACGGTCGCGCCGATTTCACTGCGCTTTGACGGCGGCACCGCAGAAAGCGTCTGCTGGACCAGGGCGCGCGGCGCCCAGAGCACGGCAATTGCCACAACGGCGGCAATGACCGCCAGCGTCGACAGATGCCGCAGCTTGCCCGGATGCGGCTGGCTGCGTTCCACCGCGCGGCGCACCTTTTCGACGGCGTCGATCATCAGCGGATCGTCAAGGCTCAGGGTTTCCGTCGCGGCCGGGTCCGGGGCGAACAGGGCCGGGCGGACACCGGGGTTCAGGCGGTGGATCGCGGGAAGCGACCAGTGCGTGATCGCGGTGCCGGATGTATCGGAAATGACCAGCGTGGCATGCCCGAAGGAGACGGCAACCTCTTGCGGCGCAGCATCGTTCGCTTCCTGCCACAGCCCACCGCTTTCAAGCCGGTCAAATTCCCTGAGTGCTGTCATGCGCCTGCTTTGCTTTTGTCACACGTTAGCGCGGCAGGCGGCAAAATTGAAGCCTTGGTGTCAGAGCGTCCGGGCCTGCTTGCGCAGTTCGAATTTTTGGATTTTCCCGGTCGAGGTCTTGGGCAATTCCTGAAAGACAACCTGCTTGGGCGTCTTGAAGCCCGCCAGACGGGTGCGGACGAAGGCGATGATTTCGGCCTCATCTGCCGTTGCACCGTCCTTGAGTTCGACGAAGGCGCAGGGCACCTCGCCCCATTTGTCGTCAGGCTTGGCCACCACGGCGCACAGGTTCACCGCCGGGTGGTGCATCAGCGCGCCCTCGACCTCTACCGAGGAGATATTCTCGCCGCCCGAGATGATGATGTCCTTGGCGCGGTCCGCGATCTGCATGTAGCCGTCGGGATGCTGGATCGCGAGATCCTCGGAATGGAAATAGCCGCCCTTGAATGCCTTTTGCGTGGCTTCCGGGTTCTTGTAATACCCTTTCATCACCGCGTTGCCGCGCATCACGATCTCGCCCTGCGTGGCGCCGTCCATCGGGACCTGCGCCATCGCGTCGTCCATCACGGTCACGTCCTCCATCATCGGAAACGCCACGCCCTGCCGGGCCTTGATCGCGGCCTGTTCGTCATCGGGCTGGGTGTCCCAATCGGGGTTCCAGATACATTCGGTCACGTGACCATAGGTTTCGGTCAGCCCGTAGACCTGTGTGACGTTGAACCCCAGCTTGCCGATGGCGGCGAGGGTGGCGGCTGCGGGCGGGGCACCCGCGGTAAAGACCTCGACCTTGTGGTCGAACGCGCGGCGTTCGGTGTCCTTGGCGTTCACGATCAGGTTCAGCACGATGGGCGCACCGCCGAAATGCGTGACGCCGTTGTCGGCGATGGCGTCATAGATTGCCTTGGCCGTGATGTCGCGGCAGCACACGACCGTGCCGCCGAGTGCGGGCATCATCCAGGTGTGGTTCCAGCCGTTGCAGTGAAACAGCGGCACAATCTGCAGGTAGGTCATGAAGAGCGGCAACTGCCACGAGATCGGCGTGCCCATCGTCATCAGATACGCGCCGCGATGGTGATAGACGACCCCCTTGGGCCTGCCGGTCGTGCCGGAGGTGTAGTTGAGTGCAAGGCTTTCCCATTCGTCCTGCGGCATGATCCATGCGAAATCGGCATCGCCGCTGGCAAGGAAGTCTTCGTAATCGGTTTGTTCACCGATGCCTTTCACACCCGCCACCGGGTCCGGCACCTCGATCACCAGCGGCGGGGTGCCTGGCATCAGGGCCAGCGCCTCCATGCACATTGGCAGGAACTGGCTGTCGCACAGCACCACGGCCGCGCCGCCGTGATCGAGGATATAGGCGACGGTATCGACATCCAGCCGGGTGTTGATCGTGTTCAGCACTGCACCACAGGCGGGCACGGCAAAGGCGGCTTCGGACTGGGCGGGGATATTCGGCAGGATCGTCGCGACCACATCGCCGGGTTTTACGCCCACCTTGGCAAGGGCGGAGGCCAGCCGGGTGACGCGGGCATGGTAGTCGGCATAGGTCAGGCGTGTGTCGCCGTAGATCAGCGCGGGCTTGTCGGTGAAAACCCTTGCCGCCCGCGCAAGATGCGACAGCGGCGTCAGCGGCACGTAGTTGGCGGCACATTTGTCCAGCCCGGTTTCATCCGCCATCCAGCCCATCGGTATCCCCCGCCATATCGACCCATTGTCAGCAGAGCCTAGGATATGTCAGACATTTCTGGCAACGCCAATTCATCAGGGGGACAAAGGTGGATACGACGGTGAACCGGCCCGGACTTGCCGCCCTTTGTGCGCTGTCGGCGATGGCGCTGTTCGGGCTGATCGACAATTTCATGCGGTTGGCGGCAGAGACCGGCGGGTTGTGGCAGTTCCACATGCTGCGCTCCGTGATCGCTGTAGTCTTGTTGATGATCGTCGCGCGCATCGTCGGTGCGTCCCTGCGGCCCAACCGTCCCTTGCGCGTGCTGGGTCGCAGCCTGCTGAACGGCGTGGCGATGGTGATCTATTTCGGCTGCCTTGGCCTGATGCCGATTGCGCAGGTCGTAGCAGGGTTGTTCACAGCACCGATTTTCGTGATCATCTTCTCTGTCCTGTTCTTCGGCGAAACGGTCGGCGCGCGGCGGATCTTCGCGGTGATCCTCGGCTTTGCGGGGATCGTCCTTGTCTTGCGGCCCGACACCGCGGCCTTCAGCGCGCTGACGCTTCTGCCGGTGCTGGCCGGTGCGATCTATGCGCTGGGCAACATCGCGACACGGCGCTGGTGCGCGGGCGAAGGGACATTGACGCTGCTGGGCGCTTTTTTCGGCATGATGATGTGTTTCGGCGCGTTGGGATTGTTGGTTCTGACAGCCTTTCCCCTGCCGGTGCCTGCGGGGGCGGACGGCTTCGTCATCCGCGGCTGGGTCGCGCCGGAGGGTGTGTTCCTGACCATGATCGTGGTGCAGGGCGTGGGGTCGCTGATCGGCGTCGGGCTGTCGATCAAGGCCTATCAACTGGCAGAGGCAAGTTTTGTCGCGGTGTTCGAGAACATGCTGCTGGTCTTCGCGACCCTCTGGGCCGTGATCCTGTGGCGCGAGGTGCCGGATACGCTGGCGCTGATCGGGCTGGCCTGCATCGCAGGGGCGGGTGTGATCATCGCCGTGCGGTCGGACAGACCGCAGACCGTGCGCGCCGTCACGTTGCCGGAGTGAGGCGGCAATGATCATTTCCCCGGGGCGCAGGTTTATCTTCGTACACATCCCCAAGACCGGCGGCACCGCGCTGGCGCTGGCGCTGGAGGCCCGCGCGATGAAGGACGACATCCTGATCGGCGACACGCCCAAGGCGAAACGCAGGCGCGGACGGCTGAAACACCTGACCCCGGCGGGACGGTTGTGGAAACACAGCACGCTTGCGGATATCGAGGGGGTCGTCGCGCGCGATGATTTCCCCGACCACTTTATCTTCACGCTGGTGCGCAACCCGTGGGACCGGCTGGTCAGCTACTATCACTGGCTGCGGGACCAGTCGTTCGATCATCCGGCGGTCGCGCTGGCGCAGGGGGCTGATTTCAGCGGTTTCCTGAACGCGCCGCAGACGCAGGCCAGTATCGCGGCCAATCCCTACGACAGTTACATGCGTGACGGGGCGGGGCGGGAGCACGCGCAGCTTTACGCGCGGCTGGAGCATCTGGACGATGATCTGGTGCCGCTCTGGGATCACCTTGGCTTTACGCTCGATATCCCCGTCGCCAACGCGTCCGCCCGCAGGCGCGATTGGCGCGGATACTACAGCGATGCGGATGCAGCGCTCGTCGGAAGAATCGCGGCAGAGGATATCGCCCGGTTTGGCTATGTGTTCGACCCCTCCGGTTGACCCGCGAAAGGATTGTTTCGCAATCACGATCCAATCCGCTGCGGCGCATGCTTACTGTGTGTTAACCACGATGCAGTGCCGCAAACCTGCCCTATTTTGACCCAAGGTCCGGCACGGGAATCACGCCTCCTTTAACTCAAGCGACCCCGGACATGCTCCTGCCAGAGCCACCGCGGCGCGATACAAGAGGGGATAAGATCATGTTTTCATTCGGCACCGGAACCGGCCACCAAGACACACCAAAAGCCGTCATCGGCCTGCACGCGGACAAGACACTGGCCGAGGTCGCTTCCGGTCTGGTCGCGGGCACCAAGGTCGCCTCGCATATGGGCTGGCGCCCGGTCGAGGCCGTCGCCGCGGGTGATCAGGTGCTGACCTTCGACGGTGGCCTGCAGGTCGTGGCGCGCGTCGACCGTGAGGTCGTCTGGACCGGCGGCCGCCTGAGCGACCCCGACACGTGGCCGCTGCATGTGCCCGCCGGTGCGCTGGGCAACCGCGAGGACATGACGCTGATGCCGCAGCAGGCCGTGCTGGTGGAAAGCGACACCGCCGAGGCGGTCTTCGGCGATCCCTTCGCGATGATCCCCGCCACAGCGCTTGACGGGTTCCGTGGCATCTGCCGCACCCCGCCCGCGGACCGAATCGAGATCGTGACGCTGACCTTTGCCCGCGACGAGGTGGTTTTCGCCAATATCGGCGCGCTGTTCTTCTGCCCCGCCTCTACCGATCTGCTGGATGCGCCGTCGGAGGACTACAGGATGCTGTCGCTGGAACAGGCCGACCTGCTGGTCGGTTTCCTGGAGATCGAGGATCAGGGCCACGTGCCGGTCCGCCGTGCCGCGATGGCGTTCCGCGTAGCGGCATAAGTCGCGTTCGCCTTGAGGCTAACCGCGCAAGGTGAAGCGCCCGAAGATTCGTGCTAGTCTGTCGGTATTTGATGATCGGAGATTGGCAGACATGGATTACACCGCATTCCGCGACAGTGAGCGTAACGGCTGGAACGCCCGCGCGAGCGACTATCAAAACGCGACGGCCCGTGCGACGCTGCAATCGCTGCCCGCGCTTTTGTCACATGCCCGGCTGTTCCCCGCAGCGCGGGTTCTCGACGCCGGATGCGGTCCGGGATACGGCGCGGCATGTGCCAGCCTGTTTGGCGCGCGTGCACAGGGCATCGACTTTGCCGACCGGATGGTCGGACAGGTGCGGCAGAATTTCTCGGACATCCCGTTCCAGACCGCTGATGTCGAAGATTTACCTTTTGAGGACGGCACGTTCGACGCGGTGATCAGCAACATCGTGCTGTTCCATGTCACCGATCCCGTGAAAGCGATGGCAGAGGCGGCCCGTGTCCTGCGTCCGGGTGGGCGGTTTGCCTTCAGCCAATGGCTGGGGCCGGACCGGTCCGCCTGTTACCGGATGCTGTTCGACGTGCTGGGCGCCCATGCGGATATGGGCCTGGCCGATCCCGCGCCGAACGCCTATGCGCTGTCGGACGATGCCGAGGTGACGAAGATGATGACCGCCGCCGGGTTCGATGACGTTAGATGCGAAGAGGTGCCCAACGTGCTGCACGCGCCGGGACCGGGGTTCCATGATTTCTTCATGCAGTTCGGGGTGCGCGTGCCGCTTATCCTGGAACGCCAGCCAGAGGAGATGCGAGGCCGCATCCGCGCGGAGATCGACACCCGCGCGGCGGCCTATCTGGACGGCGACACATACAAGATCCCGATGCCGAGCCTGATCGTGTCCGGACGCAAGACCGGGTAATGGTCTAACTGCAGACGGCGCATCGATGACTGGATGCGCCGCCTGAAGGTTTTGGCGAACCGGGGGCGCTGCCCCCGATCGGCGCGATATTTGCGACCAGTCGAAGCGTTATGCCGCTTTTCTGTCCTGCGCGAACCGCTTGTAGAACTGCTGGTTCTTGTCGGCCATGTCGCGCAGCAGATCGGGCGTCTTGAACCGCTCGCCGAA
The DNA here is from genome assembly GCF_056858355.1 of Yoonia sp. KMU-150. NCBI lineage: Bacteria > Pseudomonadati > Pseudomonadota > Alphaproteobacteria > Rhodobacterales > Paracoccaceae > Yoonia > Yoonia sp. KMU-150. The sequence goes on from NZ_JBXEQF010000002.1 coordinate 511,128, forward strand.
CTGTTCCGTCAACTGATCGCACCGCTCGGCGGCATAAGGCGCGCCGATGATGTCGAGCCAGCTGAACGGGCCACCGGACCAAGGGGCGAAGCCCCAGCCGAGGATTGCGCCGACATCGCCCTCGCGGATGTCTTCCAACACGCCCTCTTCCAATGCGCGGACGGCTTCGAGCACTTGCGCAAACAGCAGACGGTGCTGCACGTCGATCAGATCGGGCTGGTCATCGGCCACGGCGTATTTGTCGCCCAGACCGTCCCACAAGCCCTGCCGCTTGCCTTTGTCGTCGTAGGCATAGAAGCCGGAGTTTGACTTGCGGCCCAGGCGCCCCTCGTCGAACATCCAAAACAGGACCTCGTCCACTTCGTCGTTCGGGTAGTCATCGCCCATCGCGGCCTTCGTGGCCTTGGCGATTTTCACGCCAAGGTCGATGGAGGTCTCATCCGTCAGTTGCAGCGGACCCAGAGGCATCCCCACCAGTTTGGCTGCGTTTTCGATCAGCGCGGGGGCCACGCCCTCGCGGACCATGCGGATGCCTTCGTTGATGTAGGGGATGATGCAGCGGTTGGCGTAGAAGAACCGTTCATCATTCACCACGATCGGCGTCTTGCGGATCTGCCGCACGAAGTCGAGCGATTTGGCGACGGCCACGTCGCCGGTCTCCGCGCCCTTGATGATCTCGACCAACATCATCTTGTCCACGGGGCTGAAGAAGTGGATACCGATGAATTTGGCCGGGTCGTTGGACGCTTTCGCCAGTTCGGTGATCGGCAGGGTCGAGGTATTGGTGGCAAAGATCGCGTCGGGGCAGGCGTCCTGCACCTGCTTGGTGACGTCTGCCTTGACGCCTACGTCCTCGAACACCGCCTCGACGATCAGGTCGCAGTCTTTCAACGCATCATAGTCCGTGGTGGCATTGATCAGACCCAGCACGGCATCCTTCTTCTCGGGCGTCGCCTTCTTGCGGGAGATTCCCTTGTCCATGTAGTCGGCGGTGTAGGATTTGCCTTTGTCGGCCGCGTCCTGCTTGGCGTCGATCAGCACAACCTTGATGCCAGCCAGTGCGGACACCAGCGCGATGCCCGCGCCCATCATGCCCGCACCGATCACGCCGACCTGTTTCACTTTCTGGTCGGCCACGTCTGGGCGGTTGGCCCCTTTTTCCAGCGCCTCTTTGTTGATGAACAGGCTGCGGATCATGGCGGAGGATGACGGATTCATCAGCACTTGCGTGAAATAGCGCGCCTCGATCTTCAGCGCCGTATCGAAGGGCACCAGCGCGCCCTCATAGACCGCCGACAGCAGCGCCTTCGCGGCGGGATATGCGCCCTGCGTCTTGCCGTTCACCATCGCGGATGCCCCCACGAAGGTCATAAACCCGGCGGGGTGGTAGGGTGCGCCGCCGGGCATCTTGTAGCCCTTTTCGTCCCATGGCTTCACGATCTTGGGGTCGGACAGGACCCACTCTTTTGCCTTGGCCAGCAACTCATCGGCGGGCACCACCTCGTCCACCACACCGGCGGCGAGCGCCTTTTTCGGATCGTTCAGCTTGCCCTCCAGCAGCAGTGGCGATGCCGCCATCGCCCCCAGCTTGCGCACAAGACGGGTCGTACCGCCTGCACCGGGGAAGATGCCGACCATGATTTCCGGCAGGCCGATCTTGGCCTTGGGATTGTCGGCGGCAAAGATGCGGTGACAGGCCAGTGGCACTTCCAGACCGATCCCAAGCGCCGTGCCGGGCAGGGCGGCGGCGACAGGCTTGCCGCCCTTGTTGGTCTTGGCGTCCATGCCCGCGCGTTCGATCTTGCGCAGGGCGTGGTGGCCGTTCATCGTGAACTCGAACAGGCCCTTGGCCGGGTCGTCGGCGTATTCCTCGCGGATCGCGGCCAGCACGTTCAGGTCCATCCCACCGGCGAAGCTGTCCTTGCCCGATGTGATGACGATGCCCTTGACTCTATCGTCGTTGAGCGCCTGATCGAACAGATCGTTGAGCACCGCCATGCTGTCGCGGCTCATCACGTTCATGGATTTGTCTTTCACGTCCCATGTGATGACACCCACACCGTCTGCGTCGATTTCAAGTGTAAAATCAGCCATTTTTCGTGTTCCTTATACGCGTTCGATGATCGTGGCCGCACCCATGCCGGATGCGATGCAAAGCGTGGCAAGGCCGGTGCCTTTGCCCGTCCGCTCCAGCTCGTCCAGCAGCGTGCCGATTATGATGGCACCGGTGGCACCCAGCGGGTGGCCCATCGCGATGGAGCCGCCGTTGACGTTGACCAGTCCCGGGTCCACGTCGAACCGTTGCATGAAGCGCAGGACGACTGACGCAAACGCCTCGTTCACCTCGAACAGGTCGATATCGGAGATGCTCATGCCGCTGTCCGCCATGATCTTTTCGGTGACGGGCACGGGGCCTGTCAGCATGATCGTGGGGTCGGTGCCGATCTTCGCGGTGGCGCGGATGCGCGCACGGGGTTTCAGGCCATTCGCCTCACCCCATTCCTTCGATCCCAGCAGCAATCCGGCGGAACCGTCCACGATACCCGACGAGTTGCCCGCGTGGTGGATGTGGTTGATCTTTTCCAGATGCGGATATTTCATCAGCGCGACCTTGTCGAAGCCGGGCATCACTTCGCCCATCGCCTGAAACGCGGGGTTCAGCGATCCCAGCGCCTGCATGTCGGTGCCGGGGCGCATGTATTCGTCGTGATCGAGGATGGTCAGGCCGTTCTGGTCCTTCACGACGACGATGGATTTGTCGAAGCGCTTGTCATCCCAGGCGGCGGCGGCGCGTTTCTGGGATTCCATGGCAAGCTGGTCGGCCTCGTCACGAGTGAACCCGTATTCGGTGGCGATGATGTCGGCGGAAATGCCCTGCGGTACGAAGTATGTCTCCATCGCAATCGACGGATCGACGGCGATTGCGGCACCGTCGCTGCCCATGGCCACGCGGCCCATCATTTCCACGCCACCGGCGATATAGGCCCCGCCCGCACCGCCCTTGATCTGGTTGGCGGCAAGGTTCACGGCCTCCATGCCGGACGCGCAAAAGCGGTTGATCGCCAGACCGGGGATCGACTGGTCGAGGTCGGAGGCCAGCACAGCCGTCCGCGCAAGGCAGCCGCCCTGTTCGCCGACCTGCGTCACATTGCCCCAGATCACGTCCTCGACGGCGTGGCCTTCCAGATTATTGCGCTCTTTCAGCGCGTTCAGCACACCGGCCGACAGGCGGGCGGATGTCACTTCGTGCAGGGCGCCGTCCTTGCGGCCCTTACCGCGCGGCGTGCGGACGGCGTCGTAGATATAGGCTTCGGTCATTCTTTCCTCCGGGGGGTATTCAGGCACGGTCGGCAGGCGAGCCGGGCATCAGGTCATAGGGGTGTTTCCAGCCGGGCTGATCCGCGATCGCGGTCAGCCAGCGGTCGATATGCGGATAATCGGCGCGGTCGAAGGTGAAGGGCTCGTCGTAGAACAGATATCCCGCGACCGCGATGTCGGCGATGGTGATGTCGTCGGCGGCGAGCCACGCACGATCGGCCAGTTGCGCCTCCACGATCTTCAGCGCCGAGCCAAGCCGCATCGCCATGAAGGCGTTGACGTCGGCGTTTTGCTTGTCGGCGGGCAGAAAGTTCATGTTGAACCGCAGCGGCCCGGCGACGCCAGAGACCTTGTGGTTGTCGAAGAACATCCAGCGCAGGACCTCGCGCCGCTCGGCGGCGGATTTGCCGCCCAGCTTGCCGGTCTTGGAGCTGATGTAATCCTGAATGACCCCCGACTGTGTCAGGACGGTATCGCCATCCTCCAGCACCGGCACCTCGCCCATGATCGACAGGGTGCGGAACTCCGGCGTGCGCGTGGCCCCGCCGAAGAAATCGACGAAAACCGGCTCCCAACTTTCACCGGCGAGGGTCAGGGTCAGCGCCGCCTTGTAGGCGTTCCCGCTTTCGCCGAAGCAATGCAGTTTCATGGTCATGGCCGTGTTCCTTCGATTGCGGTGATGTTGAGTATCGTATCGAGCGCGAGCCAGCCGCGCGTCATGTCGTAGTTGACCGTCATCGGGCACCACCGGTCACGGCAGGGGCGATCCCATTCCGAGAAGCCGCGCAGCAGCGGCTCTCCCAGCGTTTCGGGGCGCCCGGCCTGCACCAATGCAAATTCGAACGGCAGCCAGCGCGCCAGATAGGCAGACATCGCCCCCTGCGACAGGTCCGGCACATCGCCACGAATATTCCATTCCAGACGGCAGTCGGTGCCGCTTGGCTTGGGGCTCAACCGGATGGTGGGGTGGCCGTCGGTTTCATCCGCGTCGATATCGCCTGTCGGGGACAGGATGATGGGACCGTCGAGCGATCCGGTATCGGTGCCCATCAGATAGTCCGCGTCGGGGTAGGCGGCAAACCCGTCGGGCAGGGCGGCATCCAGCGTCGCACCCGCCTCCAGTGTCAGACAGGTGTTGCGGAACATGCGCGAGACCAGAAGCACTCCCAGTTCATCGGGGGCCGGGTCTTTCGATGTGCCGACCCTGGCCGGGTCCAGATCGTCGTATGTGCCGGCGGCGGCGAACATCTCCAGCGCGCGGGGCGCATCGGCGATCCCCTGCGCCTGCGCGGACAGCGGCATCGAAAGAAGCGACAGGAGGAGCGGTAAGCGGATCATTTCTTGCGGTCCTCCAGTTCGGCGTTGAAGATGCGCAGCCGGTGGCCGAACGTGTCTTCGTCCAGGATGCTGTCGAAGTTCTCGAACAGGAACGACAGCGCCTCGCCTTCGTCCAGCCCGGCCTCGCGTGAAAACCGTTTCAGGCGGCGATACCCGTCTTCCGTCATGGCGACGGGAAAACGGCGGGTCAGGCGAAGGCGTTTGGGCATTGTGTCACTTTCCGGCGAAGGGTGGGGCTTGCACCCCACCTTGCCCTTAGAAGCTGGATGCTTCCAGTGCCATCACCGTATCGGCACCGGTGTTGATCCGCGCCAGATGCATCGCCGTCGCGGGCAGTTGCCGCGCCATGTAGTAGCGCCCGGTCGCGATCTTCGTCTCATAGAAGTCACGGTCCGACGCGCCACCCTCCAGCGCCTCTATGGATGCCTTGGCCATGCGCGACCACATCAGGCCCATGCAGACATGGCCCATCATGTGCATGAAGTCATAGGACCCCGCGAGTGCGTTGTTGGGGTTCTTCATGCCGTTCTGCATGAAATACATCCCCGCCGCCTGCAGGTCTTTCGACGCCGCCTTCAGCGGATCAAGGAAACTGGCCTTCAGATCGGCGTCGCCGTCGTTCTCCTTGATGAACGTCTTGATCATTTCGAAGAACGCCATGACATGCTTGCCGCCGTCCTGTCCCAGCTTGCGACCGACGAGATCGAGCGCCTGGATACCGTTGGCCCCTTCGTAGATCATGGCGATGCGCGCGTCGCGGGCGAACTGGGACATGCCCCATTCCTCGATATAGCCGTGGCCGCCATAGACCTGCTGCGCGGCAGTGGCGAATTCAAAACCCTTGTCGGTCTGGAAACCCTTGATCACCGGTGTGAGCAGCGAGATCAGCCCGTCGGCATCGTCGTCGCCGTTCTTGTGTGCTCGGTCGATCAGATAGGCTCCCCAGAGCGTCAGCGCGCGCGCGCCTTCGACGAAGGATTTCTGGTCCATCAGATTGCGGCGAATATCGGGGTGCACGATCAGCGGATCGGCGGGTTTGTCGGGGTGCTCTGCCCCGGTAACCGCACGGCCCTGCAGACGATCATTGGCGTATGCCACGGCGTTCTGGTAGGCAGCCTCGGCCTGCGCATAGCCTTGCAGCCCCACGCCCAGACGCGCCTCGTTCATCATGGTGAACATGGCGCGCATGCCCTTGTGCTCTGTCCCGACAAGGTAGCCGGTCGCCTCGTCGTAGTTCATCACGCAGGTCGAATTGCCGTGGATGCCCATTTTCTCCTCGACCTTGCCGCAGGACACGCCGTTGCGCGCGCCGAGCGACCCATCGTCGTTGACCATGAACTTGGGCACGATGAACAGCGACACACCCTTGATCCCTTCCGGGCCACCGGGAATCTTCGCCAGAACGAGGTGGATGATGTTGTCGGCCATGTCGTGTTCACCGGCAGAGATGAAAATCTTCTGCCCGGAGATTTTATAGCTGCCGTCGTCCTGTGGCTCCGCCTTGGTGCGCATCAGCCCCAGATCGGTGCCGCAATGCGGCTCGGTCAGGTTCATGGTGCCGGTCCATTCGCAACTCACCATCTTGGGCAGATACTTTTCCTTCTGCGCCTCGGACCCGTGGGCGTAGATCGCGGAATAGGCCCCGTGCGTCAGGCCCTGATACATATTGAACGCCATGTTGGCCGATACCATCGGTTCCTGCGCCGCGGTGTGCATGACGTAGGGAAGACCCTGACCGCCATAGGCCTCGTCACAGTCCATGCCTGTCCAGCCACCTTCGCGCACGGCCTCGAACGCCGCCTTGAAGCCGGTGGGTGTGCGCACGACGCCGTTTTCCAGAATGCAGCCCTCGGTGTCGCCCACCTGGTTGAGCGGCGCCAGCACCTCGGAGGCGACCTTGCCGGCCTCTTCCAGCACCGCACCGGTGAAATCGCGGTCAAGGTCCGCGAACCCGGGGATATCCTGCTCGCTGACTTTCAGCAGATCGTGCAGGACGAATTGAAGGTCCTTTGTCGGGGCGATGAAACTTGGCATTCGGGTCTCCGTCTAAAGTGGCGTTGGCGCGGTGGCTCAGGCTGCCGCGTCTGTTTGTTTGGCCAGCTCCTTGAGGCGTGCAGCACCCCAGGCCATCTGGTCTTTCAGTTCCGCAATCGCCTCTTCCAACTCGGCCTTCTGGGCCTCCATGTCGGCAAGGTGGCTTTTTGCGAGTTCATAGCTTTGCGACAACTGGGTCTGCTGGCTGTCGTCCATGTGATAGAGGTCAAGCAGCTGGCGGATCTCCTCTAGCGAGAAGCCGAACCGCTTGCCGCGCAGGATCAGCTTCAGCCGCGCACGGTCACGCTTGGTGAAAAGGCGCTTCTGTCCCTCACGGATCGGGAACAGCAGTTCCTTGGCCTCGTAGAACCGCAGGGTGCGGGGCGTCACGTCGAACGCGGCGCACATCTCACGGATGGTCATGGTGTCGGTCGTCATCTCGTTCTCCTCAGATGCAGGTGTGGCGTGACCTGCACGTGCAAAGACTGCGCCCTTCTTACAAGCATAGGTGACGTTAACGTAAACGGAACGTGGCGTCATTTTTGGCTTGACGAAAGGTCAGCAAAGGTGACGTGGCGGCAGGCGCAATTTTCTAAGAGGGAAGACGCGCGGGGTTTTCCCCGTCACCGTAGGAATCATGGGGTTTGCGACGGCGGTCAGCGTTGGCGGGTTGCTTCCGGGATGTCGCAAATTTTATCCAAACTGTCGCAAAGGTCACCCGTGGGTTACCTCTCGCATCACGTGGCTTATCCGAGTGTCGCGCTTGTTTCGTCGCGCAGGCGCTTGAGTTCCGCCATCGTCTCGTCAAGCTGGCGGCGCTGTTCTTCCAGTTCGACCATCTGCCGGTCGGCGAGTTCGATCCATTGCTTCATCTGCGCCTGCGTGCCCTCGCGCTCGTAGATCAGCAGCCACTGGCGAATATCCTCCAGAGCGAATCCGAACCGCCGCCCGCGCAGGATCAGCGTCATCCGCGCCAGTTCGCGCGGACCATAGAACCGCGACCGGCCCTCGCGCTCCGGCGACAGCAGTTCGATGTATTCGTAATAGCGCAGCGTGCGCGGCGTCACATCGAATCTGGCGCACATTTCCTTGAATGTCAGGCGCTCTTCGGCCATCGGCAGTCTCCCTTGCGATCAGCCTAGCGCGAAGTCGAAAACGGGGCAACGGGCGCTGTCGCGTGGCATCGTTGTGGCACATTCCGGTTGCATCGCCTTGCCAGTCCGGCAAACCTGCCCGTAACAATCAGGAGTCCCGATGTCCGAAGACCAGACCGCCCGCAACGCGCGCCAGTTCATCGAAGCGATCCCTCATTGCAAGGCGCTGGGCATGGTTCTTGAAAGCGTGGGCGACGGCAAAGCCGAGATCGCCATGCCCTACGACATCCGTTTCGTTGGCGACCCGGAAACCGGTGTGATCCACGGCGGCGCGGTGTCGGCACTGATGGATACCTGTGGCGGTGCGGCGGTGATGAGCCATCCGGGCGCGGGGCTGTCTACGGCGACGCTCGATCTGCGGATCGACTACATGCGACCGGCCAAGCCCGGCGACAGGATCACCGCGCAGGCACATTGTTATCACGTCACGCGGTCCGTGGCGTTCGTGCGGGCCGTGGCGCTCGACAGCGATACGGATCGCCCGGTCGCCGCTGCGACCGGCGCGTTTACCATCAGCGGAAGGCGCGGCGCATGAAAAAGCCCGAACCTGTGCAGGTGATCAAGCAACGCCGCGATCAGGCGCTGGAGCAGCTCGTCGCCGGTGTCCCCTACATCCAGTTTCTGGGCGTGCGGTTCGACCGGCGCGGGGACGAGTTGACGGCGGTGCTGCCCTATCAGGACATGCTGATCGGCAACCCGATGCTGCCCGCGCTGCACGGCGGGGTGACGGCGGCGTTTATGGAAACGGCGGCGATCATCGAACTCAGCTGGGCGATGCTTTGGGACCGGATGGAGCAGGGTGATGCGCCGACAGGCAAACCGCTGTTTCCCAAGACGATAGATTTCACCGTCGATTACCTCCGCTCCGGCCTGCCGCGCGATGCCTATGCGCGGGCGCGGGTGAACCGGTCCGGGCGGCGCTATGCATCGGTTCATGTGGAGGCGTGGCAGGACAACCGCGACCGGTTGTTCGCGCAGGCCACTGGCCATTTCCTGATGCCGCAGCGCGATGGCTGACACCGGCCTGAAGGCGGCGCTGACCCACCGGCGCGTACTGCATATTTCGGTGCCGATCGTCCTGTCGAACGCGACCGTGCCGATCCTCGGCGTAGTGGATACCGGCGTGGTCGGCCAGTTGGGCGAGGCGGCCCCGATCGGCGCGGTCGGCATCGGCGCGATCATCCTGACGGCGTTCTACTGGATTTTCGGGTTCCTGCGCATGGGCACCGCCGGGCTGACGGCACAGGCCGAAGGCGCGGGAGACGCGGGCGAGGTCGCGGCGATGCTGTCGCGCGCGCTGCTGATCGGATTCGCCGCCGGGGCCTGCATGATCGCGGGACAGGTCGCGCTGTTCTGGGGCGCGTTTCAGGTCTCGCCCGCCAGCGCGGAGGTCGAGGCGCTCGCCCGCGATTACATGCAGATCCGCATCTGGTCCGCGCCCGCCACCATCGGGCTTTATGGCATCACCGGTTGGCTGATCGCATTGGAACGCACCCGCGCGGTGCTGGCGATCCAGGTGTTGATGAACGGCGTGAACATCGTGCTCGATCTGGTGTTCGTGCTGCAATTCGACATGGGCGTCGCGGGCGTGGGTTTTGCGACGTTCTTGGCCGAGTGGGGCGGTCTGGCGCTGGGGCTGTGGCTGTGCCGCGATGCGTTCGGCGGCACGGCATGGCACGACTGGCCGCGGGTGTTCGACCGGATCAGGCTGAAGCGGATGGCGATCGTGAACACCGATATAATGATCCGTTCGGTGCTGTTGCAGGCGATTTTCGTCAGCTTCCTGTTCTGGGGTGCGGACTTCGGCGATGTGAACCTCGCCGCCAATCAGATCCTGATGCAGTTCCTGTTCGTCACGTCCTACGCGATGGACGGTTTCGCCTTTGCGGCAGAGGCGCTGGTGGGGCAGGCGCTTGGGGCGCGCAACGCCGGTGCGTTGCGCCGCGCGGCGGTCATGACAGGCATGTGGGGGTTCGGCATCTGTGCCTTTCTGGCGCTGGTCTTTGCGCTGACCGGCGGTACGGTGATCGACATCATGACGACCGCGCCGGAGGTGCGCGTCGCGACACGCGATTTTCTGCCCTACATGGTCGCGGCCCCGATCGTGGGCTGTGCGGCATGGATGTTCGATGGCATCTACATCGGGGCCACGCGCACGCCCGACATGCGCAACATGATGATCGTGTCGGCGGTGATCTATTTCGCCAGCGTGCTGCCGTTGATGGCACTGTTCGGCAACCATGGGCTTTGGCTGGGCCTGTTGGTCAGTTTTATCGTGCGTGGGATCACACTTGGCTGGAAGTATCCGGGGCTGGAGGCCGAAGCGCGACGCTAGGTCCAGTGCGCGCGGCCTGTGCCGACCGCATCGGCGACGGTGGCAAACCCGTCGCGGGCCAGTAATTTGTCGAGGCCCTGCGCGATGTCCGACGCCAGCGAGATTCCGCCATAGACGAGCGCAGTGTAAAGCTGCACAGCAGAGGCCCCGGCGCGGATTTTCTGATAGGCCTGTTCGGCACTGCCCACGCCACCCACGCCGATGATCGGCAGATCGGTGAGTGTGGAGAGATGTGCCAGCACCCGCGTCGATTTTTCGAACAGCGGCTGCCCGGACAGGCCACCTGCCTCTCCCTTATACAGGCTGGTCAGCCCGTCACGTGAAAGCGTGGTGTTGGTCGCGATGATGCCCGCGATCCCGGCGGTATCCGCCACCTCGGCCACGTCGGCGATTTCACCCTCGTTCAGGTCCGGCGCGATTTTCAGAAAGATCGGGATGCCTGAATCATTCGCCGCCATGACTCCGGCCAGCAGCGCCGACAGCGCCGCCTTGCCCTGCAGATCGCGCAGTTTTTCGGTGTTGGGGGACGACACGTTGACCGTCGCGAAGTCCAGATGCGCGCCGCAACGGCGCAGCACGGTTGCGAAATCGCCCGCGCGGTCGGCGCTGTCCTTGTTGGCCCCCAGATTGAGGCCGATCACGCCGCCGGGGCGCTGTGCCAGCCGCTTTGCTGCCGCCTCCATCCCGTCGTTGTTGAAGCCGAAACGATTGATCGCGGCGCGATCCTCGGTCAGGCGGAACAGGCGCGGTTTCGGGTTGCCGGGTTGGGCGCGCGGGGTGATAGCACCGACCTCCAGAAAGCCGAAGCCGGTGCGCGACAACGGATGCAGCGCGGTGGCGTTCTTGTCGAAACCTGCGGCGAGGCCCACGGGATTGGGCATATCGAGGCCCGCGATTGTGGTTTTCAAACGTGGCGAGGTGACAGGCGCGCCACGTGGACCGAGACCCGCTTGTAAGGCTTTCAGGGCAAGACCATGTGCGGTTTCGGGATCAATCCGCCGCAGCGCAGCCAGTCCCAACGATTCTAACGCGCGCATCAGAGCGCGGGAAACTGGTGCACGCCGTCCACGATTGGCAGCGGTTTGTGCCAGACGGCATCGTCCAGCGTCAGTTCGCGGAACAGATGGGGGAATGCGGCACCGCCGCGCGATACCTCCCATTTCAAGCCCTCCAGACCGTCCGCCTCGACCGCGACGAGGACCAGGCCGTCGGCATCGGCGAAATAGAGTTCCGCCGTTTTCGCGACGGTATCGGCCCCGGAAAAGTGTATGAACCCGTCGGCCACGTCGATGGGCGCGCCGGTCGTGGTGCCGTCGGCCTGCAGTTGCGCCCATTCGGACGCGCGGAATATTTTGTAGATCAACATGGATTGCGTGTGCCGCGTGTCGCCCGTTGGGTCAAGCGCCGGACCTGTCGTAATTTCGATACGTGCGGACGTTACGGAAACCCGCGCAGGGAGCGTTTGACTCTGTGACGCGGCGTTGCCACTCTGACGCGATAATCCAACTTTGGGGGACTACAAAAATGATTTCACGTATTCTGACCTCGACCTGCGCGCTTGCGCTGACGGCGGGAACGGCGGCAGCCGACTATACGCTGCATGTGATCCACATCAACGACCTGCACAGCCGCGTGGAACCGATCAGCCGCTTCGATTCGACCTGCGGCGCCGAAGACAACGCAGCCGGCGAATGCTTTGGCGGGTATGCGCGTGTCGTCACCAAGATCAACGAACTTCGGGACGAGCTGGCCGGTGAGAACGTCGTGCTGCTGGACGCGGGCGACCAGTATCAGGGCAGCCTGATGTACACGACCTACAAAGGTGAAGTCGAAGCCGAGTTCATGGAAGCCATCGGCTTTGACGCGATGGCCGTGGGCAACCACGAATTCGACGACGGCGATCAGGGCCTGCGCGATTTGACGGACCGCGTGTCGTTCCCCGTCATTTCGGGCAACATCGACGTATCGCAGTCCAACATTCTGGCCGGGCAGGTGGATAACCACACCGTGCTCGAGGTCGGCGGCAAGAAAATCGGCATCATCTCGGCACTGGCCGTGGATACGGTCGAGACCTCCAGCCCGTCGGACGCCGTGATTTTCACCGACGAGGTCGAAAGCCTGCAGGCCGATGTCGATGCGCTGACGGCGGAAGGTGTCGACATCATCATCGCGCTGACCCATGTCGGTGTGAACAGGGACATGGAAATCGCCGAAGCGGTTGACGGTGTGGATGCCGTGGTCGGTGGGCACTCCCACACGCTATTCTCCAACACCGAAGAGGGGGCGATGGCCTACCCGACGATGGTGGGTGATGTGCCGGTGGTGTCGGCCTATGCCTATTCCAAGTACGTGGGTCACCTTGAGCTGACCTTTGACGACGAAGGCAATGTGACTGCAGCCACGGGCGACACGATTCTGCTGGATGCAAGCGTTGCCGAGGACGAGGCGACGGTCGCCCGTATCGCGGAACTTGCCGGGCCGATCGAAGAGATGAAGACCCGGGTGATCGGCTCTGCCGCCGAGGCGATCGAGGGCAACCGCGATGTCTGCCGCGCGATGGAATGTTCGGGTGGCAACCTTGTGGCCGACGCCATGCTGGCCCGCGTGGCCGACCAGGGCATCGACCTGGCCATCGCCAATGCGGGGGGCATCCGTGCCTCCATCGACGCGGGCGAGGTCACGATGGGCGAAGTGCTGACCGTGCTGCCGTTCCAGAACACGCTGTCCACCTTCGAGGTGACGGGTGCCGACATTATGGCTGCGCTTGAAAACGGCGTGAGCCAGATCGAGGATGGCGCGGGCCGGTTCCCGCAGGTGGCGGGTATGACCTTTACGGTCGATCCCGCGGCCGAGCCCGGTTCACGGGTCAGCGATGTGATGGTCGCGGGTCAGCCGCTGGACATGGAGGCGACCTATGGTGCGGTCTCCAACAACTACGTCCGCAACGGTGGCGACGGCTATTCCATGTTCGAGGATGCGGCGAACGCCTATGACTTCGGTCCCGATCTGGCCGACGTCGTGGCAGAGTATCTGGCCGAAAACGCAGACTACCAGCCCTATACCGACGGTCGTATCATGATGAAGTAAACCTCGCGCGGGTTTGCCGAAGAGGCGCGTCGCGGGCACCCTGCGGCGCGTCTTGCATTGAGCGGGATGTGATTTTCAAAGCGACAGGTGCCGGGGGGGGGAGGACGCAGCATGTGTGGACGCATGGCGTTTACGTTGCCGCACGATGCGATGGTGCAGTTGTTCCGGGCCAGCGGTGCGGGTCTGATCGCACCGGTCACCGATTGAACTCTATTGCAGCGGCGGTGTGCCGTAGACCGCGTAGCCCAGGTTGCCACTGCTGCGCGTAGTGGGGTTGCCGCCGTTGTAGAACTGGGGTTTGCCGATGGTGCGGGCGATCCCGGACGAGAATGTCACACCGTCGAGTTCTCCCGTCGCGACCCAACCCGTGAAATAGAGATACCCGTGGGGCGGAATGTTGATCGGGATTCTGATCGATTCATCGGTCATGTTGACAAAGTTCACGACATCCCCGGCCGCGAGGTGGATCGTGGTGGGGAAATAACCGTCGTCATACACGTACATATTGTGAATTTCGGCAACCGCAGGTGTCGCTGCCGCGGTGAGCAGACCGGCGACGCAGGCGGATTTGACGGCAGGGGTCAGACGGAACATGGGCAGTCTCACTTTCAAACAATCGGTCCTGGCCCGCGTTTCCGATTCGCGCAAACGAAACGGATTCGGACCTTCGAGCGGGGTGATACATGGTGAATCGGGCAAAGATGTGACGCCCGCACAGGGACGCAAGCCCGTGCAGTTTGCTTGACGGCCCTGCGCGCTTGGCCTAGGACCACATCTGCTGCTGGCGGGCGTTGTGTAATGGTAAGACCTCAGCCTTCCAAGCTGATGATACGGGTTCGATTCCCGTCGCCCGCTCCAGCCGCGATTTCCTGTCAGTGAGATTGACTGCGACCTGCGGTCCGCTTGTGCCGGGTCCGCCGCCGTCTTACATGGGCCGGAACTGACAGGACGTTGAACCGATGGCGCAGCCCCATTCCGAATCTCCCGACGACAGGGCCGCATCGAAACGTATCGGGGCGCTGGCCGCACTCTGGCCGTTTCTGGCCCCCTACAAGAGGTTGATGGCCGGGGCCGGGTTGGCGCTGGTGATCACGGCGATGCTGTCGCTGATCCTGCCGCTGGCGGTGCGACGGGTGGTGGACAACTTTACCCTGACGGACACCGGCATTCTGGATCAGTATTTCGGCGCGGCTTTCGTTGTGGCCGGGCTTTTGGCGGTGGGCACGGCGCTTCGGTATTACCTTGTGACCCGGCTGGGCGAACGGGTGATCGCGGATATCCGCGTCGCGGTCTTCGACCGGATGATCGGAATGAGTCCCGCGTTTTTCGAGCGGATCATGACCGGCGAGGTGTTGAGCCGGATCACCACGGACACCACGCTGATCCTGTCGGTGATCGGGTCGTCGGTGTCGGTGGCCCTGCGCAATATGCTGATCCTTGTAGGAGGCATCGCGCTGATGCTGTGGACCAGCGTGAAAATGACGGCACTGGTGCTGTGGCCGATTCCGGTGGTGCTGATCCCGGTCGTACTGTTGGGTCGCCGGGTGCGGGTGCTGAGCCGTGAAAACCAGGACCTGATCGCTGAAAGCTCCGGCAGCGCGTCCGAGCAGTTGTTGGCCGCGCAGACGGTGCAGGCTTTCACGCACGAAGGGATTTCGCGTCGCAGGTTTGCGGATGTGACCGAAGCGTCGTTCCGCGCGGCCATGCGGCGGATCATGACCCGCGCGCTGATGACGGCGATCGTAATCTTCATCGCCTTCGCCAGCGTCGTGGGTTTCCTTTGGATGGGGGCATCGGACGTACAGGCCGGCGCGATCAGCGTGGGCGAGCTGGTGCAATTCATGATCTACACGATCATGGTTGCCGGTGCGTTGGGCGCGCTGACGGAAGTCTGGGGCGAATTGCAGCGCGCGGCGGGGGCCACCGAACGGCTGGTGGAACTGCTGAACGCAGAGGATGCGGTGCAGGACCCTGTGTCGGCCAAGCCCGTGCCGGATGCGAAGGGCAGCGAGATCGTTTTTGACGGCGTGACCTTTCGCTACCCGGGGCGGCCGCTGGTCGCGGCACTCGACGATGTGTCGTTGACGGTGCAGCCGGGGGAGACGGTGGCGCTGGTCGGGCCGTCGGGGGCGGGCAAATCGACGGTGATGCAGTTGTTGCAACGGTTCTATGACCCCGGCGAGGGTCACATCATGCTCGATAGGGTGGACCTGCGCGACATGGCGCGCGGCGATTTCCGCAAGCACATGGCGCTGGTGCCGCAGGACCCGGTGATTTTTGGCGATACCGCGCGCGAGAACATTCGTTTCGGCAGGCCCGATGCCAGCGATGCAGAGGTGGAGGTGGCGGCGCAGGCGGCGGCGGCGCATGATTTCCTGATGGCCCTGCCGGAGGGTTATGACAGCTATGTCGGTGAACGCGGTGTGATGCTGTCGGGCGGGCAGAAGCAGCGCATCGCCATCGCCCGCGCGATCCTGCGCGATGCGCCGATCCTGCTGCTGGACGAGGCGACCAGCGCGCTGGACGCCGAAAGCGAGCAGGCGGTGCAGCGCGCGGTCGAGGCGCTGGCGCGCGACCGCACGACGCTGATCGTGGCGCACCGGCTGGCGACGGTGAAGAAGGCCGACCGGATCGTCGTGTTCGATCACGGGCGGATCGTGGCGCAGGGCACCCATGCGGCGCTGGTGGCCGAGGGCGGGCTTTACGCGCGGCTGGCGCGGTTGCAGTTTACCGACGGCGTCGCAGCGGAGTGACGGGCCGGGCTTGACCTGGTGGAGCGGCTGTGCCGCAAGACATTTTTTGTGATTTGGCCCGTCGGGCCAAGCGGGGGTTTTGCACCCCCGCACCCCCGCAAGGTATTTCTGACCAAAAGAAGCGGCGACGGCGGCGTCGGGCGCGAAATACGCGGCGTCAGGCTTGCTTAATTGTCGCGGTTTACCCATCCTGCCGTGCAGGGAGCGCGCGCCGGGAACAGGCTGCGCGGACAAACAGGGAGGGACGCCGACAATGACCTATGCGTCAGTTGCGGATCGTGATGCAATTCAGAACGAAATGGCGTGGGACGCGCGGGATGTGCCCGCCACCACATTTGCGCAGCTGACAAAGACGGCGACGGCGTTTCCCGACCGCAAGGCGGTCAGCTTTCAACTGCTGTCCGGTCCGACCGACCCCTGCGAAACGCTGAGCTGGAACGAGTTGCTGACGCAGTCCACGCAGGCGGCCAATATGTTCCGCAGCATGGGGGTGGGCGAGGGCGATGTGGTGGCCTATCTGCTACCCAACGCGACCGAGACGATCCTGACCTATCTGGGCGGGCAGATCGCGGGCATCGTGAACCCGATCAACCCGCTGCTGGAGGCCGACCAGATCGCCGCGATCTTGCGTGAGACGGGGGCCAAGGTGCTTGTGACGCTGCGCGCGTTCCCGAAGACAGATGTTGCGCAGAAGGCAGCCGAGGCCGTGGCCATGGCACCCAACGTCAAGACCGTAGTGGAGGTCGATCTGCACCGCTATCTGACGGGCCTGAAGAAGTGGATCGTGCCGCTGATCCGGCCCAAGAACCCTGTGACTCACAACGCGAAAGTGGTGCAGTTTCAGGCGGAACTGGCCAAGCAGCCCAAGACGCTGAGTTTCGCCGACAGCGAGGGCGACCGGGTCGCCGCCTATTTCCACACCGGCGGCACCACGGGGATGCCGAAGGTCGTGCAGCACCGTTACTCCGGGATCATCTACAACGCCTGGCTTGGCGCGAAGCTGCTGTTCACCGAGAAGGACGTGCAGATTTGCCCGCTGCCGTTGTTCCACGTTTTCGCGACCATCGTGTCGCTGGGCGCATCGCTGGGGTCGGGCGCGCACGTCGTGTTTCCCACGCCGCAGGGGTATCGCGGCGAGGGCGTGTTCGACAATTTCTGGAAGCTGATCGAGCGGCACCGGGTTACGTTCATGATTACCGTGCCCACCGCCATGTCGGCGCTGATGCAGCGCAAGGTTGACGCCGATATATCTAGCCTGCGGCTGGCGTTCTGTGGGTCCGCGCCGCTGCCGCTGGAACTTTACAAGAAGTTCGAGAAGGCCGCCGGTGTGACCATCTGCGAGGGTTACGGTCTGACGGAGGCGACTTGTCTGGTGTCGATCAACCCGCCTGACGGGGAAAAGCGCGTGGGCTCCATCGGGCTGGCCTTTCCCTATTGCGACGTGCGGATCATCGACACGGCGACGGGCATGGACTGCAAGACCGACGAGATCGGCGAGATCTGCGTGCATAACCCCGGCGTCTATGGCGGCAAGACCTATACCGAGGCCGACAAGAACAAGGATCTGTTCTATCCCGGTGACGGCACCGAGGACCAGTATCTGCGCACCGGCGATCTGGGCCGGATCGACGCGGACGGCTATCTGTGGATCACGGGCCGTGCCAAGGACCTGATCATCCGCGGCGGCCACAACATCGACCCCGCCGAGATCGAGGACGCGCTGGCCGGGCACGACCTTGTGGCCTTTGCCGGGGCCATCGGCCAGCCCGATGCCCATGCAGGAGAAGTGCCCTGCGCCTTCGTCGAGCTGACGGACGGGGCCAGCATCAGCACCGAAGAATTGCTGAAATACGCCAACGAACGTATCCACGAACGTGCGGCCTACCCCAAGCATATCGAGATCATGGACGAATTGCCGAAAACCGCTGTGGGCAAGATATTCAAGCCCGCCCTGCGCAAGCGTGCGATCACGCGGGTGTTCAACGAGGCGCTGGACAAGGCCGGGGCCAACGCCAGCGTGGCGGAAGTGGTCGAGGACAAGAAGCGTGGACTTGTCGCCAAGATCAAGCGCGGTGACGGGGTGGACGAGGCCAAGGTCAAGACGGTGCTGGGCGATTACGCCAATGCCTGGGACTGGGCCGAAGGCTGAAACGTAGATGCGCATTGTCATGCTTTGCGCGATTTTTTCCGGCTTTCCGGCCGGGTGCGGCGGGGCCGGTGACGGCCCCGCCGCATATACGTCACCGCATGTGATCGAGAACAATCGCGGCGGGTTCATCAACGATGCGATTGCCGAACGGGAAAGTCTGGCAGCTTGGGGCGGGCGTGTGGAAATCCGCGGTGTGTGCAATTCGGCCTGCGTGATCTTCACGACGTTGCCGAACGCCTGCCTCGCGCCTGATCTGCAGCTCGGGTTTCATCGCTCCAGCAGCCCCATCGGCGCATTCGTCGGCAACGCGCAGCTGTCGCGCTATTTCCGCGGCGGTGTCGCGCGCATGTTTGAGGAGGTCTGGGGGCAGTTGCCGGAGGGGCAGAGCGCCACGATTTCAGCCCAGGAATACGTGCGGCTCGATCCGCAGGCGCGGATTTGCGGGTGATCGGAGAAACTTGAGGTTGGATGATGCTGTGAGAGAGGATTGACCTCTCGCACTCTGACATGCGCGCAGCGCAGTCGTCAGTCGAGAGCCTGCGAATTGTCGCACGCGCGGACCGTTCTGAAGATCGGAAGGGGGATGGTGCTGTGAGAGAGGATTGAACTCTCGACCTCACCCTTACCAAGGGTGTGCTCTGCCACTGAGCTACCACAGCATCCGTAGGCGCGGGAATTAGACGTATTCGGCAAATGGTGCAAGCCCTGACTGGACGGTTTTTACCGTTGCCTGTAACAGGAAGCGATGGAGCAGTCCCAAGGCAAATCGCGCAAGCCGGCGCAGACCCGCGAAGACCGGTTGAAGGCCGCGCTGAAGGCCAATATGGCCAAGCGCAAGGCACAGAAGCGGGCGCGGGCCGATGACCGGACGCCGCTGGACAAAGATAAGAAAGAGTAGGCAGGCATGGATTCAATCGTCGTCACCGGGGGCCGTGAACTGCATGGCCAGATCCATATCGCAGGGGCCAAGAACGCGGCGCTGACGCTGATGCCCGCCACGCTGTTGTCCGAAGAGCCGCTGACTCTGACCAACGCGCCGCGCCTGTCGGATATCAAGACCATGACGCAGCTTTTACAGTCTCTGGGGGCCGAGGTCACGGCGATGCAGGACGGCAAGGTGCAGGTCATGTCGACCCATGGCACGATCAACACGACCGCCGATTACGACATCGTGCGCAAGATGCGCGCGTCGAACCTTGTGCTGGGGCCGCTTTTGGCGCGCGAGGGCCATGCGGTCGTATCGCTGCCGGGGGGGTGCGCTATCGGTGCGCGACCGATGGATATTCATACCGACGGGCTGGAGAAGATGGGCGCGTCCATTGACCTCAAGGACGGCTATCTCCACGCCAAGGCGGCTGGCGGGAAGCTGAAGGGTGCTGTGATCGACTTCCCCTTCGCCTCTGTCGGGGCCACGGAAAACATCATGATGGCCGCGACGCTGGCCAAGGGCACCACGGTCATCAACAACGCGGCGCGCGAGCCCGAGATCGTCGACCTTGCAACCTGTCTGCGGGCGATGGGCGCGCAGATCGACGGGGACGGCACGTCGACGATCACGATCCAGGGCGTGGATCGTCTGGGCGGAGCCACGCATCAGGTGGTGACCGACAGGATCGAACTAGGCACTTACATGCTGGCACCGGTGTTTTGTGGCGGTGAAGTGGAGTGCCTTGGCGGGAAGCTGTCGCTGGTGGGGTCTTTTGCCGAGAAACTGGATGCGGCAGGTGTCGAGGTGACGGAGACGAACAAGGGCCTGAAAGTGAAGCGGCGTGGCGACCGCCCGAAGGCTGTCAATGTCACGACGGAACCCTTCCCCGGCTTCCCGACCGACCTGCAGGCGCAGATGATGGCGATGCTCTGTCTGGCGGACGGAACATCGGTGCTGGAGGAGAAGATTTTCGAGAACCGCTTCATGCACGCGCCGGAACTGGTGCGCATGGGTGCGGAGATCGAGGTGCACGGCGGCACGGCGACCGTGACGGGTGTGGACCGGATGAAAGGTGCGCCGGTGATGGCGACGGATTTGCGGGCCTCGGTGTCCCTGATCCTGGCCGGGCTGGCCGCCGAGGGCGAGACGATGGTGAACCGGGTGTATCACCTTGATCGCGGGTACGAGCATGTCGAGGACAAGCTGGGTGCCGTGGGCGCGCAGATCGAGCGGGTGCAGGGCTCATGAGCGATGACGCGCGGTTCGAGGATGGGGGCGAGGCCCCGCTGCGGCTGAAGGCGCTGGACGGCGAGGACCTCACGGTGATTGCCGCGCTGGTGCAGGACGCGGTGTTCCCGGCCTCTGAGATGACCTTCGATCGCAAGGCCCGTCGCTTTGCGATCCTGCTGAACCGGTTTCGCTGGGAGGATGCCCCGAAAGCGGAGCGTCGCAAGCGTGATTTCGAGCGGGTGCAGGCGGTGCTGCTGGTCGAGGACGTGATGTCGATCAAGACGCAGGGCGTGACCAAGGACGACCCCGAGATGATCTATTCGCTGCTGTCGCTGGCGTTCGAGCCGGGCGAGGACGGCACGGGGTGTGTCCTGCTGACGCTGGCCGGTGACGGCGCGGTCGCGCTGGAGGTCGAGACGCTGGAGGTCGTGTTGCGCGATGTAACGCGGCCCTATGTGGCACCGTCACGCAAGGCTCCGCGCCACGACGTCTAGTCTGCGCGCCCTTGCGGAACGCATTGTCCGTCCGGAGCCGCTGCGCTAGTCAACGGGCAAGGAGCACCCCATGCCACAGTTTCTGTCGACGACCGATCCCGATTTCGAAGGCCGCTTTGCCGCGCTGCTGTCCGCCAAGCGCGAGGACAGCCCGGATGTGGACGATATCGTAGCGGGGATCATCGCGGACGTGTGCGCGCGCGGTGACGCCGCCGTGCTGGAGCTGACGGCGAAGTTCGACCGGCTTGAGCTGACGGCGGCCAACATGCGGTTCAGCGCGGACGAGATCGCGGCGGAATGCGCGATGGTGTCGGATGCGGATCGCGCGGCGCTGGAATTGGCGGCGGAGCGTATCCGGGCCTATCACGCGCGCCAGATGCCGGACGACGCCATATGGACGGACCCGGACGGCGCGACGCTAGGCTGGCGCTGGACGCCTGTTGCGGCGGCGGGGCTGTACGTACCGGGGGGGCTGGCCTCTTACCCGTCGTCAGTGCTGATGAACGCGGTCCCGGCAAAGGTTGCGGGGGTCGAGCGGCTGGCGATCTGCGTGCCAACGCCGGACGGCGTGGTGAACCCGCTGGTGCTGCTGGCCGCGCGCATTGCAGGGGTGGACGAAATCTACCGCATCGGCGGGGCGCAGGCGATTGCAGCGCTGGCCTATGGCACCGAGACCATCGCGCCGGTGGACAAGATCACCGGGCCGGGCAATGCATATGTCGCCGCAGCCAAGCGGCGCGTGTTCGGCAAGGTCGGGATCGACATGATCGCGGGGCCGTCGGAGATTCTGGTGATTGCCGACAAGGACAACGACCCGGACTGGATCGCGCTCGATCTGCTGTCACAGGCGGAGCATGACGAAAGTGCACAATCGCTGTTGATCACGGATGACGTGGGCTTCGGGCGGGCGGTGGCTGATGCAGTCGAAAAACGGCTGGAAACGCTGGACCGCCGTGCGATTGCGGGCGCAAGCTGGCGCGATTTCGGTGCGGTGATCACGGTGCAGGACATGGGCGAGGCGGTGGCGCTGTCAGACCGCATCGCGCCAGAGCATCTGGAACTTTGCACCGGTGATGCCGAAAGTCTGGCAGAACGGGTCAGACATGCCGGTGCGATTTTCATCGGGGGTTGGACGCCGGAGGCGATTGGTGATTACATCGGTGGGCCGAACCATGTGCTGCCGACAGCCCGCTCGGCCCGGTTTTCAAGTGGATTGTCCGTCATGGATTTCATCAAGCGCACGACATTGGCACGCATGACGCCACAGGCGCTGAAGGCCATCGGCCCGGCGGCGGCGCGTCTGGCAGCCTCGGAAAGTCTGGAGGCGCACGGGCTGTCGGTGCTTGCGCGGCTGGATCGGCTGAACGGGGGCGATGACGCATGAGCCGGATCAGCCATATCGCCATCGACGACAGCGGCTTGCCCGCGCCCACACCCGAGATCGAGCAGGAGCGCAAGGTCGCCATGTTCGATTTGCTGGAGGACAACAGTTTTGTCCTGCCCGCACGCGATGGGCGCGATGTGCCGCAAGGGCCTTACCGGCTACAACTGTCGATCCGTGACCGGCGGCTGGTTTTTGACCTGGCACAGCCGGACGAAAGCCCCGCGCGCGAATTTCAGCTGTCCCTCGGGCCGTTCCGGCAGGTCGTGAAGGACTACTTCCAGATCTGCGAAAGCTACTTCGAGGCGGTCAAGACGATGCCACCCAGCCAGATCGAAACCATCGACATGGCCCGCCGCGGCATCCACAACGAAGGCGCGCGGGTGCTTCAGGAACGGCTGGAGGGCAAAGCGGAGGTCGATATCGACACCGCGCGACGCCTGTTCACCCTGATCTGCGTCCTGCATTTCGGAGGCTGAGGTGGCGGCGGAGGACGGGACAATTCAACCTCTGCCGCAGTCGGTCCTGTTTTGTTGTGACCATAACGCTGTCCGGTCGCCCATGGCCGAAGGGATCATGAAAAAACTGTACGGCACGCAGACCTACGTGCAGTCCGTCGGCGTGAAGAACGACCTTGAAATCGACGGTTTCGCGATCACCGTCTGTGCCGAAATCGGTGTGGAGCTGTCGCGTCACCGCTCGCGCAGCTTTGACGAGATGGAGGATTGGGGTGACGATCTTTCGTCGTTCGATCTGGTTCTCGCCCTTTCGCCGGCCAGCCAGCGGCGCGCGCTGGACCTGACCCATGTGTTTCACCTGGATGTCGAATACTGGCCGGTCATGGACCCGACCGGGTTGGGCGATGATCGGGACGCGCGGCTTGTGCGCTACCGCGAGGCACGCGATCAGATCATGGCGCGGCTGATCGCGCGCTGGGGACCGGCGCAGGATGACTGAAGACGTGATGTCATGCTGAAGCCGATGATGTTCATCGGTGGACTTGGGCTGGCAATCGTCATCCTGTCGTCGTCGTTGCTCGCCATCTACGGGAAGATCGAGGATGCAGCGCCCGGCAGTTTTTTCTATCGCACCGGTATTCCGTTTCATGTCAAGGCGATGCCGGTGCTGTCGCCCTGCGATACGCCGCTTTACAGTTTCGAAAGCCAGGAAGGCGAACGTGTCGCCTTCGGCAAGGTGCGGTACCGCTCCGGGCTGTCCGTGGCGCAGTTGAAGTTTGGCGTGCGCGATGCGCTGACGCCGATGGGCTGCGTCCAGAGCCGAAGCGACCTGAACAGCCTCAGCTTTGCCTGCGGCGCGTATCTGGACGTCAATACCGTGTTCACCGAACATCCGAATTGCAACGCAGTGGACATCTATCTGACCGGCAGCGGCCCGATGCCTGTCATGCCCTAGCGTGCCGGGGCGGATTGCGCGTCCAGCGCATCCACGGCAGCGTCCGGTCCTCGCGCAGGTAACGGCGCAACGGTGTCTTGATGATCGCGAAGGACACCGCGATCGCCATCAGGCACCAGATCGCGGGCTGTTCGTGGATGTTGTCGGTCAGCAGTTTCGCCAGGAGTGGGCCGGTCAGCAGCAGGTAAAGCGCAAACTTCCACGATCCGTAAAGCGCGGGCAGCAGGAAACCCACGATGGCATAGCCCGGCATCCCGTGCGGAAATGGCCTGACGCCCCAGACTTCGAACGCCGCCAGCGGGTTCCCGAAGCCGTTGAGCGGCAGCAGCCAGGCCAGATGCCAGTTGCCCGCCACAGTGCACATCTGCGGCCCGCATAGGGCACGGCGTGGGTCGCAGGTGCCCGCGAATTCAAACGGAAAGACGTTCAGGATGAGTGAAACGGTCACGATGCCGCAGGCCAGCATCACGGGCAGGATAATTCGTGCGCGCACTGCGGCCGGAATGAAATGCATCGCCATCAGGTTGATGAAAAACGGCTGGAACGCGATATGCAGATAGCCCAGCAACGTCAGGAACTGGTTGCGGGGCAGATCGCACCGGTTCAGCACCGGATAGCTGAACGCCTGTATGATCTCCATCAGGCTGAAGTATCCGATGGTCATCCACATCACCGGCGGTTCCTTTTTGTACCACAGATAGGCACTGGCCGACACGCCCAGCGTGGCCCAGACGACAGAGGCTTCGGTGCTCCAGCACATCGCGCGAAATTCCCTTGGGTTCAATGGTGTCAAACTGACGGCAAAACACTTGGCGATCAAAGGTAAATCGACGTTTAGGCTTGATATTTCGCCGGTCCGGGCGCATGTAACCCCGGCGCGGGCTGTCCGCGCGCAATATTCAGGAGAGACCATGGCCAAGGAAGAACTGCTCGAATTTCCCGGCGTCGTAAAGGAACTCCTGCCAAATGCGACGTTTCGGGTCGAGCTGGAAAACGGCCATGAGATCATCGCGCATACGGCAGGCAAGATGCGCAAGAACCGCATCCGGGTTCTGGCAGGCGACAAGGTGCAGGTGGAAATGACCCCCTACGATCTGACCAAGGGCCGGATCAACTATCGCTTCAAGTAAGGCCCTTCGCGGCCCCTGTCGGGAAGTGACGACATGACGACGCTGTCCCCCGATCCCGCACTGAAACTCGTGCTCGGCTCCGGCTCGCCGCGGCGGCTGGAGATATTGGCGCTGGCCGGGATCGCGCCGGTGGCCGTGCGTGCCCCCGACATCGACGAGGACCCGCTGAAGGCCGAACTGCCGCGCGATTACGTCAACCGCATCGCCCACGCCAAGGCAGAGGCGAGCGTGATCGCCGGGGACGAGGTGGTGCTTTGCGCCGATACGACCGTCGCGCTGGGCCGCCGGATCATGGGCAAGCCCGCCGATACGGCGGAGGCACGTGCGTTTCTGACGGCCATGTCGGGACGGCGGCACAAGGTCATCACGTCCGTCGCGGTGAAGCGCGGCGCGCGGATTTGGCAAAAGGACGTGCAGACGACCGTGGCGCTGAAACGTTTGTCTGCGGCGGAACTGGAGTGGTATCTGGCGACGGGTGACTGGCGTGGCAAGGCGGGTGGCTACGGCATCCAGGGACCCGCCAGCGCGTTTGTGACCTGGCTGAACGGGTCCTATCACGCGGTCATGGGCCTGCCCTTGCCTGAGGCGCTGGGTTTGCTGACCGCCGCCGGTTACCCGCTTTTCGGAGAGACGCCATGAAGGGCCGCACCATCGTTCTCGATCATATCCACGGACGTGAAGCGGCGGCGCTGCTGGTCGATGGCCAGCTTGACGATCTGCTGATTGACGATGCGGATGCACCCCGCCCGGGTGCGATCTTTCGCGCGATCTGTGATCGGCCGCTGAAAGGGCAGGGCGGGATGATGTTGCGCCTGCCGGACGGGGAGACTGCCTTTCTGCGGCAGGGCTGGGGCCTGCGCCCCGGCCAGCCTCTGCTGGTGCAGGTGACGGGTTATGCCGAGGACGGTAAGGCGGTGCCGGTGACCGACCGGGTGCTGTTCAAAAGCCGCTATGCTATCGTCACTCCGGGCAAACCCGGGCTCAACATCTCGCGCCAGATCACTGACGACGACGAACGCGACAGGCTGCATGGCATCGCCCACGCGGCGCATGAGGGCGCGCATGGGTTGATCCTGCGCTCCGCCTGTATGGGGGCCGATGAGGCGGAGATCGCCGAGGACATCACCGCGATGATCGACCTCGCCGATGCCGTCATGGGTGATGCGGACGGAGGAGCCGAGGCGCTGACCGAAGGCGATGGCCCGCACGTGCTGGCCTGGCGCGACTGGACGGCGAAGGCCGAGGTCGTGACCGACGCAGGCGCCTTTGACACGCTGGGCGTGCTGGATCAGATCGACGCGTTATCGGATCCGATGATGCCGCTGGGCTTGGGCACGATGTATGTGGAACCCACCCGCGCGCTTGTGGCCGTCGACGTGAACACCGGTGGCGATACCTCGCCCGCTGCGGCGCTCAAGGCGAACCTTGCCGCCTGCCGCGCCCTGCCGCGTGCGCTGCGCCTGCGGGGCCTGGGCGGCCAGATCAGCGTGGATTTCGCGCCGATGTCAAAAGCGCACCGCAAACAGGTGGAACAGTCGCTGCGCGCGGCCTTCCGCGCCGACCCGATCGAGACCTCGCTGGTCGGCTGGACTCCCATGGGCCTGTTCGAATTGCAGCGAAAACGCGAGCGGCTGGCCTTGGCGCGCACCTTGGGCGACGGCGTCTGATGGCCTGCCCGATCTGCAGCCGCAAGACGGATGCGAAGTTTCGGCCGTTCTGCTCCCGCCGCTGCGCCGACGTCGATCTGGCGAAGTGGCTGACCGGGTCCTACGCGATCCCTTCGGACGATTTTGAGGACGTCGACGCGCGGACCGAAGGTATTGATCGCGGCCCCGACAAACCGCACTGAATTTGGCGCATTTAGGCTCTGGACACCCCCCGGTGGACCGCCTAAAACGCCGCTACCCGATGGACCGCGTCCATCCCGGTGCCCGGGTAGCTCAGGGGTAGAGCAGTGGATTGAAAATCCTCGTGTCGGTGGTTCGATTCCGCCCCCGGGCACCATTTAACAAGCTGATATAGTTATATTTTCTGCTCATGGCTGATCCTCGTTTCTGTCAGGTTTGACGCTTTTCTGCAAAGGTTTGACACTTTCGGCCCGCCTTCGGTTCTCTTCTTCCAATGTCGCCATGGTCTCGCGGTTCTTGTCTGCAAGGTTCGCCGACCTCGAATAGTGCCGCGCCATAGAGGGTGTTTTCTGGCCCAGAAGGTCCGCGATGCGGCGTTCATCCAGCCCTGCCTCGCGCAACGTCGTAGCGACCGTGTGCCGCAAGCCCTTGAGGGTCAGGCCTTTTTCGATAAGGCCTTCATTCTCAAGGGCGGTTTTGAAGCGGTGCCAAACGGTTGAAAAGCCGTTGTAGGTCCATGCCTCGCCGCGCGAACTGGAAAGCACCGTCTCCGCTTCGTGGTCGGGCATGCGGTCAAGCGCCGCTTGAAGCGTCGGGCTGACCGGAATCGCGACTTCTTCGCCGGTCTTGCCGCGCACGCCCCAGATTGTGCCGTCATCGACCTGATCCTTCCGCAAGCGCAGGGCATCCGACGGATCGAGGCCCGTGTTCATCATCAAGCCGAGCGCCACGCGCACGTGAGACTTGGCCTTGCCCAAGACGATGTCTCGCTCCTCGATAGTCCAGGGACGGTTGGCATATGCACGGTCGCGAGGGCGGCGCTTGGGAATGACGTCTTTGGCGAAGTTCGCTGAGATCAGGCCCTTCGGGATGTTGTAGCGAAAGACTTCACTTAGAAGCGTGCGGACCATGTTCGCCCGACGCCAGCCAATCTTCTTTGCTGCCTTGTCGTGGATGCCTGCGATCAACGGCGTGTCGATCACATGGATTGGTGTGTCGCGGATCGGTTCAAGGAAATCGGCGCACTTGCGGTAGTCGCGCCGGGTGGCTTCGGCCAGGTTCTGAAAGTGCTCAGTCTCAAAGTACGTTTGGATCAACCCGCCAAGCGTCCCGGCCTTTGGGGCTTTGGCTCGCTGTGCCTCAGCTATGGCGCGGATCGTCTCACATTCTGCGAAGAACTCGGCGGAACCAATAGGAGCATTGGTTAGGTCAACCTTGTGGCCGGTCTCGCGGTGATAGCATCGCTGCTTGCCGTGCCGGTCCTTGAAAATCTTGAACCCCTTGACCCGCACCTGTGTCATCAAAGGCGGTCCAGAATGGTTTCGCGGGTGTCGGTCACGGAACCCGATTTCACATCATCAATCCAGAGATCGAGATCATGGCGATCCCAACGAAGTGCGCCTTGCATCAACTCCACAGGGCGCACCGGACACGCAGCTTTGAAATGCTTCACCGGCAACCCTGCATAGCTGGCGGCTTCGGACTGCTTCAGCATTCGCTTATCGATCACGCTGATATTGAGATTTGTCGTCGCCATGGCCTGACACCCCCATCAATTCGCTGCCGAACCCTCGGCCCCTTTGACCTTGGTCGCGTTCTTCTGAAACCGCTCCCAGCCGCTCATCGTCAGCATCTTGGTCTTCGATGAAATCTCGACGAACTCCAGCCGCCCGTCGTTCATTAACGCGCGAACTTGCGCGGCACTTAATCCGACGAGATCACCCAGTTCTTTCGGTGAAAGTAGTTTTTCCTGTGCCAAAACCCTTTCCTTTTCGTAAGGTAGCGCGAATCGGGTTGAACGCACTCATGCGCTGTGGTCCAGTAACGAAACACAACGAATTACGTTCATTTGTGCGTATAGCAATCGTTTGGACGCAACTGCAAGAGGAAAACGGCCAAAAATGGTGGACCGCCCGTATGACTACCTGAGCGCACTCGGCGCGCGCATCGCCATTGCGCGCAATGAGTTGGGGATGTCGCAGGCGAAACTGGCTGATGCGCTCGGAATTTCGTTGCGCGCCTACCAGAGCTATGAGCTCGGCAAGCGCTCGATCCCGGTCGAAGCGCTGGTCGAGATGCACCGGAAATTCGAAGTGGACCTGAATTGGATTTTGTTGGGAGTTGAAGCTGTGCGTATGAAACATGACATTGCCGCCTTGGAGGAGTTCGAGGTTGCGCTGGACAGGTACCTGTCCGACAGCGGCACAAAGCTGAAGAGCGAAAAACGCGGTGCGATTGCCGCGCGCTGGTACCGGTCCTTTCTGGAAGGGAAAGAGATCGCCATGGACGACGTCCATACCTGGATCGAACTGCTGAGAGAATGAGAATGGACCTGAGGCAACCCGAGACGTGGCAGCGCCACCAACTAGCGACAACCGAACGTATGCAAGCCGATATCAGTCGCTTCACGCGTCCTGTCATAAGCATAATGGGCATCAGCTCGTTGGTCTATCTAATGTCTTGGGGGCCGCTCGTTGCCTACTGGGGCGTTGGCAACATGCCTTGGCTTCCGCTCCTCGCATCGGCCTTGTCTGCCTGCATCATAACATTGACCGCCCCAGCCTTCGCGCTGGCAGTTGGTGTCGAGAGCTATTTCAAACGTCGTTTGCGCGTTCTACAAGCGGTAGTTCTATAGGAGAGTTGCAAGAGCTCTGTTCTTGGCGATGCAAGATGCTGAAATCAGTTTCTAGGAATTGAAGTGATAGCGTACTCACTTTCGACGAGTGTTATTTCGTTAACCATCTTGGTTTACCCCTTTGTAGCATCGGTGAGGTTCTTGCGAGAAGGCACGTCACTTCTTACACGACATACGGGGTTGCCCCGCCCAGCATCTACCAGATATCGTCGAATAAGCCCCGATTTCAACAAAGCGCCACATCCATCGAACGGCCCATCATCTAGAGATTGAACCAATGGCTCCAAAACAAGCATTTGCATTTCGCAACCTGGGAGAACAAGAGGGCGCTGACATCCGTCGTCTTGAGCGAGATTCAAAGGCCGAGATCGCCTGCGAGCACAATCTTAGATTCATGCGCCGTCTACCCGACGAGTCCATGAGCCTGATTGTGACCTCGCCGCCCTATAACATCGGAAAGTCCTACGAAAAACGTACCTCTCAGGAGAAGTATGTCGAGAATCAGGCGGCCTGCATCGCTGAAGCCGTGCGTCTGCTTGCGCCAAACGGCTCTATCTGCTGGCAGGTTGGCAACCACGTTGACTCAGGCGAGATATTCCCGCTAGACATCCTGCTCTACCCGCTCTTCAAGCACCACGGCCTGCAACTTCGCAATCGGATTGTCTGGACGTTCGGTCATGGGCTGCATTGCCAGAAGCGCTTTTCGGGTAGGCACGAAACGATTCTATGGTTCACCAAATCTGAGGACTACACGTTCAATCTAGATCCCGTCCGCATCCCCTCGAAGTATCCGAATAAAAAGCACTTCAAAGGTCCGAACAAGGGCGAGCTTTCCAGTAATCCTCTTGGCAAGAACCCTTCTGATGTTTGGGATATTCCCAACGTCAAATCTAACCACGTTGAAAAGACTGATCATCCCTGCCAGTTCCCCATCGGACTGGTGGAGAGATTGGTGTTGGCTTTGACAAACGAAGGCGAGAGCGTCCTCGATCCTTATCTGGGCGTTGGCTCGTCCGCGATTGCAGCGTTGAAGCACGGAAGGCATGCCTACGGCTGCGATCTCGATAAAGCCTATGTCGATATTGCATGGGATCGCATTCACCAACTCCGCGCCGGTACACTCCGCACCCGCCCCATGAACAAACCCATCTATGACCCCAATTCCTATTAGTAGCCATGAAGCTTGCATATACCTACGAAGATCATCACAGCGCGGGTACCGAATGGGATCGGCGTCAGCTCAAAGAGTGGCTCACTGACGTTTTTGAAGCACCTGCAGTCAAGATTGCGCCGCGCTGTACACCCGATATTAGAAAACATGTCGAAACCGAATTCCTGAAAGAGGGTTGGGCGCTAAACGTCAACCTAGACCAAGCGCACGGCCTTAGCGTCTTCGCGATGCAAGACGATCTGGCGTTTCAGCTTCAAACTGGCAACATGAGCCGTGCGCCATACGATCTGCTGAAGCTTCAGTACCTTTTTCAAAGCCAGAAGATCGAAGCTGCGGGCATCGCCCTGCCGACCAGAAGCGCGGCAAAGATTATTGGGGACAACATTGCAAACGCCGAGCGCGTCATCAAAGAGCTTGAGCTCTTCGACCGAGTCATAACTGTGCCTATCCTCGTGGTCGCGTTCGAGTAACAAGAGGGACACCTGTGACGTACAAAATCATTTTGACGCCTCGAGCCGAACGCGAGGCCATGATCGCGAAACGAAGAGAGTCCTCTGAAGAATTTGGCGAGATCATATACGATTTTCGCAGCGAGAAGTTCACGCCCAAGGTTGTTTCCTTGCCGATAGATGTCCCTGTCTATCGCATGGAAAACTGCCGCACGTTCAGCGCCCAGCAGACGGAGATAGCCCGTGAAGGCCTGCCCAAGGACTTTTTCGAGAAGGGTCAGGAACTGACTACCGCTCAGCAGGCGCAGCACGAAATCCTGGCGCGGCTCGCCAAGCAGGGCACCGACTCTGTAACCCCAATCATCTCAGTTCTGGAAAAGGACGGTCAGCGCGAGACGATCCTCATCACCAGCACGGGTGTTGTCGTCAACGGCAACCGACGACTTGCTGCTATGCGCGAGCTCATGACGCGCAGGGATGGATCAGTCGATGATCGCTTCACCAACATCAAGTGTGCCGTTCTGCCACCAGACGTTACGCGAGACGAAATCGATGATATCGAAGCCGATCTTCAAGCGCGGCCACAAACGAAGCTCGACTATGACTGGATCGGCGATGCAAGGCTGATCCGCCGCCAGGTCGGGAAGAACAGATCCACGAAGGAGGTCGCTGACCGCCTTCGCCGCAGCAAGACCGACATCGAAAACGTCCTGCAAGCACTCGATGAAGCAGACTTGTACCTCAGCGAGTGGGTCAAGAAGCCTGGCGAGTACGACCTGCTCCAGGACGGACAGCAGATATTTGGGGATCTCCCCAAGGCTATCGCCAAGAAGGACGCGAACCTTCAGAATGCCAGCCGCGCGATTGCGTGGTCTCTCTACGAGAACCGCGACAGGATCAGCGGGCGTGTCTACCGCTTTAATGCGGCGTTCGGCAAGCTGGCACCCCAAGTGCTGGAAATTCTGGAAGATCAGCTTGAGCTGCCCGCCGACGATGATGACGATCAGATCGATGATGATGACTTCGCCATCGATATCGACAACGACGGCGATAGCAAAGACTACACATCCATTATCGAGATTTTGCGGGACGAAGACACTAGGGACGAGGCGATCACCACTTTGATCGAAGCCTGCGAGACCGCCATTGAGCTGGACAAAGGTCAGAAGAACGAAGAAGCCTCGCTAAAGGCACTGGCGCAGGTCAACTCCAAGATCACGGGCATCGACATCAGTTCCGCAGGAACGCCGACTTTGCCAGCCATCCTCAAGCAGATTGGATCGATCCGCAAAGGTCTCGACAAGATCGAGGCCGCGATCCAAGCACGCCAAGACGGTGTTGCTGCCGATGATGACGGGGAGGAGTAAGCCTGCGTGAGCGATACCCCGACAGCCGTAACCGTTCGATATAATCCCGATCACACAGGTACTTTCACAGTGCCTGACGAAGCGCTGGAAACCCCCATCTGGTCGCGCCTGAAGCTGGCGATCCGTACGAAAAAGCTCGACCACACCGTTGCGGGCGGCGTGATCAACCTGTCTTGGCCAGACACTCTTGGAGTAGTGCGAGAGCTTGGCAGCAAGGCCAACCAGATAAGCCTAAATTTCCGCTTTAGACCCGAGGGTGAGGCTGAAGGCAAATTGCGCGCGTTCGCTACCCAGATACGCAAGACACGCGAGCTGCGCAGTCAGATCACCGAAGTCCTATCCACGGATGAGATCGAAGCGCGGCTCAAGGACATGGGATTTACCAAGCGGGAGCTCCGCGACTTCCAGCTTCGAGATATTTCTCATCTTCTCGCACTCAGCAACGGTGCAAATTTTTCCGTTCCTGGAGCTGGAAAGACCACGGTCACATTCGCATTGCATATGCTGACGCGGCAACCTGGACATCACTTCATAGTCGTCGCGCCGAAGGCGGCCTTCCAGGCCTGGATGGACATTGTTGACGAGTGCATGATTGAGGATGCCCCAGACGGCGGCTCTGAACCTTTCACACTCTTGGTCGGTTCTGAGGAAGCAACCCGAAAAGCGCTTAGGTCAGGGGCGACGCGGTTTATCATCTCCTATGACCTGGTAATCCGTCAGCAGGGTTTGCTGGCTTCGCACTTCGCCACCACCCCGACCCACCTGGTACTTGATGAAGCCCACCGCATGAAGGCAGGCTGGCAGTCTCAGCGTGGCGCGTTCTTTCTCCGAACGGCAGATGACCCCATACGGCGTGATATCCTTACAGGGACGCCAATGCCGCAGGCGGCATCCGATATGGAGTCGCAGCTCGATTTTCTCTGGCCTGGACACGGCTACGGACTCGAAATCTCGCACGGGAAATCTCCGCGTGAGGTTCTCGGAAATCTCTATGTCCGCACGACCAAGACCGAACTAGGCCTTCCACCCGCCGAGCGGCACTTCATAGATATCAGCATGGATTCGGGGCAACTCGCCCTTTACTCTATCGTGCGCAACGAATTCCTGCGCAATTATTCGAAGCAAATATCGCGCGGCATGGGTGACGCACAGTTTCTGAAAGCACGGCGGTCGGTCATGCGCCTGCTTCAGCTCTCCGTCAATCCAACCCTGGCTCTCAGTGCCATGGCCAATGATGACGTTAAGGTGGACTCCGCCATTGTCGATCAGGTGCTGGATGAAGGCCACTCCGCGAAGATGCGGGCAGTCATGGATCATGCCTATGCACTGGCGAGGGATGGCAAGAAGTGCGTGATCTGGACGATCTTCACTGACACGATCTACAGCTTCGTCTCGGCGCTTGCCGACCTGAACCCCGTCTACATCCATGGCGGAGTTCCGTCAGGCCTGCCTAGTGACCCTGAAACCAGAGAGGGACGCATTCGGCGCTTTCATGAAGACCCCGGATGCTTCGTCCTCGTGGCAAATCCTGCCGCAGCGGGTGAGGGCATAAGCCTCCACACCGTTTGCCACAATGCCATCTACGCGGACCGCAGCTACGTCTCGACCCATTATCTTCAGTCCATCGACCGCATTCATCGACTCGGCTTGGCCCCTGACGAAGAAACCCACATCCATATCTACCGCTCTAAGGCACCACCCGTCATCGGCAGCATCGACATGTCGGTCAGTCGCCGCCTTGTTGAGAAGATTCGCAACATGCAGCAGCTCCTGAACGATCCTGATCTCCATGAAATCGCTTTTGACGAAGAAGAGGCCTCAGATCCGCTCGACTATGATGTCGAACTCAAGGACATCATCGATCTCATCGCAGAGATGGAGGGTACAGCACCGGACGTTCCGCCGGAGGTTGAATGACCGTCGCAATCTCTACCGAACGTGTCTTCTCGCTGCCGTGCTTTGAAGGACTTCGCCTTTTCCGCAAGTATCGGACAAGTCATCCAGACCTGCCCGTCACTGATCTGCTTACGCTGATCGAAAGCGTCGAAGCGGACGCACACAGCCTTGATATGGAGGCATCGGTCTATCTGTCCGAGCTCGTCGAGAAGGACTGCCCTCTCGACGGACATGTGTTCTATCAGACCTGCATAAAGAGCGTCTTGCTCAAGCACCAGCCGATCTGGGCAAAACTCATGCGCCAGGGTCGCCAGCGGTTTGTTAAGAAGCTCGACCACAACGATCAAGATATCTTCGCCGCCGCTGGCCTGATGGAAAACCCGACCCCGCTCCATGTCGTGACGTGGTGGGATTCAGTCTCAGGCTATGCGCGCCTGCTCACTGATCATGAAAAGATGGAGCAGGGACGCGCTGCGGAAATCCTTACGCTGGAACACGAGCGCAAGCGCCTGAAAGACCTTGGCATCGATCTTGAGCCTGAGTGGCCTGGATTCGATGATAACTTCGCAGGCTACGATGTCCTTTCCTACGATCACGGCGCAGGCGGAATTGCGAATAGGCTGATCGAAGTCAAGTCCACAACGATTTCACCAATGCGCTTTATTGTGACGCGCAATGAGTGGAACAAGGCCGTTCAGGCCGCCGACGCTTACCTGTTTCACATTTGGGACATGAATGCATCCAAGCCGGTTCTGCACACGCGTTCGGTTGCTGACGTCGCTCCGCATATACCTGGAGACAACGGAAAGGGAACTTGGATGAACGCCCAAATTCCTATTGCTAAACAGTAACCAGCGATCACCCTTGGTCAGTATGGAGATTTTTCAGGTTACGCGTCAGAATCGCTCTAACCAGCTGAAGAAAAGGAAACTTAAGATGCGAACGCGAAGCCATGTACACTCTCCGTACTATCACACTATGATGCGCCGACGGCCTAGTGCCAACCACTGTAGAACAAGCGGTTCAACCTAAGCGAGGTATTCATATGGCTAAGAAGCCTTCGAGACAAACGGGCAAAAAGACAGGCCAGTTAGTCGACGAAATCAAGATTCCCGCGATGAAATTGAGTCAAGGCGATCGAGACCTCTATGTATTCAAGCTAAAAGCTTCTGAGCTATGGGGCATGGTTTCAATCAACCGCCGAAATCCAGATAAAGACGAAGGTTATCAAAGGGTCTTGCCAAATAGCCGCGTCAAATCGCTTTCTGGTTATATCCAAGAAGGGCATCCAATCCCGAACTCGGTCGTACTTAGCTTCGACGCTGCAACATTCGATGGGGCTTCAAGCGAGTTAAAGATTCCTGCTGGGAAAGATGTCGGCTGGGTCATTGACGGACAACACCGGTTGGCAGGTGCGCATGAAGCGTTCAAGGAAGCGGGCATCGACTATGAACTGCCCGTCGTGGCATTTACGGGTCTCTCTGAAGAAGCTCAGGTCGAACAGTTCATAACCATTAACCGCGAAGCGAAAGGTGTGCCGAGTTCGCTTGTCCTAGATCTATTGAATATGATTCCGAAAAAGAAGCCGTCGGATCTAGCGAATGAACGTGCTGCCGACATAGCGAAGGAGTTGCGGGATGACTAAGACAGCCCACTCTTCAATCGAATTGTCATAGACGCCCCATCTAAGGGTCAGATATCATTGACTAACTTCGTTCGCAAAGTCACGCCATTGGTACACCAGGAGAACGGCGTCCTAAAATCCTTCACCTTCGAGGAACAATCAAAGATTCTGAAGAACTATTTCGCTGCCATAAAGTCTGTGTTTCACGAAGAATGGACTCAGACCAACAGCATTTTCCTCAGAACGATTGGATTTGGAGCGCTGTTGAACATCTTTCAGCGGGTCTTCGATGAAACCAGCCGTCGTTATTCGTCGTTCCAGCAACAGGACGTCGTGCGCACATTGAAACTAGTTGAGGGCTTTGATTTCGGACAGTGGTCAAGCCACGGATCAGGAACAAAGGCTGAAAGTGACGCGGCAAAAGATCTGTTGATCGACTTTGATCGAGCAATTCAGTCCAAAGAAGAGGACGGTAAGTTCAAGAAAATGAAACTCTAATGTCTTGGACGGGGGCCACCGAAAAGAATATTTTTGGGCGCAAGCACGCAGATGTTATGGCGCGTTGGGATGTAATTTACTCGGAGGCCGCGGCGGAAGAAGTATCACTTCAAGACTATCTCGCCGAAATCTGGGAGCCCAACGCAATTGATCCGTCCTTACCTGGACAATACTTGAATGCGCCTGGTGTTGAAAGCAACGCCCTAAGCGATCTCATACAACTCAAGCTAAAGGCAGACATGGCCTGGGAGAGCACAGGCGTGTTATTTGACTCTGGGCGAATAAGTTGGAGCACTGTAGACGCCCACCATGCTTCTGTCTTGTACGCGAAATATGTTGCTGGCATCTGCGGCGTTTTCGTTGTTCGCCATGGTGAAACCTGGCATTTTATTGATGTATTTCCAGACCTAAAGTCAGGGAACCGAAAACGTGAAAGCGGGTTTCGCCAAAACACGCGCGACATGCAGAAACCCGTGACGGTTGTTTCAAATAATAAGTACAAGGTTGATCAGCAACATGTGTGGGATCTTTTTCAGCGCATGATACGAATACTGAACACAGATCGACTGGATCAAAGGGAGCAGACTTGGATACAAAACTTCAAATTTAAGGGGTATCAATCTGTAAGAAATCAGATTTTTTACACTAGCCACTATTGGCCAGAGCGAAATGACTTGACCGCAGCTATCGCTCCAACCTGCCCGATGGAAAGCTCGTCGGATGTAGAGGATTTTCACGAAAATATTTGGGTAAACTCGGAGGCACGAGATCACATCCTCTTGTCTATCATGCGCAAGATCAGCGAAAAGATGTCCCCAGAATATTTGAAGCGACCAGCAATACAGAAAAATCTTGCAGCCTAGCATTCACCGCCCTTTCATCTGGCAATGAAAACATTTTTGCCAACGGACTGCTTTGCATCAAACTCAATGTGTCAGCCCCCGGTCCATATCCCTTTCCCGCGCCTCTAGCTCTGTCTCAGCCTCTCTTCGGCGTCACTCGCTAAACTCAAGCTCTCGTTCAACTTCGCGTCCAGCGCGTTGTACGTGGCCTCTTCGCTCAGCAAGCCACGCAACGCCTGCATTGACGCGATCTGCGAGCGTATGAGCAACGTCGCGCAGGCCGCGATACCATCCAACTGGACTTGCAGCCTCTTCGTCGAGCGTGCTTCCAATCCGCTCAATTCCGCGGCTGAGGTTTCGCAGGCCGTCACCAACCGCTCGACGCAGGCGAGCAAGTCGCGTTCCAAGGCTGTCAGTTGGGTCATCTAATCCTCCTCGATCCGTATGCAGGTGACGTGTCTCTCGCCCATCGTGCAGGTCCTGAGCCGTGTCTTCGAGGGGTCCAGGATCAGCCAGGTCCCCTCGGGCCGCTCGATCCGCGTCAGGCCCAGTTCCGT
Organism: Yoonia sp. KMU-150; assembly: GCF_056858355.1. Lineage (NCBI taxonomy): Bacteria > Pseudomonadati > Pseudomonadota > Alphaproteobacteria > Rhodobacterales > Paracoccaceae > Yoonia > Yoonia sp. KMU-150. Next base: position 548,758 of record NZ_JBXEQF010000002.1, read on the forward strand.
CAGCTCCGAGCGGTTCAGATGCACCGTCCAGAAAAAGCTCGCGGCCATCATCGAGGCGATCCCCGTCAGCACCATCGCCGCGATCAGCCAGGGCGAGATCGTCAGCCAGAGGCGGATCGCCCTCAGCCGCGTCTCGAACAAGCTCGCCGTCTCGGTCTGAAAGCGGCGCGTATCGCTCGCGATGGTATGCTGCGCGGCGCCCACAATGTTCTTCAAATCGATCCTGAAGCTCTTGAGCTGGGACGAGATCGAGGCGACGTGTTCCGCCCTGATCGTGTCCAGCTCCGCGTTCAGCTTCTCGCTCAGCCGGGTCGGCTTGCCAGTCTTCATGGAAAATCGCTCCTTTCAGCCGCCAGCGTTCGCCTGTCTCTGGGTCGCGGGCCGTGATGTAGGCCTTGCCAGTACGCGGCAGGTCGAAGCCTGCGTCGGTGAGCGCGTCGATCATGGTCGCGCGGTCGGTGATCAGGCCCATATCGATTTGGTCCTGTATCCAGGTGTGCAGCTCGTCCCGGCCCTGGGCGCGGGTCGGAGTCTCGACGGTGTCTCGGACATCCTGAGCGCGCTCAACATCCATTGGGTCGGCCCAGCCGTGGCGCTGGTTCATGACATCCCGCAGACTGTCATATGCGTCCTGATAGCCGGGTGGGGCGATGTTGAGGCTCTTTCCCGTCGTCAGCTCCAGGCGCGGCGTGCAGAAGTGAAGCTCGACCCGGCCTTCGTGGAGATGGCGGACCCAGAGCACCTCATATTGCTCGGGGTCCAGCCCCGCGAAGGCCAGCCGTTCGAACCCGTCCATGACTTCGGTCTGCTGGTCCTCGCTCGGGTCGTCACTATCCGCAAAGCTGATCACCCCCGCACGGTAGGTCCACTGGTGGCGGATGGCGTCAATCAGGGCTTCGGTGCGGTCGGGATTGCCGCGCAGGATCTCGGGCAAGGGTTCTCGCGTGACGGTCATAGGCTGGCCGTCCGCATCGCGGATCAGGTCGCGGTTGTCGTCGTAGGCCAGCACCTTGTCCGCGACGAGGTACCCGACCGGCCCCGCGCCCGCGCCTTTGCCGTTGGGGAAGAACTTGATCAGCACCGCCGCGCCTCATCGAGGAGCGCGGCAAGCTGGCGTTCAATCACGACGAGGCGGTGCGCGACAGTCAGCGTGTCGAGGTCGGTGCGCCCGGTCTTCATGGCGTGGTTCAGCCAGCGGGCGATCTGGTTGAGGTTGCCGCCGATGCGCCCGACGGCCAGCACCAGCGCCGGATCGACGCGGGGGATGGGCTTGCGGCGGCGCGCTTCTGTGAGGCCAAGGGCCTCGCGCAGTAGCGTCGAGGCAGGTAGGCCAGCCGCCTCGGCCTTGGCGCGCAGCTGGGCCTTCTCGGAAGCGTTGCAGCGGAAGACGAAGGTCTCGGTCAGCGGCTCTTTGGCGGGGGCTTTGCCCACGTCGGTGGGGTTCGAAGGGGAGGCTTGCCGCCCCTCGCAAGGTCCCGTGTCATCGGCGCAGCCGTATGACATGGGTCGCCTTGCTGTTTGCGCTTCGGTGGGATCGGTGGAGCTCATGATCTGAGGCCCGCCGCCTGGATTTGCGATTGTGTGACCAGCTCTGCGGCCAGGAGCGCATCGATCTGACCGGGTGTGATGTGGCGGCAAAGTGGATGCTTGTCCGTGACCCAATTCGCTAAGCCCGCCAGGATCTCGGCTTCCCTTGCCTTCGTCTTTTCTCGGCCTTTGGCAATGTCCTCGACATAGGCCCGCCATCGCCCGGACTTAAACCAGTTGTCCGAGAAACAGACCTTCGAACGAGTGAAGCCCGCGCTCTCGGTCCCGTAGGCCTTCACGGCTTCGGTCAGGTCTTTGGCGCTGGCACCTTCGTTCAGCGCCGCCCTGATCCGCCCAAGACACTGAGCGTTCCCGCGCACACGGTCGGGCGGATAGGCGGCTAGAATCTTCTCAGCTTCTTCATCCTCCGCTGCCACGCGCTCGCGCGTAGGAGGTTTATGGATGGTTTTAGGATGGTTTGGGGGCCGTGGTGGCCCCGGTACCCCGGCCACTGAGGCCCCCGTTCCGGGGCCAGTCTGGACGGGGTCCACTGTGGCCCCCATCTCGATATCGGGCTCTGCGGTCAGTTCCAGCGCCTCGATCCGAGTGAGATCGATCCGGTAAACGACGGTGAAACCGTTCTTGCACCCCCGCGCACCCGTCTCGACCAGGATGCCTTCCTTCAGGAAGTCACGGATCGTCCGCTTGACCGTCGTCTCGCCCAGCTCGGTATGTCGCTGGATCGTCCCCTTCGAACACCAGATGCCCGAACCGTCGTCGCTCGCCTTGTCTGCAAGGAACATGATGATCTGCTTGCGTGTGGCAGTTCCAAATTTCCGCTCGGCACACGCGTTCGCCACCCGCCAACTCATTGGAAGACCTCAGGGGCAAGGTTTGACAATTCGCCGCTAAGTGTTTGATGCGTCGTGGTAGGTTTGACAGATTTGTCGTGACTAACCTGTTGAGCCTTCTCAATAAGCTTCGGTTTGAAAATCCTCGTGTCGGTGGTTCGATTCCGCCCCCGGGCACCAAACTTCCAGACCATCCCTAAAGCCCTTGTAAGAGCTTGAAAGGAAAAGTGGTTTTTGGGGTTCGAACACCCTCTCCATAGTCGAACGTCAAAGGCTGCGAGAGCACAAGCCGCAGGACCGTCCTCTTCATGGTCAGCCCTCCATTTGTCCATATTTCATAAGGTTTGCGAGAAATCGCATTGAGAGTTCGAATATTTCGTCAAAACTAGCCAGTGTTTCGCGACTCCGTTCGATCAGTTCCTCTAGTCGAGCGTGTTCTGAGGCCAATTCTTTGACCTTTTCTCGTAAGACTTGACCATGAGTTCACCTTCGGCAGCAAACAGCCTGTCCAACATCCTCTTTGAAGCTCGCTCGTTAGCCCGAAGCTGATCCTGAAGTTCTTTCCGGTCGGCATCGCTGGATTGCAAGCGTCGGTCCCATGCTTTCGTGAACAAACTCTTGCTGAGTTCTATCAGTCGCTGGCTTGGGACGATCTGTTGAAGATAGCCTTCAAACTGGTGTTCGATCTTGTCCCGTTGAACTGACTTCCGCGAGTTTGTGCACTCCTTGTGATGGCACATATAATATGGATAGCGAGTTCCAGTGTGACTTCTTGACCAGCAGGCTGTCATCGGGTGCCCGCAACTACCGCAGGTTAGTATGCCGCGGAGCGGAAAGTCTTCGTTTATGTCTTTCCTGTTTGGTGTTCGTGCGCGCTCTCTGAGGCGTTCTTGATTGATGAGGTAAGTCTCGTAGGAAATCAGCGGATCGTGCTGAGCTTTGGTCAGGGGGATATTCCACGGCTCATACTCAATGTATCCCGCAAAAAGAACATTCTTTAGAATTGCAATCACACGATCAATCTTGACCGATTTTCCATCCGGTCCTTTTGGAAAAACGGGCTTACTTTCCAGAAAACGTTGCACATCCGCTTGCGTCTGAAAGTGCTCAGCCGCAAAACCTTCCAAAGCCTCAGTTACAACACTCGCTATCGGGAAGTCTGGCACCAACTTTCGACCGCCCCCCGAGGCTTTGGTATATTTGTATCCGGGAGGCGCTCTTAGGACGAAGAAGCCGTTTTTCATTCGTGCCACCGAGCGCGTGTGTGATTGCTCTGCATTCTTCCGTCTATCGTGCTCCGCGACCGCTGCGAGGACGGTCTCTGTGAACACTGACCCGGCATCGTCTCCGAACTTGAATTTTGGACTTGCAAGCCGTGCATTGTGGCTTTCGAGCGTTTTCCTCAGTTCGGTATGCGTTCCGACGTCTCGTGCGAACCTCGTCAAATCGTCAATGACGACAACCGTCGGTTGCTTCCCATTCACTTTAAGGTCTCGCAGTAGCGCTTGCATTCCGGGACGATCTCGTTCTTTCCCCGAGATCACGTCCCGAAAAACTTCGGCAACTTCCAAACCTTGCTTTTGCGCATACTCGCGGCAGGCCTGCTCTTGGTTGGCAAGGCCATCACCATCCGTCGTCTGCTTCGCTGACGAGACTCTACAATAGATGAGACAGCGTTGCGGAGTTGGAGTTTCTAAACTGGTCATGAGGCTTTCCTTTGTTTTTCTGGTTAAGCTGCGGCCTTGAGAAGGCGATCCGCCATAGTCGCTAGCTCTTGCCGAACTTCGTCTTCGGAGATGACACGCTGAGTTGGTAGGCCTCCGAAGCCACATTCGACGAAGGTAGCAACGACTTCCCAAAGCAAGTCGATGAACGCCCATGCCTCGTCATCTGTGAGATGCGGTGCATCTACCCCGATTTCGAACTCAGTGAAGTCGATCTCCGCTTTGAGTTTTGTGAGCGGCGGCGTGTTATCGTTAGCCGCCTTCCTTGCGGGAAATGTTGCATTGACGTCTGTGTTCATGTTCGAACCCTCCATGGTTTTTGTGTCCTGCGGCAGGATCATCTTCGCCGCTTAGCCATGAGATCGAACTCTCTAACCCATTGCAAAAGAATAATTTTTTGTCACAAGTACGAACATTTTGGAAAAAGCAAATTGTCACAGTTATTGTTTCAACCGAGCAATTCGTTCAGGATTTTTGAAGACTTAATCTTGGTCGATTGGAAATTGTCACAGTGATCGAGCCGTAACATTTGAGAAATGTCACAAATACGGATACTGAAATTGGTCGAATCTAGCGCCTGAAATCGCTTGGAACCGCCGACATGATTCGAACTTTTGGTTTGCTATGGGAGCGTTCGCGGGAGCTATTCCTGACGTTTCAGTTGCGGATTGAAGCCTGAGTGATTGGGATCTGCCCGCCATTGCTCCCTAATCCACGATGAGTGTCTCTAGGGCCAACCCTATGATACTGAGTTAGTTGTGGACGAACGGACGCATTGTCGCCAAGTTGCGTTGAAACAGGCATCACCGACTTCAAGCAAAGGGCTTGAATGGGAGGGTTCAAACTTGAACGAACAAATAATAGACCAGAATGCGATTTCGCGCAGGCATTACTGGATAGATGAAATAGTAAAGCTGAGTGGGCACTTCGGGTCGGATTCAAGCCGGGTAGAAGCAGAGCTGAACGAGGAAATCGAACAAAATGGACTGTCAGCTCTTCTGGATCACTTGAGACTTTGCTCGGCTATACCTGAATCCTACGGGCACGATAGCAGTGAAGAGAAGCTATATTCGAAATATACTGATGCTCTAATCTCTGCGGCGTATACCCAAATGGGATTTAGGAGTCGGGTGTTAACAGAACGGGCAGACGCAGCAGATGTTGAGGTAGTCGGTGCCGACTTCAGTTTTGTCGCGGATGCAAAAGTCTTCCGTTTGAGCAGAACAGCAAAGAACCAAAAGGACTTTAAGGTTCAGGCGATGGACGGCTGGAAACATGGCAAGCCATACGCCATGGTTGTTTGCCCACTCTACCAATTGCCGTCCCGAAACAGCCAAATATACCAGCAAGCTGGCGCTCGGAATGTATGTATTTTTTCGTATCCACACTTGGCGGTGCTCGTAAGGCTTGCTGAAACAGAGGGTTCAGTTGCAGTCATTGAGCTTGTTCATAGAGTGTTCAAGACCGTGCAGGCAATGAATCCTACGAAACACGCAAATCCTTACTGGCAAGCAGTGAACCGGACGATGTTAGACTACGGAGAGATCGTCGCGGACCTATGGCGCATTGAGAAGATGGCTACTTTGGAAAGCATTAACATTTCCAAAGAGATAGGGCTTGCGCACTATGCGGCAGAACGTGAGAAGATTATGCGGTTAACTCACGATGAAGCATTGGAGAAGCTGATTAACATGCACAAAATTGACAGCAAGATCGAGACAATTAATCGGGTCTCCGACAATCTTCTTATGGGTATTTCTTAATCCGACAACAGATCAGGCTCAAGCCTACACCGTGCGGTCGTCACATATTCTGGCACAGCTTCGAAGCCAATATACCGACGTTTGAGATTTTTCGCCGCCACCAAAGTAGAGCCGCTTCCTGCAAAGGGGTCGAGCACTACTTGGCCTTCTTTGGTTGTTAATTCGATCAGAGCCTGCATGAGTTTAACAGATTTTTGTGTTGGATGTAGCCCCGACTCACCAACACCTAAAGGGCCCTTAAGAACATTCTCCGGCTGATCTGCATACCGTAAAAAGGCCTTTTCGTTGTAAGCTCCCACGCCGTGTTCAAGAGCATTGTCTGCAAGAGTCGTCCCAATTTTGTAGGGCTTCGTAAACCAAAGGATCGGTTCAAAAATTGGTCTGAGATTTCCGAGTTTCCAGCCTTCCCATTGTTCTGAGGAATGGGTGTCTCCTCGCCTGTTGTAAACAACGCTTAAGCGTTGGGCTCGGTGCGGCGCACGGGACTTTAACCAAGCAATATTATCCTTAAGGCTAAATCCTGCGTCCTCCATCGCGCAGGCACAACGGTGTGCAAGGCGACGACCGGCAAAAATGAAAACATTTGCACCTGGCTTGAGAGAGCGGAACCACTCTCCCGCCCAAAGAGCGCACCACTCCTGATATTCTTTCGGAATTGCGCGGTCAGCTTCGGACCAACCATTGATAGGCTTTCCACGTTTCTTGAAGATTGCGCCAGCCGATCTTTGGGCTGGGCTCGATCCTAGGTATGCAGAGTTTGTATTACCATGAAGCACGTCCCAGTCTTCGGCGCCAATTCCATATGGAATGTCACTCAAGATCAGGTGGACTGATTCTGTCTCGACTCTCTTGATTAGGTCAAGCGAATTGCCCTGATAAACTTCATTCGGATGAAGCCAATGTTCAGAACTCAGGTGTGGGTCTGCATGATACATGATAGGCTCTTTCTCTTCACTGGAGTAGTCCAATTTCCGAGCGATGGCAAAGTGTCAATCTGGGCCCGCTCAACACCTACATCCACTCACCTCTCTGAAGGTTTCCAGTTCCTGCGTAGTCACTACTTTCACGTTAGAGACAGTCAGCAGACTTGATAGGCTGCACTTGGTGTCTCATTCCACTGATTTCGTTGCGCTTCGTCAAAAACGGCAATCATCAGAGCAAAGTCGTAAGACTGATGCCTCAGGTCGTGGTTTGATTCTGTGCGACGACGCAGCTCAGCTGCGCTTCAACCCCGGTAGCAGACTCAACTAATTGGGGCTGAAGCAAGATACGTCTAGCATCAGCGTTGTTTTGACACCAAGTATTGATACTCGACCTGAATTTGTAGCCAACCCAATACCTTTCCCTTTCGTGACTTCGCACGATGCGGCGTGTTTTGAAGTGGAATAGTCCTTAGATACGGGTAAAAACCATTTGGTTTCAGAATTTTAGCCAAGGCGTTTTCGACATAAGCATGTTTTCCCAACGCTCGAACTCATCGAAGAGTAGGTTCGAACTTGTTCCGTTTAGGTGCACCATTTATTGCCATAACCAAGACTGCCGCTGTCGTTGCGCGAACGCCGCTCCGTATTTCGCAAATCCAGCCGAGCCTTGCACGACGCGCAAGGAGATTGACCGTGTTCGGCCGATCCAGGTCGTATTCGGGCCTGTTCACCGTTAGGTGAATGGATAGGGTGCTCGCAAAGCCAAAGATGCGCCCGCGCACCTGATATCGATAGGACACAAGAATGCTGCACAAGAACCTGATTAGCGGGGAATGGACCGCCGGAACGACCGAGATCGAGAACCGCAATCCGTCCGATCTGACCGATTTGATTGGTGTCTATGCGCAGGCCAGCGCCGATCAGCTAGACGCGACGCTGGATCAGGCCCGTGTCGCGCAGGTGGAGTGGGCCGGCTATGGGATGGAGCGCAAACAGGCCGTGCTGATGGCCATCGGCACGGAGCTGATGGCCCGTGCCGAGGAGTTGGGCCGGTTGCTGAGCCGTGAGGAGGGTAAGCCGCTGGCCGAAGGCAAGGGCGAGGTTTACCGTGCGGGGCAGTTCTTTACCTACTACGCGGCGGAATGTCTGCGGCAGTTGGGAGAGAATGCGGATTCGGTACGCCCGGGTGTCGAGATCGACGTGCGGCGCGAGCCGGTCGGTACCGTCGCCGTCATCTCGCCCTGGAACTTCCCGACGGCAACAGCGTCGTGGAAAATCGCGCCGGCGCTGTGTTACGGCAATGCCGTCGTCTGGAAGCCTGCCAATATCACGCCCGCGTCTGCGGTGGCGTTGACCGAGATCATCGCGCGGCAGGACATCCCGAAGGGGCTGTTCAGCCTCGTCATGGGGTCGGGTCGTGACATCGGGCAGCGGCTGGTCGAAAGCCCGATGATCGACGCGATTTCCTTTACCGGGTCGGTGCCGGTGGGCAAGGGCATCGCCGCAGCCGCGATCCAGAACCTCACAAAGGTGCAGATGGAGATGGGGTCGAAGAATGCGCTGGCGGTGATGGACGATGCCGATCTCGATCTGGCGGTCACGCTGGCGCTGGGCGGTGCATTCGGCGGGACGGGGCAGAAATGTACGGCGTCCTCGCGGCTGGTCGTGCATGCGGGCGTTCATGATGCTTTCGTCGAAAAGCTAGTGGCCGGCGCGCGGGCGATGAAGGTCGGCCACGCGCTTGAAGACGGCACGCAGATCGGCCCCGTCGTCAGCCAGCAGCAGTTGGACGAGAACCTGCGCTACGTCGATCTGGGCAAGTCCGAAGGGGCGGAACTGGCCTGCGGCGGTGCGCGGGTGGAGATGCCGCATGACGGCTACTACATGGCACCGGGAGTGTTCGTGAATACGACCAACGACATGCAGATCAACCGCGAGGAAATGTTCGCGCCGCTGACGTCGGTGATCAAAGTCGACAGCTATGCCGAGGCACTGGCAGTGGTGAACGACACCAGCTTTGGCCTGACGTCGGGGATCGTGACGCAGAACCTCGCCCGCGCAACCCATTTCCGGCGCAATGCCCGGACCGGGGTGGTTACCGTCAACCTGCCGACCGCCGGCACGGATTACCATGTGCCGTTCGGCGGGCGCGGTGACAGCTCCTACGGGCCGCGCGAACAGGGGAAGGCGGCGGCGGAATTCTATACTACGGTCAAGACCGCCTATATCAGTGCCGGGGTGCCGGACTGATGCGGATCGACAACCTGCAATATGCCAACTGGTCGGAGAAGATATTCCGCGAGATGCGCGTGGGTGGTGTGGATGCGGTGCATGTCACCATCGCCTATCATGAGAACTTTCGCGAGACGGTGCTGAATTTCGAAAAGTGGAACCGCTGGTTCGAACAGTATCCCGATCTGATCATGAAGGGACTGTGGGCGTCGGATGTGGATCACGCGCGCAAGACGGGACGCACGGCGATCTTTTTCGGTTTCCAGAACCCAAGTCCGATCGAGGACGATATCGGGCTGGTCGAGATCGTGCACAGCCTTGGCGCGCGGTTCATGCAGCTGACCTACAACAACCAATCCTTGCTGGCGACGGGTTGTTATGAGGATGAGGACACCGGCATCACCCGCATGGGTCAGCAGGTCATCCGCGAAATGAACCGCGTGGGGCTGGTCATCGACATGAGCCATTCCGCCGACCGATCCACCATCGAAGCCGCCGATCTGTCGGAGCGCCCCATCGCGATCACCCACGCGAATCCGCACGCATGGCAGCCCGCGCTGCGCAACAAGAACGACGACGTCATCCGCGCGGTCACGCAGAACGGGGGGATGTTCGGCTTTTCGCTTTATCCCCATCATCTGAAAGACAAATCGGACTGCACGCTGGAGAGTTTCTGCGAGATGATCGCGCGCACTGCGGAAAGGTTCGGTGCAGAGCATCTGGGGCTTGGCTCTGACCTCTGCCAGGATCAGCCGGACAGCGTCGTCGAGTGGATGCGCGTCGGCCGGTGGAGCAAGGACATCGACTATGGCGAGGGATCTGCCGCCGCCCCCGGTTTTCCGCCAATGCCGTCGTGGTTCCGGGACAACCGCGATTTCGGCAACATCGAGGACGGGCTGCGCGCCGTGGGCTTCGACGCGGATGAGGTCGCGGGGATCATGGGCCGCAACTGGTATAACTTCTATGCCGAAAACTTTGTCCCCAGGTGATCGTCAGTCGCAGGACGTATATATCCACGGGACGCTGCACCCGCGCGCATCGAAGCCGAAATACAAGCGGTTCTCGTCATCCGTGGACATCATCAACGCCGGCTGAAACTCGACCCAATACCAGTTGGTCAGTGCGTCCGGCGCGATGCAATAGGGAAAGTTATCGCGCGCGCCATGCTGCCAGCCGACGTCTTCTGCGGCGGCGACGATGTCGCTGCGTCTGACACAGGACTGCTCCGTGAAGCGATTATAGAAATCGCTAATGTTCATCGCGCGCTGTTCGTCGGTGCTCAATCGGTCGTCCGACAGCGCCCAGGTCACCATTGCCGCAATAGCGGCCGCGACGGTGCCGAAAGTGAACCAGAGTTTCATACAGGCGCATCCTCCATCGCCGCGCGCCAGTGCTTGCGGCAAAGCGACACATAGCGTTCGTTGCCGCCGATGGATACTTGATCGCCCGCCGTCAACACGCGGCCCTGATCGTCCTTGCGCACCACCATCGTCGCCTTCTTGCCGCAATGGCAGATCGTGCGGACCTCACGCATTTCGTCACAGAGCGCCAGCAAGGCGGCGGAGCCGGGAAAGAGATTGCCCTGGAAGTCGACACGCAGACCGAAACACATGATCGGCACGCCAAGATCGTCGACCGCCCGGGCCAGTTGCCAGACCTGATCCGGCTCCAGAAACTGCGCCTCATCGATGAAAACGCAGGCGCAGGGGCCAGCGGACAGCCGCGCGTCGATCTTGGCGAAAAGGTCCTCGCCGGGGCCGAACGTATCCGCCGCCTCGCCGATCCCGATGCGGCTGGCGATCCGACCTGCGCCCGCGCGATTGTCGAATTGCGCGGTCATCAGATAGGTCTGCATCCCACGCTCGATATAGTTGTGCGAGGCCTGCAGCAGGACGGTCGATTTGCCCGCGTTCATCGTGGAGTAATTGAAATAGAGCTTGGCCATAAAAGTCTGTTAGCGTTGCCGGACGACCAAAAGCAAGCATCCCAACCTCTTTTGGTCGTCCGGCAAAGACCGCACTGTGCGTCCGGGCCCGTGAGTGGCCGGCTCTGTCCTGAACCGTCGGCATTTCCTGCGCGAGAGAAACCGGGGAGGGTTCCGTCATCGCCTGAAATGTCCGCTGCAACCCGATCGCGTTCTTGCGGTCATTCGCCCCCGCTTGGGGCTGGCTCTTGGGTGCCAAACGGGACTATTGTTTCGAATGGGAATGAGTTTGTGGTTTTCCCCGGTGAATATTTCGCGAATTCACCTCACAAAGGGGCAGTCAGTAGGGAAATGAGATGAGTGGATTCAACAGCTATCTGAAAAAGCACACCGAGGCCTTGGTCAAGGACGTCGGGATCGAGAACGCCTGTGTGCTTACCGGCAAATCGAAAGCGACGCTCGGACGCTACTATTCCGACGCGGACGAGCATGCGGACCGCTTCATGCCGGTTGACGCTGTCGCGGCGCTCGAAGCGGCGGCGTCCTACCCTCATGTGACCTCTGCGCTGGCGGAAATGAAAGGGATTACATTGTCTTACGACAATGCGCCCGAAAACCAGCAGGGCGGGATCAACACCGACGTCATCAAACTGAGCCAGCGTTTTGCCATGCTCATGGGAGAATACAACCTGTCGATCGAGGACGGGGTGATCACCACGAACGAGGCCAAGCGTTTGCTGCGCGAAACCACCGCACTGCAGAAAGTGCTGCTGGATATGAAGCTGCATCTGGAAGACCCGAACACCGGAAGCTGAATGGATCTGCGCGACCTTCCCAACATCGACGCCGACCAACTGCAAGATATTGACGTTGCGTCACTGATCGGCGGCGATGACGACGGCCACCCGCCGCGTATCCTGATGCTTTACGGATCGTTGCGTGCCGACAGCTATTCGCGCTTTGCAGCGGAAGAGGGCGCGCGCCTGTTACGCGTGTTCGGATGCGAGGTGCGGGTCTTCAATCCATCGGGTCTGCCGCTGCCCGACGATGCAGGCCCCGACCACCCAAAGGTTGCGGAATTGCGCGAACTGGCGCTGTGGTCCGAAGGCATGGTCTGGTCCAGCCCGGAACGGCACGGCAGCATCACCGGCATCATGAAGGCGCAGATCGACTGGCTGCCGTTGGCCCCCATCGGCGGCATCCGCCCGACGCAGGGCAAGACGCTGGCGCTGATGCAGGTCTGCGGCGGGTCGCAATCGTTCAACACCGTGAACCAGATGCGTATCCTGGGCCGCTGGATGCGCATGGTGACGATCCCCAACCAATCGTCGGTGCCGATGGCGTGGAAGGAATTCGAAAAGGGCCGGATGAAGCCCTCGCCGCTTTACAACCGTATCGTCGATGTGATGGAGGAACTGGTCCGCTTCACCTATATGGTCCGCGGGCGGCAATTCCTGACGGACCGGTATTCTGAGCGGGTGGAAAGCGCGGAGAATGTGCACAAGCGGGTCAGCAAGACTTGACCGGCCGCAAAATCCTTCGAAGGATTTTGCTAAATTTCCTGGAGGAAATTTACGCCCGCTGCACGATTACCGATCCGACTGAATACCCCGCGCCGAACGAGCAGATCAGGCCCATGTCACCCGCAGCCAAATCATCCGAATATTTCGAAAACGCGATGATCGACCCGGCGGAGGATGTGTTGGCGTAGTCCTGCAGGATGTTGGGCTGTTCGCCGTCCTCCGGCACCCGGCCCAGCACCTTTTTTCCGATGTAATCGTTCATCGTCTTGTTGGCCTGATGCAGCCAGAGGCGTTTGAGGTCGTCGGCGGCGACGCCCGTGTCTTCCATATGATCGGCGATGTGATGGCTGACCAGCGGCAGCACCTCCTTGAACACCTTGCGACCGTTCTGCATGAACTGCATGTCGCGGCGGTCTTCCATGTGGTCGCGCGTGCTGCGCAGGAAGCCGTTGTTGTTGCGGATGTTGTTGGAAAACTGCGTGGCGCAACGGGTGGATTTTACCTTGAAGTGCGGGACGGTCAGGTCCTCGTCGCGTTCGATCACCGTAGCTGTCGCCACGTCGCCGAAGATGAAATGGCAATCCCGGTCGCGCCATTCCAGGTGGGCAGAGCAAATCTCTGGGTTCACGACCAGTGCGCGGCGGATGGAGTCTGCGCGGATCATGTCCACCGCTGTCTGAATCCCGAAGGTGGCCGAGGAACAGGCAACGTTCATATCGAAGGCAAAGCCGTTCGTGCCCAGAAGGTCCTGAATTTCCACGGCAATCGCCGGGTAGGCGCGTTCGTGATTTGATGCGGCACAGATAACAAGATCAATGTCGCTGGGGGCCAGCCCGGCTTCCGCCAGCGCCTTGTCCGCCGCATCGCGTCCGATTTCGGCCATGACGGACGGCGCATCGTCGGGCCTGGCGTCCAGTTTGGGATACATTCGGTCAGGGTCCAGTACACCGGCCTTGTCGAGCACGAACCGCCGCTCGATCCCCGAGGCGGCGAGGATGAAGTCCGCCGACGAATGGGTCTTGGCCTCGACCTCCCCAGCTTCAATTGCATCCGCGTTTTCGGCGTTGAACCGGTCGGCATATGCGTTGAAGGCCACCACCAGTTCGTCGTTGGTGATGGTCTGATCGGGCGTGAACACCCCGGTTCCGGTGATGGCTGCGGTATGCATGGGCGACCCCTGTTTTGCGGTCCGCAAACTGTAGCGCGCCACGCAGCGGAGTCCATGCGGACGCCGCGTCGGGCGTGCTACCCCTGCAACGCCCGCACCTCGATTGCACCCGCCTCGCGTTCGCGCATCGCCAGGGCCGCGGCGTGGGAGGCGGCGGCGGTCGTGAAATACGGGATATTGTCATAAAGCGCCACGGCGCGGATGTCGCGGCTGTCCTCGATCGCCTGCGCGCCCTCGGTGGTGTTCATCACCAGTGCGATATGCCCGTCCTTGAGGCGGTCGACGATGGTCAGCCCGCCTTCGTAAACCTTGTTGACCGTTTCGCAGGCGATGCCCTGTTCGGTCAGCCACTTGGCCGTGCCGCGCGTCGCGGTGATCGTCAGGTCCAGATCGGTCAGGATCCGCGCGGCCTCTGCCATGTCGGCGGTCTTGTCCATGTCCTTGATGGAGATGAAGGCGGTGCCCTGCGTCGGCAGGTCGGCCCCGGCGCCCATCTGCGCCTTGAGGAACGCGCGGGCAAAGTTGCGGTCCCAGCCCATAACCTCACCGGTAGAGCGCATTTCGGGTCCCAGGATCGTATCGACACCGGGGAAACGGGCGAAGGGCAGCACCGCCTCTTTCACGGAGAACCACGGTGTTTTCGGATCGGCCAGCGTAAAGGCATCGCCCAGCGGCAGCACGTCCATCGGGTTGTCGGTTTCGGGATAGGGGGCGCGGTGCGGGAAGTTGGAAAGTGGCTCCCCGGCCATCAGCCGCGCGGCGATGGAGGCGATGGCAGAATCCGTGGCTTTGGCCACGAAGGGCACGGTGCGGGATGCGCGGGGGTTCACCTCGATGAGGTAGACCTCGTCATCCTTGATCGCGAACTGGATGTTCATCAGGCCCACGACGTTGAGCGCCTTGGCCAGCGCCTCTGTCTGCTTGCGGATTTCTGCGATGATCGCGTCCGACAATGTATGCGGCGGCAGGGAACAGGCGCTGTCGCCCGAATGCACGCCCGCTTCTTCGATGTGCTGCATGATGCCTGCGACATGGGTGTCTTTGCCGTCCGACAGGCAATCCACATCCACCTCCACCGCACCGGACAGATAACTGTCGAGCAGGACGGGCGATTTACCGGAGACCACGACCGCCTCGGAGATATAACGGCGCAACTGGTCTATATCGCGCACGATTTCCATCGCACGACCACCCAGCACGAAGGAGGGGCGGATCACGAGGGGAAAGCCGATATCCCCGGCAATCGCCAGCGCTTCCTCGTCGGTCGCGGCAATGCCGTTCACAGGCTGTTTCAGCCCCAGTTTCTGCACAAGCTGCTGAAAACGCTCGCGGTCTTCAGCCAGATCAATCGCATCTGGCGTGGTGCCAAGGATCGGGATGCCAGCATCGTGCAGCGCATTGGCCAGTTTCAGCGGGGTCTGCCCGCCGAACTGCACGATCACGCCGTGAAGGGTGCCGTTGTCCTGTTCGACCCGTAGGATTTCCATGACGTGTTCGAACGTCAGCGGTTCGAAATAGAGCCGGTCGGAAGTGTCGTAGTCCGTCGATACGGTCTCCGGGTTGCAGTTGATCATGATCGTTTCGTAGCCCTGATCGGTCAAAGCGAAACAGGCGTGACAACAGCAATAGTCGAATTCGATGCCTTGACCGATCCGGTTTGGACCGCCACCAAGGATCACCACTTTTTTGCGGTCCGAGGGCCGCGCCTCGCATTCCGCTTCGCCCATGACGGGGCTTTCATAGGTGGAATACATGTAAGGGGTCTGCGCCTCGAACTCTGCCGCGCAGGTGTCGATCCGCTTGAACACCGCGTTCACGCCACGGCCGATGCGTGCCTTGCGCACGTCTTCCTCGGATTTGCCGGTCAGGGTGGCCAGACGCGCGTCGGTGAAGCCCATCATCTTGATTTGCCGCAGGCTGTCAGCATCCGACGGCAAGCCGTTCACGCCGATTTCGGCCTCTGCATGGATGATCTCGCGGATACGGGCAAGGAACCAAGGGTCGAATTTGGTAACTGCGTGAATGTCGTCATCCGACAGCCCGTGCCGCATCGCCTGCGCGATGACGCGGATGCGGTCCGGCGTCTGTTTTGCCAGTGCCTTGGTCACGGCAGCGGCGTCGGGGGCACCGGGGATGGAGATTTCGTCGAACCCGGTCAGGCCGGTTTCCATGCTTGCCAGCGCCTTTTGCATGCTTTCGTGGAACGTGCGGCCAATCGCCATCGCCTCGCCCACGGATTTCATCGCGGTGGTGAGGTTGGGTTCGGAGCCCGCGAATTTCTCGAACGCGAAGCGCGGGATTTTCGTGACGACATAGTCGATTGTGGGTTCGAAGCTGGCGGGAGTGACGCCTGTGATGTCGTTGTCCAGCTCGTCGAGCGTGAAGCCCACGGCCAGTTTTGCAGCGATCTTGGCAATCGGGAAACCCGTGGCCTTGGACGCCAGAGCGGAGGAGCGCGACACCCGCGGGTTCATCTCGATCACGACCATGCGGCCGTCAGCGGGGTTCACGGCCCATTGCACGTTCGATCCACCGGTTTCCACGCCGATTTCGCGCAGCACGTTGATGCTGTGCGTGCGCATGATCTGGTATTCCTTGTCGGTCAGCGTCAGGGCAGGGGCCACGGTGATGCTGTCGCCGGTATGCACGCCCATCGGGTCGACGTTTTCGATGGCGCAGACGATGATCGCGTTGTCGGCCTTGTCGCGCACGACCTCCATCTCGAACTCTTTCCAGCCCAGCAACGATTCATCGACGAGGATTTGCCCGACCGGCGATGCTTCCATCCCCGTGCGGCAATAGTATTCGTAATCTTCGCGGTTGTAGGCCACGCCGCCGCCGGTGCCGCCGAGCGTGAAGGCCGGGCGGATGATCGCCGGCAGGCCCACGTATTCAATGGCGTCGATGGCCAGTTGCAACCCGGTCTTGATGTCGCGCTTGCCGTTGACTTCCGGTGCGGTGATGATCGTGGCCTTGGGGTTCTCGATGCCCAGCCGGTCCATCGCCTCGCGGAACAGCTTGCGGTCTTCGGCCATTTCGATGGCGGCACGCTTGGCACCGATCATCTCGACATTGAATTTCTCGAGTACGCCCATATCGGCCAGCGCCAGCGATGTGTTCAGGCCCGTCTGCCCGCCCATGGTGGGCAACAGGGCGTCGGGGCGTTCCTTTTCGATGATCTTGGCGACCACTTCGGGGGTGATCGGCTCGATATAGGTGGCATCCGCCAGCCCCGGATCGGTCATGATTGTCGCGGGGTTGGAGTTGACGAGGATGACGCGGTAGCCTTCCTCGCGCAGGGCCTTGCAGGCCTGTGCGCCGGAATAGTCGAACTCGCAGGCCTGTCCGATGATGATGGGACCCGCGCCGATAATCATGATCGACTTGATATCATCGCGTTTTGGCATGACAGGCCCCCGAGCATAAGCAAATTATCCGCGTTATAGGCACGGGGCGGTCGGGTGCAAGGATGGAATCGGTCAATACGGCGGGATGATCGTGCGCGTGCCGTCGGGATCGTGCAAATAGTCGCGGGTGACAGGCACCTGAAACATGCCATGGCCCATCTGAAGCTGGAAGTTGCACTGATGACCGTAGTAGAACACCGCCTCGGTGCCGGTCAGATAATACAGCCACATCCGCAGGAACCGCGCATCATACATCTGTGTGATCCGGTCGGCATTGGCGAGAGTCCGCAGCCGCCATTCACGGATCGTCTTGGCGTAGTGGCCGCGCCATATTTCGATGTCGGTCATTTTCAGGTCTGCCTTTTCGACCTCCGGAACCACTTCCGACAGTGCGGGGGCATAGCCACCGGGGAAGATGTATTTCAGTAGCCAGCCTGACGGCAGGCTGGGGGGTGTGTTGCGCATCACGCAGTGCAGCAGCGCCGTGCCTTCGGGATGGAGCAGGCGTTTGATCTGGCGGAAATAGGTGCCGTAGTGCGTGACCCCGACGTGTTCCAACATGCCGACACAGACGATCCTGTCGAAGGTCTGGTTCATTTTGCGGTAATCCAGCAAGTGATATTCCGCTCTGTCCGCCAACCCTTCGTCGGCCGCTCGCTGGTTGGCATAGGCGGTCTGGTTTTTGGACAGTGTGATCCCCGTCACCCTGGCCCCGTAATCGCGGGCCAGGGTCCGGCCCATCCCACCCCAGCCACAGCCGATGTCCAGCACTCGCATCCCCGGTTCGATCATCAGTTTCTTGGCGATATGGTGCCGCTTGGCGATCTGCGCCTGTTCCAGCGTCATCCCCGGTGCGCTGAAGTATCCGCAGGTATATTGCCGATCTTCGTCCAGAAACAACGCAAACAGCTCATCCGTCAGATCATAGGAGTGCGCCGCGTTTTTCTGGCTGCTGAACGGCGTGTTGAACTGGATTGCCCGTTTCAGCAACATCTGCATTCGAAACATGCCCCGCGCCCATACCGGCAGTTTGGCCATGTCGTAATTGATGAACATCAGACACAGCAGGGCGAACAGGTCATCGGTCTCTATCTGGGCATTCATGTATCCTTCACCCAATGCCATTTCAGGCTTCAGGCAAAGTGCGCGGACGATCTCCGCGTCACGCAGCACCATATTCGCGGTGACGCGGTTGCCGTTGCCGTAGGTTGACTGCCCGCCGTCAGGCCATGTCACATGCAAATCACCATCGACAATCAGGCGCGACAAAGTCGTATCAAGCGTACGCTGCCAAAAATCCATTTCTAAAATCCATCACAGACAACACGAACATTCTATCCACGATGCGATTGCGGGGAAAGTGCGCGCTTGTCGCCAATGTGGGGGACACCCCCGCCGATGCTTGACTTTACAGGGACAAACAGGTGTATCGGGCCGACCCGACCTTTGTAAGGATAAGACAATGCACGCCTATCGCACCCATACCTGCGCCGACCTGACCGCCGCCAACGTCGGTGATACCGTGCGCCTGTCGGGCTGGGTCAATCGGGTGCGCGATCACGGCGGCATTTTGTTCATCGACCTGCGCGATCACTACGGGATCACTCAAGTGTTGTGCGATCCGGATTCCGCGGCGTTTTCGGATGTCGAGAAGGTCCGCGCCGAATGGTGCATCCGCATCGACGGAGAGGTGAAGGCCCGCGACCCCGAGCTGGTCAACCCCAAGCTGCCCACCGGCGAGGTCGAGGTGTTCATCCGCGAAATCGAAGTGCTCGGCGCGGCAAAAGAGCTGCCGCTGCAGGTCTTCGGTGATCAGGAATATCCCGAAGAAACGCGCCTGAAGTATCGCTTTCTCGACCTGCGCCGCGAGGCCATGCAGGAGAACATGAAGCTGCGCTCCGATGTCGTGGCCGCCATGCGCCGCCGGATGTGGGATTCTGGGTTCCGTGAATTTCAGACGCCGATCATCACGTCGTCGTCGCCCGAGGGCGCGCGCGACTTTCTCATCCCGTCGCGGCTGCATCCGGGCAAGTTCTACGCGCTGCCGCAGGCCCCCCAGCAGTTCAAGCAGCTGTTGATGGTGTCGGGTTTCGACAAGTATTTCCAGATCGCGCCCTGTTTCCGCGACGAAGACCCGCGCGCCGACCGTTCGCCGACCGACTTCTACCAGTTGGACATGGAGATGTCCTTCGTCGAACAGCAGGACGTGTTCGACACCATCGCCCCTGTTATCGCCGGGATTTTCGAGGAATTCGGCGGCGACAAGACCGTCGACGCGCCCGAAAGCTGGGAACAGATCAGCTACCGCGACGCCGCACTTTGGTACGGCAGCGACAAGCCCGACCTGCGCAACCCGATCAAGATGCAGGTGGTATCGGAACATTTCACAGGCTCCGGCTTCGCCATCTTCGCCAAGCTGCTGGAGCAGGAGGGCACAGAGGTCCGTGCCATTCCCGCGCCGACCGGCGGGTCGCGCAAGTTTTGTGACCGTATGAACGCCTTTGCTCAGAAAGAAGGCCTGCCCGGCATGGGTTATATCTTCTGGCGCGAAAAGACGGCGGATGCCGTGGCGCAGGAACTGGGCATCTCGGTCAAGGACGCACAGGCCAAGCTGAAATCCGGCGAGGTCGCGGGCGGCATGGAAGCGGCAGGCCCGCTGGCCAAGAACATCGGCCCCGAACGCACCGAAGCGATCCGCCAGCAACTGGGTCTCGGTCTGGGCGATGCGGCGTTCTTCCTCGGCGGCAAGCCCAAGGCATTCGAAGGCGTCGCCGGAAAGGCGCGCACCGTGATCGGCGACGAATTGGGCCTGACCGACACCAACCGCTTTGCCTTCGCCTGGATCGTGGATTTCCCGATCTACGAACAGGACGCCGAGACCGGCAGGATCGACTTCGAACACAACCCGTTCTCCATGCCGCAGGGCGGGATGGCGGCGCTGGAGGGCGACCCGCTCAGGGTGCTCGGCTATCAATACGACCTTGCCTGCAACGGCTATGAACTGGTGTCGGGCGCGATCCGGAACCACAAGCCCGAGATCATGTTCAAGGCCTTCGAGATCGCGGGCTATGGCAAGGACGAGGTCGAAAAACGCTTCGGCGGCATGGTCAACGCCTTCCAGTATGGCGCACCGCCCCACGGCGGCTGTGCGGCCGGGATCGACCGCATCGTGATGCTGCTGGCGGACGAGGCGAACATCCGCGAAGTGATCCTGTTCCCGATGAACCAGCGCGCCGAGGACCTGATGATGGGTGCCCCCAACGAACCGCAGAACGAACAGCTGCGCGAATTGCGCCTGCGGGTCCTGCCGCCGGAAAGCTGATGGACGATGCGGGCATCTTTACGCTCGCGACCGGGTCGGCGCTGCACGCGCTGACCCGCAATCTGCATCTGACCGATACAATCGCGGTGCGGGATAACGCGTCGGATATCCTGACGAAACGACTGACCCCCGGCCAGTTCGACTGCGCGGAGCAAAGCGCGATCGTCACCGGCTTTGCGCTGCGGGCGACCATGCCCCTGATCGAGCGCGAAGTGAACACGCCGGAACGGACAATGGCGCTCGATCAGATCAAGGAGAATATCGCGCAGGCGCAGCGGGAAATTGCTGCGCTGACCCTGGTTGATTTTACTGGCGCTGCGGAACGCACGATCACGCATAGGGCCGGCGATGCGACGCTGCATCAACCGGCCCCGGACTATTTGATCGCCTTCGCCCTGCCGAACCTCTGGTTCCACCTGACAACGTTCTACAGCATCCTGCGGGTCTCGGGTGTGCCGGTGGGCAAGGCCGATTTCGACGGTCTGCACGCCTACCAGCCTGGATTCAGCTTCGTCTAGTCTTCCAGACTGTCCGCGCGCTTTTCGTCGATCAGCTTGCGCTCCTCGGCCTTGCGGTCTTCGAACCGTTCACCATAGCCCTTGATCTCGCTTTCGGGGATGACCTCCTTGGCGCGGGTGAAGACCTCGTTTTCTTCCTCGTCCATATGATGCTCGTAATCGTGCTTGAGCGTCTTGAACTTCGTCAGCCAGCCGGGCGAGGACATATCGCCGTCGTTCAACTCCTCCATCAGATCGTCGAGTTGCTGGTGCTCGTGCACCGAATGACGCGCCGCATCCTGGCCCCAGGTTTTCGAAATCAGCTTGGAATAGAACGTCTCCTCTTCTGCCGCTGCGTGGCTCTTGACGTCGTGATAGAACGTCTCCCACGCCGACCGCCGGTCTTCGCTGTCGCCGGAGGTTTCGGCGATCCGGTCCAGCAGTTTGCGATGTGCGTCGTGGTCGGCTTTGATGGCGGCATAGATGTCGGTCATGATCGGGTCCTCATGTCTGATGTGGGTGACGTCGGTGCGTTCGGCGGACTAACCCGCAAACCGGCGCCCGGTTGCCTGCGCGGCAAAAAGAAGCGCGCGTTTTCGGCCTGGCGACCGTATAACCTGCACGAACCCTGCCGGAGCCTGGTCCATGCTTTTCGATCCGACACTTGCCGCCTTCCGGTTCGGGACAGGTCTGTCACCGCACCGGCCCGCGCCTGAACGCCTGTCTGCCGTGCAGGATGAATTGCGCGGGCACGATGCCATGGCCGCGGCCCATCCGGTGCCGCGCTTCGCCGAGGCCGCCCCCAGCCTGCTGGCCCTGCACGAGGCGGGGCGGGCACGGAATGCCGCGCGCGGCACCGATGGCTATGATGCCGCGCAAGCCGCCGAACAGCGGCTGAAGGATCTGGGGCGCGAACGCCTCGCCCGCAATCTGGCCGCGGAGATCGCGCGCATGGTCGATGCGCCCGTGGGGCTGCGCGAACGGCTGGTGCACTTCTGGGCCGACCACTTCACGGTCAAGGCACGCAACGGCGCGATGCGCCATCTGATCACGCCGTTCATCGAAGAGGTGATCCGTCCGCATGTCACCGGCCGTTTCGCCGATATGCTGCGCGCTGTCACGCTGCATCCGATGATGCTGATCTACCTGCAGCAGATCCATTCCGTCGGGCCGAACAGCGTGATCGGACAGCGGCAGGGCAAGGGGCTGAACGAGAACCTGGCCCGTGAACTGCTGGAACTGCACACGCTGGGCGCGGACGGTCCATACGGGCAGGACGACGTGACGCAGATGGCGGAAATGCTCGCAGGGCTGACATACCACTGGATCGACGGGGTCGTCTTCAACGCGCGGCGGGCGGAACCGGGCGGCGAAACCGTGCTCGGCGTGACCTACAGCGATGCCGCAGCGCAGGCGACCATCGAAACCGCGCTGGACGATCTGGCCGTGCATCCCGCCACCGCCGCCCACGTCGCGCGCAAGCTTGCGGTGCACTTCGTGGCCGACGATCCCGACCCGGCGTTGGTGGATGACCTGACGGATGTGTTCCTGTCCACGGCTGGCGATCTGCAGGCTGTGCATCTGGCGCTGACCGAACATCCGGCGGCTTGGGATCCCGCGCGCCGCAAGGTGCGCAGCCCGCAGGAATTTGTCGCTGCCGCCCTGCGCGCGCTGGGTGTCACCGGCGGCGAGATCATGGCGCTCTCCGCCCCCGATATTCGTGGCCTGCTCGACGGCCCGCTGCGCGCCATGGGTCAGCCGTGGCAACGGCCCATCGGCCCCGACGGCTGGCCCGAGGCACCGGGGGACTGGATCATCCCGCAGACCATGGCCGCCCGCATCTCATGGGCGATGCGCCGCCCGACCCAGCTGGGCGTGCCGCTGCCCGACCCGCGTGATTTCGTGCAAACCGCACTTGGGCCAAACCCCGACCTGCAAGTGGTATTTGCTGCCCGCGCCGCGGAAACAGTGTCAGACGGGATCGGCGTGATCCTGTCTTCCGCCGCCTTTCAAAGGAGATGACGATGGACCGCAGACGTTTCCTTGCCGCCGGTGCAATGCTCGGCTGTTCCGCTGCCGCCAGCCCGCTGATGACGCCGGTGGCCTTTGCTGCCGGGCCGTGGGACACGCGGCTGGTGGTGATCATCTTGCGTGGCGCGATGGACGGGCTGGATGCGATACGGCCGGTCGGCGATCGCGACTATTCCGCCCTGCGGGGCGGGCTGGATACGGGCGATGGGCGCGACCTGACGGGATTTTATGCGCTGCATCCCGGCCTCGCGCCGCTTTTGCCACTGTGGGAGCAAGGCGAATTCGGCGCGCTGCACGCGGTTTCCACCCCCTACCGCGACAAGCGCAGCCATTTCGACGGGCAGGATATCCTTGAAGCAGGGCTGCCCGATCTGCCGTCGGGCGCACGCGACGGCTGGCTGAACCGGCTGTTGCAGACCGTGCCGGGCGTGCAGGCGCAGACCTCCTACGCCATCGGGCCGGAACAGATGCTGGTGCTGTCCGGCGATGCGCCTTCCGCCCGCTGGACACCCAACACCCGACTGCGGATCACACCTCAGGCGCGGCGTTTGCTGGACCTCGTCACCCACGACGACCCGCTATTTCGGGATGCCACGGCGCAGGCGGTCGCGATCACCGATCAGTTGCGGGTGGACGCCGATGCCGATGCCGCGGCCAGTGCGATGATGGAGATGGACCCGATGATGGCCGACGTGGGCGGCGGCCAGCACGTGCAACTGGCCGATTTCGCCGCTGCCCGCCTGCGCAGTGCGACCCGGATCGCCAGCTTTTCCATCGGCGGCTGGGACACGCATCAGGCGCAGGCGGCCACGATGACGCGCAATCTCGGCCGGTTGAGCGATACGATCCTTACGCTGCGCGCCGGGCTGGGCGATGTCTGGCAGCAGACGGCTGTACTGTGCATGACGGAATTCGGCCGCACCGCGCGGGCAAACGGGACGCAGGGCACCGACCATGGGACCGGCGGGGTCATGCTCTACGCCGGTGGGGCGCTTCGGGGCGGGCAGGTGCTGGGGCAATGGCCGGGGTTGGGCGAAGGCGCACTTTATGCCGGGCGCGACCTGATGCCGACGGCAGACGTCAGGGCCGCCGCCGGCTGGGTCATGGCCGGGCTGATGGGGCTGGACCGAACGACGCTGGAGACCGCGATCTTTCCGGGGTTGGATATGGGACACGATCCCGGCATTGTCGCCTGACACCTGGAACGGAGTGCAGGACGTCATGGATCGCCCCCTTGGACCGATTGTCGACAACTGGCAGGTGCCGCCGCGCCCGACCGGGCTGCGTCTCGATGGGCGGTGGGCCAGCCTGATGCCGCTCGACCCGGAGCGGGATGCGCCCGGCCTTTGGGAGCAGTTCGCCGGGGCCGACTGGGTCTGGGACTATCTGTTCGAACATCCCCCTGCTGATCTGGATGCATTTACCGAATTGATGCGTGTCGGTGCCGCGCGGGAACACCAACCGTGTTACGTGATCCGCGCCGCGCGCAACCCCGCGCCCATGGGCTACGCCTGTTTCTGGACCGTGGTGCCGGAGGCGGGTTCAATCGAGATCGGCAACGTCAACCTGTCACCGGCTTTGCAGCGCACGCCTGCCGCGACCGAGGCGTTTTTTCTGATGACGGATTGGGCATTTTCGAACGGATATCGCCGGATGGAGTGGAAATGCAACGCGCTCAACCGCCCGTCGGGCAGGGCAGCAGAGCGGCTGGGCTTCAGTTTCGAAGGCGTCTTTCGCCAACATTCCATCGTGAAAGGGCGTAACCGGGACACCGCCTGGTTTGCCGCCACCGATGGCGACTGGCCGGCCCTGCGCGCGGCCTATGAAACATGGCTGGCACCTGAAAACTTCGATGCGCACGGTCGTCAGCGCCAAAGCCTCAGCGCGCTGACCGCACCGCTGCTGGCTGCACGCGATCCGTCGCTGGCTGTGTCGCGAACGGAGTGACCTGCGCCTGCCGGGCGGCAATCGTGCTTTCAAGCTGGTCAAGGGCGGCGGTGGGATCGCTCTGTCGCATCCGTGCCGTCGCCAAGGTCTGCACAGCGATGGAGAGTTCCGGGTCGGCGGCGGCCCGGGCGATACCGCCCAGAAACTGGACGACATAGTCGATCACCGCATCGGTGGGTCGGTCGGCGATGACCTCTGCCACATGGGTCAGATCGTCGTTCAGCGCGATCAGATCGGGGCAGATCACCTCGTCATTCACAAGGCGCGGGCCGGGCGGTTGCCGGTCGCCGGGCAAATGCGTCAGCACGGCATTCTGAAAACTGCCCAGCGTCGCAATCGGCTTTTCAAGGAACCCGTCGGCGCCGGCGTCAAGAACCGGCTGCGCCATTTCGGGGTCGCCACTGATGCCCAGGATCACATCCATGCGCGGGTTGGCATCGCTGACCGTGCCGATCAGATCGGTGCCGCATCCGTCGGGCAACCCAACATCGACGATCAGCACGCAGGGGCGATAGACCTTCAGGTGCTGACGCGCGGCATAAAGGCTGTCGGCCCGTCTGATCCGCGCGCCGGACCGCAGACACATCAGGCGCATCGCCTCGCAGGCGAAGCGGCTGTCCTCGACCATCAGGACGGTCAGGCCGAGCAGCGGGCGCAACGCGGTCGCGGGGCGTGTCTGGAAGAAGTCTTCTGTCTTGTCCATGTGAATATCCGATGCTGCGAGGATGCCGGGGCGGGCGGGATACCGACAGTTGACCCGATTGATATGAACGGAACGTTAAGACCGCGGCAAAGTCTTGCGGCACGGAGCGACCCGGCGCATAACCGGCCACGACAAAGCCGGAGAAACCCAGATGATCGGTCGCCTGAACCATGTCGCCATCGCCGTGCCGGACCTCGACGCCGCGCGCGCGCAATATGCCACGATGCTGGGGGCCGATGTCGGCGCGCCGCAGGACGAGCCGGACCACGGCGTCACGGTCGTGTTCATCACCCTGCCCAATACCAAGATCGAACTGCTTTACCCGTTGGGCGACGCATCGCCGATTCAGGGGTTTCTCGATAAGAACCCGTCCGGCGGCATTCACCACATCTGCTACGAGGTCGACGACATCCTCGCCGCGCGCGATCATCTCTTGGCCGAAGGCGCGCGGGTTCTGGGCGGGGGAGAGCCGAAGATCGGCGCGCACGGTAAACCTGTGCTGTTTCTGCACCCCAAGGATTTCAACGGCTGCCTGATCGAACTGGAGCAGGTCTAGCCCTTGCCACCGGCCCCATCGGCCATACCTTTGGCACACCGCCGCTGACCCGAAAAGGATCGCCCCATGGGGATCACGTCCGCCATCGTCCTGTTCGCCGTGATCTGGTTCATGGTTTTCTTTGTCGTGCTGCCGCTGCGCATGGTGTCGCAGGGCGATGCGGGGGCCGTGGTGCCGGGCACGCATGCCTCGGCCCCGGCCGATCCGCAGATGCGCCGCAAGGTGCGGATCACCACCCTCTGGGCCATCGGGCTGTGGGTGGTGATCGCCGGTACGATCCTGTCCGGCGTGATCACCGTGCGCGATCTGGACTGGTTCGACCGGATGGCCACGCCGGAGGTCAGCGCGGATTGAGCCTGTGGAACATATGGGTGAAGGTCGCGGCCCCCAGGATCGGCACGATCAGGTTCACCACCGGGATCGTGAGCGGCACCACCATCAGGCAGCCTGCCACACCGATCTGAAACCGGTGTCGCGCGCGCAGCGCCTTCGCCCCCTCGCGCCCCAGCCTGCGCATCGCTGTGATCTGGAAATACTCCCGCCCCAGCAGATAGCCGTTCAGCGCGAAATGCGCGGGGATCGCGAAAAGCAGCAGGAACGGGTAGAGCAGGAACATCAACAGGTTGAGCGCGACAAGAACGCCCAGAAAATTCACCGTGTCGCGCAGCGCGTCGAAAAACCCGACGCGCGGGGCGGGCGGAAGGAGCGGGTAATGCGCGTCCTCCACCGCCTCGGCGACGTCGTCCAGAAACAGCGACGTGATGAAGGACGCGACCGGGATCATCAGGATAATCGACAGCACGATCATGAAGATCGTCGACCCGATGCTGAGCAGATCGCCGATCCACGTCACTTCGCCCACGAGTGGCAGTGTGATCGGACCGGCGGTGAAATACTGCACGATCCACAATAGCAGCGCATAGGCCCCCACCAGCAACGCGAAGGTCAGCGCGACGCCCAGAATGACGACCCGGCGAAAGCGCGGGTCGGGCAATTGATTGAGCGCCTTGAAGAAGTCACTGAAGATCATGTGGAAACCCAGGTCGTCTTGGCTGCGATGTCGGGGCGCGGGCGTTCCGGCGGCGCGCTGGTTTCGGTGCCGATATGGATGAAGCCCGCGATGCTTTCATGTGATGCAAGGCCAAGCCCGCTTTCCACGAACGCGCGGTCGTGGCTGGGCCAGCCCGACAGCCAATTGGCACCCCAGCCCGACGCAAGACAGGCGTTCAGTAGCGACAGGCAGACCGCACCGGCGGAGTAGGTCTGTTCGATAAGCGGAATTTTTGGGGACTCCACGGGGCTCGCAACCACGGCGACGACAAGTTCGGCGTTTGCGAAACTGTCGCGGTTTTTCTGGATCTGATCGGCGTCCAGTTCCAGCACCGCGCCGCGCGTCACGACCAACTCAGCAAGCCGCGCCAGCGCGCCGCCTTCCAACACGATAAAACGCCAGGGTTCCAGCTTGCCATGATCCGGGGTGCGGGCGGCGGCGGTCAGCAAGGTGTCGAGCGTGGTGCGATCCGGCACCGGCCCGGTCAGCGTCTTGGCCGGGCGCGACCGGCGGGTCAGCAAAAAAGCGAGTGCGGCGTCGTTCGGGGCGAGCATGGCGGTCTCCGGCATCGGGTCTTTGTCCCTACATAGGGTCAGCGTAGCGCCTGCGCCATATCCGACAGGTGCCGGTCGAGATAGGCGTCGAACGCCGCGTCGGGCTGCCGCTGCGCAAAGACATCGCCGAACGGATCGGGCGCGTCGATCCGGCTTCTCGCCATTTCCGCCAGCACCGCATGGCCGCAGAACGGCACGTAAACTTCAGAGTAGCCGCCCTCATGCACCATGACGAGCTTGCCACCGCAGACATCCGCCGCCAGATCCATCACCTGCCGCGTCATCGCGCGGAAGGTCTCCTGATGCGCCAGCATCCGCCCCAGCGGATCGTTGGCGGCGGCGTCGAACCCGCTGGCGACGATCAGGACGTCGGGCGCGAAATCCCGGATCGCGGGTAGGGCAAGCTGCTCCATCGCGGCCAGATAGCCTGTATGGCCGGTGCCCGCGGGCAGGGGAATGTTCAGGTTGTACCCCGCGCCGTCGCCAGTTCCACGATCTGCGAACGCGCCGGTGTCCATCGGGTAGTTGCGGTCCTGATGCAGCGACACGGTCAGCACATCGGACCGGTCATAGAAGATCGCCTCCGTCCCGTTACCGTGATGCACGTCCCAGTCCAGCACCGCGAACCGATTGGCCAGCCCATCGGCGCGTGCGGCTTCGATCGCGATGGCGATATTGGCCAGCAGGCAGAACCCGTTGGGCCAGTCGGGCAGGCAATGATGGCCGGGCGGGCGCGACAGGCTGTAGGCGTTGTCCAGATCGCCGCGCAGCACCGCCGAAAGTGCGGCCTGCGCCAGCCCCGCCGATTGCGCCGCGATCGCGAACCCGCCGGGACCGAAGGGCGTGCGACGGCCCAACTCGCCCCCGCCCGCGTCCGACAGCGCCTTGAACTCATCGAGGTAGGACGCCGGATGCACCCGCAGCAGGTCTTCGCGTGTGGCGGCGGGCGCACCCTGCATCGCCAAATCACCTGCCAGCCCGGTCACCGTGATCAGGTTCAGCAGCCGCCTTTTGCTTTCCGGGCTTTCGGGCAGACCACCATCAAGTGGTTGCACCAGCCCGCCGACCGGCACCATGCCGGCATAGTTGCCGCCGCCATGCCAAAAACATCTCTCGTCCCAGAAAAAACCCGTGGTCATGGCGCTCCCCGATTGTGATTGCCGCATCATCGGTGCCAGTCGGAAGAATGACAAGCACGCGGCCGCGTCACCCATCTGGGTGTTGCGGGAGCGGGGCTCGCTTTCATACTCTCCGAACCATTCATTGAACGGAGGAGAAATGATGCCACACTTCCTTTTCAGTCTGCGCAAGATCGTGCTGTCGGTCAGCGCCGTCGCCCTTGCGGCATGCAGCGGATCGTCCAATTCGACCCAGCAACCCCCGATGATGCCGCCGGGCGGGGACGATCTTGTCGGCGCTGCCGCGGTGTCTCCGGCAGGGGCGTTCAGCGTCGTGCTGAACGGCGAAACCTTCGCCCCCGGTACGCCGACCACGACACAGCAGGGCTTTACCGTCTGGGGCACGGGACAGCGCGAAGGGGCGGTGGCCTATGACAGCCCTTCTGTGGTCGCGATGGCGGGTCACACCAACGGGTCGAATTATGCCGGACTGACCGGCACGACTATGGTGCCACCTACGATCGAGGCGGAATTCATCGGGTCATGGGTGCTGTACCACCCCGAATTTGGCCGCAACAACGGCAGCACCATCTTCGTCTATGACGATGCGACGCAGCAGATTACCGACCAGAGCGACAACATCGACGTCGTGGCGACCACCGATGCGCAGGGCAATATCACCGGTACCTTTGTCCACAATCCGGATTTCCCGGATGTGCGCAGCACGGCACCGTTTGTCGGTGGGTTCTACCGGAGCGACAACGGCAACCGCAATCTTGTCGGCGTATTCAACAGTGACACCATCGTCGGCGCGATCAACGGCAGTCAGAACGATTTCGGCAATCCCTTCTAGCGGTCGGCATCCGCTTCGGGGCGCAGCCGGTAGATCCCTTCCGGCAGATCAAGTGCGGCGGCCAGATCGCGCACCTGTGCAAGCGAAAGTGTGACGGTGACCGCCGCGTCGCGCTGCGAGTCGAACTGGGTCAGCGTGACGCAGTCGTCAAAGGCCGCGACGGTCACATCCTCGGTCAGCGGCGCCGGTGGCTCGTCGACCAGGGTGATGACCGTGGCATCGAATTCATGTTCGATCGTAAACATTCTGTCAGCCTATCGCCCCTATGGGCAGTTGCAACCCATTGAAAGCCTTGGGCGTTACCACGCCCATGCGCTGACCATGACGTGATTTGCACTGGCAGCCGCACCCGGCGCATCCTAGATTGTGCAGAACGGGGCCGCGGCCCCCACGCCGGAGAGCCCGATGCACAAGACGCCTATCCTGTCCCTTTTGGCCCTGATCGGCCTCGTGTCCTGCGCGCCATTGCCGGTCGACGAGGCGACGAAACAGGGCGGGCAGCCGCCGGTGACACGACAGCCGACCGCCGCGCAATCGGCGGCCAATCGGATCACCGCGCGCAACGCGGTGCGCAATTTTGTGCAGGTCGTCCAGACCGTCGAACCCGTGGCAGAGGCTGTTTGCCGCGAACGTGCGCCGCGGCTGAATTGCGATTTCCGGATCGTCGTCGATGACCGCCCGGGTGCGCCGCCCAACGCCTTCCAGACCGTCGACGACGCCGGTCGCCCGATCATCGCCTTCACGATCCCGCTGATCGCGCAAAGCCGCAATCAGGACGAACTGGCCTTTATCATGGCGCACGAGGCCGCACACCACATCCGCGGCCATCTGGCCCGGCAGCGGCAGAACGCCACCGTGGGCGCCGTGGTATTCGGCGAGCTGGCCGGTGTAATCGGGGCAGGCAATCAGGAGACCATACAGGCCGCGCAGGAATTCGGGGCCGCACTGGGCGCGCGCACCTATTCCAAGGATTTCGAACTGGAGGCCGATGCGCTGGGCACGCTGATCGCCCATCGCGCGGGGTATGATCCGCTTTTGGGTGCGGAATTCTTCTTCCGCATTCCCGATCCGGGCAACCGCTTTCTTGGTACGCACCCCGCCAATGCGGACCGTGTGCGCGTGGTGCAGGAAACCGCGGCGGCCTTGCGCAATTGAGGCAGTGTGAGGCCGGACCCGCTCAGGCGGTCGCGCTCGCGCCGATCGCGATAGCGGCAAAGAAGCAGGCAGAGGCGGCGACGACGAACCCATGCCAGATCGCAGTCGCGTATTTCATCCGCGCTGCATAGAAGATCACGCCGATGGTGTAGGTCAGCCCGCCGACCATGATCAGCGACAGGGTGCTGCCCGGCACCGCCGACCACAGCGACCAGATCAGAATGATGCTAAGCCACCCCATGAACAGGTAGAGCGCGGGGCCGAACCGGCCCGGGATGCGCCAGAAAAACAGTTTCAGCACCATGCCGAGGATCGCCAGCCCCCAGACCACCGCAAGGATGACATAGGCCAGCACACCGCCGACCATCACCACAAGCGGCGTGTAGGTTCCTGCGATCTTGAGGTAGATCGCCGCGTGGTCGAACCGGCGCAGGGTCGGGCGCATCCCGGGCCACGGTGTCATGTGATAGAAGGCCGAGGCGGCGAAGGTCGCCACCAGCGCCACGCCATAGACAGCCAGCGCGCTAAACTGCCCGACGGTGGCGAAGCCCGCCGACCAGATCGTCAGCACGACGGCCCCGATCACGGCCCCCGTCAGCCCGATGGCATGCATCGTGCCGTCGGCGATCCGTTCGGATCGGGCATAGGTGGGGTACATGGCCAGCGTCCTTGTTGCTCCGTGTCGACCCTAATCCTGCCCCGACGCCCGTCAACGCTTCCTTAAGGTCACAAACGCAGCCGTGATTGTTCTTGGCACCGGCCCCGACCTGCGCGACCATGCACGTCGCAAGACGGAGGAACACGCATGTGGCAGCAACTGGCCCGGATCAGGCAGCGGGCGATCTGGTCGTGGGACGGTTTCGCGCACGTCTGGCGCACGGAAGGGTCGCTCAAGCAGTGGATCGTGGCCAACATCGCCTTCGCAGTGCTGGCCTTCGTGCTGCCGCTAACTGCGGGGGAACGCGGTCTCGTGCTGGCAGGTGGTATCCTCGTGCTGGCGATGGAATGCCTGAACACCGCCATCGAGCGCATCGTCGACGATATCAGCCTCGACAAGCGCGACCGCGCCCGACAGGCCAAGGACGCGGGCTCCGCCGCCGTGGCCGTGACGGCGATTGCCGTCGGGGTCGGCTGGATATGTATTCTGGCCGGACTATTCTTCTAGGTGAAACTCTTTGAGGCTTGCCACCGTGGCTTCGCCAACATCAACCAGAATACAGGGAAACCCAATGTCTTTGATCCGTTCCACCCTCCTCGCCGCCGTCCTGCCCGTCGCCGCTTTCGCCGCCGGCAGCAGCGATTCCGACGCGCCCAAGCCCTCCGAGACCACACAGGTCTGCGCAGAGGGCCTTGTCTGGGATCTGGCGACACAATCCTGCATGACGCCCGAGGAAAGCACCAACGACGACAGCGCCATGATGGATGCGGTGCGCGAACTGGCGCACGACGGCCGCTATGCCGATGCGCTGACCGTGCTGGAAACGCTGGAGGATCAGCAATCCGACCTCGCGCTGACCTACTACGGGTTCGTCAGCCGCAAGGCGGGCGACATGGACCTTGGCATGGCCTTCTACGATCAGGCCATCGCGCAGAACCCCGACAACATCCTCGCGCGCTCCTATATGGGTCAGGCGCTGGTGGAACAGGGTGCCTATGACCTCGCCGCAGCGCAGCTGATCGAGATCCGCCTGCGTGGCGGACGCGGCACCTGGGCCGAGGCCTCGCTTGATAACGCCATCGCCACGGGCCAGACCTACACGTTCTGAACCGCCTCCTCCTCAAGGCGACACGGCCCGCTGGACATTTCCTCCGGCGGGCCGTTTGTGTTTTGCCATGAGGATCATCGAAAACGCGTTGAGCGACCGTGGCTCGAAATACGCCGTCTCCGGCGGGCCGGTCGGGTCCGTGGAAGAGGCGAAGGCGTTCGTAAAGACGCTCTGTCGCCGCAAAGCCTTCGCCAAGGCGACCCACAACACCTGGGGCCTGATCCTGCCCGACGGCACCCCGGTGAAGAACGACGACGGCGAGAGCGGTGCGGGCATGGTGATCGTGCGGATGCTCGAACGCGAGGGCCGACTGGGCGAGATCGTCGTGGTGACGCGCTGGTACGGCGGCAGGAAGCTGGGCGGCGACCGTTTTCGCAGGGTGCAGGACGCGGTGCGGGTGTGGTTCGGGACGTGACTTTAGGTTGAAAAGTTCGAAATTCGCGTCATGCTCTTTCAAACGGAGGAATACGCGATGAGTTTGCCGAGTTATTTGAAGCAGGGGGAAATCGCACGATTATTTCCTGTGTTGGCCACAACTTCCAAAGAGGGGCGCACAACGGCAATATTCCTGTCTTGCCTTTCCCGTATTGAAGAATTTGGGACGGCGCTCTTGCAAGGCGTTGGACATAAGGTCGGCAAGCGGACGAAGATCAATTGTTTCACCGAAGTCGTTTTTACTTCTGAGAAGAAACCGACATCAGACAGACCTGACGGTTTGATTGTCTGTCGTAACGGATCGAGAGAGTGGCGCGCCTTGGTCGAAGCCAAGGTAGGCAATGCCCAGCTATTAGCTGATCAAGTGGAACGCTATCAGCAAATCGCCAAGGATGCTGGCGTAGATTGCGTGATCACTATTTCCAATCAGTTTACTTCTTCTCCGCAGGTTCATCCTCTTGCGGAAATAAGGAAAAGTAGATCGACTGTTCCAGTCTATCACTGGTCATGGATGTCAGTGCTGACCTCGACTGATTTGCTTCTGAATAATCGCGAAGTCAAAGACGAAGATCAGCATTTCCTCTTGAACGAACTGCGCAGATTTCTTTCACATGAGAGTGCTGGGGTAAAAGGTTTCGAACGTATGCCTTCGGAATGGGCAGAATTGAACAGGCTGGTTTCGGCAGGTGGCCGAGTGCCATTGAAATCACCCGAGGCGCAGGTGGTAGTCGATGCTTGGCATCAAGAGACGAGAGACCTTGCACTTATATTGTCTCGTCAAACCGAGATATCGGTAAGTGAAGTTATGCCGAAGAAGGAACAGAGCGATGGTGCGTTGCGAGCCAGATCTGCCATCGAACGGCTTTCTCACGAAAACTGCTTGTCTGTGACACTTTCCATTCCCAACGCCGCTGCCCCGTTGGAAGTCACCGCAGATATTTTGCGTCGAACGATAGACGTCGGCATGGAGCTTAAGGCGCCGGAGGACAAGAAATCCACAACGGCGAGAGTGAACTGGCTCCTGCGGCAGATCAAAACCGAAAAAACGTCCGACTTGTATATTCGGCTTATGTGGTTGGGAAGAAGTGAGGACACACAATTTTTATACGAACAACTGAGAGACGATCCTTCGATTTCCGAAATAGGAAAGGAAGGTAAGCAGGTCAGCCGTTTTCACGTTTTCTATGCACGCCGATTAGGTCCGCGTTTCGCCCAACAAGCCAATTTCATTGTAGATATTGAACAGGCCGTTCCAGAATTTTATAGGGAAATTGGCCAAAACTTGACGCTTTGGCGAAAGCCAGCGCCAAAAATCAAAGATGACCGAGAGCAAGCATCCGATGTAAGCGTCGAGGCGATCGAAGATGATGCACAAGACTTAGTGAGCGACTGACCCCCACAAATCATACTCCCCAGCCTCTTCGACCTCCACCTTCACAACATCCCCGACACTCAGCCCCTCGGCACATTCGTCGATAAACAGGTTCCCGTCGATTTCCGGTGCATCCGCCCATGTGCGGCACGTCGCAATCCCGTCTTCGTCGATATCGTCGACGATCACCTCAAGCACCTTTCCGACCTTCGCCTCCAGTTTCGCCGCTGAAATCGCCTGTGCTTTTGCCATAAACCGATCCCAGCGGTCTTGTTTGACCTCCGGGGCCACGTGATCGGGCAGGGCGTTGGACCGTGCACCGGCGACGTTTTCATACTGAAAGCATCCGACGCGGTCGAGTTGCGCCTCGTCCAGCCAGTCGAGCAGGTGCTGGAATTCGGCCTCGGTCTCGCCGGGGTAGCCGACGATGAAGGTGGACCGCAGCGTGATGTCGGGGCAGGCGGCGCGCCAGGCGGCGATCTCGTCGAGCGTCCGGGCGGACGCGGCGGGGCGGGCCATGCGTTTGAGGACATCCGGGTGGCTGTGCTGGAACGGGATATCCAGATACGGCAGCACGCCGTTGTCGGGGTCGGCCATCAGCGGAATGAGATCGCGCACGTGGGGGTAGGGATAGACGTAGTGCAGGCGCACCCATGCCCCCAGCCGCCCCAACTCGCGCGCCAGATCGGTGATGTGGCTGCGCACCTCGCCGTCTTTCCATGGGTTGACGTCGTAGCGCCGGTCGAGGCCGTAGGCCGAGGTGTCCTGCGAAATCACCAGCAGTTCCTTCACCCCGTTCTGCACCAGCTTTTCCGCCTCGCGCAGCACCGCATGGGCCGGGCGGGAGGCCAGCTTGCCGCGCATGTCGGGGATGATGCAGAATTTGCAGCGATGGTTGCAACCCTCTGATATCTTGAGGTAACTGTAGTGGCGCGGGGTCAGCGAAACGCCCGACGTAGGCAGCAGGTCGACGAAGGGATCGGGGCTGGGGGGGACGGTTTTATGGACGGCGTCGAGGACCTGTTCGTACTGGTGGGGGCCGGTCACGGCGAGGATCTGCGGGTGATGCGCGCGGATGTAGTCGGGTTCCGCTCCCAGACAGCCGGTCACGATCACCTTGCCGTTTTCCTTCAGCGCCTCGCCGATGGCGTCGAGGCTCTCGACCTTGGCACTGTCCAGAAACCCGCAGGTGTTCACGATCACCGCTTCCGCGCCCGCGTAATCCCCTGAAATCGCGTAACCTTCCGCCCGCAGCCGGGTCAGGATGCGCTCCGAGTCCACCAGCGCCTTAGGGCAGCCGAGCGAGACCATGCCGATGGTCGGCTGGCCGCTGCGCGGGGCATCGGAGACGCGCATCTTCGGCGCGAGATCGGGGCGGAGGTTGGGCGGGTTCTGGGACATGAGTTGCGTTTAGCGGATGTCGGAGACGAGGGAAATGGGCGACAAAAACGACGTATGATTCGCGTGCACCGGGCGTGCACAGCGCGTGCACCGGAAAATCACCGGTTGAGCGGGCGGGGCGAGCAACATTGTGACCGATCGCGCCGGTACCCGAACCAGAGCCACGTTGTTGCCAAATGGCCGCAGGGTGTGCGTGGGCGATTGCGCGGCGGGGCGGGGACTGGCAGGGTTCGGGGATGACGAGGGATTTCGACAAAGTGATCCGTCTTGCGCCGCATGTCCTTTCTGGGGCGGCGGCGCTGTGCTATGCGTGGTGGATCTCGCGGACAGGGTTGCGGACGACGGGCGTGCAGTTCGTCTCGCCCTTGATCGTGATCATCGCGGTGCATTTGTTGTGGCTTGCGGCGGCGCGCGGGTTGCAGGCAGGCTTTGTCCAGCGGCTCTTGTCGCGGGCGCTGGGCACCGTGACGCTGCTGGTGGCCATGGTCGTCGGGGGCACGGTGTTCGCCCCCCAACCGGCGCAGGCGGATGTCGGCGGTGTCATCGGCAGCATATTGATGACCGTTTTTTGCGCCGCGATCTTGCTGGGTGTGCTTTGGGTCATCGCGCTTGTCTTCAAGCTGATTTTTGCCGGTCTGGGTGGGCTATTCGGTGGCGACGGGGATGACGACGGCCCGAAAAACCGGTTGTTCGACGCAGCTAGTGTAATCTTGTGTTTCGGCGCGCTTGTCGTCGCCAGCACGGAGGGTTTGCAGCGCGGCTATGCGTTCGCCCCAGAGGGCCAGGCGACCGCGCGTCAGGTGACGGCGGCACCGCCCGCAGCGGTCTGGGCGGCGATGCAGACGGCCACCTCGCCCGCGTTTCCGCTGCCCGCGCTACTGGATGCCTTTCCGCAGCCGGTGGAGGTGGCTGTGGACGAAGGCGTGGAGCTTGATGCCAATCGTATCGTGCGGTTTCAGGGGCGCGAGGGTGCGGGCCGTCTGCACCTGCGCGTGACGGAGCGGACGGAGACTACGGTCATTTTCGAGGTGCTGTCGGACAGCACGCCCTATGCGGGGTGGATCGGATACGAGCGCCTGACCTACCGGATCACGCCGCGAGGTACAGGCACGGAAATCGCGGTGTCGCTGGATTTCGAGCGCAGGCTGGCCCCCGCCTGGTTCTTCGGCCCCGCGATGCGGGCGGCATCCTATTTGGCGGTCGACGTTCTGGCTCGCGATGTGGCCGCGCGGGCGGAAGGCTAGGCGATGCTGGCCGCGACCGAGCGGGTGCTGCCGCGGGCCGACACATCGAACACGGATGGCGTGATCCGACTGGTGCCGGGCAAGGCGCTTTGGTTCGCAGGCCACGCGGTTCTGGGGCTGGCGGGTGTCGTGCTCTATCCGCAATGGGGTGCGGCGCTGGTCTTCGTGCTGCTGACGGGGATCACGATTTGCGCGGGACATTCCGTCGGAATGCACCGGTTGCTGATACATCGCAGTTTCCGTACGCCGCGGTGGCTGGCCTATCTGCTGGTCTGGCTGGGCACGCTGGTGGGCATGGCGGGGCCGATGGGAATGATCCGCGCCCACGACATACGCGACTGGCACCAGCGGCAGATGGTCTGCCCACCGCATCCGGCCCATGGCGCAGGGTTCTGGCGCGATGCGTGGTGGCAGCTGATGTGCGAGTTTCGCCTATCGTCGCCACCTGACTTCGTGATCGAAAGCGACGTCGCGCAGGACCCGGTGTATCGCTGGATGGAGCGGACGTGGATGCTGCAGCAGGTCCCGGTGGCGCTGTTGCTTTTCGCAGCCGGTGGCTGGGCCTATGTCCTGTGGGGCATCAGCCTGCGGATCTGCGTTTCGCTGACGGGACACTGGATGGTCGGCCATTACGCGCATCGGTCAGGGCAGGAAAGCTGGCGGATCGATGGCCTGCCGGTGCAGGGCTACAACCTGCCCGGACTTGGATTGATCACATTCGGCGAGAACTGGCACGGCAACCACCACGCCTTTCCCCATTCCGCGCGGCTTGGCGTGGAGCCGGGACAGTCAGACCCCGGCTATCTTTTGATCCGGGTGCTGGGGGCGTTGGGATTGGCTCGCGATATTCAAGAGCCTGCGTCGCAACCCGCGCGCGAAGGACTGGTGCGCGTGGGGTGATTTGCCACAGGGATGGCTGGACGACAGCCGCCCGTTGACTGACATACTCGGGCGGTTTCAGGTGGATGGTGCGGGAGCCTCCGGCGGGAGTATTTTCCGCAAAGTAATGCAGCAAGGCCCGCCGTATCAGCCGTTTTTTTCCTGCATCTTCCTAATCTGCGTCAGCTTCATCCGGTTCGGCATCCAGGGGAACAGCCAGTTCAGGGCAAAGCGCAGTTTGCCGTCGTTGATCGCGCGCAGATCGCCGCGCAGCATCGCGTCGTAGCCGTATTTGGCGACCTCCGCCGGGGTGGCACCCGATTTGGTGAGCGGTGTGTCGTCCAGATCGGCGCGGGCGGCGAATTCGGTTTCGACGTAGCCCGGTTCCAGCGCCGTGACGGTGACGCCGCTGGCGCGCAGTTCTTCCGCCAGCGCCATCGACAGGCTGGAGACGTAGGCCTTGGTCGCGAAATACGTGGCCTGCAACGGCCCCGGCATATAGGCGGCGGTGGAGGAGACGTTGAGGATTTTACCCGATCCACGCTGCGCCATATCGCCGCCGATCCTGTGGCAGAGCGTAGTGAGCGCTTTGACGTTGAGGTCGATCATCGCGAGGTCATCTGCCAGATCGCGCTCGATGAACAGCCCGCGCCCGCCAAAGCCCGCGTTGTTGATCAGCACGTCGATCTGCCGGTTCTTGACCGCGTCATAGAGTTCATCCGCGCCGCCTGCGGCCCCGAGGTCGAGCGGGATGCAGGTGACGGAGATGCTGTGGGCCGCTTCCAGTTCCGCTTTCAACTTATCCAGCGCATCGGCGCGACGGGCGGTGATGATCAGGTCACCGCCTTTTTTGGCGTGGTAACGGGCGAATTCCTGACCGATCCCGGCGGAGGCACCGGTGACGAGGGCTGTGTTGGGCATGGGGTTGCTCCTGCTGCAATGGCTTGGCCCCGATGTAGGTGGCCGGGTCACGGATGTCATCCCGCACGCGGCGTCAGCGCGTGGCGATCAGCTCGCTCACCTGCATGGCGCTGTCGTCCATGTCGAGGAACGGGCAGGCTTTGGCGGCGGTCATGGCCGCCTCCATATCGGCGGCGTTGATGATCGTGTAGCCCATCATCGGGGTGATCTGCGCGTCACCCAGCACCTGCGTGCCCTTGAGCGGCTGCTGCGGCGTGACGGAATCCAGTCCGGCGATCCAGTCTTGGTAGCGGTCCATGTGGGCCTTGCCCTCTTCCGGCGATTTCGGCTGGCTGCCGCCGTGGTAGGTGAGGATGAACTGGGGCATTGGCGGTCCTTTGGCTGATTGTATCGCTTGGTATTAGCAGGGCTGCGCCGGGTTGAGGAAAAAATCTGCACGGATTGTGGCGGTGGCAACCATTCCTCAACCTGGCCGGGGTAGGCCGGGGGCAGAGTTGTCTTGCCGGGGTCCGCTGTCCGCCCATGTCGCGCCTGAATACCATCCTGTTGATGATCGGCCTTGTGTGGGGCGCGGGCGTCGCCGGGGCGGAGGGCATGTCGCTGCTGTCGCGCGGCGGGCTGTTCCCGGCCGCACAGGCGGTGCTGCCGCAAACGGGTGGCGCGGATGTGCCGCGCGCCGGTGGCAGCCTGTTCGCCGGGCAGCAAAGCGGGAGCCTTTTCGCGCCCTATCCGGTGCGTCTGCCGCCTGCGGCCCTTGCGGCGGTGGTGCCGCAGGGTGGCACGCCGGTCGCGCGGTTGCGCGATCTCATCAGCCGGGCGGAATCGCGCAGGCACGGTTATGACGCGGTGCAGCACGGGGCGGCGATCCGACCGCCGCTGCCGCCGACGCAGATGACGCTGGCGCAGATTTTCCAGTGGATCGAGGACACGCCGGGCCAGCCGCACGCCATCGGGCGGTATCAGTTCATCCCGCCGACGCTGCGCCGGGTCGTGGCCGAAGTCGGTTTGCCGCCGGACACGCGGTTCACGCCCGCAGTGCAGGATAGGCTGGCGGATGTGCTGCTGGCCGATGCGGGGTGGCCGCAGTATCGGGCGGGTGCGCTGGACCGGGTGAGTTTCATGAACAACCTTGCGAAAATCTGGGCCGGGCTGCCGAACGAAAGCGGGCAGTCGCATTACCACGGCGTCGCCGGAAACCGCGCCGCGATCAGCTGGGCGGATTACGAGGCGGCGATGGCCGGTCTTTTCATCGGATCGTGACGCGATGACCGGTGCTGCATGGAGGGCGGGGCGGTCGACGGAAGGTGATCGTGCCACCGCAGGCAGGCGGTGCGCCGGGACCTGTCACCGTCGTCGCGACATACACACGATCTGCAATCGCCGCGCCCGACCGGGAAACGGACGTCGGGTATGCAAAACCGGTATTGGGACAGAGCCGGGATCCGCCTATCGTCGTTTTATATTGAATGACATTGCGGAGGTTTAAGATGAGAAAATTGAAGACATTGGTGTGTGCTGGCGCTGCGGTCGCAGGGCTCGCGGCCTGCGGCGGCACGACAGAGGCCGAGTTCGGTAACGCAGTCGGTTTCGGCCTTGCGACAGAGGTGCTGCGGCAAAGCCCTGCGGTGCGCCAGCAGTTCGACGGCACCGCCCCGACGGCGAACTTCGCCGAAGTGCGCAACACCGGTCTGGTCACCTACACCGGGCAGGTGGCGCTTTATGACGATCACACCGCGCTGGACGACCCGGCGTTGGTCGCCCTGCCGACGCCGGATATCATCGGACGGATGGACCTGCGCAGCAACATCGGCAGCACCAACGGCGGGTTCGACGGCGAGGGCACCAATTTTGTGCGCGCCAATGGCGAGGCGTTGACCGGGATGCTCGATCTGAACGCGGGCATCGTGCGGAGCGTCAGCATCGCAGGACGTGGTGAATTCGCGGTTATCGACGCGGACCTGTCGGGAACGTTGACTGACGAAGCAGGCACCTTGCCTTACAACGTTTCGCTGGATGGCGGGTTCTCGAACGACGGGCAGGGGGTGATCCTGCGCGGGGCGACGGACGGCACCACCAATGCGGGCAACAGTTTCGCCACGGTGATCGGGGGGCTGCGCGACTGAGCGGCGCAGATATCCGGAAAAGAAACAGGGGCAGCGTCATTCGGCACCGCCCCTGTTCTTTAGACAAATGCGGGTTCAGCGGCGGCGGTCGCGGCGCGCGCTCATCGGTTGGAAGGCGACGCCGACATGGGCCTCGCAATAGGGTTTGCCGGCCTGCACGGGCAGACCGCAGAACCAGAAATCCGGCGTCGCGGGGTCGCCCACGGGCCATTTGCAGGTCTTTTCGGTCAGTTCCATCAGGCTGATCCGCTTGGCGGATTTTTCGACCTCGTTGACCTTGGCCAGTGCTTCGGGACTGATCTCGTTCGCCGAAGGCTGCGGCGGCAGCGGCTGGCCTGCCGGGATGATCGCGCGGCGGGCGGCGGAAATCGGGATGCCGTTTTCGT
The DNA here is from genome assembly GCF_056858355.1 of Yoonia sp. KMU-150. Classification (NCBI taxonomy): domain Bacteria; kingdom Pseudomonadati; phylum Pseudomonadota; class Alphaproteobacteria; order Rhodobacterales; family Paracoccaceae; genus Yoonia; species Yoonia sp. KMU-150. Next base: position 590,114 of record NZ_JBXEQF010000002.1, read on the forward strand.
CAAGCTCCTGCTCTTCCTTGACGGCGGGCACGGAGGCTGCGGGCGTCTTCGGTTTCACCGCGGCCTTGGTTTCCATCTTCACCGGTGCGGGCTTTTCCTTGGCAGCCGGTTTCGCGGCAGCCGCCGTGCCTGAACCCGCGCGATTGGACAGGCCCAGGCGGTGCACCTTGCCGATCACCGCGTTGCGGGTCACGCCGCCTAGTTCCTTTGCGATCTGGCTGGCCGACTGGCCCTCGCCCCACATCTTTTTGAGCGTCTCGACGCGCTCGTCAGTCCAGGACATATGAATTCCTTCAGTCTGTCAGGCGGGATGCGTTGGGCATCGGGCCTTGTCTTATCCGTCGATCCCCTATTCTAAGCATCCGGGTGAGGGAAGTGAAGGACCGGCGATGCAATTCGCCGAATGAAAAAGGAAGCGGCAGATGAGCGATCAGATCAGTATGGGTGTGCGTCGGTTCGGCCGGGTCAACTGGCTGGGTACATGGACGCTGGCCGTGCGCGAGGTGCGCCGGTTCATGAACGTCTGGTCGCAGACCGTCATGGCCCCATTGATCAATGCGGGGCTGCTGTTGATGATTTTCACCATCGCCATCGGGCCGCAGCGCGGCGACGTGATGGGCGTGCCATTCATGACCTTCCTGGCCCCCGGTATCCTGACGATGACGGTGATCCAGAACGCCTTTGCCAACACATCGTCGTCGATGGCGTCGGCCAAGGTGCAGGGCAATATCGTGGATACGCTGATGCCGCCCCTGTCGGCGGCGGAGATGCTGACCGGCTACATGGGCGGTGCGGTGGCGCGCGGGGCGCTAGTGGGGCTGGTGATTGCCGCCGGGTCCTGGGTGTTTCTGGGCGTGGGCATGGTGCAGCCGCTCTGGGTGATCTGCTTTGTGGTGCTGGGGTCCGTGTTCATGGGCGGTCTGGGGCTGATCGCGGGGATTTTCGCGCAGAAGTTCGACCAGCTGTCCGCGATTTCCAACTTCATCGTCACGCCCTTGGCATTCCTGTCCGGCACTTTCTATTCGATCGAGGCTTTGCCGCAGCTGATGCAGACGCTGTGCCACATCAACCCGTTTTTCTACATCATCGACGGCGTGCGGTTCGGCATGATCGGGGTCAGCGACAGCAGCCCGTGGATCGGGCTTGCGGTCGTGGCGGTATTCACTGTGGCCGTGCTGGCGGTGTGCTGGCGCTGGCTGGACCGGGGCTACCGGCTGAAAGCCTAGACTTTGGCACCGGCGGGTTGCGGGCGCTTGCCGTGCAGCGCCTCGCGCCAGGCCAAAAGCGCGGCGCCCGCGACGATCACCCCAGCCCCCAGCCAGCTGACCGCATCGGGCAGGACGCCGAAGATCGCGGCATCGTAGAGGGCGGCGAAGACCAGCGTGACATAGCTGAACGGTGTGACGAAACTGGCGTCGGCGCGGGCCATGGCGTTGACGAAACAGGTTTGCGCCGTGGCCATCAGCGCGCCGAGGCCCGCAAGTGCCGCCCACTGCGCGGGCGTCGGCATCCCCCAGACCGGCAGCACCGCGACGCTGGCGATGATCAGGCCGATGGCGTTGTTGGTGAGCAGGATCTGGAAGGGCGGTTCGCTGTCGGCCAGCCGCTTGATGAAGATCAGCTCGCACCCCATCAGGACGGCAGCACCCAGCGCCAGCAGCCCCGCCAGTTGAAACGCGTCCGTGCCGGGGCGCAGCAGGATCAGCGCGCCACCCAGCGCCATCGCGGCGGCGAGCCAGCGCCAGGGGCCGACCCGCTCGCCCAGAAGCGGGATCGCCAGCAACATGCAGAACACCGGGTTGAGGAAACTGATCGCGGTGGCGTCCGACAGCGGCATGAAGGCCACGGCGGCGAACATGCAGGTCACGCCGCCCCAGCCGAAAGCGGTGCGCCCGATATGGATGCGCAGATTGGGCCGCCCGAGTTTCGGGCGCAGCACCAGCGCCAGACTGCTCAGTGTCAGGAAGGCGAAGACGAAACGCCCGTGGCTGATCTGCAGCGGGTGCAGCGCGGGGCCGAGCCTGTCGGTGCCCAGCATCTTGGCCAGCAGGGTGGTGCCCGCGATGAACATCGTGGCACAAAGCATGAAGGCCACGGCAAGCGGCAGGTTGGGGGCGCGTTTAATCATGCGCGGGTGCTACGCCCGCGCAGGCCCGCTGGCAATCGGCGAAAACCGCTTTTCATCGGTGGCGGGCCGGTCTAACGTCTGCCCCATGATGCACCGGACAATCACCCGACGCCGACGCTGAGAATGCGTTCCCCGCCTGCCACGGCAGGCCGTCGTCCCTGTGCTGCCCATTCCCAATTTCGTTGACTTGCCCGGCGTCCTCCGTCACCACAAACTGGTTTTCGCCACCCAAGGGCATCCATTCCAGAAAAGGCCGATCCCGATGATCCCGTCCGTCTTGCCGACCTACAACCGTGCGCCGCTGACATTCGTGAAGGGCGAAGGCTCCTGGCTGGTCGACGCGGACGGGCGACGGTTTCTGGACCTTGGTGCCGGGATCGCTGTGAACGCGCTGGGGCATGCGCATCCGGCACTGGTCAAGGCACTGACGGATCAGGCGGGGGCGCTGTGGCATACGTCGAACCTCTACCACATTCCAGCCCAGCAAAAGCTGGCGGACATGCTGGTCGAACATACCTTTGCCGACACCTGCTTTTTCACCAATTCGGGCACTGAGGCCTGCGAACTGGCGGTGAAGATGGCGCGCAAATATTTCTACGACAAGGGCCAGCCGGACCGGACCGAGATCATCACCTTCTCCGGGTCGTTCCATGGCCGGTCGTCGGCGGGCATCTCCGCCGCCGGGTCGGAAAAGATGACCAAGGGCTTCGGGCCGCTGCTGCCGGGGTTCACGCATCTGGACTTCGGCGATCATGACGCGCTGACGGCAGCGGCCTCCGACAAGATCGCCGCGATCATGGTGGAGCCGGTGCAGGGCGAGGGTGGTATCCGCCCGCTGCCCGATGCCTGCCTGAAAGGCCTGCGCGATCTGTGCGACCAGCACGGCATCCTGATGATCCTGGACGAGGTGCAGTGCGGTGTGGGCCGCACCGGCAGGCTTTTCGCTCATGAGTGGGCAGGCATCGCGCCCGACATCATGATGGTCGCCAAGGGGATCGGCGGGGGCTTTCCACTGGGGGCCGTACTGGCGACGGAAGATGCCGCATCCGGCATGACGGCCGGCACGCACGGGTCGACCTATGGCGGCAACCCGCTGGGCTGTGCGGTAGGCTGCGCCGTGCTGGAAGAGATCGCCGACGATGGATTTCTGGCCGAGGTGAACCGCAAGGCGGGATTGTTGCGGCAAAAGCTGGAGGGGCTGGTTGCGGCGCACCCGGAGGTCTTCGAAGAGGTGCGCGGGGCGGGCCTGATGCTGGGGCTGAAATGCAAGGCTGCGAATACGGACGTGGTGCAGGCGGGCTATGCGCAAGGTGTCATCACCGTGCCCGCCGCCGACAACGTGATCCGCCTGCTGCCTGCGCTGAATATTACCGACGACGACATCGCCAAGGCCGTCGATCTGCTGGATGCGACGGCGACACAGGTGGCGGGCGATGGCTGACTACGGCTTTCGCCCGATGACGCTGGACGACCTGCCGATGTTCAAACGCTGGCTGGACCAGCCGCATATGGCCGGGTGGTGGGGCGACAGCGGGACAGAGGCGCGGCTGGTCGAGGAGGATATGGGGCGCGGCGTGGTCGACATGCGGATCGTCACCCATGACGGCACACCGTTCGCCTATATCCAGGACTACAACGCCCATGCCTTCGGTGCGCCGCAATACGCCGACCAGCCCGCCGATGCCCGCGCGATCGACACGTTTCTGGGCGATCCGGCCTACCTGGGGCAGGGCCACGGCAGCGGCTTTCTGGCCGCACGGATATGCGAATTGCGACGGACCTACCCTTGCGTCGTGACCGACCCGGACCCGGCCAATACGCGTGCCATCGCGGCCTATGCCCGCGCGGGGTTCCGCCCGCTGGCGGTGCGCCCCTGCGAAGACGGCGATCCGGTGCAGGTCATGGTTTTCCACTGACCGGCCACATGAATTTCAAGAACAGAAGCGACATCGCATGACCCATTTCCTCGATATCCACACCACGGACCCGGCCGACCTGCGGGCGATCATCACCGACGCGCGCCGGATGAAGGACGCGCGCGACGGGTTGCCCAAGGGTACGCCGGACGCGGAACAACCACTGGCGAACCACATGGTCGCGCTGATCTTCGAAAAACCGTCGACCCGGACGCGCGTGTCCTTCGACGTGGGCGTGCGGCAGATGGGCGGGCAGACGATGGTACTGTCGGGCGCGGACATGCAACTGGGACATGGCGAGACCATCGCCGATACCGCCCGCGTGCTGTCTCGTTACGTCGATCTGATCATGATCCGCACGTTCGAGGAACAGACGCTGCTCGACATGGCCGAACACGCCACTGTGCCGGTCATCAACGGGCTGACCAACCGTACGCATCCCTGCCAGATCATGGCGGATGTGATGACGTTCGAGGAACACAACGGCCCGATCAAGGGTAAGAAGGTGGTCTGGTCGGGCGACGGGAACAACGTCTTCGCCAGCTTCGCCCACGCCGCCAAACAATTCGAGTTCGATCTGGTCTTCACCGGCCCGCCGCCGCTCGACCCGGAACCGGCACTGGATGGCCTCTATACCACCGTGCGTGACCCTCATGAGGCTGTGCAGGGGGCCGATCTGGTGGTCACGGACACCTGGGTGTCGATGCACGATCCGCAATCGGCGCGCGAACGCCGCCACAACCAGCTGCGCGGCTATCAGGTGAACGACGCGCTGATGGCCCGCGCCAAGGATGATGCGCTGTTCATGCACTGCCTGCCTGCCCACCGTGACGACGAGGCGACGAGTTCGGTGATGGACGGGAAACACTCGGTGATCTTCGACGAGGCCGAAAACCGTCTGCACGCGCAGAAGGCGATCATGCGGCACTGTCTGGGGGTGTAGGGGCGTGGCGTCCGGGCGAAGCAGCGCGCAACCGACAGGGACGGTCACCCCGTTCAGCAAGGATGTGTTGTGGCGGTTTCTTGACGATGCGGGTGTTCCGTTTCGCACCCCCTTGTCCGAACTGATCGCCACCCACGGCACGCAGCCAAGCGGCTGGGCCGATACGGTATCCTATTGTGAAATGCGCGGCGGGGACCGGATCGTGCCGCATCTGGCGCATGGGCTTTGCGTCGCGGTGCAGGATCGGATGGACAGGACGCGCCCGCCGTCGATGCTGATCGGCTATATCAGGCGACATCGCAGTGCGGAGGCCAATCTTGCCATCGCGGTCGCGCGGTTCGCCGCGTTGTGGGGCCTGGGCGAGGACCGGTCGGTGTCGAACACGATTTCACGGCGATGGGGCGATGCATTCTGCCATGTGACCGCCACGGCATTCCCGTCCGCGCTGAACACGCATTTCGGCCACAACGACCGCCATAGCACTGTCCCCGGCAGTGCGACGGAGTGTTCCGTGACGATCCAGCCCGACTATGCGGCGCCCCTGACCCGGCAAGAGCGGGACTGGCTGGCGCAGTGGCGTCCGGACACGATGTTCGCGCGGCATATGCCGACCTATTCCCACTTTCACGATCTCGCACCGTTGCCGCCCGATTTATCGGACCTGCCCTCCGGGATCGGATTTGCGGGCGACGATGCCGCGCTGATCATCGTGAGTGCGGAAAAGCGCGCAGCGATCCTGCCGCGTGACCGGATGACGGGTGTCGGCTATCATGTTCTGACACCGGCGAGGGGGCGTGGCAGGGCCGAAGTGGAGCTTGCGTTCCGCCGGACCGATGACCGGCATGCGGACGTGCGGCACATCACCCTCGCCCGTGGCCCATACGATACGCCTGCGCTCGCGCCGCTGGCCACCGCACTGGCCCGCCGTCTTGACCTGCCGCTGTCGCACTCGTCAGAGCCTGACTGCTGACCTCTCAGGCGACGAAAATTGCCCGCGGCATCTGGAAATCAGGCCGGACATGAGTGGGCCGCTTGCAAAAGTTACAGAAAGTGGCCGACGGGTCGTTGTTCCCGATCTGGGGTGGTCGCACCGCACCATGCAATTGTCACCGTCGCCGATAGGTGCCAACGTGTATCCTTCACACCGGCGAACCGTTCGGGGTTCAAAGCCGTGCGAACATCGACTTCAGCGCGCCTTCGTCGACCATTTCGGCGGCGCGGTCGGGAGAGACCCAGATCCGCTTGCGGCGGTCGGCCTCGGGGTAGTCGTCGGACATTTTCTTGACCGCGACGGAAAAGACTTTCATCTCGCAGGGCATGACACGGCCGTCATCGAACCGCTTTTCGGTGAGGAAGCTACCGACGGCATCTTTGCCGACGTGGCATTTCTTTACCCCCGCTTCTTCCCAGGCTTCCTGCTGGGCGGCTTCGGCGGCGGTCTTGCCGTCGATGGGCCAGCCCTTGGGCAGGATCCAGCGGCCCCGGGAAGAGGAGATCAAAAGCACCTCCTTGCCGTTCTTGCCGTCGCGGTGGCACAGGGCTGCCAGTTGCAGACCCTTCGGGCGGCGAAACAAGCGCAGAATATGGTCGCGCCAAAGGGCGCGAAACGTAAACAAGGACATCATAACCTGCCAAATAGGTTGTGTTTATTAAATTAAGCATAACACCCCTGTGGATAACTTGCAAATGCCGCGCTGCCGCATCGGCGTTCCTGTCAGGTACCGCGCGGTTTTGCACGCAGGGTGGGTACGGCCTGCGTCGGGTCTTCGGGCCAGGGGTGACGCGGATAGCGCCCGCGCATGTCGCGGCGCACGTCGGCGTAGGACGTGGCCCAGAAGCCCGGAATATCGGTGGTGACCTGCACCGGTTTCTGCCCCGGTGACAGCAGAACCACCTTCAACGGCGTGCCGCCCACGGTGGGGTGGGTGGTGACGCCGAAAAGTTCCTGCAGACGGATCGTGATTTCGGGTGGTGTCGCGTCATAGTCGATCGGCACCTTGCGGCCCAGCGGTGTGGTGAAATGCGGTGGTGCGGCCCGGTCGACCTGTTGGGTCTGGTCCCAGTCGAGCATGGCACGGAGCGCGGTCAGAGCATCAAAGCGCTTCCAGTCGGCGGCAGTCCGCACGCCGGACAGGTGGGGCAGCAGCCAGTCTTCAAGGGTCGCCATCAGTGCCTCATCCGACATATCCGGCAGCGTGGGGTCGGTATCGCGGGTCAGCATCACGCGGGCGCGGAACCGGGTAGCGGCGGGCGTCAACCGCAAGCCCAACTGCGCCACGCCGTCGATCATAGCGCGGGCGACCGCATCCGCCGGGGCATCCGGCCACGTGCGGTCATCCAGCACCAGCGCGCCAAGGCGTTCCTGCCTGCGGGTCAACACCGCATTGTCGCGGCGAGACCATGCGCAAACATCGTCCCAGGCGATCCGGTCGGCGAAGAGATCGCGCAGTTCGCTCTCGGTTATGGTTGTCGCCTGCCTGATCCGCGCCTCGCGGGTGTCGCCGTCCAGATCGGTGGCGACGATCAGGCGCTGGCCTGCCAGCGGGTCGGCGGCGTCGAGCACGGCCCCCTTGCCGCCAGACAGCACATAACGCGGCGCGTCGCCCTTGCGGCGCAGCCCAATGCGGTCGGGGTAGGCCAGTGCGGCCATCGCACCCAGCGACAGCGGGTCTTTGTCGGGCAGGCCGCGCGCGAGGCGCCTTGCCTCGTCACGCATCTGCGCCACGGCACCGGCGTTGATCTGCCCCGGCCCGTCATAGCGCGGGCGCAGGGCAGCGATGCGAAGGGCCAGATCGACGGGCGCGCCGCGTAGAGGGTCGCGGCCTGCGAGAACGGCCGCCAAGGGTGCCGCCTGTCGCCCAGCACTCACCAGCATATGCGCCAGACGCGGGTGCAGCGGCTGATCGACCAGCGCGCGCCCGTGCGGGGTAATCGCGCCAGTTGTGTCCAGCGCGCCCAGCGACGTGAGCAGGGCTGTGGCCTCTGCCATCGGGCCGGGCGGCGGCGGGGTCAGGAACGGCAGGTCGCGGCTGCCCCATTGCGCCAGATCGAGGGCCAGGCCGGTCAGATCCTCCACCTCGATCCCCGCCGGGGCGAAGGCGGGCAGCGCGCCTTCCTCGCCCTTCGTCCAAAGCACATAGGCGTCACCGGGAGCCACGCGACCCGCCCGGCCCGCGCGCTGCGTCGCCTCCGCTCGGCTGACCCGTTCGGTGACCAGCCGCGACATGCCGGAGTTGGGATCGAAACGCGCGCGGCGGGCGCGGCCCGCATCCACCACCACGCGGATATCGGCGATGGTAAGCGATGTTTCGGCGATGGCGGTCGACAGCACCACCTTGCGGCCGCTCTGCACCGGCGCGATGGCGGCGCGCTGGTCTTTGAACGGCATCGCGCCGTAAAGCGGGCGGATGACGCAGTCGGCGGGCAGGTCCAGCAGCGCCTGCGTGCGCCTGATCTCGCCCTCGCCGGGCAGAAAGACCAGCACGCCGCCGGTGGTTTCAGCCACGGCCTGCGTCACAAGATCGGCAGTGGCCTGTTCCAGCCGGGTGCCCAGTGGCACGGCGCGGGGCAGGTGGTGGGTGGTCACCGGATAGGCGCGGCCCTCTGCGGTGATGATCGGCGCGTCATCCAGCAGGGCGGCGACAGGCGCCGCATCAAGCGTGGCGGACATGACCAGCAGGTGCAGGTCAGGGCGCAGGGCCTGCGCGATCTCCCATGTGAGCGCAAGGCCCAGATCGGCATTGAGGCTGCGTTCGTGGAATTCATCGAAGATCACCGCACCGATGCCGGTGAGTTCAGGGTCGCTCTGGATCATCCGGGTCAGGATGCCCTCCGTCACGACCTCGATGCGCGTGCCCGGCACGCTGTCGCCGCGCATCCGGTAGCCGACGGTTTTGCCCGGTGCCTCGCCCCGCTGATCGGCGAGCCTGTCGGCGGTGGCGCGGGCCGCAAGGCGGCGTGGCTCCAGCATCACGATCTTGCCGGGTGTGAGGTTTGCGTCCAGCATCGCAAGCGGCACGCGGGTGGATTTGCCCGCCCCCGGCGGAGCCTGCAGCACGGCGCGCCGGTGGCTCCGCAGGGCGGCGATGAGGTCCGGCAGGACACTGTCGATGGGCAGGGCGGTCATGTGCCTTGGGTCGCCGCTAAACCCCGTCGCGTCAAGTGTGTGGGGCAGGGCCGGTCAGAGGGATTGCGCCGCCACTTGCGTGGCGTCGCCGGGGCGGGGGCTTCGCCCCCGTCTGCCTGCGGCAGACTCCCCCAAGGTATTTTCGACCAGAAGAAGAAGGGAAGGGCCAGTGCGCTGCGAGGGCGGGTTATCAGAGCCGCTCGATGGCCAGCGCGATGCCTTGGCCGCCGCCGATGCACATGGTGATCAGCGCGCGCCTGCCGCCGATGCGCTGCAGTTCGTACATCGCCTTGACGGTGATGATCGCTCCCGTCGCCCCCACCGGATGCCCCAGCGCGATGGCCCCGCCGTTCGGGTTCACGCGGGCGGGATCGAAGTTCAGGTCCTTGCTGACGGCGAGCGCCTGTGCGGCAAAAGCCTCGTTGCTTTCGACCACATCGAAATCCGCCGCCGTCAGGCCGGTGCGGGCCAGCAGGTTCTGCACGGCGGGCACCGGGCCGATGCCCATGACTTCGGGCCGGACACCGGCATGGCCATAGCCCAGCACGCGGAAGGCGGGCGAGAGCCCCGCTTTTTCCGCCGCGTCGGCCCGCGCCAGCACGACGGCCGCCGCCCCGTCGTTGAGGCCGGAGGCATTGCCCGCCGTCACCGTCCCGTCCTTCTGGAAGGCGGGGCGCAGACCGGCCAGCGTGTCTTCTGTCGTTTCTTTCGGGTGGGCATCGGTGTCGAAATCCACCATGTCGCGCTTCACGCGGACCTGCACCGGCGTGATCTGCTCCCTGAAATAGCCCGCTTCGATCGCGGCTAGTGCGCGGCGCTGGCTTTCGGCGGCGAAGGCATCCTGTTCGGCACGGCTGATACCATTTTCGGCGGCGACGTTTTCCGCCGTTACCCCCATGTGGCCGGTGCCGAAGGGGCAGTGCAGCGCGCCCAGCATCATGTCCTGCGTGCGGACGTTGCCCATCTTTGCGCCCCAGCGCTGGTCGGAGATGATGTAGGGCGCGCGGCTCATGCTTTCGGCACCGCCCGCCAGCGCGAAATCCGCATCCCCAAGCTGTAACGCCTGCACCATGGAAACCACCGCCTGCACGCCGGAACCGCAGAGGCGGTTCACGTTCATCGCGGGCACGCTGTCCGGCACGCCAGCCTGCATCGCGCCCACACGCGAGAGATACATATCGCGCGGTTCGGTGTTGATGACATGGCCAAAGGCGACGGAGCCGATTTGAGCTGGCTCCACGCCGCTGCGTTCCATGGCGGCCGTGTTGACGGCGGCGGCGAGGTCGATCGGGGGCGTGCCGGCCAGCGCGCCGCCGAAGGTGCCGATGGCCGTGCGGGCGCCGCCCAGAATGACGATTTCGGTCATGGTGTCTCCCTTTCAGGTGCGTTTGCGGTAGCCTACCTCAGGATCGCGCCCGTGACAGCCCGACGTTGGGTCATTGCGACGGCGCGCGCGGGCAGGCATGGTCGGCCCGAGTCCACAATGGAGCGGTGCGATGATCCTGTCCCTCGACCATATCCAGCTTGCCCTGCCCGCGGGGGCAGAGGCGGCGATGCGCGATTTCTACTGCGGCATTCTGGGATGTGCGCTTGTTGAAAAGCCCGCGGCTTTGGCCGGGCGCGGCGGGTTCTGGGCCACGGCGGGTGAATTGCAGCTGCACTTCGGCGTCGACCCCGCCTTCGCGCCTGCGACCAAGGCGCATCCCGCCTTTGTCGTGGCAGATCTGGACGATCTGACGGCACGGCTGTCGCAGGCGGGACATGACGTGCTGTGGGACGACAAGCTGCCGGAGGTGCGGCGCGCCTTCACCGCCGATCCCGTCGGCAACCGGATCGAATTGATCGCGGGGTGAGGGGGCGTGATTTGCGCGGGAGCGGATTTTCCCGCTGTGATCCCTTTTCGCCCGCCTGTCCTGTGTTAGGTCAGGGCCGAAAGGGGCCCCAATGCTGCTGACCGTCACCGACCTGCGCAAGACATTCACTACCGGAGAGGCCGCTTTCGAGGTGCTGCGCGGCGTGTCGCTGACGCTGGATGCAGGCGAGACGCTGGCGCTGACGGGTGAATCGGGATCGGGCAAAAGCACGCTGCTGCACCTGATCGGCGGGCTGGACACGCCGGACGACGGCGAAATCCTGATCGACGGCACGGATATCGGCGGGCTGGGCGACGCCGGGCGCGCGGCACTGCGGCGCGGGACGGTGGGCGTGGTGTTCCAGCAGTTCAACCTGATCCCCAGCCTGCGCGTGGCCGACAACATCGCGTTTCAGGCCCGTCTGGCCGGGACCCACGATGCGGATTGGGCGGCAGAGCTGGCGGAGCGGCTGGGGCTGACGGCGCATCTGCGCAAATACCCCGAGCAACTTTCCGGCGGGCAACAGCAGCGGGTGGCCATTGCACGGACGCTTGCGCCGCACCCCCGGCTGGTGCTGGCGGACGAACCCACCGGCAACCTCGATGAAGGATCGGCGGGCGACGTGATGGACCTGCTGTTGCAACTGGTCGCCGATACCGGTGCCGCGCTGCTGCTGGTGACCCACTCCGACAGGCTGGCCGCGCGGATGGAACGACGGTTGCATCTGGCGGCGGGGCAGGTGGCATGATCGCCGCAGGTCTTGGCGCGCTGCTGTCGCACTGGTGGCGCAATCCCCTGCAACTGCTGACATTGTTCGGCGGCCTCGCGCTCGCCACGGCGCTGTGGTCGGGTGTGCAGGCCGTCAATGCAGAGGCCCGCGCGAGCTATGACGCCGCCGCGCAAACGCTTGGCGAAGGTAATTTTGATCGTATCCTGCGCCGCGACGGCGCGTCGATGACACTGGAAACATTCGTGACCTTGCGTCGCGCGGGGTGGTTGGTCAGCCCGGTGATCGAGGGGCGTGTCGGTTCCGTGCGTCTTGTCGGGGTCGAGCCGCTCACCGCGCCACGCGGTATCGGCCCGGTCGCGGTTGCGGACGGTGGCGACATCGCGCGGTTCATTTCGGAGGCCGGGCAGGTTTATGCGAATAGTGCAACGCTCGACAGCCTCGGTGACCTTCGTGAGATCGAGAAAGTGCAAGTGGCTGACTTTGCGCCAGATGTGGCCTACGCCGATATCGGTGTCGCGCAGCGGATTCTGGGGCGGCCGGGCGAGGTTGATTTCCTGATTGTGACGGAGGATCAGCCGCTTGGACGCCCGGCGCTGGACGGGATCGCGCCCGACCTGGTGCAGCGCGCGGCGGAGAGTCCGAGCGACGTGGCCAAGCTGACCGACAGCTTTCACCTGAACCTGACCGCATTCGGTTTCCTGTCGTTCGCTGTGGGCATCTTTATCGTGAACGGGGCCATCGGGCTCGCGTTCGAGCAGCGGCGGCCCGTGGTGCGGACCCTGCGCGCGCTGGGCATGCCGTTGCGGACGATCATGGCCCTGACCGCCTTTGAACTGCTTGTGCTCGCCGTCCTTGCCGGGGGCGTCGGGGTGGCCATCGGATACGGTGTCGCGGCCGTACTTTTGCCGGATGTGGCCGCGACGCTGCAGGGGCTTTACGGGGCCGAAGTCGCCGGGACCCTGCAGTTGCGCGCGTCATGGTGGCTGTCGGGACTTGCCATCGCCGTCGGTGGAACGGCCATCGCGGCGAGCGCCGCGCTGTGGCAACTGGCGCGCCTGCCGCTGCTTGCCGCAGGACACCCCCGCGCGATGGCCATGGCGGCCGGTCGCCGGGCAGCCGTGCAGGGTGTTCTGGCGCTTTGCCTGCTTGCCGTGGCTGCCGTTCTCGCTGTGGTCGCCGACGGGCTGCTGGCCGGATTCGCTTTGCTGGCGGCACTGCTGATCGGGACGGCGCTGGCGTTGCCGCTGGTCCTCGACCGGGTGCTGGCCGCTGCCGAAGCGCGAGCGATGTCGGTGAAACGGCAATGGTTCTGGGCAGATACGCGCCAGCAACTGCCGGGACTGTCGCTCGCGCTGATGGCGCTGCTGCTGGCGATGGCGGCGAATGTCGGCGTGTCCACCATGGTATCGAGCTTTCGGCTGACCTTCGTCGGATTTCTGGACCAGCGCCTTGCGTCAGAGCTGTATGTCTATGCCGATGACGATGCCACGGCACAGCGGATCGTGGACTTCGTGACACCGCGGGTCGATGCCGTGCTGCCGATCCAGTCGGCGCAGGTCGACGTGAGGGGGGGGCCCACGGATGTGTTCGGCGGGCGCGATCATGCCACCTATCGTGACAACTGGACCTTCCTGCAAAGCATGCCCGACGCCTGGGATGCTGTGGCATCCGGCACCGCCATCGTGATCAACGAACAACTGGCGCGGCGGGCGGGGATCGCCGTCGGCGCGCGGCTAGACATCGCGGGCGACTTGTTCGACGTCGCGGGGATCTATGGTGACTACGGCAACCCGATCGGGCAGGCCCTGATCGACGAGGCGCCCTTTGCGCGTCTGTTCCCCGAAGTGACGCCGCAGCGGTTTGGCCTGCGGATGGCGGCGGATGTGGTTGCGCCGCTGCGCCGCGATCTGGAGCAGACGTTGGCGCTGCCCGAGACGAACGTGATCGACCAGGCCGGGATCAAGGCCTTTTCACTGGCCGTTTTCGACCGAACCTTCACCGTCACGACCGCGCTCAATGTGCTTACCCTTGCGGTGGCGGGGTTTGCGATACTGATGAGCCTGCTGACACTGGCGACGATGCGCTTGCCGCAGTTGGCACCGGCCTGGGCCGTCGGCATGACACGGGCCGAACTGGGGCGGCTAGAGTTGGTCCGCGCCGTCATGCTGGCGGCCCTCACGGCGGTCGTCGCCCTGCCACTGGGGCTGGCGCTGGCCTGGGCCCTGCTGTCGATCGTCAACGTCGCGGCCTTCGGGTGGAAGCTGCCGCTCTATTTCTTCCCGTTCGACTATGCGCGGCTGGGTGTCTTTGCGGTTATCGCGGCGGCGCTGGCAGCACTCTGGCCCGCCCGCCGGTTGGCGCGCACGCCGCCCGCGACACTGCTCAAGGTGTTCTCCAATGCGCGCTAGGGTCTTTATCTTCCTGCTGACGCTCTGGCCGTTCTGCGCAAGTGCACAGGGTTTCGCGGGTCTGGGCACCACGGCAGAGGGGTTCACCGTGCCGGAACGTGGCATCGTGTTGCAGTTCCCGCGCGACCACGGCCCGCATTACGACTTCCGGATCGAGTGGTGGTATCTGACCGCCAACCTGCAGGGGGCCGACGGCACACCCTACGGATTGCAATGGACCCTGTTTCGCAGCGCCCTCGCGCCGGAAGCCGGGGCAGGGTGGTCGGCGCCGCAGGTCTGGATGGGCCACGCCGCGGTCACGACCCCCGATTTGCATTTTGTGGCCGAACGTCTGGCCCGCGGCGGGATCGGGCAGGCCGGTGTCACGGCAGAGCCTTTCGCAGCATGGATCGACGACTGGGAGATGGCAGGACCCTTCGACGCCCTGTCGCTGCGCGCCAGCGGGCCGGAATTTGCCTACGATATGGCACTGACCGCCGGAGGCCCGCTTGTGCTGCATGGCGACGCGGGGTTTTCGGTGAAATCCGCCGGGGGGCAGGCGTCCTATTACTATTCCCAGCCCTACTACAGCATCGACGGCACCCTGCGCCTGCCCGAGGGCGACATCGCCGTGACCGGACAGGCGTGGCTGGACCGCGAATGGTCTTCGCAGCCGCTGGGAGAGAACCAGACCGGTTGGGACTGGTTCTCGCTGTCCTTCGATACCGGCGACAAGCTGATGGGCTTCGTGCTGCGGCAATCGGACGGTCCCGATTTCACCTCCGGTACGTGGATCGCGGTGGACGGGACGGCGCAGGCCCTCGCCCCTGGTCAGTTCGCCGCAACGCCGCTGGACACACACGCGACTGCGGGACACGACGTGCCGGTCACGTGGCAGGTGACATTGCCGGAAAAGGGCGTTGACATCACCGTGCAGGCCATCAATCCAGACGCTTGGATGGCAACCTCGGTTCCTTATTGGGAGGGACCGGTAACGGTGCAGGGCAGCCACGCCGGGATCGGGTATCTGGAGATGACAGGATATGAATAACTGGCTGAAATCGCTTGACGATCTGATCGACAAGGCCTGGGACCTGCTTGAGGCGGGCGCAGCGGAGCGGTCGGTGATCGGCATGGCGACGATCAGCCCCGATGGCTGGCCGGAGTCGCGCAGCGTGGTTTTGCGCGCCGCCGACCGGACGCAGGGTATGGTCGAGGTCTATACCGACGCCGCATCCGGTAAGGTGACGAGCCTTGAGGCGGTGCCGCGCACGTCGCTGCTGTTCTGGGACGCGGCCCTGCGGTTGCAGATCAGATTGCAGGCCGAGGTGACGATCCTGACCGGTGCAGAGGTCGCGGACCGCTGGGCCGCGGTTCCCGATACGTCGCGGGTCAGCTACGGCGTCGCGCCTGCACCGGGGAGCGTGATCGCCGGGCCGGTCGACTACCGCAAGCTGTCCAACGCGGATCAGTTCGCCGTGCTGCGCTGTGCCGTGGTGTCCATCGACGTGGTGTCGCTGCATACGCCGCATCAGCGCGCTCTGGCGCGGCGCGATCCGTCACAGGGTGGTGATTGGGTCACGAACTGGCTGGCCCCCTGACGGCGGCACCGCTAGACCGGACCCATGCAAACGACGCTCCCCAAGACCCGCGATCTTGTCCTCATCGGTGGCGGGCATACACATGCGCTGGTGCTGCGGGCCTGGGCGATGAACCCCTTGCCCGGGGTGCGCGTCACTCTCATCAACCCCGGCCCGACGGCCCCCTATTCGGGGATGCTGCCGGGATTCGTGGCCGGTCATTATGACCGCGACGAACTGGATATCGATCTGGTGCAACTGGCGCGTTTCGCAAATGCGCGGATCGTCACCGGGGCGGCGACCGGGATCGACCGCGCGGCGCGCCTGATCACCGTGCTAGGGCGTCCGCCGGTGGCCTATGACGTTGCATCGCTCGATATCGGGATCACAAGTACGATGCCGGATCTCGCCGGTTTCGCGGGTCACGCCGTACCGGCCAAGCCGTTGGGGGACTTCGCCAGCCGCTGGGCGTCGTACCGCGCGGTTGTCACGGACCCGCGCGTCGCGATCATCGGTGGCGGTGTCGCGGGGGCGGAACTGGCGATGGCGATGGCCCACGTGCTGCGGCAGGACGGACACGACACGCCATCGGTGCAACTGATCGACCGGGGGCCCGTGCTGTCGGCGTTGGGAGAGGCCGCACGGACCAAAATGCTGACGGCATTGGACGAGATGGGCGTGCGCATCGTCGCGGACGCGGATGTGACGAAGGTGACCGCGAAGGGGGCCGTTCTGGCCGATGGCACCCTGATCGCGGCGGATTTCGTGACCGGGGCGGCGGGGGCGAAGCCTTATGGCTGGTTGGAAGACACCGGGCTGGACCTGCACGACGGTTTCGTCACGGTCCGCCCGACCCTGCGATCGAGCGATCCGGCGGTGTTTGCCGTCGGTGACTGCGCGCATCTGGCCTATGACCCGCGACCCAAGGCGGGTGTCTATGCCGTGCGGCAGGCACCTGTGCTGTTGGACAACTTGCGCGCCGTGCTGTCGGGGGGCGATCTGCGACGCTATTATCCGCAAAAGGATTATCTGAAGCTGATCTCGCTCGGGGGCAAATCGGCACTGGCGGAACGGTTCGGGCGGGCCTGGTCCGGGGCGCTGATGTGGCGGTGGAAGGATCATATCGACCGCAAGTTCATGAACAGGTTTGTTGACTTGCCCGCGATGGCCGTGCCTGACGTGCCACTGACGGTGGCGAACGGCGTGGCGGAGGCGCTGGGCGATGGGCCGCTTTGCGGTGGTTGCGGGGCTAAGGTCGGCCGTGCGGCGTTGGGGGCTGTCTTGGCCGATCTGCCGCCGACGGATCGGGGCGATGTTACGCATCTGCCGGGCGACGACGCGGCCCTGTTGCAGATAGGTGGTGCGCGGCAGGTGATCAGCACCGACCATCTGCGTGCGCTGACCCATGATCCTGTGGTCATGGCGCGAATCGCCGCCGTACATGCGCTGGGCGATATCTGGGCGATGGGGGCGGTACCGCAAGCGGTGACCGTGAATCTGATCCTGCCGCGTCTGTCGGACGAACTCCAACGCCGCACGCTGCGCGAGGTGATGGCGGCGGTCGGCGGCGTCGTGCGCGCGGCCGGGGCCGCGATCGTCGGCGGGCATACCTCCGTCGGGGATGAGTTGACGATCGGGCTGACGGTGACGGGGCTGGCGGACAGCACACCGATCACGTTGGCGGGCGGGTGTCCTGGTGACGTGCTGATCCTGACCAAGCCGCTTGGCTCTGGCGTGATCATGGCGGCGGAGATGCAGATGCAGGCGGCGGGGGCCGATGTCGCCGCCTGTCTGGCGCTGATGCAGCAACCGCAGGGCAAGGCGGCAGAGATTTTGCAGGGCGCCCACGCCATGACCGACGTGACCGGTTTCGGTCTTGCGGGACATCTGGCTGGGATTTGCGACGCCTCCGGCACCGGTGCGGAGATCGTCCTGGAACAAGTGCCGCTGATGCAGGGCGCGCTGAAACTGGCCGAGGCGGGCGTAAGGTCCAGCCTTTATCCCGCCAACCGCGCGGGTGTCGATATGGTTAATGTCGCGGAAAGTCCGCTGGTCGATCTGATGTTTGATCCGCAGACCGCGGGCGGGCTTTTGGCTGCGGTGCCAGAGGCTTCGGCGGAGAAGCTGATGCAGAACTTGGAGAACGCCGGGTATCGATCTGCGATTATTGGAGAATTGACGAACGATGCGGGCGTTATCATTCTGCGCGACTGATGATTTCCGCAATCGCGTCCGCCGTTCTTTCCTGCCCGGTATCGTCCAGCGTTTCGGCGTGGATTTCGGCGAGTGTCTCGTGTCTATTCGTGCGGCGGGACTTGGCGTAGGACGGATCGTAGTGATCGGCCATGAGTGCGCGGGCGAGTCCGGTAAAATCGTCCGCGTCTTGCAGCGCCTGCCAGCGGTCGACGGTGGCATGGCCGCGGATGCGGTGCAGCGGGGCGAGGCGTTTGCGCACGGTATCGGGGTCGCGCAGAATGTCGGCATAGTCCTGCGCGATATAGGCGACGCGGGCATCCAGCGTCGCGGTCAGGTCAATACGCGGGGCCGCGATCATCGCCGACCAGAGCGCGGGTGGCAGGTTGAGCCGTCCGATCTTGCTGCTTTCGGCCTCCACCACCGTGGGACGCGCGGGATCGAGCGACACCAGCGCCTGTGCCAGTGCCGATTCGAACCCGCGCTGGCTGGGCTGACCGCCGGGCATGGTGCCCAGCAGAGAGCCGCGATGGCGGGCGAGCCCTTCGAGATCGAGGGTCTGCACGCCGCGCACGGCGAGGCGTGGCAGCAGGGCTGTCTTGGCGGTGCCGGTATAGCCGTCGAGCAGGATCAGGCGTTGCGGCAGCGTTTGTTCATAAAGATAGTCCTGCACCAGCCGCCGGTAGCTTTGATAGCCGCCCTTCACCGTATCGGCGCGCCAGCCGATTTCGGTCAGGATCGTGGTGAACACGCCGGACCGTTGGCCGCCCCGCCAGCAGTAGACCAGCGGTTGCCACGCACCGTCCCGGTCTTTCAGCGGCCCCGCGATATGATCGGCCACGTTGCGCAGCACCAGCGAGGCGCCCAGCTTGCGGGCGAGGAACGGCGAGACCTGTTTGTACATCGTGCCGACCTCGGCCCGTTCGGCGTTCGACAGCGCGGGCAGGTTGACGGCACCCGGAACGTGATCCTCGGCGTATTCGGCGGGGGAGCGGACGTCGATGACGCTGTCGGCCCCGTGGGCGTAGAGGTCTGCGAGGGTGGCGAACTGGCGCGGCATTGCGCGGGTGTAGCCTGTTGCGCGGTCGGGGGAAAGCGCCGTCAGGGTGTCAGTGGCTGGCGGCCGTGATCCGTGAGCAACCAGCAGTTCCGCCCCTCGAACACGGCGGGGACAAGCGGGCGGCCAAAGCCCGCACCGCCATCCAGATTGACCCGGTTGCCGTGATGCTGCGGCGCGTCGAGCGCGGTGTGACCATGCACGATCAGACGCCCGAAATCGTGATCGCTGTCGAGAAAGCCATCGCGAATCCACAAAAGGTCTTCCGGGTCCTGCAGGGCCAGATCGATGCCGGGGCGCAGGCCCGCGTGCACGAAGAGCAGATCGTCGGTGAGATGGGTCAGCGGCAGGCTGTCGAGAAAATCAAGATGGGTATCGGGCACGCAGTCCTGCGCCATTTCGCGAAACTGGTCCGGCATCAGCCGCCCGTCTGGGGTATCGCAATAGAGAAACTGTTGCAGGTCGCCACGGGTGTGCGGCGCGAAGGTGAATTTTCCGGTCAAGCCGTAGGACGCGAGCGTCGTGTCGCCGCCCAGACGCGGGTTCAGCCAATGGATGCCGGAGGCCACGCGCGGATCGTGGCCGCGCCCGGCGCGCACGTAGCCGGAAAAGAAACGGTCGTGATTACCCTTGACGAAATGCCAGTTGCGGCCTGCGTCACGCCCGGCGATGAGCCGGTCGATTACCGCGCGGCTGTCGGGACCACGGTCGGTGTAGTCGCCCAGAAACACGATTTCGGCGTCCGGGCCGCCGTCGGTTTCGATGAGCGAAAGGGCGTGGGCCAACATATCGTTCTGGCCGTGGATGTCGCCGATGGCATAGATCATGTCAGTTGCTTTCCGGCCTGCGCCGCTGTTGCCCTTCCGGGCAATGCGCCCCGCCCGCCATCCCGGCAGTCGGGGCGGTTCGTCAGACGTCGAAGGACAAAGGTTTGATCTGGTTGAACAAGCCCGTCTCCCGCAGTGCGGCAATGGCGACATCCGGCACCGGTTCATCGACGTAGAGCAGGGCGATGGCCTCGCCTTTGGCCGCTGAGCGGCCCAGCGTGAAGTTCGCGATATTCACGCCGTTGCTGCCCATCGTGTTGCCCAATGCGCCGATGATGCCCGGCACGTCCTCGTTTGTGGTGTAGAGCATATGCGCGCCGACCTCGGCGTCGATGTTGATGCCCTTGATCTGGATGAAGCGCGGCTTGCCGTCGGAAAACACGGTGCCCGCGACCGAGCGTTCGCGTTTGCCGGTCACGACGGTCACCTTGATATAGCCGTCGAACATGCCGGATTTGTCCTGCCGGGTGGTCGAAACGTTGATCCCGCGTTCCTTGGCGATGATCGGGGCGCTGACCAGATTGGTATCGGGATTCGCCTTTTTCAGGATGCCGGCGATGGTGGCGGCGGTCAGCGCGCCAAGGTTCATGTCGGACACCGCGCCATCGTACAGGATGTTGATCGCCTTGATCGGCTCGTCCGTCATCTGGCCGATGAAATTGCCCAGATGACCCGAGAGTTTGATCCACGGCCCCATGACCTTTGCCTCTTCGGCGGTGACGGAAGGCATGTTGAGCGCATTGGAGACCGCACCGGTGAGCAGATAATCCGACATCTGTTCGGCCACCTGCAGGGCGACGTTTTCCTGTGCCTCCGTCGTGGCGGCGCCCAGATGCGGGGTGACGACGACGTTGGGCAGGTTGAAGAGCGGCGAGTCCGTCGCCGGTTCCTTGGCGAAGACGTCGAAGGCGGCCCCGGCGACATGGCCGGATTTCAGGGCTTCGGCCAGCGCGTCCTCGTCCACCAGACCGCCGCGGGCGCAGTTGACGATGCGCACGCCTTTTTTGGTCTTGGCGATGTTTTCGGCAGAGAGGATATTGGCGGTCTGGTCAGTGTAAGGGACGTGCAGGGTGATGAAATCGGCATGGGCCAGCAGTTCGTCGAGTTCGACCTTTTTCACGCCCATCTTTTCGGCCTTTTCCTCCCCCAGGTAGGGGTCGTAGGCCATGACCTTCATCTTGAGCGCGCGGGCGCGGTCGCAGACGATGCCGCCGATATTGCCCGCGCCGATGACACCCAGCGTCTTGCCGGTAAGCTCCACGCCCATGAATTTCGACTTTTCCCATTTGCCGGCGTGGGTAGAGGCGCTGGCCTCGGGGATCTGGCGCGCCACCGCGAACATCATGGCGATGGCGTGTTCTGCGGTCGTGATCATGTTGCCGAACGGCGTGTTCATCACGATGATCCCGGCCTTGGAGGCGGCATCCTTGTCGATGTTGTCGGTGCCGATCCCGGCGCGGCCGATCACCTTGAGGTTTTTCGCGGCCTTGATGATCTTTTCCGTGGCCTTGGTGGCGGAGCGGATGGCGAGGCCGTCGTAATGCGGGATGGCGGCAAGGAGCAGGTCCTTGTCCTTGCCCAGATCGGGCTGGAAATCGACGTCGATCCCGCGATCGCGGAAGATTTGCACAGCGGCGTCGGAAAGTTTGTCGGAGATGAGAACTTTAGGCATTTTGTCGTGTCCTTTGGGAGGCCGATTATTCGGCGAATAATCGGAAGCGCCGAATTTTTGGCGAAAGTTCGATTACAGGTCGGCGATTTCGGCGTGGAACGCCCATGACAGCCAGGGCAGCAGCGCCTGAATGTCGGCGGTTTCCACCGTGGCCCCGCACCAGATGCGCAGACCTGCGGGTGCGTCGCGGTAAGCGCCTACGTCGAAAGCCACGCCTTCGGTTTCCAGCCGCTTGGCGACAGCCTTGGCGAAAGTGGCACCATCCTTGATCCGGTCGTCTGTGAATTTCAGGCAGACGGAGGTGTTGGAACGGGTGGCGGGGTCTTCGGCCAGGTTGGCGATCCAGTCGTTGGCATCGCAGAAGTCGAAGATCGCCTGCGCGTTGGCGTCGGCACGGGCCTTGAGTGCAGGCAGGCCGCCGATGGACTGGCCCCATTTCAGAGCCTGCAGGTAGTCTTCGACCGCAAGCATGGAGGGGGTGTTGATCGTCTCGCCGCGAAAGATACCTTCGATCAGTTTGCCGCCCTTGGTGAGGCGGAAGATCTTGGGCAGGGGCCAGGCGGGGGTGTAGGATTCGAGCCGTTCGACGGCGCGGGGGCTCAGGATCAGCATGCCGTGCGCCGCCTCTCCGCCCATGACCTTCTGCCAAGAAAAGGTGGTGACATCGAGCTTGCCCCACGGCAGGCCCTGCGCGAAGGCGGCGGAGGTGGCATCGCAGAGCGTCAACCCATCGCGGTCCGCCGGGATCATACGCCCGTGCGGCATGCGCACGCCGGAGGTCGTGCCGTTCCAGGTGAAACAGACGTCGTGGTCGTAGTTCAGCGCGGCCATGTCGACGATCTGGCCGTAGTCGGCAGTATGCACCTGTGCGTCGATCTTCAACTGCTTGACCACATCCGTGACCCAGCCCGCGCCGAAACTTTCCCAGGCGACCATCTCGGCCGGGCGTTCGCCCAGCAGCGACCACATCGCCATCTCGAACGCGCCGGTGTCGGAGGCGGGGACGATCCCTATGCGGTAATCGTCCGGCACGCCCAGGATGTCGCGGGTGAGATCGATCGCCTCGGCCAGCTTTGCCTTGCCGACGGCGGCACGGTGCGAGCGGCCGAGCGGTGCGTCGGAGAGCGTTTCCAGGCTGAATGTCGGGGGTTTGGCACAGGGGCCGGAAGAGAAGCGCGGGTTTGCCGGCCGCACGTCGGGTTTGGACACGCCTGTGCGTGCCGTGGTCGTCGTTACCATTCTGGTATCCTCACAGATATGCGCCCTTCGTTGGGGAAGGGTGTCCCGCCGCCAGACATATGCCGGTGCCTTGAGGACAGCAACTGATAAATGCAGGGTCGCCGGTCAGCTTGGCGACTGCGAGGCGGCCGCCTATTTCGAAGCCTTTTGCAAAAGCCCGATCAATTCATCGAACTTTGCGCGCTGCTCCTCCGGGTCGCCGCTTTGAATGGCCGTCTCGACGCAATGGTCGGCGTGATTTTCAAGAACCAGCTTTTCGACGCCGAGGAGTGCTGACCTGATTGCAGCCGTCTGCGCGAGGATGTCCATGCAGTAGCGGTCTTCCTCGACCATCCGCGCGACGCCGCGCACCTGCCCTTCGAGCCGCGACAGACGGTTCAGTGTCTTTTCCCTGTTGGCTTTCATGCGCGGGCATCCTTGCTGATCTGACCCCTTGGCATATACCCCGTAGGGGTATATGTGTCGAGCGGGTGCGGGCTATCCCGGAATCATACAATGATTGTGAGACAGGCGCATCATGAAAGCCGCGGCGACCTTTGCGCGTGGCGATGGCAGGTATTTCGGTGCGATGTCGCCCGCGTGGGCGGCCCCGCACTCTTATGAACGGAGATTGGCATGACGGCATCTGATATTATCGACGGCCCCGAGGCGGCGCGTCGGAAAAGCACAGGGGCGGCAAAGGCGGCCTCTCTTTACCGCATGGCGATGCCGGGGCACCTTTGCCCGTTCGGGCTCAAGGCGAAATCCATGCTGGAGCGGAAGGGCTATGCCGTCGACGACAACCTGCTGCAAAGCCGTGCCGAGATCGAAGCCTTCAAGGCGGCACATGACGTCAAGACGACGCCGCAGGCCTTTGTCGATGGCGAGCGGATCGGGGGCTATACCGATCTGAAAAAGTATTTTGGCTACAGGGTGCTGGAGAAGGATGACACGACCTATGCCCCGGTCATCGCCATTTTCGCCTGTACTGCGCTGATGGCGCTGGCCATCGTCCTGAACTTTTACGACGGATTCCCGATCATCACATGGCTAAAGTGGTTCTTCGCCACGTCGATGGTGGTTCTTGCGGTTCAGAAACTGCAGGATATCGAAGGTTTCGTGAACGGTTTTCTGGGTTACGACCTGCTGGCCCGGAGCTACGTGCCCTATGGCTATGCCTATCCCTTTGCCGAACTTTATGCCGGTGTCGGCATGATGACACTGATCGGGACGGGCAGCGCGTTGATCTGGCTGGTCGCACCGGTCGGAATATTCATCGGCACGATCGGCGCGGTCAGCGTGATCAAGGCCGTCTATATCGACAAACGCGAACTGACCTGCGCCTGTGTCGGCGGTGGATCGAACGTGCCGCTCGGCTTTATCTCACTGACGGAGAATCTCGTCATGCTGGGGATGGGTGTCTGGATGCTGTCGCTGCAGATCGCCGGCTGACGGCCCCCGCGCGGGGTTTCACAGTCGTCGCATTGGCGCTAGACCACCGCTGCCGCGCTTTTGCGGGGCTTTGACGTGGCGATGCGGGGGAAGCGGCCTTGTTTACGGTGACACTGATCGGGGGCGGCCTGTCGGGCGCGCTGGTGGAGGCCCTGCGCAACGCCTGGGGCGGCGGCGATGCGGTCTGGCTCGGTGTCGACGCGGCGGCGGCGTTCTCCGTCCCACAGGTGCCTGCCAATCGCTGGGATGTCTGGGCCGATCTGCAGGCGCAGGGTGTCGATCTGGTGGTGCAGCCAAGCGCGAACCGCCGCAAGCGCGTATTGCTGGCCGACATGGACAGCACGATGATCCAACAGGAATGTATCGACGAGCTTGCTGCCGAAGCGGGCGTCGGCGGGCGCGTGGCAGAAATCACGGCGCGGGCGATGAACGGTGAGTTGGATTTCGAGGCGGCGCTGGACGAACGGGTCGGCCTGCTTGCCGGGCTGAACGAGGCGGTGATCGGCAAGGTGCTTGCGGAGCGGATCACGTTGATGCCGGGCGGGCGCACATTGGTGCAGACGATGAAGGCCAATGGGGCCTATTGCGCGCTGGTGTCGGGCGGGTTCACCGCGTTCACGGCGCGCATCGCGGCCGATCTGGGTTTCGACGAACACCGGGCGAATACCCTGCTGGTCGCCGACGGCAAACTGACCGGGCAGGCGGCGCGACCCATTCTGGGCAAGGCGGCAAAGGTGCAGGCGTTGGAAGAGATTACGCAGGCGCGCGGGCTGACCCCCTCCGACGTGCTGGCCGTGGGCGATGGTGCGAACGATCTGGGGATGCTGTCGCTTGCGGGCACCGGCGTGGCGCTGCACGCCAAACCCGCGGTGCAGGCGGAGTGCGACGTGCGGATCAACCACGGTGACCTGACGGCGCTGCTGTATCTGCAAGGGTTTGCGCGCGACGATTTCGTCGCGTGAAACGCGAGACGGGCGCGGTTGCCCGCGCCCGTCCCGACTTGTTTTCACGCCGATCAGTTGATCGTGTAGGACGCCATCTGGCACATATTGACCCGGTCGGTCATCACGGTGCCGTCGACGAAAACGAAGCGCAGGTCGAAGTTGCACAGCGCCTGGCCGTTGGGAACGAGCACCGTCGCGCTGGATCCGCTGGGCAGGACATTGGCACCCAAGCCGTCGGGACCCCAGTAGGGATTCGACGTGGGCGAGGTATAGAATTCATACAGTGTCACGCCGGAGCGGTTGTTGAGCCGCCATGCCATGTCCTGCGCCATGGCCTGCGACGCAAATGCGGATGCGGCGACCAGACCGGCCAGCAGTGTTTTGAGAAGTTTCATAAATGTGTCTCCAAAAAAAAAGGTTATGCGGTAAATATAACCGCATAATCTCTTGATCTGGCAAGTCAGGATTACCGGATGTCTCAGCCGTCTTCGGTCGGGCCGCCGGCCTCTTTCCAGCCGGGGAAACCGCCGATATTGGTGACGTTGGTGAAACCCATGTCCTGCATCGTTTTGCCGGTCAGGGCGGCCTGCCCACCGGCGCCGCAGATCAGGTAGTAGGGCGCATCCTTGTCCTTCAGCGCCGGATCGAAGAGTTGCTCCATCGCCGGGTCGGCGCGGAATTCGATCATGCCGCGTGTGATGCGGTGCGCGCCCTTGATGGTGCCGGATTTGGCGATTTCGCCACTGTCGCGCACGTCGATGAAGGTGCCGTTGCCGGCTTTGTGGATTTCGATCGCCTCTTCCGCCGACATTTTGGGGACGGTTTCATTGGCGGCATCGAGATAGTCTTTGGCGGTTTTCATGGTGAAAATCCCTGTGTTCGTTGCAGTTATCGCTCAACGCCTGCCGGGGCGGAACGTTCCTGTGCGACGTCTTGGAAAAAAAGTCCGGGCACGGAGGCCCGGACAAGTCCAACAGGGAGGATGGTGGCTTTGATATCCCGCCACCGGAGGATTCAGTGTCGTAACGTCACGGTCACACGGATGGTTCCCGCGGAAATTACGAATCTCATGCCACCAGACGATAGCCGCCGGATTCGGTCACAAGAAGGCGGGCATTTGACGGATCCGGTTCGATTTTCTGGCGCAAGCGGTAAATGTGCGTCTCAAGGGTGTGTGTGGTGACCCCCGCGTTATAGCCCCAGACCTCGTGAAGCAGCACGTCGCGGGCGACGACGCCTTCGGTCGCGCGGTAGAGGAACTTGAGGATATTGGTTTCCTTTTCCGTCAGGCGGATTTTCTTGTCGTCCTCGGTGATCAGCATCTTCTGGGCGGGCTTGAACGTATATGGCCCAAGCTGGAACACCGCGTCCTCTGACTGTTCGTGTGTGCGCAATTGGCTGCGGATGCGGGCGAGCAGCACGGGGAACTTGAAGGGCTTGGAGACATAGTCGTTCGCGCCGGCGTCAAGGCCGTAGATCGTGTCCGCGTCGCTGTCCTGCGCGGTGAGCATGACGATGGGCGATTTGACACCCTGCTTGCGCATCAGGCGACAGAGTTCGCGCCCGTCGGTATCGGGCAGACCCACGTCGAGGATGACCAGATCGTAGAGCGCCTCTTTCGCCTTGGCCATGGCGCTGGCCCCGTCGTCGGCCTCGAACACGTCGAAGTCCTCGGTCATGATCAGTTGTTCGCCCAACGCCTCGCGCAGGTCGTCGTCGTCGTCGACGAGAAGAATTTTCTTCAGTTGTGCCATCGTGAAAGCCCTTTGCTGTTGGTCTAAATTTGTGTCCAAGACACGGTCGGGACAAGCGACGGCGCGGGAAATTCACACGGACGTGTGATATCGCCGGGTTATGTTTCACTTTCGGGCATCAGCGGCTAGAAGATGAAACAAATGAAAGGCGATGGTGCATGAGTTTCGGCCCCGACATGACGGAAAAACTGGCGCGGGCGCGGGCCGATCTGCGGATGGGCGTGCCGGTGGTGGTGGATGACGGGGCGGGCGGGCAGGCGCTCGTCTGCGCCGCCGAGACACTTGACGCGGTGCGGTTGGCCGATCTGCGCGGATTGGGCGGCGCGCCCGTGATCGCGGTGACACGCTGGCGGGCGGAGACGTTGCGCGCGCGCGCCTACGACGGTGATCTGGCGCGGATCGTTTTGCCGCCCGATGTGACGCTGGCCTGGGTGAGGGCGCTGGCCGACCCGGCGGACGATCTGCGGCATCCGATGAAGGGGCCGCTGCAATCGGAGCGCAGCGGCGGGGCTGATCTGCACCGCGCCGCGATCGCGCTGTGCAAGGCGGCGCGGCTGCTGCCTGCAGCTGTGGTGCTGCCGGTGACGGACGCCGGATTCGCGCTGGCTCACGACCTGACCGTGGTGCCTGTCTCTGCCGCGCTGGATACCGGGCTGTCGCCGCTCAGCCCAATCATATCCGCCCGCCTGCCGCTGGAAGTGTCGGAGGCCGGGCGGCTGCATATCTTCCGCCCCGACGATGGCGCAGAAGAGCATTACGCCATCGAGATTGGCCGACCGGCACGGGACAGAGCTGTGCTGTCGCGGCTGCATTCGGCCTGTTTCACCGGCGATCTTCTGGGGTCGCTGAAATGCGATTGCGGGCCACAGCTGCGCGCGGCGCTGCAACAGATGGGCGACGCAGGCGAGGGCGTGCTGCTTTACCTCAATCAGGAGGGGCGGGGCATCGGCCTGGCCAACAAGATGCGCGCCTATTCGCTGCAGGATCAGGGGTTCGATACCGTCGACGCCAACCACCGGCTGGGGTTCGAGGATGACGAGCGCGATTTCCGGATCGGAGCAGAGATATTGCGGCGGATGGGGTTCGGCGCGGTGCGGCTGCTGACCAACAACCCGGCCAAGGTCACCAAGCTGCAATCCTGCGGGATCACGGTGGCCGAAAGGGTGCCGCTGCGGGTCGGTGCGAACCCGCACAATCACGGCTATCTGGCGACGAAGGCCGCAAAATCGGGGCATGATCTGTGAAGCGGGCGCAATTTCCGGAACAGGCATTGGATGCAGGTCCTTTGCCGGCATCTGGGCACAGACTTACACGGAAAGCCTGTCCGGTGCGCCCGGACGATCTGGTGGTAATGCCGACCCATGTCCGGTTTCTGGGACGCCGGTTTCCGCATGCCGTCGGGCGCTGCGGGCTGGTCGATCCGGATACGAAAGCCGAGGGAGACGGAGCCACGCCGCGCGGAGTGCACCGGATCGTCGGGATGCTCTACCGGCCCGACCGCATGGCACGGCCCGCGCGGTGGGCCAGACCGATCCGGCCCGGTGACCTGTGGTCGGACGCGCCGGACGATCCGCAATACAACCGTCAGGTCAGCGCGCCCTATGCCGCCAGCCACGAGGCGCTGCGGCGGGCCGACCCGATGTACGACCTGATCCTGCTGACCGACTGGAACTGGCCGGATGCGGTGCCGGGGCGCGGGTCGGCGATTTTTCTGCACCAATGGCGCAGGCCCGGCTATCCCACCGCGGGCTGTGTCGCGTTCCGCCGCGATCATCTGCGCTGGATCGCGCAGCGCCTGACCCCGGGTAGCCTCATTGTTATCGCATAACTGCTGGACCTCGCCCTAGGTTTTGTCCAAATGGAAAGGCAGGACAGATGACACACCAAGGCAGCTTTATGACCCCTGACGAAATCGCGCAGCTTCCCTACCGGCCCTGTGTCGGCGTCATGCTGGCCAACACGCGCGGCCATGTGTTCGTGGGCCAGCGGCGCGACCGTGATCAGGAAGCCTGGCAGATGCCGCAGGGTGGTGTCGACCCCGGCGAGACGACGCGCGACGCCGCCCTGCGCGAGTTGTGGGAGGAAACCGGGGTCACCGAAAAGCTGGTCACGATCGAGGCGGAAAGCGCGGGGCTGATCGCCTATGACCTGCCTGTCGATCTGGTGCCGCGAATCTGGAAAGGGCGCTATCGCGGGCAGGAGCAGAAGTGGTTCCTATTCCGTTACCACGGCAGCGACGAGGATATCGACATCGCCACCGAACATCCCGAATTTTCGGCGTGGAAATGGATGCCCAAGGAGGACCTGGTGGCCAATATCGTGCCGTTCAAGCGCGCGGTCTATGTGCGGGTGCTGGAAGAGTTCGGCCCGCGCCTATGAGGGCGGATCGGGCCGGAGGTGGCCGCGATAAGCGGTGATGGTGCCGATGAGCGGTGCGCTGATCGTCACGTCGAAATGGAACGTGTCGTCGCTGGCATATTCAAAGCTCTGGTCGCCGGGCAGCAGCGTTTTGGGCAGTGGCAGCCCCAGAAACGACCAGTGCCGCGGGATCAGTTGCAGGCGTCCGTCCGCCACGCGCAGTGCGAGGGCGACGGCGACGGGGCCGAACTTCTCTGTCAGCAGATGTGCCAAGCGCCCGGTGCCGCGATCCTGAAGAGAGGAGAACGTCTGGTTGCCAAATCTGCGTGTCCAGAGCTCTGCGCCGCCTTTGGGTGTGAACGTGACCGAGACCGGCACGTTCTGCGCGGTGGGCGGAAAACCGAACAGCCGGGCCAGCGTGCGGGCGATCAGGCCGTTGCCACGCTTGACTTGCGCGCTGCCTGACCAGCGGCGTGGTTGCGCGCTGTCGTGGAGCGCGCGCACGACCGGCGGCAGATCGTCGAACGCCGTTCCCAGAACGCGGCGGTAAAGCGGTTGGTCCGGGTCGTCGCCATCGCGCCAGCCGGTGAAGATCGTCCGCCGCGCGAACAGACGGTCGTAATCCGCCAGTTCGAGCGCCCGCGTCGCGGGCCGCGCGCCGGGGGCAGGGCGATCGCCGTCCAGCATCTTGCGCACCAGTGCCTCTACCGCCATCGACGGGATGAAGGGGCCGTCGTCGCCTTCAGCCAGCAGGTGCCACGACCGGGTGACTGGCTGGCATTCGCGGGTGCCTTCGGCCTGCACGAACATGCCGCCACGATGCGCGCCGAACCGCATCAGGTTCAGCACCCGGTAGAAGAACGGTGCCAGCGGTGTGAGGGGCGGCAGGCGCAGCCGCGCGCGGGCGCGGGCCAGCAGGTTGAGCATCCGGTGCAGGATTTCCGGCACCGGGCCCGCGCCCATCCAGATGTCGCGCAAAGTCGGGTGTTCGGGCGGCAGGACCTGCAGATCCGGCACGTCGACCAGCGAGAAGCGGATGTTGCGCAGCGGCAAATGGCCGGGCACCGCGATCGTGTAGCGCCTGCTTTCGGCCAGCCCGGGTGCCGTGGCGGGCTTGCCGTCGCGCATCAGTTTGACCGGGCTGCCGGCGTAGCTGACGACCGCGCGCATCACGTTCAGCCCGATGCCCGCGTGAGGCGAGGGCGCGATCCCGCCGGTGACGCGGGTGATGTCCATGGTTTTCGCGATCTCGCGCAGGACGGCGGCGGTCAGCACCGGAAAGCTGCTGACGCCCGACAGCGCGAAGATGCCCGCCGCGCGTGCCGCAGCATCGAAGCGGCTGACGCCGAAGACGAAATCCGCGCCATCCGCGAAATCGAGGTAAGGGACGCGGTGGCGGATGCAGGCTTCGAGCACGCGGTAGGGCGCATCGCCGTAGGCCTGAAACGGGCCGGAGGCGTCGACCAGCAGGTCGGGCGCGATCTGCGGCAGGTGCCTGTCGATCTCTTCCCGGTCGAGCGCCAGCGGCGTGGCGGTCGCGCGACCTGCGAAGCCGTCGCAGAATGCCTGCGCCCTGGCCGCGCTGCGCCCGCAGATCAGGATGTCGAGGTCCGGGATGTCGGCCAGCAATGTGGCGAGCCGCCCGCCGAACACGCCGTAGCCGCCGAGGATGAGGATTTTCAAGTCAGTCGTCACCAAGATTTAGCGGCCCCGTGCTGCGGACCTGCTTCGCTGGAATATCAGGTGGGTCGCGTCGGGGAAATGCGGCAAATCAGTCGTCCTGATCCGGCACCTTGTCCATCGCCGCCGCATATCCTGCCCTGATCTGCACCAGCGCATCCCGCAGCATCGGGACACGTCTGGGGCGGAAGCTCTGATCGGTGACGGTGAGGGCGCGCATCCGGTCGATGCGAAAGATGCGGGTGTCGGCGCGAAGATGGCAGTGGGCGACGAGGCTCAGGCGGTCCTGCACATAGACGATACCTAATGGATCGACGACGCGGTCGGTGTCGGCCCCTTTCGCATCGGTATAGAGCAGATGGACGGTGCGCTCCTCCCACGCGGCAGTGCGCAGGGCCGCCACGTCAACCTGCGGCGGCGGCGGGCGGTGCAGCCGGTTGACCGAAAGCACGGCGTGTTTCAGGCGGTGCGCCTGCGCACTCGGCAGGCGGGCGTGCAGTTTTGTGAGCGCGCTGCCCGCCGCGTCGGCCAGCGCCGGGTCGGCAATGGCCTGTACGTCGCGCAGACCGAGCACCAGCGCCTCGATCTCCTCGTCGGTGAACATCATCGGCGGCAGGGCCGGGTCCTCTGTCAGGGCATAGCCATAGCCTGCGGTGCCGTCTATCACTGCGCCCAAGCCCCTGAGCGCGTCGATGTCGCGATAAAGCGTGCGCAGCGATACGCCGGTATCGGCGGCCAGCGTGGCGGCGGTGACGGGCGGATGATGGCTGCGCAGCGCCTGCATCAGCTGAAAGAGACGGTTGGTGCGGGTCATGGTGCATCATAACATATCTGCTGCCATAATATGTCAGCAAGCCGCGATATCCCGGCATCGTTCAACAGGAGATGCATATGTACACCCTCATCACCTTTCCCCCGGCCTTCGGCGTGGCCAGTCCCAGCAGCTTTTGCGTCAAGGCGATGTGGCTGCTCGACTATGCCGGGGTCGACTGGACCCGCGAGGATACCAACGATCCGCGCAAGATGCCCTACAGCAAGCTGCCGGTGCTGCGCGACGGCGCGACGCTGATCCCGGAAAGCGGGCGGATCGCGGATTTTCTGACTGACAAAGGCGCGGATTTCTGGGGCGATGCCACGCCGCGGCAGAAGGCTCAGGGCCATGCGCTGATCCGCATGGCCGAGGCGCATATGTATTTCCTCGGCACGCTCGACCGGTGGGGCAACGATGCCGCTTGGCCCGTGCTGCGCGACACGTTCTTCGGCGACATCCCCGGCGTTTTGCGAGGTCTGATCACCGGGCGCATCCGCAAGGGTGTCCTGCGCGGGATGCACGCGCAGGGGCTGGGCAGGATGTCTGAAGAGGACAGGCTGGCGTTGCTGGAACAGGACCTGCAGGCCATCACCGCACTGCTCGACGGTCAGGATTTCCTGCTGGGTGACAGGATCACGCTGCCCGATTTCAGCGTGGGTGCCGTGTTGCAGGCGCTTGCCGCCGCACCGGTCGAGACCGAACAATCCCGCCGGGTGTCGGGCGATGATGCGCTGATGGCCTATGTGCAGCGGGTGCAGGATGCGGTCGGTGCGGCGCATGATCACTGATTTCGCCACACCCGCCGTCGCTGCCGCCTATGCCGCGTTTCCGCCCGACAGCCGCGCCATGGCGATGCGCCTGCGCGATCTGGTGTATGAGACGGCGAGGGACATGCCGCAGGTCGGGCCGGTCACCGAAACGCTGAAGTGGGGGCAGCCCTCCTATCTGGTCAAGACCGGCACGACGCTGCGGATCGCAGTGCCCAAGGGTGGCGGCTGCGGCCTCTATGCGCATTGCCAATCCGGGGTGATCGGGGCCTATGCGGCGCAGTTTCCTGATGACGATGTGATCGACGGCAACCGGGGCGTGATCTTTGCCACAAATGATGACATCGTGCCGGACCGGCTGCGGTTGCTGATCCGGCACGCGCTGACCTACAAGACACGCTGAGCGCGTCAGTCGAAGGTCGCCAGATAGGCGACGAGGATATCGAGCGCGGCTTGCAGGTCATCCTTGTGGATCATCTCTGTCACGGTGTGGATGTAGCGCGTCCCCACCACGATCCCCACCGCCCGCGCCCCGGCGGCGGCCTGCTGTGCGGCGGCCCCGTCCTGCCCGCCTGCGGCCAGCATGGTGCGCTGGTAGGGGATGTCGTTTGCCTTGGCCACCGCCTCGATCTCTTTCACCAGGTCGCGGTCGGCGATGAAGGACGAATCGCGCACATGCAGGCCGAAACCGTCGCCCTGCGTTGTCGTCGCGTCCTTGTCGGGGATGCCGGGGGTATCGCAGGCCAGCGTCGTGTCGATACCGATGCCGATGTCGGGCAGGACCTTGAAGGCGGCGGTGCGGGCACCGCGCAGGCCGACCTCTTCCTGCGTGGTGAAGGCCACGTGGATTTCCGCCCCGCGCCCCTTGTCGCCCAGCTTGCGGACAGCCTCGATCCCGAGCCAGCAGGCGATGCGGTTGTCCAGCGCCTTGGACACGAACTTGTCGCCCACTTCGATGAACGGTTCGTCCATGACCACGAAATCGCCGACCTTGACGTGGTCATGCGCCTTCTTGCCCATCCCGAGATCGACGAAGAATTCGCCCACTTCGGGAATTTTCTTGCGGTCGTCGGCGGAGGAGATGTGGATCGGTTTGCCACCGGGGTTCATCACGCCCTTGAAATCGCCGTCGTCGGTGCAGACCAGCACCCGGCGCGAGAAGAGATTGCGCGGATCGAACCCGCCCACTGGTTGCAGGTAGAGATACCCCTTCTTGTCGATGTGGCTGACCAGAAAGCCGATCTCGTCCATGTGACAGAGGAGCATGACCTTCGGCGCATCCTTGGTCGTGGCGTCCCGGCGGCAGATCAGGGTGCCCATGGCGTCGGTCTGCACGTCGTCGAACAGGTCCGCGATCTCGCTTTCGATCAGCGCGCGGACGCGGTGTTCATGCCCCGGCACGCCCGGCATTTCGCAGAGTTTCTTCAGCAGATCGGTGTTCATATGCGTTTCCAATTCAGATTGTTCGGGTGGCGTTCACGTCAGCCCGTTGGGCAGCGGCGTTCCCGCGTCCCATGCGATGATGTTATCCAGCGCCATCTGCCCCATTGCCTCGCGCACTTCCAGCGCAGCGGTGCCCAAATGCGGCAGCAGCACGACGTTGTCGAGTGCGCGCAGGGCAGGGGGTACGTATGGTTCGGCGGCATAGACGTCCAGCCCTGCGCCGAAGATGCGCCGTTCCTGCAAGGCCGCGATCAGCGCGTCCTCGTCCACCACATCGCCGCGCGCGACGTTGATCAGCACGCCATGCGGCTGCATCGCGGCGATGGCGTCGGCATCGACCAGCTTGGCGGTTTCGGCCCCGCCCGGCACGGTGACCACGACGATATCGGCCTGGCCCATCAGCGCATCGAGCGTGTCGACCTGCCGCGCGGGCACCTCGACCTCCTTGCGGGAGCGGTTGTAGTAGATCACCGGCATGTCGAACCCGTAGTGGCAGCGTCGGGCGACGGCCTGACCGATCCGGCCCATGCCGATGATGCCGACCCGCTTTCCGGTGACGTGCTGCCCCAGAAACTGCGTCGGACCCCAGCCGCCCCACGCGCCAGCGCGCACCACACGCTCGCCTTCGCCAGCGCGGCGACAGGTCGCGAGGATCAGCGTCATGGCGATGTCGGCGGTGGCATCGGTCACGACGTCGGGGGTGTTGGAAACGGCGACACCGGCGGCGCGTGCGGCGGTCACGTCGATATGGTTATAGCCGACGCCGAAATTCGCCACGATGCCGCAGCGCAGGTTGTCGGTGGTGAATACCCTTGCCGTGAACTGATCGCCCAAGGTGGCCAGCACAGCGTCATGGTCGCGCAACGCGGCGGCGGCTTCATCCTCGGTCAGTCCATCGGCCGTTTTGCGCAGCGTCACATCGAACCGCTCTTTCGCGGCGGCGACCGTGGCCTCCGGCATCTCCCGCGTGATCAGCAGCTTTTTCAATGCAATCGCCCCCCGACCGGCACGTCGCTGTCCGGGCCGACCAGCACCACCTCGCCGTCCGCATCAGGCATCCCCAGCACCAGCACTTCGGACATGAACTTGCCGATCTGGCGCGGTGGGAAGTTCACCACCGCCAGCACCTGCTTGCCGATGAGTTTTTCCGGCGTGTAATGCGCGGTAATCTGGGCGGAGGTCTTTTTCTCCCCGATGTCGTCGCCGAAGTCGATCCAGAGCTTGATCGCGGGCTTGCGTGCCTCCGGATAGGGTTCGGCCCGCAGCACCCGGCCCACACGCACATCGACGCGCAGGAAATCATCGAAACTGATCTCAGCCATCGGCCAGTTCCCGCGAACGGTTAGTGGCGGCGGCGACGGCGCGGTCGAGCAGCGCAGGAAAGCCGTCATCCTCGTCCATCAGAACCTCGAGCGCCGCCTGCGTCGTGCCGTTGGGCGATGTCACGTTGACACGCAACTGGCCGGGGTCTTCCTCTGCCGCTTCGGCCAGCGCACCAGCCCCGGCGACCGTGGCCTTGGCCAGCCGCATCGCCATGTCCTCGGGTAGGCCCTGCGCGACGCCGGCGGCAGCGAGGGTTTCGATCAGGTGGAACACATAGGCGGGACCGGAGCCGGACACGCCTGTCACCGCATCCATCTGGCTTTCGTCGTCCAGCCTCACGGTCTGGCCCACCGC
Organism: Yoonia sp. KMU-150; assembly: GCF_056858355.1. NCBI lineage: Bacteria > Pseudomonadati > Pseudomonadota > Alphaproteobacteria > Rhodobacterales > Paracoccaceae > Yoonia > Yoonia sp. KMU-150. The sequence continues at coordinate 625,630 of NZ_JBXEQF010000002.1, forward strand.
GTTCAGCAGGGTCTCGGCGGTATCGAGATGGGCAGGGGTTGCGGCGTTGTTGCCGATCATCGCGGTGATGCCACGCCTGACGGCGGCAGGCGTGTTTGGCATGGCGCGCACGATGGGCGTGCCGCCGCCCAGCACCGCCTCGAACCGCACCAGCGTCGTCCCCGCCGCGACAGAGATGAAGAGCGTGTCGCCGTTGCCAAGCGCCACGATCGCGGGCAACGCGTCGCCCATCATCTGCGGCTTGACCGCGACCACGACGACGGCGGGATTGTCCGGCAGCGGCAGGTTCACGTGGGCGGCCAGCCCGTTGACCCATGCCGACGGGTGAGGGTCGACGATCCAGACCGATGATGCAGGTAACCCCTCATCGAGCCAGCCCGCAAGCATAGCCGATCCCATCTTGCCGCAGCCCAGCAGGACAAGCCCGCGATCTGCGATGTCTTTCATGGTCATGTGGCACCCTCCGCAATCGTCCTTGCCCGCAGGCTAGGCAAATGCGCAGGGGGCTACAACCACCTCGGGCTGGATGTGCCCGTTCTTCTTTTGGTCAAAAATACCTCGGGGGGTGCGGGGGGCTGCCCCCCCCCGACGCCTGCCACTTGCGCAAGGTGACAATAGGTGCAGCGTCAGGCGCGCCCGTAGGCCTCTGCGATGGCGACCTGCACCGCGTCCGCCGGGCTGCGTTCGGCCCAAGTCACCAGTTGGATCGCGGGGTAATATCGCTCGCAGGAGGCGACGGCGGCGTTGATCATCGTGTCGATCTGGTCTGGCCCCGCCATCTGGTCGCCGGCCAGCACCAGGCCGTAGCGATAGACCATCATCTTCTGCTCGCCCCACCAGGTAAACGCGCCAGCCCAGCACTGGTCGTTGATGCTGTTGAGCGCCTCGTAAAGCGCGGGCAGGCGGTGCTCGGGCGGCTCCATCTCAAATGTACAGATCAGACGCAGGGTTTCGTCATAGGCCGACCAGGCCAGCGTGATCGAATAGGTCCGCCACTGCCCCTCGACCGCCATAGCGATCTGGTCGTCGTGGATCCGGTCGAATTCCCAATCGTGGTGTTCCGCGATGTGTTCCACCAGGTCGATCGGGTGAAGTTCATCCGCGTCGAGATATTGCTCTGTCAATGCCATGGGCTGGCCCTCACTGCCTGTGCGAAGCGTCTCTTGCCGTCCCGCTATCGCTATGCGCCTACTCAAGGGAAAGTATGGTTCTTGTTCTGTCCCTACAATATCGTGCGACATGGGGCAAAGCCTGTAAAGCCATTTCTTGGGGATAAGTGGGGTGGGTGTGGCGGCAACGGTCTGTGCAATGTCGCGCGACCGCTGCAGGAAACGGGGCGTCGCGGGCCCGGGGCAATTGAAGGCAGCGAGTGCTTTTTTGTGCGGTGCCGGCGATCTCGGCTTAGTTCGGGAATTTCAGCCGCAGTTCCGCGATTTGTTCGGCCGATAGCCCGATCCGGTCCATGCCGCGGGTCATCATGGCGAGTTTTGCGCCTTCCTCCAGCTCTTCCATGGCGTAGACGGCCGCCTCCAGCGCGCGGCCCGCGACCACGGGGCCGTGGTTCGCCAGCAGCACGGCGGTCCGTTTTCCGGCAAGGCCGCGCACGGCGGTGCCCATCCCGGGATCGCCGGGCAGAAAGAACGGCAGCAGTTTCACCCGGCCAAGGCGCATGATCGGATAGGGCGTCAGGGCTGGGATCGCATCGTCGGGGTCGGTATCTGGCATCATTGAAAGCGCCACGGAATGGCAGGAATGAAGATGCACGACGGCACCGGTTTCCGCGCGGGTGTCGTAGAAGGCCGTATGCAGCGGTATTTCCTTTGTGGGCGCATCCCCCGACACAAGCGTCATGTCCGCGCTCAGATGGCTGATGCGGGCGGGGTCGAGAAAGCCAAGCGAACTGCCGGTCGGCGTCATCAGGACCGATCCGTCCGACAGACGCACCGAGATGTTGCCGGTCGACCCCGAAGTCAGGCCACGATCGTAGATTGATTTGGCGAACAGCGCGATCCGGTCGCGCATCCTTGTCACTTCGGTCATTGCGCGGTCTCCATCAGGGACAGGCTTTCGGCAAAGAAATCCGGCCCGCCGAAGTTTCCGGATTTCAGCGCCAGAGCGATACCGCGCCCCTCTATCAGCATTGCGGGGACGCCGGGGGCCAGTTTGGGGCCGATCCGCAGGGCGGTCGCATCGAGCCCCGCAACGGCGGCACCCGAGGTCTCACCACCGGCCACGACCATGCGCTGCACGCCGAGGTCCGCCAGCCGCCGCGTCAGCTCGGTAAACAGGGCGTCGATCTTGCGGGCCACCTGATCACGCCCGAAACTGGCCTGTGCCGCACGCACGACTTCGGGATCGGCGGATGTGTAAATCAGCGGTGCGCCGTCGGTGTCCATGACCCAGCTTGCCAGCAGGTCGGCGTTCACACGGTCCTCCATCACCTCGGCAGCGGTAACCTCGCGTTTCGGGCCGGGGTAGGCGGACACTTGGGCGCGGGTCGCGCGACTGCATGACCCCGACAGGATCACCGCCTTGCCCTTTTGTCCCGTCCAGGGCGGCGCGGCGTCGGAATGACCGAAGTTCGCGGGCAGGCCGATGGCGATCCCCGATCCGCCGACCAGCAGTTTCCGCGTGCGGGCGGCCTTTGCGATTTCGATCAGATCGGTATCGCGCAGGGCGTCGACGACGACCATGGCGGGCTGGTCCGGCAGCGCCGCCTCGATGGCCGCGGCCCCTTTGTCGACGCATCGGAAGTCAACGTGGTGAACCGGCCAGTCGGTCTGCGCGGCCAGCACACGGCGCAGGTCGGGGTCGGTCATCGGGGTCAGCGGATGATCCTGCATCCCGCTTTCGCTCAGCAGGGTGTCGGCAACGAAAAGGTGGCCCTGATAGACGCTGCGTCCGTTTTCGGGAAAGGCCGGGCAGACGATGACATGGGTTTCCTGCAGGCGCTGGGCGAGTGCGGCTGCGACGGGGCCGATATTGCCGTCCGCCGTGCTGTCGAAGGTGGAACAGACCTTGAAGATTATTTGCCTCGCACCCTGAGCCAGCAGCCAGTCGCAGGCGGCGAGGGATTGGGAGACGGCATCCCGCGCCGTGATAGTGCGCGACTTGAGCGCCACGACCCCTGCATCGACGGACGTCGCCGGGCCAGAGGGGATGCCGACATACTGCACCGTCGCCATGCCTCCCATGGCCAGCGTCAGCGCGATGTCCGACGCGCCGGTGAAATCATCCGCGATAACCCCGATCTTCATTGCGGGATCGCTTTGGTCGGGCCCGGGTCAAGCCGGGTGATGTGGGGGGCGGCACCTGCCGGAAAGACGGCGCGCACCAGCGGGTCATGCCCGGGAACGACAAGACCGGGTGCAGAGGCAAGCCGTTGCAGCGTCGCGAACCCATCGAGCATGTTCTGCAGATCGACGACGATGGGGAACGGCTTTTCCTTCATGAAATTCTCGTAGTAGTGGGCGGCGTCCGATGCCAGAACCATCCAGCCCGCCTGCGTGCGGACGCGGACACACTGCAGGCCGCGCGAATGGCCGCCGATGCAGTGCACGGTGACCCCCTCCACGATCTGCGCGTCGCCGTCATGAATGACGACCTTTCCGGCATAAAGCCTTCGGATCGCCTCGCAGACATGGTCTGCGCTGAAGGGCATGCGCAGGGTGTCGTGGCACATGCAGGGACCGGTCGCATAGGCCATTTCCGCCGCCTGCAGGTGCAGCCTGGCATGGGGAAAAAGATGCAGCCCACCGGCATGGTCGTAGTGCAGATGGGTGACGATGACGGTCGTGACATCTTCAGGCCTGATGCCAAGGGGTGACAGGGCCTCGCGGGGGTCGAGACGGATCGGGCGGCCACGCCGTTCTGCCTCTGCCATGTCGTAACCAGTATCCACGACGATGGTTTCGCCATCACGCCGCAGAACCCAGATGTAGTAATCCATGGCATGCGGGGCGTCGTGGTCGTCGTCGAAAATAAAGCTGTCGGCCCGCGTGCGCGCATTGCGGTCGGCGTATTTGACGGCATGCACCTCCCAATCGGTCCTTGGATCACCGTTCGGTAGGTCAGGACCGATTTCGACGCGATCATCTTGGCCACTGCCTGATCGAATGTCTTGAAATGGGCAGACGCCAGATGCGCGTCAAAGGCGACCCGGTCGTCGTAAAGCTCGTACAGGAACACCTCGTCGGGGCGCTCGGGGTCAGTCGCCACGTCGAACTGACGGCAACCGGGCTCGGCTGTCATGCTGGTACGGGCGTTGGCGCGCATCAGCGGCATGAAATCCGCCATGTGTCCGGGCGCAATCGTGAAGGTGACGACGACGGCATAGGGCATTATGCAACCTTTCTGCGCAGACGCGCGAACATGCGGCGGATCGCGGGAACCTGGGACAGGACAAGCGCCACATTGAGTGTGAGCAGAATGGCAGCACCGGGGCGACTGATAAAGACACCAAGATCACCTTCGGAGATCAGCAGCGCGCGGCGGAACGTCTCGTCGAACAGGCCGCCGAGGATCACGCCGATCACCAGTGGTGCGATGGGATACCGCAGCAGGTTCATGAAGAACGCGACGAATCCGACGCCCAGCATGAGATACAGGTCGTTGATACCGCCGCCCACGCTGAACGATCCGATGGTGGTGAGCACCATCACGATAGGCAGGAAAACCGTCTGCGGGATCCGCAAAATCCTGATGAAGACGCGCGCCGTGAACAGCCCCATCAGGAACATCGTGAACGAGGCCATGACCATGATCGCGACGACGCGCAGAATGATGTCGGGATCGATCGTCGGCCCGGGAATGATGTTGTTGATCTTGAACGCGCCCATCAGGGCCGCCGCGGGCGGAGAGCCGGGGATGCCAAGAACCAGCAGGGGGATCAGTGCGCCGCCGATGCAGGCGTTGTTCGCGGTTTCCGACGACAGCAAGCCCTCGATAGAGCCCTTCCCGAAGTTCTTGCCGTCCGGGCTGACGGACTTGCCGACGCCGTAGCTGACCCAGCCCGCGACATCCTCGCCCACGCCGGGCAGTGCGCCGACGCCGGTGCCGATCACGCCGGAGCGTGTGATGGTGGGCAGGTGCTGGCGTACGCGTTTCATGTTGGGCAGGATGCGACCTTTCAACTGGACCATCCTGCCAAGCTCGACCGCGCGCAGCCCTTCGATGATCTGCGGGACCGCGAAGGCCCCCATCAGGACGGGCACGACCTGAAACCCCGACAGCAGATACGACCAGCCGAAGGTATAGCGCGGTTCCGAAAGCAGCGGGTCGAGCCCGACCATGGCCATCGCAAGGCCGATCAGCCCCGATATCCAGCCTTTGATCACCAGATCCTCCGACATCAGCGTGCCCGACAGCAGGATGCCGAACAACGCGAGCAATGCCTTTTCTGGGCTGGCGATGTTCTTGGAGACCAGGAGCAGCACCCAGACGAAAATCAGCAATGCGATCGTGCCGATCAGGGTGCCGATGAAGCTGGCGGTGGTCGTCAGGCCCAACGCTTCGCCGCCGCGTCCTGCCCTGGCAAGGGGGTAGCCATCCATCGCGGTCGCCGCCGAGGCCGCGGTGCCGGGAATGTTGAGAAGGATCGTCGGATAGGACCCACCATAGATCGCACCGACATAGGCACCCAGAAGCGCGATCATGGAATAGTCCAGCGGGATTTTGTTGCCGAAGAACCCTGTCAGGATCGTGACCGCGAGCGTTGCCGTCAACCCGGGCAGGGCACCGAAGACGATGCCCAGAAATACGGAGCTGACCAGATAGACATAGGTGACCGGGTCGGAGACCAGAGCGTAGAACGCACCGCCGAAACCGGACAGCTGGGCTGCGACAAACTCCATCAGTTTCTCCAGAGCGGGCGTAGATTGACGTAATATTGGTATTCGATCTGACTGAAGATCAGCCCGCCCCGGTTCGGGACGTTCTGACGAAACCCGAACGCCATGGCGCAGACCAGGATGACAGGGGCAGTGACGGCGATGACAGGAATGGCGCGGGTGACGCTGTCGCGCGGGCCGCGCCAGGCGATCGCGCTCAACACGCCCCAGACGGCAAGGGTCAGCCAGTCGTCGTCATGCGGTGTGGACCATTCCGATTGCGGGAAATGCATCGCGGCGGCATAGGCGGCGGGGATAAACACGGCGCAGGCCGCGATCATCATCCGCTGTGGTCGACCGGTATGATAGCCGTAGATCAGTGCGGTGATCAGAAGCCCGCTGCACAGGATGAAATCGACCCGTGGCACAAGCCCGATGATGTAAGAGCCGACGATGAGCGCGATCGTCGTGAAACGAACCGCCTCCTTGCGATCCCAACCGATACCGACGCCGGTCAGGGCCGTTTTCGCGCCACCGGCGCGGACCGCGATGACGAGCAAGATGATGGAAAGCACAAGCATCGCGCCGAAAATGCCCAGCGGCACGACGGCGGCGGAGTTATACCAGCTTGCACCGCTGACACCGGCCCGGTTCCCGCCGAAAAGCGGGATCAGGCTGGTGCGCCACAGGAAAAAGACGGATACCGCGATCAGCACCAATGCAGCCCAGAAATCGCGGGCACGCAGAATGGCGGTGTCGTTGTCGTCTTGCACAGGCGCGGTTCCCTGAAAATCGGTGCTGTGAAAAGGCGGGGCGCGTGTGACACGCCCCGCCCAAGATACGCGCGGGCGTTACTCGCAGGCGATGTCCAGTGTCGCCGGATCGACGGTCGCGGCACCCAGTTCCTGCAGCGTGCAGGCGAATGTCTCTTCGAGATTGGTGAAGAGGGCCGTTGCCTCTGCGCCCGACTGGCCGCCGATGTCGTAGTTGTTGGCGGCGGCCCATTCGGCGACAGTGTCGCTTGCCATGGCCTGATCGAACGCGGCGACGAGCGTGTTTTTCACGTCGTCAGAGGCAGAGTTGTGAACCGCAAAGCCGATGGCCTGCTTGAGCGGCAGATATTCATCCAGACCCTCGTAGAGATCGAAAGCGGACGGGACCGTGATGTCACCGATGGTCGCCTCCTCCGGCGTCAGCATGGCAAGGGGGCGAAGCAGACCACCCTCGATCAGGGCCGCCTGTTCAGCCAGCGACGTGACCACGACCGCCACTTCGCCCGCCAGCGCGGCCTCTTGTCCCGGGGCGGACCCGCCATAGGGGATGAAGTTGAACGTGGCACCGGTGCCGTTCTGGATGGCGAGAAGGTTGAGATGGTGGATGGATCCCGCGCCCGATGCTGCCGCCGGGATCGACCCCGGCGCGGCTTCGGCTGCCGCAATCAGATCTTCCATCGTTTCGTAGGGGCTGTCGGCAGGCACCGAAATCAGATCGGGCGAACCGCCGACGATGAATGGAAACCAGTAGTCGAACCGCTGATCCCAGCCGCCTTGGACCGCCGCCGTCACGTTCGATTCGGACAGGCCGACCAGGGTGTAGCCGTCATCCGGCTGGTTCTGGACGTAGACCATCCCGTTCGAGCCGGCGACGCCGCCGGTCTGGTTGATCACGTTGATACTGACGGGGAGATGTTTTTCCATCTCTGCCATGATCATGCGATTGATGCTGTCGGTTCCGCCGCCCGCACCCCAGACCACGGCCGTCGTGATGTCGCGGAACGGATAATCCTGTGCCAGCGACGCGGTTCCCATTCCGGTGACGAGTGCCGCCACAGCGGCGATCCTACCCAAAAACGGTTTCATGTTGCTTCCTCCCTGAAGTCGGCTTTGTATGCATTTCTTATTGCATTTATTTATGTATGCATTAAATATCGTGCTGTCAACCGGCGTTGTAATGCGGCCATATTGGTCTCAAAGCGGCAGACAGGAGTGAGGGATCAAATGAAGACACGTTTCGATATTGCTGTGTTTCACGGTGACGGCATCGGGCCCGAGATCATGCGACCGGCAGTCGATATCCTGACCTCTCTCGCTGCCACTCGATCATACGATTTTTTGTTCACGGACTGCCCGGCAGGCGCGGCCCACTATGCACAAACCGGAGAGTCTCTGCCGCAAACGTCGATGGATATCGCCCGCCGGTCTGACGGCATATTGTTGTCGGCGATGGGCCTGCCGTCGGTGCGCTATGACGACGGCACGGAAATTTCCCCGCAGATCGAAATCCGCAAGGCGCTGTCGCTTTTTGCCGGTGTACGCCCGGTGCGGATATTCCCGGGCCAGCGCACGCCGCTTCGATTGCCGCCGGGCCGTGAGGTCGATTTTATCCTGATCCGAGAAAGCACCGAGGGGCTGTTTTTCAGCCAGGGCAACGGCGAGGTCACGGAAAACGAGGCGCGCGAAACCCTTTTGATCACGCGCGACATTTCGGAGAAACTGTTCCGCTTTGCCTTCAGGCTGGCCCGGGACCGAAAATCAAAGGGTAGTGGCCCCGGCCGCGTGACCTGTGTGGACAAGGCGAACGTGTTTCGCGCCTTCGCGTTTTTCCGCGAGATTTTTGACGGGATCGCAAAGGACTTTCCCGATCTGACCGCCGATCACGCCTATGTCGATGCCACCGCACTCTGGATGGTGCAGAAGCCGTGGGACTTCGACGTGCTTGTCACCGAGAATATGTTCGGGGATATCCTGTCGGACCTTGGCGCAGGGCTGATGGGGGGCCTTGGTGTCGCACCGTCCGCCGATATCGGGCTCGACAACGCGGTATTCCAGCCGTGCCACGGGTCCGCCCCCGACATCGCGGGCAAGGGACTTGCCAACCCGATGGCGATGATCCTGTCTGCGGCGATGATGCTCGACTGGCTGGGTACGAAGCATGGCAATGCACAACTGGCCGACGATGGCGCACGGTTGCAGGACGCGGTGGAACAGGTGATCGCGGAGGGGGCTAACCTGACGCCGGACCTTGGCGGCACCGGCACGACGGAAACAGTGGGCAGGGCCATCGCGGCACGGCTGATGGCATGACGGTCCGCGTCGCTTGTGTGGGGGCGGGGTATTTCAGCCGGTTCCACTATGGCAGCTGGGCACGGATGGACAGGGTCACACCGGTCGGTGCCTGTGACCGCGACATCGAAAAGGCGCGCGCGACCGGTTTGCCCGCCTTCGACGATCTGGACCGGATGCTGGCCGACACACGGCCCGATCTGCTCGACATCATCCTGCCGCCAGTGTCGCAGGCCCACGCTATCCGCGTGGCGCTGTCCGCAGGGATCAAGACGCTGATCTGTCAAAAGCCGTTCTGCAACGATCTGGCCGAGGCGGAGGCCATCACGGATTTGGCCGCCGCGGCTGGCGCCCACCTGATCATTCACGAGAATTTCAGGTTTCAGCCGTGGTTCCGCGCGATCAAGATCGCGATGGACGACGGCAGAATCGGGGACGTGCAGCAGGTGACCTTCCGGCTGCGGCCCGGCGACGGGCAGGGGCCGCGCGCCTATCTCGACCGGCAGCCATATTTTCAGCAGATGAAAAAACTGCTAATCCATGAAACGGGTGTGCACTACATCGACACCTTTCGTTTCCTGCTGGGGGAACCGCTGGCGGTCTATGCCGACTTGCGCAGGCTGAACCCGGTTATCGCGGGGGAAGACGCGGGATATGTGCTGTTCGACCACGCGAACGATGCGCGGGCCCTGCTGGACGGCAACCGCCATCTTGATCACCGCGCCGACAACCTGCGCCGCACGATGGGCGAGGGGCTGATCGAAGGCACCGCCGGAACGCTGTCGCTGACGGGCGACGGGGCGGTGCACCTGCGCCGGCATTCCACAACCGCGTCACATGAGATTCTTGCGCCGGATACCTGGGACGGTTTCGGGGGGGATTGCGTCCACCACTTGCAATCGCACGTCATTTCGGGACTCTTGGACGGGTCGGGATTTGAAAACGAGGCCGCGGACTATCTGAAGGTCATTCGGATAGAGAACGCGATCTATGCGTCATCGGAAAGCGGGCGCAAACTGGAGGTGTGACAGGATGATGGACGGTGGCTCTGCGAAATCGCGGCCCAACAGCCAGCGTGCGATCGACGAGTTGCGCGATCTCATCTTCAGCGGCGAACTTGCGGCCGGTTCGGATCACCTTGAAACGGAATTGGCGGAGCGACTGAAAATGTCGCGCACCCCGGTTCGCGAAGCCCTGCTGGCGCTGGAGGGGCAGGGGCTGCTGGAGATGCGGCCGCGAAAGGGGGCTCGCATCCTGTCGCTGTCGCCGCACGACATGGGCGAGATCTACGAAATCCTGACCGCGCTTGAAAGCGTGGCCGCCCGCAATGCGGCGACAGCGGGATATTCGGACAGCGACCTGTCGGGTCTTGTGCGCGCCATCGACGACATGGATACGGCACTCGCCGCCGACGACCGGCGGGCCTGGGCGGATGCGGACGACCAGTTCCATTCCGAGCTGGTGCGTCTGGGCGGCAACAGCCGGATCAGGGGTGTCGTGTCGATGATGGTCGATCAGGTGCGGCGCGCGCGGGCGATCACGTTGTTCATGCGTGAAACGCCGCATCAGTCGAACCATGACCACCGCCGCGTCATGGAAGCGATCCGCGACGGCGATCCGGAGGCCGCCTATCGCATCCACCATGCCCACCGCACGCAGGCCCGCGAAACACTGCTGGACCTTTTGGACAAGCACCAGTTGCGCAGCATTTGAGAATGTTTGTGGGGTGGTCGACTGGTCAACATACCGAGGCGTTATGACCGACCCAAGGACCAATGTAGTGGCGCGCAGCGAAGACACCTGGCCCCCGCTGCGCCTGTCGGCTTAGAACGGGCTGTCGGGGTAGTAGAAGTCGGCGGCGTTCTCTTGCGTGATCAGCACCGATCCGATCACGAACGTGCCGGAGACCGGTGCCGTCGATGTCAGACCCACCGCCGTCAGTTCGATAGCCGTCGCGATCATGGCGGGTGGATAGGTCACGTTGGCGGGGATCATCGGGTCGCCGTCGCGGGTCCGGGCGATCATTTCCTTCATGCCGGCACCGCCCAGAACGAACTGGATGTCATCGCGCCCCGCCGCCTCGATTGCGGCCAGAACGCCGATGGCCATATCGTCGTCAGAGGCCCAGACCGCGTCGATCTGGCCGTGCTTGGACAGGAAATCCTCCATGACCACAAAGCTGTCGTCGCGGTTCCAGTTGCCGTGTTCCATGTCGATGATCTCGATGCCGGACCCTTCGATCGCGGCCTCGAAGCCTGCCACACGCTCGTTGTCGATGGTCGTGGGAATACCGCGAAGTGCGACGATCTTGCCGCCGTCCGGCATGGCCGACACCATGTATTCACCCGAGACCGTGCCGAAGCCGCTGTTGTCGCCGGCGACGTAGAGGTCCTCGATCCCCTCGACCGACAGACCGCGATCGACGACGGTGACCCATGCACCGCTGTCAGCGACGGCCTGAACCGGGCTGGTCAAAGGCTCCGATTCAAACGGCAGTACGACGAGCGCGTCGATATTGCGGGTCGCCATCATATCCTCGATGTCGTTGACCTGTTTGGCGGGGTCCGATGCCGTCGCCAGTACGAAGTCGAGCTGCGGATAGACTTCTTCGAGCCGATTGACCGCTTCCTGCGCGTGGAAGTTCATGCCGCCGGCCCAGCCATGGGTCGCTGCCGGGATCGACACGCCGATCACCTTGGTTTCCTGTGCCATCGCGGGCATGGACAGCGTTGTGGCGACCGCGAATGCACCTGCAAATTTTTGAACTGTCATGGTTTTATCCTCCTATGGACCATTCAGTAGGGACGGCGGGCGCTAGCCCTCCGCTTTCTTCTCGCGCTGCAAGATCACAGCGAGAATGATGATGACGCCTTGAACCGCACCGTTCAGATAGGGTGAGACACCGTCGGTCAGGTTCAGAATATTGCCGATCAGCGACAGGATGAGCACACCGATCACCGTGCCCCAGACCCGGCCGAAGCCGCCCTTGAGCATCGTGCCGCCGATAATCACCGCGGCGATGGCTTCCAGCTCCCACAGCACGCCGGTGCTGGACGAGGCGGAGCCCAGTCGCGGGACATACATGATCGTGGCGACGCCGACCAGGACGCCCAAGGCGACATAGGTCAGCATCCGCACGCGGTTGACGTTGACGGATGAATAGCGCGCCACCTGATCGTTCGATCCGACAGCCGCCGCGTGACGGCCGAAGGCACCGCGCCGCATGACGATTTCGCCCAGAATCGCGACGAGCGCGAAGACGATGATTGGCCAGCTGATCCCGAGGATGCCGTCGAAATAGATCGGGCGGATGATCGCGCGCATCCCGAAGTCGAGCGAAAGCGTGCCGCCATCGGCCAGCCATGTCACGAGGCTGCGGTAAATCCCCATCGTGCCGAGCGTGACGATGAACGCCTCGATCCGCATATTGGTGATCAGGAAGCCGTTGATGAAACCGGCCGCGGTGCCTGCGACGATCGCCGTGGTCAGCCCCACGAACACCAGCGGCCAGCCCGGCCCCATGGTGGGCAAAAGCCCGTTCATCACAAGGATCATCAGGCCTGCGATAAAGGCTGCCATCGACCCGACGGACAAATCCAGACCACCGGCGGTGATCACGAACGTCATGCCGACGGCGATGATGCCGATGAAGGCGGATCGCGACAGGACGTTGGTGATGTTTCCGGCGCTCAGAAAGTTGCCGTTCATCAGGGCACCGATGATCACCAGCGCGACCAGCGCCAGGATCGGCCCAAGGACGCGCAGATCGAGGAACGGGTTTGGTCTTGGGTTCATGTCGGTCGTAGCCACTATGCCGCCTCTTCGTTCTGTGCGCCAAGGCCCATGGCAAGCCGCACGATTGTGTCTTCGTTCATGTCATCGCCGGAGACTTCACCTGCCACCCGGCCCAGCCGCATCACGATGACACGGTCTGCCAGGCCGATGACCTCCTGCATTTCGGAACTGATGACGATGATGGATTTGCCTTGTCCGGCGAGAGCATGGATGAACTCGTAAATCTGTTGTTTGGTGCCGATGTCGATCCCGCGTGTCGGTTCGTCGATGATCACGATATCCGGGTTGGCCAGCATCACCTTGGCGATCAGCAGTTTTTGCTGGTTGCCGCCCGACAGGTTGCCGACCGCGACGCTGCGCGACGGCGCGCGGATGTCGAAATCCGCAATGGCCTTGGTCAGGGCCGTCTCTTCGGCGCTTTTGTCGATCAGATAGTTGGTGAAAGCGGGCAGGCATTGCAGGGTCAGATTTTCCCGCATTCCCTTGTCGAGGATCAGCCCGCGGCTTTTGCGGTCTTCCGTCAGATAGCAGATACCCGCGGTCTGCGCCTGCAGCGGGGTCTTAAGTTGCACCGGTTCGCCGTTCAGCAAAACCTCGCCCTTGGCAGAACGCAGGCCGACCAGCCCCTCCATCGTTTCGGTCCTGCCGGAACCGATCAGACCTGAAATGCCCAGGATTTCGCCCTTTCTCAGGGCGAAGGACACGTCCTGCGCAAAGCCCGGAACCGAAAAACTTTTGACCTCCAGGACGGTTTCGGCGCCGACCGGTGTCGTGCGGTGCGGATAGAGTGACGAGACATCGCGCCCGACCATCGCCTCTGCCATCTGATCCTCGGTGTAGTCGGCGGTGAGGCCTTGGGACACGACATGTCCGTCGCGCAGAATTGTAATCCGGTCGGAAATCCGCTTCACCTCGTCCAGTTTGTGCGACGTGAAAAGAATCGCCACGCCCTGCGCCTTCAGTCCCTCGATCTGATCGAAAAGCACGTCCGCCTCGCGTTCGGTCAAAACGGCGGTGGGTTCGTCCATGATCAGAACCCTGGCGTTGCGCGACAGGGCCTTGGCGATTTCCACCATCTGCTTATCCGCATTGGCGATGTCGCTGACGCGCGCCGACGGATCGACCTTGCAGTTCAACCTGTCGAGAAGGGCTCGGGCCTCGGCCTGCATCGCCGCCTTGTCCAGCAGAAAACCCCGTTTCTTTTCGTGCCCGAGGAAGATGTTCTGCTCCACCGTGAGCAATTCGGCCAGATTGAATTCCTGGTGGATCAGGACCACGCCCTGCGCCTCGGCGGCCTGTGAGGTGCCGAACGACACCGGCACGCCGTCGCGCGCGACCGTGCCGGAGGTCGGAGCGAGATAGCCCGACATGATTTTCATCGTCGTCGACTTGCCCGCTCCGTTTTCGCCGATCAGCGCATGTACCTCACCCGCTGCAAGCGTGATGTCCACGGCGTGCAGGACCTGCACAGGGCCAAAGCTGCGGCAGATACCGGACAGCGACAGGGCGGGCGTTTCGGTCATACCTTGACCCAGGCCGCATTGCGCGAAGACGACCGCACGCAGGCGTCGATGAACGTCATCCCGGCAAAGCCGTCGTGCACGGTCGGCAGCAGATGGTCGGGCGTCGCACCGTCGCGTGCCGCGACGATCAGGTCGGCCGCCTCGTTATAGATATTGGCAAAGCCTTCGAGATACCCCTCGGGATGGCCCGGCGGGATGCGCGAGGCATTCTGGTTGGCCGGATCGGCACCCGCCCCGTTGCGGGTCAGTAGGCGCTTGGGCTCTCCATGCGGCGTGAACCACAGATAATTTGGGTCTTCCTGCGACCATTCCAGACCGCCCTTCGGGCCGTAGACCCGCAGCTTGAGCGCGTTTTCGTTGCCCGGTGCCACTTGCGACGACCACAGCATGCCCTTCGCACCGCCCTGATAGCGCAGCATGACGTGCACGTTGTCGTCAAGCCTGCGCCCTTCGACAAAGCTGGTCAGATCGGCGGCAAGGCTGTCGAGGGTCAGCCCCGTCACAAAGCCCGCGAGGTTGTAGGCATGGGTGCCGATGTCACCGACACAGCCGCCGGCACCGGAACGGGCAGGGTCGGTGCGCCATTCGGCCTGCTTCAGGCCTTCTCCCTCCAACGGCGTGGTCAGCCAGTCCTGCGGATATTCGACCTGCACGACGCGAATGTCGCCCAGCAGCCCCTCGGCCACCATGGCGCGCGCCTGTCGCACCATCGGATAGCCGGTGTAGTTATGGGTAAGGATGAAATGCGCGTCCGATTTCTCGGCGGCGGTCACGAGCTTTTTCGCATCCGCAAGCGTCGATGTCAGCGGCTTGTCGCAAATGACGTGGATCCCGCGCTTGAGGAACTCCTTGGCGGCGGGGTAGTGCACGTGGTTCGGGGTCACGATCGACACCGCCTCCACGCCGTTTTTCAGGCGCGCCTCGCGCTTGGCCATTTCGGTGAAATCGCCATAGCAGCGGTCGGCATCCAGCCCGAGGGCGGCCCCCGACGCCTTTGACTTTTCCGCCGTCGAGGACAGCGCGCCCGCAACCAGTTGAAAGCGTCCGTCGATGCGTGCGGCGATGCGATGCACACCGCCGATAAAGGCGTCGTTACCGCCGCCGACCATACCGAGCCGAATAGGTGCCATTATGCGATCCCCATCATCTTGGCGTTCAGGGCGGTGTCGGCACCCCCGTCCGCGAAATCGTCAAACGCCCGTTCCGTCACACGAATGATGTGGTCCTTGACGAATTGTGCGCCTTCGCGCGCGCCGTCTTCTGGATGTTTGATCGCGCATTCCCATTCGACCACGGCCCAGCCGTCAAAGTCATTTGCGGCCATCTTGGAAAAGACGGCACCGAAGTCGACCTGACCGTCGCCAAGCGAGCGGAACCGGCCCGCCCGGTCGACCCAGGACTGATAGCCGCCGTAGACCCCCTGACGGCCCGTCGGATTGAACTCCGCATCCTTGACGTGGAACATCCGGATGCGGTCCTTGTAGATGTCGATATTGTCGAGGTAGTCCATGCATTGCAGCACGTAATGCGACGGATCGTAAAGCATGTTGGCCCGTGCATGATTGCCGGTTCTTTCCAGGAACATCTCGTAGGTGATGCCGTCGTGCAGGTCTTCGCCCGGATGGATTTCGTAGCAGACGTCGACACCGCAATCCTCTGCGTGGTCAAGAATCGGCATCCAGCGTTTCGCCAGTTCGTCGAACGCCTGTTCGACCAGCCCGGCGGGGCGTTGCGGCCATGGATAGACATAGGGCCAGGCCAATGCGCCGGAAAACGTCGCATGTTCCCCGATGCCGAGGTTCTTTGACGCCGACAGCGCTTTTTTGACCTGATCGACGGCCCATTCCTGCCGTGCCTTGGGATTGCCGCGCACTTCAGGTGCCGCGAAGCCGTCAAATGCGTCGTCATAGGCAGGATGCACGGCGACGAGTTGCCCCTGCAGATGCGTCGAAAGTTCCGTCACCTCGACACCGTTGGCGCTGGCCTGCCCGGCCCAGTCGTCGCAATAGGTCTTAGAGGTCGCAGCCTTGTCGAGATCGATCAGCCGCGCGTCCCAGCTCGGCACCTGCACACCCTTGTAGCCGCAGTCGGCCGCCCATTTGGTGATGGAATCCCAGGAGTTGAACGGTGCCTCGTCTCCGGCGAACTGCGCCAGAAACAGTGCTGGCCCCTTGATCGTTTTCATCGGTTTTCCTCCCTCTCGTCACACGTAGCGATTGACGATGTTTTCCAGTTTTTCCTGTTGTCCCGAAACCGGCTGCGGGTTCAGGTCACGTGCCTCGGCCTCGGCCGCAATCCAGTCCAGCGTGGCATCGTCGGCCAGCATGGCCTTGGCCGTGTCGGCGTCCCACCCGGCGTAACGGGCGCGGCGTGGTCCCTCCAGCGCGTCGTCGGCCAGCATCGCATGGGCCGATTTCAGACCGCGTGCGCAGACGTCCATGCCGCCCACATGCGCCGCGATCAGATCGCTTGCATCCAGCGACTGCCGCCGCAGCTTGGCGTCGAAGTTGGTGCCGCCTGTGGTGAAACCACCAGCCTTGAGGACCTCGTAATAGGCGAGCGCCGCTTCCGGTACGTTGTTGGGAAACTGGTCGGTATCCCACCCGGACTGGTAGTCGTTGCGGTTCATGTCGATGGAGCCGAAGATGCCCAGCGCGCGCGCCATCGCCAACTCGTGCTCGAACGAATGACCGGCCAGAATGGCGTGCCCCTGTTCGATGTTGACCTTGACCTCGTCTTCCAGCCCGAAGCGTTTGAGAAAGCCGTAGACCGTGGCGACATCGTAGTCGTACTGATGCTTGGTCGGCTCTTGCGGCTTCGGCTCGATCAGGATCGCGCCCTCGAAACCGATCTTGTGCTTGTAGTCGACGACCATGCTCAGGAACCGGCCCATCTGCTCCAACTCGCGGTCAAGGTCGGTGTTGAGCAGGGTCTCGTAACCTTCGCGCCCGCCCCACAGCACGTAGTTTTCGCCGTTCAGGCGGTGGGTGACGTCCATGCAGGTCTTCACGGTCGAGGCGCAATAGGCAAACACATCCGGGTCCGGGTTGGTGCTTGCCCCGGACATATAGCGCCGGTTCGAGAACATATTGGCCGTACCCCACAACAGTTTCGGGCCGCCGTCGGCCATCTTCTCTGCAAAGTAATCGGCCATCTCGTTCAGGCGCTTGTGGCTTTCCTGCAGGCTGTCGCCTTCGGGCCTGACGTCGTGGTCGTGAAAACAGAAGTAGGGCACGCCGAGGATGCGGAACATATCGAAGGCGTCGTCGGCTTTTTGCCGGGCCAGTGCCATCGTGTCTGCCGGGAACCACGGCCGTTCGAAGGTCTGGCCGCCGAAGGGGTCGTTCCCCTCCCAGACAAAGTTATGCCAGTAGCAGACCGCAAAGCGCAGATGCTCTGCCATCGTCCTGTCGCCCAGCGTTTCAGCCGGGTCGTAGTGGCGGAACGCGAGGCTGTCCAGTCCGGCGTCCGGATCGAAGGCCACGGGTTCGATGTCTGCGAAGTATCCTGTCATGCGATGTTTTCCCGGCTGAAGATATTGAGTCGAATTTTCCCGGTATCGGGGGCCATGTCGCGGCCTTCCGTCAGGTCGCGCATGATCCGCACCGCGGCCCCGACGGCGGCGGGCGTATCCTGATCCAGCACCAGATCGATCACGCCGTCGCGCAGCCCTTGGCGCGATGTCGGCGTCAGTTCGTGCACGATCGTCACCGGTTTGGCGGCGATTCCCTGTACGGCGCGCACCAATCCCTTGTTACCCGCCCCGATGGCGTAGATCCCGGCAAGCGGGCGCAGGTCGGCCTCCTGCCTGACCAGGCCCTCGACGGTCAGAGCGTCGTCGTTTCCCTCGACCGCGGGCAACAGGTTCAGGTGGCGATACCGCTCCTGCATGACACGGCGAAAGCCCATCATCCGTTCGTTGTGATCGCGCGACGACAGTGACCCGGCGATCATCAGAATCGAACCGGCGTCGCCCAGAAAGCGGCCCATGAATTCGGCGGCGGTGCGTCCGGCGGCCACGTTGTCGAGGCCGACATAGGCCTCGCGCTCCGAATGCGGTAGATCGGCGACCAGGGTGACGACGCGCATGCCGGATGCTTTCAGCCGACGGACCTCGTCCTGCACCTCCGGCGCCTCGCTCGCCATGATCGCGACTGCGTCGCAATCAAGTCCGCGCAGGGCGGCGACCTGTCCGGCCACATCGAAAGCATGGGTCGGAATGATCTGGATCAGGATCTGTTCTTCCAGCAATCTGCGCCGCTCGACCTCGAGCGCCGCAAGCAGCAACGCCACGAATCCGGTATCGCCCGACGGTACCACGAAACAGAATCGATAGATGCGGCGGCGCGACAGGTTTGCGGCGGCCAGATTGCGGACGTATCCGGTCTGGGCGACGGCTGCCTTTACCTTGGCCTCGGCCTTTTTGGAGACGCCGCCACGGTTGTTGAGAACACGATCGACCGTCGCGAGGCTGACCTCCGCCACTTTCGCGACATCATGTACCGTCGGCCCGTGCATTCTGGACGCTCCCCCCTGAGTTCGAAGCTATGGTGAGAAATGATGAACGTCAATCATTTTTCTGATTGGTTCATGTCATTTCGCCCGATCGAAGCATGATCATTTTTGCATGACCAACCGGTAACCTGCGCGAAAGAGCACGTGTTCGAACGACGAATTCAGGCGAGATGTCGTTTGATCGTGGATACTTATACTAGTGGGTGCATGACAGAGACATCGCAAATCGCGAGCGCATTCAAAGCCTGCCGACAGGCCAGCCCGACACCCCGGTGTAGTACCGGTAAATTCTTGCAGTGGATATTGGAGGCGAGTACCGGAATCGAACCGGTGTACACGGATTTGCAATCCGCTGCGTCACCACTCCGCCAACTCGCCTGCCGTGGTGTGAGCGGAGCGATATACCAAGCGTCGGAGGGGCGCAAGATGCCGCAGGCGGCGGGATGAGCCGTTGCCGCGCGGACGCAGGTATGGCATCACCATCTACAGGATTCCGAACGAAAGAGCTGAGCGCGTGACCGATTACCAAAACCGCCGCACGATGATGGTCGATACGCAGGTCCGGCCGTCCGACGTGACCAAATTCCCGATCATCGACGCGATGCTCGACACGCCGCGCGAAGTCTATGTGCCCGACGCGCTGCGCGAGGCCGCCTATGTCGGCGAGAATCTCGATATCGGACGGGGGCGGACCTTGTTGGAGCCACGGACGCTGGCCAAGATGCTCGATGCGCTGGAGACGCGGAAGGACCAGGTCGCGCTCGATCTGGGGTGTGGGCTGGGGTATTCGACGGCCATTCTGGCGTCGCTGGTCGAGTTCGTCGTCGGGGTCGAGGATGACGCGGATCGCGCCGCCGAGGCGCAGGGCCTGCTGTCGGCGCAGGGCGTCGACAACGCGGCCGTGATCGCGGGCGCGTTGGCCGAAGGTGCTGCAAAATCTGGTCCCTACGATATCATCATGGTGCAGGGCGCGGCCGAAACGGTGCCAGACAGGCTGCTCGCGCAGTTGAAGGAAGGCGGGCGCATCGCCTGCCTCTTTGCGGAAGGTGCGCTGGGTGTGGTGCGGATCGGTCACAAGATCGACGGTGTGGTCAGCTGGCGCTATGCGTTCAATGCAAGTGCGCCGATCCTGCCGGGGTTCGAAAAGGAAGAGGCCTTTGCGCTGTGACGCGGTGCATGGCCGGGGCAGGGGATTGCTGATATGATTTCGCCTATTCGCAACATGATCGGAGGCGCGGCTGTCGGTCTGGCGCTTGCCCTGACCACCGTGGCCGCCAAGGCCGAGACGCTGGCGGATGCGCTCGTACACGCCTACGAACATTCCGGGCTGCTCGATCAGAACCGCGCCCTGCTGCGCGCCGCCGACGAGGATGTGGCGCAGGCCGTGGCGGCCACATTGCCGGTGATCAACTGGTCGTCCAGCATCACAGCCACGTCGCCGCAGGCACCGGGCTCCGATCTCATCGCGGCCAATGCGCGCATTTCCGGAGAGTTGGTGATCTTCGACGCCGGTGCCAACCAGATCGCCATCGACGCGCAGAAAGAACTGGTGCTGAGCACGCGCCAGGCGCTGCGCAACGTCGAACAGCAGGTGCTGTTGCGCGCGATCGAAGCCTATATGAACGTCCGCCGCGACAGCGAGTTCGTCGCCCTGCGCCAGAACAACGTGCGCCTGATCACGCAGGAATTCCGCGCCGCTCAGGACAGGTTCGACGTGGGCGAGGTGACCCGCACCGACGTGGCACTGGCCGAGGCGCGGCTGGCCTCCGCCCGCAGCCTGCTGGCCTCTGCCGAAGGCGCCCTCGTGCGCTCCATCGAAGAATTCCGCGTGGCCGTCGGCCGCAGCCCGAGTTCGCCGCAGCCGGTATCGCCCGCGCCCGTGTCGCGCGGCATTGCCGACGCCAAGGCCTTTGCCGTGCGCAATCACCCCAACATCCTCGAAGTGCAGCATTCGGTCGCCGCGGCAGAGCTGAACATCCGCCGGGCCGAGGCCGCGATGAGTCCGACAGCACGGCTGACCGGCAGCATCGGTATCGACCAGGATCTGAACGCCGGTCGTCAGATCGGCATCACCGTGGGCGGGCCGATCTATCAGGGCGGTCGCCTGTCCAGCCAGGTGCGTCAGTTCATGGCGCGGCGCGATGCCGCGCGGGCGGGTCTGCATATCACACGCCACAACATCGAACAGCAGGTCGGCAACGCCTTTGCGTTTCTGGAAGTGGCGCGCGCCTCGCGGCAGGCGTCCGACCAGCAGTCCCGCGCGGCGACCGTGGCATTCCGGGGTGTCCGCGAAGAGGCCACGCTGGGCGCGCGCACCACGCTGGACGTGCTGAACGCCGAGCAGGAATTGCTGGACGCCCGCGCCAATCAGATTTCCGCGCAATCGGACGAGGTGATCGCCTCCTACACACTCCTCGCGGCGATGGGTCTGCTGACGGCCCAGCACCTGCAACTGCCAGTCCAGCAATACGATCCATCGGCCTACTACAATCTGGTCAAGGATGCACCCACGATCACCTCGGAACAGGGGGCCGCGCTCGACCGGGTTCTGCGGGCCATCGGCGACTGATCCTGCCAAGGCCGCGTGTTTGGCGGCGCGCCGTCAGTTGTTTGATAACGGTCTTTGGGTTACAGTTGCGCGAGGCCAAAGCAGGATCACAGAATGTCCGACCCGATGACCAATCTTCAGATCGAGGATGTGCTGTCCTCTATCCGCCGCCTTGTCGCAGAGGGGGACAAGTCCCGATCCACCGGCAAAGCCGCGTCCGACGGACAAAAAGTACCGGATGCAAAGCCCGCATCACCGGCGGAGCGGCTGGTCCTCACACCCGCATTGCGCATTCCTGAAGACACCCGCACTGCCACGGATGCGGATGCCGGGTCTGATCAGACTGCCGCCAACTCCGACGAGGATCCTACACCCGAAGACCGCGTGCGTGGTGACGAGGCAATCGCGGCGGCGCTGGCGACATCGCCTGACGACGTGACAGCGGCTGCCGCAGACAGCGCGTCTCCGATCCACCCGGTCGAGATTGTCTTCGATGATGGCGACGACACCCCGGACGCGGGCGAGGCACCGGAGGACGTGAAACCCGACACGTTCGTGGACGCAGAAACAGACGATGCTGGTAAGGCCAGTGACGCCCCGTTTATCCTCAAGGAACCGGAGTTCCGCCATTTCGACCGCGACGCGCTCAGCCGGGCCGACATTCCGCTACAGTCGATGGCAGCGGGCAAGATGGCCGAAGCCGGTTCCACCCCTCCCGACGACGCGCAGGAAGATCACGGCGATGACCTGGCTGCCGATACAGCGCCAGATCCGCAGATCGACGAACGTCTGAACGCCTTTCTCTCCGATGACGCGATGCTCGCCGATGCCGGTCTGGACGAGGCGACGCTGCGCGCCCTGATCGTGGATGTCATCCGCGATGAACTGCAGGGCGTCATGGGAGAACGGATCACCCGGAACGTGCGCAAACTGGTGCGGCGCGAAATCCACCGGGTGCTGGCCGCGCAAGACATGGACTAGGGTTTCCGGCGCTTCGGCTCTGCCGCGATTTCCAGAATTCTATCGACATCCAGATGCGCCTCGACATGCGCGGCGAGCGCGTCCAGCGTCGCCTCGACACCCGCGGCATACCGCGACCCGCCGGGGACCGCACCCAGGCTGGCCAGAAAACCCTCGCGGAAGGCATCGGCGCTGAACAGCCCGTGCAGATAGCAGCCCATGATGCGCCCGTCCGGGCTGGCGGCACCGGCGATCTGCCCGTCGATCTCCAGCCAACCCCGGGCGCAGTCCGGGCCTTCGGTAAACCCGAGGTGGATTTCATAGCCCTCCACCACATCGCTCGTCGGCAGATAAGTGGCGCTGGTGCGCGACAGCCGCTTTTCAGGCTTCATTACGGTCGTGATGTCCAGATGGCCAAGGCCCGGCACCCGGCTGGGCGGTCCTTCCAGACCGTCGGCGTCGACAATCTCGCGCCCCAGCATCTGGTAGCCCCCACAGACGCCAAGCACGCGGCCGCCGCGCCGGATATGGGCATGCAGGTCGATGTCCCAGCCCTGCGCGCGGAAATGCGCCAGATCGGAGATGGTGGATTTCGATCCAGGGATCAGCACCAGATCGGCGTCGCCGGGCAGGGGGCGGCCCACCGGCACGATGTCGACCGACACCTGTGGACTGGACGACAGCGGGTCGAGGTCGTCGAAATTCGCGATGCGGTTCAGGCGCGGCACGACGACCTTGATCT
Organism: Yoonia sp. KMU-150; assembly: GCF_056858355.1. Classification (NCBI taxonomy): domain Bacteria; kingdom Pseudomonadati; phylum Pseudomonadota; class Alphaproteobacteria; order Rhodobacterales; family Paracoccaceae; genus Yoonia; species Yoonia sp. KMU-150. Next base: position 648,603 of record NZ_JBXEQF010000002.1, read on the forward strand.
GGCCGCCGGGGCGGCTGGCAATGTCCATCACGTCCTCGGCCGGCAGCTTCCACGCATCCGCGAACCACGGCAGCACGCCGCAGTTCTGCCAGCCTGTCGCATGCGCGATCACGGTTAGACCATCATCGAACAATGACGGATCGCCGCGAAATTTGTTGATGCCGAACCCGCGGATCAAGGCGCGGTCATCGGTGGGAAGCACGGCATGGGTGCCGACCAGCTGCGCGATCACGCCGCCCCGGTCAATATCGCCGAACAGCACCACCGGCACACCTGCGGCCTGCGCGAACCCCATATTGGCGATGTCGCCAGCACGCAGGTTCACCTCTGCCGGGCTGCCCGCACCTTCGACGATGATCAGGTCATGCGCTTCGGCCAGCCTGTAAAAGCTCTCCAGCACGGCGGGCATCAGCGTGGCTTTCATCCGGCCATAATCGCGCGCCTTCAACGTGGTCATGCGCTTGCCCTGCACGATCACCTGCGCGCCTGTCTCGGTTTCGGGCTTCAGCAGCACCGGATTCATGTCCACCACAGGGTCGCGTCCGCAGGCCAGCGCCTGCAGCGCCTGCGCACGTCCGATTTCACCACCGTCGACGGTCACGGCGGCGTTGTTGGACATATTCTGCGGCTTGAACGGCGCGACCGAAAGCCCCCGGCGCAGGGCCGCCCGTGCCAGTCCCGCGACCAGCATCGACTTGCCGACGTTGGACCCGGCCCCCTGGATCATGATGGCTTTGGTCATTGCGTCCCCCTTGCCGCGCCTGTCTAAAGAGGCTGAACCTGCGGGGGAAGGCCATGAACACACCGGCGCATCTGATTTTCGGCCTCACCGCCTTTGGTCGTGCAGACCACCGCGCGGTAACGGCGGCGGCGCTGGCAGGCTCGCTGATCCCCGATCTGTCGCTCTACCTGCTGGCCGGGTGGGAGTTGCAGGTCATGGGCACCCCGCCGCGCGTGGTATTCGGCGAGATGTATTTTTCCGACGCATGGCAAAGCATCTTCCGCATCGACAATTCCATTATCCTCTGGGGTATCGCGCTGGCTGTCGCGGCCATGCTACGCAGCCCTGTGGGCATCGCGCTTTGCGGCGCGGCGTTGCTGCATCTGTTCCTCGACTTTCCGCTGCATCACGACGATGGGCGCGCGCATTTCTGGCCGGTGACCGACTGGATTTTCCAAAGCCCGGTCAGCTACTGGGACCGCACGCACTACGGCGGTATCGTCAGCGTGATCGAGGTCGCGGCGGTCATCGCTTGCTGCGTCGTACTCTGGCGCCGGTTCACCGGCTGGTGGATGCGGGGATTTGTTCTGACGATCGGCGCGCTGCAGGCCGCCCCTGCCATCATCTTTGGCATCATGTTCGCGGGCGGCTGAAACGTGAAACGCCGCCCCGAGCAGAAGGCGGCGTTTCGAATAGTCGGCCTGGCAGGGCCAACGTAACTGTGATTGCGGATCAGGCGGCGCGGGCTTCCTGCTCTGCCGCGTGACGCCGCTCGCTTTCTTCGCGGGACAGGGCGACAGAGGTGCGTACGCCCTTGCCGACGAATTCCATCAGCCCGGCCACGACACGCTCGTTCGGGTCGATCCCGGCGCAGGACAGCACCTCGCGGCCATCGCGCGACCGCGCCCAGCGTGCGATCTGCTCCGGCCCGTTGCCATATTTCTTGTCGTCCGAAATTGCATCGTCCAGCGCGGCGAGAACGACTGCAGCGAATAGCTTGCGCGAGCGGTTACCCTGCTCGTTGTTGAAAGCTGTGCCGTCGACAAAATCTCTCATGGTGGATCCTTGTATTCTTTTGCTCTTGCGGTTCTCGGTTCCGAGCAGTTATGCCCGATCCAGGTCGATTCGGGGCACCTGTTTTGGAATGGCAGCCATGCAATTTGTGCATGGCTCACGATGTCGACACGGCGTATCTAGTCGTCTTGTCAGGTACTCCATCCCCAGATATAGGGTGCGTCAACTTCCGATCAACCTTTCGCCACATTTTTGACACAAAGTGACCCATGCCTAAAATCAACGGTAACGAAATTCGCCCCGGTAACGTGCTGGAACACGACAATGGTCTGTGGGCCGCGGTCAAGGTGGACCATGTGAAACCGGGCAAGGGCGGTGCTTTCGCGCAGGTGGAATTGAAGAACCTGCGCGACGGGCGCAAGCTGAACGAACGCTTCCGCTCCGCCGACAAGGTCGAGCGTGTGCGCCTCGACCAGAAGGACCAGCAGTTCCTGTTCGAGGCCGACGACATGCTGACCTTCATGGACACCACGACCTTCGACCAGATCGCGCTGCCCGCCGATATTCTGGGGGAACGCCGCCCGTTCCTGCAGGACGGCATGACCGTGCACATCGAATACTACGGTGAAGAGGCGCTGAACGTGACCCTGCCGCTGAAGGTCACCTGCAAGGTGGTCGAGACGGAGCCTGTGGTGAAGGGACAGACGGCCGCCAACAGCTTCAAGCCCGCGACGCTGGACAACGGCGTGCGCGTGATGATCCCGCCGTTCGTCGGCGTGGACGAGGATATCGTCGTGAACACCGAATTGGGCGAATACGTCGAACGGGCGTGAGCGAAGCGACCACCGGAGCCACCGGCTGGAGTATTCTGGAAAAAGCGAATGGGGTCAGTCTGTGAGGTGCAGGCTGGCCCCTTCGGTTTTCATGTCATCCATACGATCGAAACGCAGATAGGCGATGGCGTGATTGCCCGACACCGTGTGCAGCGTTCCGGCCGGGCGGTCGCCCGACGTGATCGTATCGCCCGGCTGCGCGTCACCGTCGATCCGCACCCGGCGCAGGCCCTTCTTCAACTCCGTCTTGTGCTTCATGCGGGCGGCGATCTCCTGCCCGACATAGCAGCCCTTCTTGAAGTCGATGCCGTTCAGCCGTTCGAACCCGGCTTCGAGGATATAGGTGTCTGGCGTCAGCTCGATACCGGTTTCCGGGATCACGTGCCGCACCCGGACCGCATCCCAATCGGTGCCGTCATCGCCCGTGGCCCCGCCATAAAGCCGCCAGCCAAGATCGGGATGCCGCGGATCGGGCAGGGCACCGTCCGGCGCAGCGCCGGTCCCGCGCGCAACCCGCACATCCGACATGTCGATCTGCACGTCCGCGCGCAGGCGATACATCGACAGCCGCTGCGCCAGTTGTGGCGCGTGGCTGGTGGCGACGTCGATCAAGAGGCGATCCTGCTCCGGCACGACGAAGAAATCCGCGATGAACTTGCCCTGCGGGGTCAGCAAAGCGGCATAGACGATGCCATTTGTCGCCCGTGTCACATCGTTAGTGACCAGTCCTTGCAGAAAATCGACCCGCTCGTTGCCGGTCAGGCTCAGGATGCTGCGGTCAGTCATGGGCGGCCTCCTTCTGGCTGAATTGTAGACGGTGCAGGTCGGCATAAAGCCCGCCGCGCGCCAGCAGATCGTCATGCGTCCCCTGATCCACGACCCGCCCCTGATCCATCACGACGATGGAATGGGCGTTGCGTATGGTCGACAGGCGGTGCGCGATCACCAGCGTGGTGCGCCCGGTCGACAACTCGTCAAGCGCGCCCTGAACTGCGGTTTCCGCCTTGGTGTCCAGCGCGCTCGTCGCCTCGTCCAGCAGCAGGATCGGCGTGTCGCGCAAGAGCGCGCGGGCGATGGCCACGCGCTGGCGCTGCCCGCCCGACAGGTTCGATCCGCGCGGACCGGCGGGGCTGTCCAGCCCGTCGGACAGCTGCGGCAGGAAATCCGCGACGCTGGAGGCGCGCAGCACATGCTGCAATTGCGCCTCGTCGATATCGGTGCGGCCCAGCAGGATATTTTCGCGCAGGCTTTCGTCGAACAGCGCCGCATCTTGCGACACGACCGAAAACAGCCCGCGCAGATCGGCGAGCGACAGCGTGTCGATGCGTGTATCTCCGATCAGCACGGTACCGTCCGCCGGTTCGATCAGCCGGGTCAGGACATTGAAGGCGGTGGATTTGCCCGCACCTGAGGGGCCAACCAGGGCCGTCGTCCTGCCCGCCGCGGCGGTAAAGCTGGCACCGCGCAACACGGACAGGTCGCCGTATTGCAATGTCACATTGTCGAAGCGGATCACCGGCGCGCCGTTGGGTGCAGTCGCCGGTGTGGCGGGTGACAGCAGGGTCGGGCGCGATTGCAGCACCTCGCGGATCCGGTCGATTGAGGCGGCGGCGGTCTGCCATTGACCGCTGACGGCCCCCAACCGACGCAGCGGCTCGAACGCCAGCGACATGGCGGTGAAGAACGACATGAACTCGCCGACGGTCTTTTCGCCGGAAATGATCTCCGCCCCGCCGAATATCAGCACACCGAAGAACCCCAGCCCGGTCATGATGTCGATCAGCGCCGGAACGGCGGCTTGCCCCTTGGCGGCCTTGACCTCCGCCGTCACACGTTCAGCCGACAGCGCGTCGTAGCGGGTGGATTGATAGTGCTCCAGCGCGTTCAGCTTGATCGGGTTGATGCCGTGAAAGACCTCGTCCAGCCGGGTTGCCATCCGCCCTGCCAGTGCCCGCGCCAGACCGGAGCGTCTGCGCACATAGCGTTGCGCCATCAGCGAGGGCAGCACCAGAAACGGTACGCCGATCAGGGCGACCGACGTCCATTTCCAGTCCACGCTGATCGCCACGCTGAACAGGGCCACCACGGCGATCAGGTCGCGCCCCACGCTGGTCAGGATATTGGCCCAGACCCCGTTGATCGCCGCCACGTCGCCCTGCACCCGCTCGATCAGCGATCCGGGCGGGTTGACCTGGTGATAGCTGGTGTCGAGCGTCATCAGATGCCGCAACAGGTGGCTGCGCATGTCGGCGGCAGCCGACTGGCCGACCTGCGCCATGAATATCTTTTGCCCCGATGCGCTCGCGGCGCGCACAAGGAAGATGCCAAGGATCGCGAAACCGACCCACCAGAGCGCGCTTTCGTTCCCTGCCACGAAAACTTCGTCGAACATCGGCTGGATCATCCAGGACAGCAGCCCCAGCATCGACCCTTCGACCGCCATCAGTGCGACACCGGCGGCCAGCGGCCATTTATGCGCACGCAGATAGTCGCGCCACAGCCAGCGAAACAGGCGGATCGCCGATTGCGGGGCGTGCGGATCGGGGGGGGCTGCGGCCATGGGTGTCTTTCTGCGGGCGGGTGTTTCCACAGATAGGCGGGGCGCGCGGCGATGCCAAGGCCCGGGTGTTGACGCCGCGCAGGCGGTGGATAGTGTCACCGCCGGATACCCCGCCCATTCCGGCGGGCACCGTATATCGTGAAAGACCCCGTCATGACGCTTGCCAACGGTCGCCGCTACCTTGCCATTCCGGGACCGTCCGTGATCCCCGATGCGGTGCTCCAGGCGATGCACCGCGCTTCGCCGAATATCTACGAAGGCGAACTGCACGATCTCACGCACAGCCTGATCCCCGACCTCAAGGCCGTGGCCCGCACCGACGGCCATGCCGTCATCTACGTCGGCAACGGCCACGCCGCGTGGGAGGCCGCTTTGGCCAATGTGCTGTCCAAAGGCGACACGGTGCTGGTGCTGGCCACGGGCCGGTTCTGCATCGGCTGGGGCGAGATGGCGCAGGGGCTGGGCGTGCAGGTGCAGACCATCGACTACGGTGCGGAATCCCCGGTCGACCCCGCACAGGTCGAAGAGGTGCTGCGGGCCGACACGTCAGGCGCGATCAAGGCGGTCTTGGTCTGCCACGTCGACACCTCCACCAGTGTCAAGAACGACATCGCCGCCGTGCGCGCCGCTATGGATGCGGCGGGGCACAATGCGCTGCTGATGGCCGATTGCATCGCGTCGCTGGGCTGCGACCGGTTCGAGATGGACGCCTGGGGCGTCGATGTCACGGTCGCCGCCTGCCAGAAGGGGCTGATGACGCCCGCCGGGCTGGGCCTCGTCTGGTATAACGACAAGGCCCGCGCGCAGAGAGGCGATCAGGTCACGCATTACTGGGACTGGCACCGCCGGACCGACCCGACCGAGTTCTACCAGTATTTCGACGGCACCGCCCCGACGCATCATCTGTTCGGCCTGCGCGCCGCGCTCGACATGATCAAGGCCGAAGGGCTGGAGGCTGTCTGGCAACGCCACGCGACGCTGGCACAGGCGATCTGGGCCGCCTTCGACGCCTGGTCACCGGATGGCCCGCTGCACCTGAACATCGCCGATCCTGCCGCGCGCTCCCACGCCGTCACCTCCTGCGTGATCGGGTCGCCCGATGGTGACAGGCTGCGCCGGTGGTGCGAGGACAAGGCGGGGCTGACGCTGGGCATCGGGCTGGGCCGCACGCCCTCCGACGCCTACTTCCGGCTCGGCCACATGGGCCACGTCAACGCGCATATGATCATGGGGCTGCTCGGCACGATAGAGGCCGGTTTGCAGGCGCTCGACATCCCGCACGGGCGCGGCGCGCTGGAAGCGGCGGCCGGCGTCATTGCGCGCGGGGCCTAGGGTCAGGACCCTAGCGCAACCGGCTGAAGATCGCCCGACCGACCCGATCTATGGCGACGGCCGCGACGCACATCCAGACGAAACCGGCCCATGCCGCGATCGCGCAGAGCATAGCGAACAGCAGCACACCGAAGGTCACGAAGAACGCGGTGGTGTAGTTGACGACCCTTTGCGCTGGCGGGCGGCGATAGGACATGGCACCTAACCCATCGCTTTCAGCAAGGCCCCCGGCAGTGCCTTGGCAAAGACCTCGAGTTGCGCCGCCGTCCCACAACTGACCCGGATGCAGCGGTCCTGTGGGGCCACGAACGGCATCCGCACGAACACGCCGGCGTCGATCAGATGCCCCAGCACGCGCCGCGCGAAATCACCGCCTCGCCCGCAATCGACGGCGACGAAATTGGTGGCGGAGGGCAGGGGCGTCAGCGCGTTGTCATAGGCGATGGCGGCGATCCGGTCGCGGGCCGTGGCCACCTCTGTCTGCACATGCGCCAGCCAGTCCTGAGCGGCCAATGCCGCCAGCGCGCCGATCTGCGACAGGCGGTTCATGCCGAAATGATTGCGCACCTTGTTGAAGGCCGTGATCAGGTCAGCCTGCCCGATGGCATAACCCACCCGCGCGCCCGCCATGCCGTAAGCCTTGGAAAACGTTCGCATCCGGATGACCCGGGGGTCCTCCGGGTTCAGCGGTGGGGCGGTGCCCTCGGGGGCCAGTTCCACATAGGCCTCGTCCAGCACCAGCAGGCAGCCGTCGGGCACGGCTGCGATCATGCGCTGCACGGTCGCCGCGTCGTGCCAGCTGCCCATCGGGTTGTCGGGGTTGGCGAAATAGATCAGCTTCGCCCCCACCTCGCGCGCCTTGGCGATCAGGCGGTCCGGGTCTTCGAAATCGCCCGCGTAAGGCACGCTGTGCAGCACGCCACCGAACCCCGCGACGTGGTAGTTGAAGGTCGGATAGGCCCCGGCGGAGGTCACCACCGCGTCGCCCTGCGCCACCATCAGCCGCACCAGCACACCCAGCAGCGTGTCGATGCCTTCGCCAACCATGATGTTTTCGGGCGCAACCCCGTGATGCGCGGCAAGCGCGCGGCGCAGATCGTGGCTTTCGGGATCGGGATACATCCACAGATCGCCCGCCGCCGCCTGCATCGCGGCAATGGCCTTGGGCGAGGGGCCGAATGCGCTTTCGTTGGCACCCAACCGCGCGGCAAACGGCTTGCCGCGCGCCCGTTCCTGCGCCTCCGGCCCGACGAAGGGAACCGACGCAGGCAGGGTGGCGGCAAGGGGTGTCAGGCGCGGATCATCTGTCATTGCGCCAGATTGACCCGCACGCGCGCCGCTTGCAATCGTCGAAATCGACCTTAGTTAAGAACTGTTCGCAACTGGAGGGATGCGCGATGAAACTCAGCAGACGTGGCTTTCTGGCGACCGGTGCCGCCGCCGCAAGCGTGCGGGTGATCCCGCAAGCCGCGAAACCCGGCGGGCGACGCATCCTGACGCTGGTTTACGATAAGGCACTGGGCATGATGCGCGCGGTCGAACGGGTCGTGCCGTAGCGGGCCTTGCGCTTGACCGCACGACCGGAATTTTGAGTATTTGGAGCAAAGTGATGCGGGACGTCCGACCCGGACCGGCGGGCCGGACGCGCTTTGTCAGCCCAGTTCCTTCAGTCGCGCGATGGCCGCGTTCAACTGTGCCTCTTCATCTTCGCGGAGCGCCAGATTCGCCTTGGCTTCGGCCACGACCTCATCCGGGGCGGAGGCCACGAATTTCGGGTTGTTCAGCCGCCCACGCAGGCCGCCCAACTCCTTGCCCAGCTTGCCGAGCGTCTTTTCCAGCCGCGCGATTTCCGCGTCCACGTCGATCAACCCTTCGAGTGGGATGCCGAAGGTGCCGCCTTCCATCGGGATGGTGACGCAGCCCTTGGGGAAGCCTTCGACACTCTCCAGGCTTTCGATCCGCCCAAGCCGCTGGATCAGGGCGGCGTTATTGTCCCAGGCCGCTTGCCCCTTCGCATCCAGCCCCTGCACCAGCAACGGGACCTTGGCGCCCGCCGGCACATGCACCTGCGCGCGGGCGGAGCGGACGTTTTCAATGAGCGCGATGACCCAGTTCATCTCGCGGTCGGCCTCCGCGTCGATCAGGTCCGCCCCGTAGGTCGGCCAGTCGGCGTGCACCAGCATCTTGGCGCGGCTGTCCGCCAGCCCCCAGAGTTCTTCGGTGATGAACGGCATGATCGGGTGCAGCAGGATCAGGCACTGGTCCAGCACCCAGCGCAGGGTTGCCTGCGTTTCGGCCTTGGCGGCTGCATCCTCGCCCTGCAGGATCGGCTTGGAAAACTCCAGATACCAGTCGCAGACCTTTCCCCACGTGAAGGCATAAAGCGCGTTGGCCGCGTCGTTGAAACGGTAGGCTTCGAGTGCCGCGTCCACCTCACCGCGCACCTTTGCCGTCTCACCGATGATCCACTTGTTCAGCGTCTCTTGCGCGTCGGGGCGGGCGTTGTCGCCGGTGTTGGGAATTTCGTAGTGTTCGGCAAAGGAAAATGCGTTCCACAGCTTCGTGCCGAAGTTGCGGTAGCCCTTGATCCGGTCCTGCGACAGCTTCAGCACCCCGCCGATCGCCGCCATCTGCGCCATGGTAAAGCGCAGTGCGTCCGCGCCGAATTCATCCACGACCGTCAGTGGATCGACCACATTGCCCTTGGTTTTCGACATCTTCTCGCCCTTCTCGTCGCGGACAAGCTGGTGCAGATAGACGGTGTGGAACGGGTTCTTATGCTCCACCGCCTGCGCCATCATCATCATCCGCGCGACCCAGAAGAACAGGATGTCGGAGCCGGTGATGAGGACGTCACCGGGGAAGTATTTTTGCAGTTCCGGCGTGTCTTCCGGCCAGCCGAGTGTGCCGAAAGGCCAGAGGCCTGAGGAGAACCACGTGTCGAGGACGTCGGGGTCGCGCCAAATGGAAAATATGGCTGCGCCTTCGCTGTCCCCAAATGAAGGCTCCTTCATTACGTATGCGCCCGGATCGGGCTGGTAATCGTATACTCGGACTTTTACCGGCTCACTGGTTCTTGTTGAGTAGTAACGTTCTGCTGCTAAAGTTGCTTCCCTAAGCGTCGGATGGCAAAACGGGACAAGCTCACCCGTTTGAAAGCCATCATCGCCAATCCCGATGCCATACCAAACCGGAATCTGGTGCCCCCACCACAACTGGCGCGAGATGCACCAAGGCTCGATATTCTCCAGCCAGTGATAGAACACCTTTTCCCCGCTTTCGGGCATGATCGTCACGTCGCCGTTCTTCACCGCATCGAGCGCGGGGCCGACGATTTTGTCTGTGTCCACGAACCACTGATCGGTCAGCGCGGGTTCGATCACGACCTTTGAGCGGTCACCGAACGGCTGCATGATCTTTTTGGCCTCGACCAGCGGCACAAGCTGCTCTTCTTCAGTCCGCGCCTCGCCGCCTTCCTCGGGGGCGACAGGTGCCTTCATCGCTGCCGCGCCCAGGCGTGGGTCAGTGGCGACCGTCATCACGGCCAGCCCTTCAGCAGTGATGTCGCGCACCACGGCTTCGCGCGCCTCGAACCGGTCCATCCCGCGATAGGCGTCGGGCACGAGGTTCATCGCCGCGATCTTCGCCTCGTCGAAATCCTCCTCTCCGTTCGCGATCCGCTGTGCAATCGCCGCCTCCTCAGCGTAGGTGCGTCCGTCCGACCGCATCGCGCCCTTGGTATCCATCAGCGCATACATCGGGATGCCGCCGCGCTTGGCGACCTGATAGTCATTGAAGTCATGCGCGCCGGTGATCTTCACCGCACCGGACCCGAAATCCTTGTCTGGATACTCGTCCGTGATGATCGGAATGAGCCGCCGCTGCTCTTTCGGGCCAACGGGGATTTCACAGAGTTTTCCAACGATTGGGACGTAACGTTCATCCGATGGATGAACCGCCACCGCGCCGTCGCCCAGCATCGTTTCGGGGCGGGTTGTGGCGATGGAGATATAATCACGCTCTTCCTCGAACAGCACGTTCCCGTCCTCGTCGCGTTCGACATACGTATATTTCTCGCGCTCCCCGGTTTCGGGGTTTACAGCGAGCGGGTATTTGAAATGCCACATATGGCCGTCGACCTCGATGTTCTCGACCTCCAGATCGGAAATCGCGGTCTCGAAATGCGGGTCCCAGTTGACCAGTCGTTTGCCGCGATAGATCAGCCCGTCCTCGTACATCTTCACGAAGACCTTGATGACGGCGTCGTGGAAATTGCCTTCTTCACCATCGGGCGCATTCGGCGCGCCGGACATGGTGAAGGCGTTGCGCGACCAGTCGCAGGACGCACCCAGTCGTTTGAGCTGTTCGATGATCGTGCCGCCGGATTGCGCTTTCCACTCCCACACCTTTTCCAGAAACGCCTCGCGCCCCATGTCAACGCGCTTGGGCTGCTGGGTTTCGGCCAGATGCTTTTCCACCATCAGTTGCGTGGCGATGCCCGCGTGGTCCTGCCCCGGCTGCCACAGCACGTCGTAGCCCTGCATTCGCTTCCAGCGGGTCAGGATATCCTGCAAGGTGTTGTTGAACGCATGGCCGATGTGGAGCACGCCCGTCACGTTCGGCGGTGGGATCATGATGCAGAAGGTCTCGTCCCGCGACTTGTTCGCCCCGGCCCTGAACGCGCCCGCCTGTTCCCATGCGGCGTAGATCCGCGGCTCGGCTGAGTGTGCATCGAATGTCTTGTCCATGGCCATGCTGTCGCGTCCCTTGTGTGGTCAGGGCGTCTTACCCAATGGCGGCAGAGCCGAAAAGGGGCAAAGCCGGATTCGGCGCGGGCGGCTTGGTGAAACCGGCATGGCGGGTTAAGGCTTTCCCGTGCTGTATCGACAAGGAGAGAGCGCCGTTTGGCACGCAGATCACAGGTTTTTGCAAAGACCGGCGGCGCGTCGGGCATCGTGCTGCTGCTGGCCGGGCTGGCGCTGGCCGGCTTGGTCTTTACGCTGATCCTGTCGGAGGCACGGTTCAGGTCCGACATGGTCGCGGTCCCGGCGACATTGCTGGACAAATCGGATGTACTGGACGTGGATGTGCCACAATGGGCGCGCTGGGACGTCCGGCCGCCGGATACCGCCGCCTTCGTGCACGAGACGACAGGCCGCGAATTCCGCCCGGTCGGGACAGAGACGACCCTGTATCTGGTGCCGGGAGCGCGCGACGACATCCGTATGCGTCCGCCCGATACGTCGCGCAAATGGCCGCTTTACGCACTGGCAGGCGCTTTGGTGCTGGCGGGGCTGATCCTGATCGCGCGTGCGCGCCGGGTGACGCAAGAGGCGCGCGATGCCGCCCTGCATGCCAAACCGATCCGCGCCCGTGTGACGGGCAGCAGCACATTCTGGATTCCGCTGGTCACCCATCCCGCGACCCGGCTGCGCTGGCGCGACGAGACCGGGCGCGAGGGGCAAAGCCTGCCGCTGTCGCACCGCAAGGGTGTGCAATACCGCGAGGGCCAGATCATCGCGGTCGTGCCGGGGCGGACGCGGGTCTGGCTGCAGGACGATATCGCGGGCCTTGTGCCGCGGCTCTAGCCGGCGCGGTCGATGCGCGTACTCAGGTGGATCAGGCTTTCCATGCCCTGCACACCGTCGATGCCGCCGATCCGGTCCAGCGTCCGGTCGAGTTCCAGCGTCGAGGCGACCCGCAGCTGGCAGGCCAGATCAAACCGGCCAGATGTGGTATGCGCCTTTTCGACCGCCGCGATCTCCTCCAGCGCGGTCATGATCGCACGCACGGCGGCGGGGCTGATCTGCAGCAGGACGGTCGCCGCGATCCGCCCGCGCTGGGCATGATCCGACAGGCGCAGCGTATACCCCGTGATCACACCCGACCGTTCCAGCCGGTCAAGCCGGGCCTGCACCGTCGTCCGCGCGATCCCCAGCTCCTGCGAGAGCCGCGTGACCGGGGTCCGTGCGTCGCGTATCAGCAGGGCGATGAGCGCATTGTCGATGCTGTCAGGCTCGTGGGTCGGCTCTGTCATGGGATGTCCGTCGGTGGTGAGGGGTTGCGGCAACGTGCCATCCGCCCGCAACCGACGCAACCGTTCCGATACCTGTCAGCCGGGCAGGGTGCGGGCGATCAGGTCTGGCGCAGCCACGGGTTCCAAGTTACGACTTTCTTTCAGATATTCACGTAAAGGCTCGCGCAGGGCCACGTCACCGTGATGGCGCCCGCCAAGGCTGGACAGGGCGACGCCGCGCGGTAAGGCTGCAGACAGGAAAAGGACACCACCATGGAAAAGTTCGGGCGCAGCCAATCGGTCACCCGGGTCGAGGATCAGCGGTTTCTGACCGGGCACGGGCGGTATGTCGACGATATCGCGCCTGCCGGTGCGCTGGTGGCCTATTTCCTGCGCACGCCGGTGGCGCACGGCACGTTCGACGCGCCCGATCTGACGGAGGCCCGCGCGATGCCCGGCGTTCATCTGGTGCTTGGCGCGAACGATCTGGAGGCTGCGGGTGTCACGCTGCCGATGAAGGGTCTCCGGGTGAAGAACCGCGACGGCAGCCTGGGTGCGGAAACCGCGCGCCCGATGCTGGCGCAGGGCCGGGTGCGCCATGTGGGCGAACCTGTCGTGGTGATCGTCGCCGACACGCTGCTGGTCGCCAAGGACGCCGCCGAGACCATCATGCTGGAGATCGACGATCTGCCCGCCCACATGGCTCTGGCGACCGGGGGGGAGGCGCTGCACGACACAGCACCCGGCAACATGGCCTTCGACTGGGGGCTGGGCGACGCTGACGCCACGGAGGCCGCGATCAAGGCGGCGGCGCATGTCGTGACCGTCGACGTGCCCGACAACCGCATCATCGTCAACGCGATGGAGCCGCGCGGCTGCTATGCCGAGATCGAGGGCGGGCGGCTGCATGTGGCGCTGAACAGCCAGGGCGTCTGGGGGCCGAAGGCCGATCTGGCCTATCACCTGAACATGGAGGCCGCCGACATCAGGGTGACGACGCCCGACGTCGGCGGTGGTTTCGGCATGAAAGGCATGGCGCATCCCGAAACCTTTGTCGTGGCCCAGGCCGCGCGGATGCTGGAGCGTCCGGTGCGCTGGATGTCCGACCGGGCCGAGGCGATGGTGTCGGACACCGCGGGGCGGGACTTGAAGACCACCGCGACTATCGCCTTTGATGACGACATGAAGATCACCGCCTACCGGATTGATACCATTGCAAATATGGGGGCCTACAATTCGCAGTTCGCGCAGGCGATCCAGACCGACCTCTTCGCCAAGGTGCTGATGGGTACCTATGACGTGCAGACCGCCCATATGCGGACGCGGGGTGTGTTTACCAATACCACGCCGGTCGATGCCTATCGCGGGGCCGGGCGGCCGGAGGCGATCTTCATCCTTGAACGCACGATGGACGAGGCCGCGCGGCAATTGGGCGTCGATGCCTGGGATCTGCGCCGCCGCAACTTCATCCGGCCCGACCAGTTCCCCTATACCACCGTCTCCGGCGTGACCTACGACGTGGGCGAGTTCGACAAGGTGCTGAGCCGGGTCGAGGAAACGGCGGATCGTGCCGGCTTCGCTAATCGGCGCGAAGATGCAGCGGGGAGGGGAAAGCTGCGTGGCTTGGGGTTGTGCTACTACATCGAAAGCATCCTCGGCGCGCCGACAGAGACGACGACGGTGGAATTCACCGGCGACGGCGCGCTGATCTTCGTCGGCACGCAATCGAACGGGCAGGGGCACGAAACCGTCTATGCCCAGTTCCTGGCGGACCAGACGGGAATTCCGGCGGACCGGATCACCGTCGTTCAGGGCGACAGCGACCGGATCGCCACCGGCGGCGGCACCGGCGGGTCCCGCTCTGTCACCGTGCAGAATACCGCGACGCTGGCCGCTGTCGAAAAAATCACCGAAGTCTTTGCCGCGTTCCTGTCAGAGGCAGAGGGCGTGCCGCAGGCGCGGATCAGCTTTGACGACGAACGTTTCCGCATCCCGGGGTCGAACCTGACGCCGACGATGCTGGACGTCGCCGATATGATCCGCGAAGCGGGGCAAGGCAGCCTCCTGCGCCAATCGGCGACGATCACGCTCGACAACCGCAGTTTTCCCAACGGCGCGCATGTGGCGGAGGTGGAGATCGACCCCGATACCGGTGTCGTCACGGTGGTCCGCTATACCGTGGTCGACGACTTCGGCAACCTGATCAACCCGATGCTGGCCGAAGGACAGGTGCACGGCGGTGTCGCGCAGGGCATCGGGCAGGCGATCACCGAACGCACTGTGTTCGACGAGAACGGCCAGCTTTTGACCGGCAGTTTCATGGATTACGGGCTGCCGCGCGCCGACGACCTGCCGATGATCGGGTTCACCAGCGAGGGCACGCCGTCGCTCTACAATCCGATGGGCATGAAAGGCTGCGGCGAGGCGGGCACTGTGGGTGCGCTGGCGGCGGTCACCAACGCCGTGCTCGATGCGCTTTGGGATCAGGGGGTGGCGCACGTCGAAATGCCGTTCACGCCGCACCGCGTGTGGCAATGGCTGCAAGAGGCGAGGGAGAAGCGTGCCGCTGCGTGACTGGCTCCTCTCCCTCTTCGACCGCGAGGCGCGGACCGAAGAGGGACAGCCCCGCGCCCGCGGGGCCGCGACCCACGTCATCATCCTCGACGGCACCATGTCCACGCTGGAGGAGGGCCGCGAGACCAACGCAGGCCTGACGTTCAAGCTGCTCCGCGAGGCGGGGCGCAAGTCCAACCTGACCGTGCATTACGAGGCCGGCATCCAGTGGCGCGACTGGCGCGGCACGCTGGACGTGATGGCGGGCAAGGGGATCAACCGGCAGATCAAGCGGGCCTACGGTGTGCTGGCCTCGCGCTATCGCCCCGGCGACGAGATCATCCTGATCGGCTATTCGCGCGGGGCATACGCGGTGCGGTCTCTGGCGGGTGTGATCGACACCATCGGGCTGGTCACCGCGCATCACGCGACCGAGCGGGGCATCACGCAGGCCTATCGCCACTATCGCACGGGCGGGCGGTCCAAGACGGCGGCGAAATTCCGCGAGCTGCACTGCCACCCGGACGTGCAGATCGAGGCGGTGGCGGTCTGGGACACGGTCAAGGCGCTGGGCCTGCGACTGCCGATTCTGTGGCGCTGGGCCGAGGATACGCATCAGTTCCACAACCACAGCCTGGGCGATCACGTGCGCAACGGGTTTCACGCGCTGGCACTCGACGAAACCCGCGAGGTCTACGCCCCCGTCATGTGGGAATGTCCGCGCGACTGGCCCGGCCATATGGAGCAGGTCTGGTTCCGCGGATCGCATGGCGATGTCGGCGGTCAGCTTGGCGGGTATTTCGCCTGTCGTCCGCTGGCCAATATCCCGCTGGTCTGGATGCTGGAGCGGCTGGAGATGTGCGACCTGCCGCTGCCCGACGGCTGGAAGGACCGGTTCGAGCAGGACATCACCGCGCCGTCTGTCGGGACATGGCGCGGGTGGAGCAAGATATTCTGGTCGCGCCGTCGCCGCATCGTCGGCCACTGCCGATCAGAGGCGTTGCACGAGACCGTGCAGCCTGACCGTTATCGCAAGTCTTTCGTCACCGGGTTTTCGCCGACGCCCGCGTCATGAGCCGGGCGGCGGCATCGCCATGATCAGGCAGGTCGTCGACCCGGTGGCGTAGAGCTTTCCGTCCGCCACACCGCGAATTTCGCCATGCGCCACGCCCGTGCTGCGGCCCGCGTGGTCGGTCGTGCCGGTGGCGGTGATCTCTGTCCCCAGCGGGATGCTGCGGATGATATTCACCTTGTATTCCAGCGTGGTGTAGATTGACCCTCGCGGCACCTTCGTCATCACGGCGCAGGCCATGCAGCTGTCCAGCAGGGTGCCGTACCAGCCGCCATGCACCGTGCCCATGGGGTTGGTATGGGCAAAACCCGGCGTGCCGCGAAACACGACGCGGCCATCTTCGACGCTGTCCAGCGTGTAGTTCAGCACGGCGGAAATCGGCGGGCGCGCGACCTTGCCCGCAACAACGCCCTGCATGAATTCCAGCCCCGACATCGACAGGGTGTCGGCCAATGTCGGCAGGTCGTCCGGGGTCTGGGCGGTGAACATCGGCAAAGGCTCCGGCAGTTGGCTGCCGGAACCTTGCAACTCAGGCCACGTTTTGCAACCGGGTCTGCGGCTTGATGCCCAGCGCCGCGCACACATCGCGGGTCAACTCGGGTCGATTGAGCGTGTAGAAATGCAGGTGATCCACGCCGCCCGACACCAGATCGTCGCAGAGTTCGGCCGCCAGCGCAGTGGCCAGCAGATCGGTTGTGCCGTCGCGCGTCGCGTTGTCGAAGGCGTTCTGCACAACGGCTGGGATCGTCGTGCCGCAGGCCTGCGCGAACCGCTGCACCCCTGCCCAGTTTTCGACCGGCAGGATGCCCGGAATGATCGGCGCGTCGATGCCGGCCTTCACGCAGGCATCGCGGAAGCGGAAGAAGGTGTCCGCCTCGAAGAAAAACTGCGTGATCGCGGCAGAGGCACCGGCGTCGATCTTGCGCTTGAGATAAGCGATGTCGGCGGCTTGATCGCGCGCCTCGGGGTGTTTTTCAGGATAGGCACCGACGCGGATGGTGAACTTGCCCGTATCGGAGAGTGCCGCGATCAGCTCTTCGGACGAAGCAAAGCCTTCGGGATGCGCGCGGAACCCGTCGCTGCCTTTGGGTGCGTCACCGCGCAGGGCGACGATGTCACGCACCCCGGCCTTGGCATAGCTGTCGGCGATGGCGAGCGTTTCGGCCTTCGTTGCATCTACGCAGGTGAGGTGCGCCGCGACGGTCAGGCCGGTTTCGTTGTGCAGCGCGGTCACGGCCTCGTGGGTGATCTGCCGCGTGGTCCCGCCCGCTCCATAAGTCACCGATACGAACGACGGATCGAGCGGGGCGAGCGTCTGCACGCAGTCCCACAGGCGGAAGGATGCGGCGACGGATTTCGGCGGGAAGAATTCGAAGGAAACGGATGGGCGGGTCATGGGACAAACTTTCAGTTGGGTTACCCTACTTGTGTCGCAGTGCCGCATGTGAGACAAATTCATAAAATTCACCAAGGTTATGAAATCCGCTCACATGCATATTGAGTTTCGTCATCTCCGCACGATCAAGGCCATCCACGATACCGGCGGTCTGGCCCGTGCGGCAGCCCAGTTGAACATCACGCAATCGGCGCTGTCCCACCAGATCAAGGGGATCGAGGATCAGGCGGGAGTGGAACTCTTCGTGCGCCGGTCCAAGCCGCTGAAACTGTCGGCGGCGGGGATGAAGATGCTGGCGGCGGCGGAAACGATCCTGCCGCAGGTGGCCGCACTGGAGGCAGAGTTTGACGGGCTGATCGCTGGCAAGGCGGGGCGGCTGCACATCGCCATCGAATGCCACGCCTGTTTCGAGTGGCTGTTCCCGGTGCTGGAGGCCTTCCGCAAGGCCTGGCCCGAGGTCGATGTTGATATCCGCCCGGGCCTTGCCTTTGACGCGATGCCCGCGCTGCGCAAGGAGGAGGTCGACCTTGTCGTTTCCTCCGATCCGGAGGCGCTGGACGGCACCGATTTCACACCGCTTTTCGATTATGACGCCGTTTTCGTGGCCTCGGCCAGTCATCTGCTTGCGGACAAACCGGTCATTGAAGCGGAGGATTTCCGCGGCGAAACCCTGATCACCTACCCGGTGGACCGCGCCCGGCTGGATGTCTTCAGTCAGTTGCTGACCCCGGCCAAGGTCGAACCCGCGGCGATCCGCCAGGTGGAACTGACGGCGGTGATCCTGCTGCTGGTCGCGTCCAATCGCGGTGTCGCGGTGCTGCCCGATTGGGTGGTGCGGCAGGTGCGCTACAATTCCGATTACGTGACCCGCCCGCTGACCGACAAAGGCATTACCCGCAGGCTTTATGCCGCGACCCGCAGCGAGGATACCGCGCTGCCGTTCATGGCGCATCTGATCCGGCTGGCGCGGCAGGAAGCGGTGAAACTGCAGCGCGGCTGAGTGCCCGATGATCGGGCCTTGTTCGCGGGCGCGGGCGGGCCTATACGCCACCCCTGACCCCGCAAAGGAGGCCCGGAATGGCTGGCAGCGCAAACCTGAACGTGATGATGAAGACCGCCCGCAAGGCAGGCCGCGCGTTGCTCAAGGATTTCGGCGAGGTGGAACAGTTGCAGGTCTCGACCAAGGGTCCGGGTGACTTCGTCAGCCGTGCCGACCGGCAAGCCGAACAGACCATTCGCGAAGACCTGATGGCCGCGCGCCCGTCCTATGGTTTTCTGGGTGAGGAGGGCAAAGAGATCGCGGGCGAAGACCCGACCCGCCGGTGGATCGTCGATCCGCTGGACGGCACCACGAACTTTCTGCACGGGCTGCCCCATTGGGCCGTGTCCATCGCGCTGGAACACAAGGGCCAGATCGTCGCCGGGGTGATCTACGACCCGGTGAAGGACGAGATGTTCTATGCCGAAAAGGGGCAGGGCGCCTGGCTGAACGAAAGCCGCCTGCGGGTGTCGGGGCGCGCACGGATGATCGAAAGCATCTTTGCCACGGGGCTGCCGTTTGCCGGGCGCGCCGATCTGCCGGAATCACTGCAGGATCTTGCGCGCATCCTGCCGGCCTGTGCCGGGGTCCGCCGCTTTGGCGCGGCTGCGCTCGACCTCGCTTATGTGGCGGCCGGGCGGTATGACGGGTTCTGGGAACGCCGCTTGCACGCATGGGACATCGCCGCAGGCATCGTCATCGTGCGCGAGGCGGGGGGCATCGTGCAACCGCTGAACTCTGCGGGCGACATCCTGAAAGACGGCGCGTTGATCTGCGCCAACGAGCCGGTGTTCGAGAATTTCGCCAGGATCATCCGCAAGGCGGGCTGATTGCGGGCGGCGCCTGCTTCTTCTGGTCGGAAATACCTCACGGAGTTTGAGGTGTGAAACCTCAATTCGGCCAAGGGCCGAAAACGCCTAACGTCGCCGCACCACCGGCACGTTTGATTCGCCGAACGGATACTTGGCCGCCGGATGATCCGGATGACCATCGGTGCGCTGCCAGAACCTGCCAGCCCCCAGCCGCAGCCACAGCGGCACCGTCAGCACCAGCCCGATGATGAACCCGCCCGCGTGCGCCCAATAGGCCACGCCGCCGCCGCTCATGTCGGTGATCAGCCCGTTGCCCAGTTGCAGCGCAAACCACAGCCCCAGCATGATCCAGGCGGGCACCGGGATAATGCGGAAGATGATGATGAAAAAGATGAAGATATCGACCTTGGCTTTGGGAAACAGCAACAGGTAGCCACCCATCACACCGGCGATGGCCCCCGATGCGCCGACGGTCGGCACCGGCGAGTAGATGTCGGTGAAATACTGCGCGAGGTCCGCACCCACGCCGCAGGTCAGATAGAACACCAGAAACGGCACATGGCCCATCTTGTCTTCGAGGTTGTCGCCGAAGATCCACAAAAACAGCATGTTACCGGCCAGATGCATGAAGCCCGCGTGCAGGAAGATCGAGGTGACGAGCGAGGGATAATTTTCGCCCGCCGTGATCCTTGCGGGGATCATCGCGTAGTCGTAATAGAGGTAGCCGATCTGGCTGTCGGTCGTAATGAACGCCAGCCCCCAGAGATAGATCGCGACATTCATAGCGATCAGCGCATAGGTCACATAGGCGGTGCGTTCGGATGGATTATGGTCTCGGATCGGTAGCATGGCGCAGACCGTCTGCGGTTTCCGGCAAACGGTCAAGCGCAAGTTGTTCGCAGGTCTATGCCTCGCTGACGGCGGCCAGCAGGGCTGCGTTGCCCCCCGCGGCGGTGGTGTCGATGCAGACGTGGCGTTCATGCTGGGCGTGGGCCGCGTCGGGCATATCGGTGATCAGCGCCACGATCGGCCCGTCGCGCTGCGCCAATGTTTGCGCATAATGCTGCCCGGTGCCCGCATCGCCCCACCAGACCGCACCCTCGATACCGGCCAGATCAGCCAGCGTTTCCGGCAGGACATGGCCGTTCGGCACCACGGCGACGCCGCCGAGCGCCCGGATCGCATCGGCCTGCGCCTTTGCGGTGTCCGTCCCCGGCCCCAGACACAGGATCGGCCCGCGCGCGCGGGTGCCGTGGCGGTTCGATTCGCCGGTCGGGCCGGGCAGGTTGGTAGGCTCAGGTGCGGGCGGTGTCGATGCCGCCTTTATCGCCCGGCGCAGGGCGGTGCCATCCGCCTGACCGTCCCAGCTTTCGTCGCTTTCGGGCGCTTCGCTGCGTGTGAACCGCGGCAGATAGTGCGGCCCACCCGCCTTTGGCCCGGTGCCTGAAAGCCCCTCGCCGCCGAACGGCTGGCTACCCACGACCGCGCCGATCTGGTCGCGGTTGACGTAGATATTGCCGCAATGCACCTGCTCCACGATGGTCTGTACCCGGTCGTCGATCCGGGTGTGCAGGCCGAAGGTCAGCCCGTAACCGGTGGCGTTGATCGCATCGATCACATCGTCGAGTTCCGACGCCTTGAAGGTCGCCACATGCAGCACGGGGCCGAAGATCTCGCGCGTCATCTGCGCGATGCCGTCGACGCGGATGATCGTGGGCGCGATGAAATGCCCGCCTTCGGGTCGGGTCAGCGCATGGATCACGCGGCCGTCGGCCTGTGCCACGGCGATGTAATCCGCGATGGACGACTGCGCCGCCGCGTCGATCACCGGCCCCACATCGGTTGACAGATGCCAGGGATCGCCCAGCCGCAACTCCTTCATTGCGCCGATCAGCATTTTCAGCAGCTTCTCCGCGATATCCTCCTGCACGTAAAGGCAGCGCAGGGCCGAACACCGTTGCCCGGCGGACCGGAACGCACCGTTGATGATGTCGCGCACGGCATGTTCGGGCAGGGCGGTGCTGTCGACGATCATCGCGTTCAGCCCGCCGGTTTCCGCAATGAGCGGCGTGCCGGGGGTGCAATGCGCGGCCATTGAGGTGAGGATTTTCATCGCCGTCGCGGTGGAGCCGGTGAATGCCACGCCGTTGATACGGTCATCGTGGGTGAGTGCCGCACCCACATCGCCGCCGCCGGGCAGCAGTTGCAGGGCGGTTTCCGGCACGCCTACCGCGTGCATGATCTGCACCGCCCGGTGGGCGATGATCGGGGTCTGTTCCGCCGGTTTGGCCAAAACGCCGTTACCCGCCGCCAGCGCCGCCGCGATCTGCCCGGTAAAGATCGCCAGTGGGAAGTTCCAGGGGCTGATGCAGGTCCAGATGCCGCGCGAAGGGGCTTCGGTCTTGCTGGCCTGCACTGCGTAGTAACGCAGGAAGTCCACCGCTTCGCGCAACTCGGCCACGGCATCGGGCAAACCCTTGCCCGCCTCGCGCGCCAGAATGGCGAACAGCGCACTCGCATTCGCCTCGTATGCATCGGCGATGGCGTTCAGCACACGCGCCCGCTCGGCCACCGGCGCATTCCATGTCTGCGCCGCGTCCAGTGCGGTGGCGACATCTTCTTCTGTGGCCTCCACGACCTCGCCGATGGCCTCTGCCGTGCGCGCGGGGTTCATGATCGGGCGCGGTGCCTTGCTGGCAATATCGCCCGCGATCAGCGGTGCGGCGGTCAGCTTCGCCATCTTGTGCTCACCCCGCGATCGTTCGATTTGGTCAAGCGTCGGGCGATGGGTCAGGTCCCAGCCTCTAGAATTTTCACGCTCGGGTTGAAAAATGTCAGGTCCGGCGGGCAGGTTCAACCCCTTGCCGATCCCGTCGAACGGGTCGGCGGCGACTGTTTCGGGGGCGACATCCTCGTCCACGATCTGGTTGACGAAGCTGGAGTTCGCCCCGTTTTCCAGCAGCCGCCGCACCAGATAGGCCAGCAGGTCCTCATGCGCGCCGACAGGCGCGTAGATCCGGCAACGGGTGCCCTGCGCATCCAGCACGATCTTGTGCAGCGTCTCGCCCATGCCGTGCAGGCGCTGGAATTCATAGTCTGCGGGTGTGCGCCCTTCCTGCCGGGCCAGTTCCAGCACGGCGGCGACGGTATGGGCGTTGTGTGTGGCGAATTGCGGATAGATGCGGTCGGTCAGCTGCAGCAGCTTGCGGGCGTTGGCAATGTAGCTGACATCGGTGTGCGCCTTGGTGGTGAACACAGGAAAGCCATCCAAGCCCTGCACCTGCGCGCGCTTGATCTCTGCATCCCAATAGGCGCCCTTGACCAGCCGCACCATGATCTTGCGGTCCAGGCGGGTCGCGATGTCGTGCAGCGCGTCGATCACCAGACCCGCGCGCTGACCATAGGCCTGCACGACGACGCCAAAACCGTCCCACCCGGCCAATGCCGGTTCCGACAGCACCGCCTCGATCACGTCGAGCGACAGCGACAGGCGGTCGGCCTCTTCCGCGTCGATGTTCAGCCCCATGCCCGCCGATTTCGCCAGCATCGCAAGCGACCGGGCGCGCGGCACCAGTTCTTCCATCACACGCTCGCGCTGGGCTTCCTCGTAGCGGGGGTGCAGCGCCGACAGCTTGACCGATATTCCAGGGTTCTCGGCCACGGAATCATGGGTGCAATGCTGCGCGATCGCACTGATCGCACGGGAGTAGGACAGGTGATAGGCGCGCGCGTCCGCATCGGTGCGCGCGGCCTCGCCCAGCATGTCATAGCTGTAGGTGAAGCCCTTGGCCTGCATCCCCTCGGCGCGTTTCATCGCCTTGTCGATGGTCTCGCCCAGCACGAACTGGCGGCCCATCTCGCGCATGGCCCGGCCGACTGCGGTGCGGATCACCGGTTCGCCCAGCCGCTTGATCGCGCCGCGCAGGTGGCGCGTCAGCCCGCGGCCCTCGTCATCCAGCACACGGCCCGTCAGCATCAGCGCCCAGGTCGAGGCGTTCACCAGTGATGATGCGGAATGCCCCAGATGCTTGCCCCAGTCCGACGGCGCGATCTTGTCCTCGATCAGCGCGTCCATGGTTTCGCCGTCCGGCACGCGCAAGAGCGCCTCTGCCAGACACATCAGCGCGATGCCCTCGTCGGTGGACAACCCGTATTCGGCTAGAAACACCTCCATCAGTCCGGGGTCGGAACTGTCGCGGATCGCGCGGACCAGATCGGCCCCCTTGGCGGCGATGATCTCGCGGTCCTTGGCGTCGAGACCGGCCTGTTTCACCAGACGGTCGACCACCTCCATTTCCGGGGCGTAGATCGCGGCGTCGATATCGGTGCGGATGGGAAACTGAAAATCGCGTGGCATGGTCGCTCCTGTGTGATGCATCATCATAGCAGATTGCCAGAAGCCGGTTTGACCGCTATTTCACGATTCTTGATCCGTTTGAATTGAAAGCATGCCCCGGAATGGTCGATAAGGTAAGCGATCTTGATCGTTTCGATCAAAAGATACTTGAGGTCCTCGCGGTGGAAGGGCGCGTGTCCGTCACCGAACTCGCCCGCCGCATCGGTCTGTCGAAATCGCCCACGCAGGCGCGGCTGCGGCGGCTGGAGGACAACGGCATGATCCGTGGCTATCGCGCGCTGTTCGACCCGATTCTACTGGGTCGTGACCACGTGGCGTTCGTCGAAGTGAAACTGTCGGACACCCGGGAAACCGCGCTGGCCGCTTTCAACACCGCCGTCATGCGGGTGTCGGAGGTGGAGCAATGCCATCTGATCGCAGGTGCGTTCGACTACCTCCTGAAAGTGCGCACATCGGGCATGACCGGGTATCGCGCTGTTCTGGCAGAGAAAATTTCGACGCTGCCGCATGTCGCCAGCACCTCGACCTATGTGGCGATGCAGGCGGTGAAAGAGGAAGGGCTTTCGCCGGTCGCGCCGGTGTGACTTGACCTGAGGTGAATGCGGGACAAGTGTTTTGTCATGCGTATCCTGATCACACTCCTCTGTCTCGCCGGCCCCGTCGCGGCAGAGACCTGCCCGCCGGCAAAGGCCGTTTCCGACCGGCTCGATGAAATCTATGCAGAACTGAACGGCCCGGACGGTGAACTCCGCCACCGCGCCCTGACGCAGGAGTTGTGGTATCATTGGACCGACGCACCCGACGCCAAGGCGCAGGCGCTGCTGGACGAGGGGATGCGCCAGCGCGAGGAGTTCAATTTTCTGGGCGCGCGCGACACGCTGGATGAGTTGGTAGAATACTGCCCCGACTACGCCGAAGGCTACAACCAGCGCGCCTTCGCCAGCTTCCTGCGCCGCGACTACGAGGCCGCCCTGCACGACCTGGACAAAACGCTGGAGATCATGCCCAATCATGTCGCGGCATTGTCGGGCAGGGCGCTGACGCTGATCGGGCTCGGCCGCAACGCAGAGGCGCAGGAGGCCCTACGCGCCGCCCTCGCGCTAAACCCCTGGCTGTCGGAGCGCAGCCTGCTGACGGACCCGCCCGGCGAAGAAATCTGATTGCTCCCGGCAGCACCGCCGCTTACCAAGTCACCCGTGCCCCCGTGGTGGAATGGTAGACATCGGAGACTTAAAATCTCTTGGGCGTAGGCCCGTGCCGGTTCGAGTCCGGCCGGGGGCACCACCCGTTCAGGACGCAAACACCGACCATCCCGTGAGGTCCGTCAGCCGCTTGGCGGCATAGGTTCCCGCCTTGGAGTTGCCGTAGCGGTTCAGCCCCGGCGACCATACTGCTATGGACGCCTTCCCGGGGGCGATCAGCAGGATGCCGCCGCCTACGCCGCTTTTGCCCGGCAGGCCGACCTCGAAGGCGAAATCGCCCGACCCGTCATAGTGACCGCAAGTCATCATCAGTGCGTTGATCCGGCGGGCGCGGCGGGCGGGCAGGCGCAGCGGGGCATGTTCGAAATCGGCGAAGGCGCGTCCGGCCTGTGCAAGCTGATCGGTGCTCATCGCGATGGCGCATTGGTGGAAATAGGTGCCGAGCGTCAGGTCCGGGTCGTTGCGCAGGTTGTCGAAGGAGCGCAGGAAATGCGCCGTCGCCGACTGCCGAAACCCATGCGCGCGTTCCGATGCGGCCACCGCCTTGTCGATGTAGATCGCATCGTCGCCCGATGCCGTGCGCACGAACTGTATCAACTCCGACAGCGCGTCCTTGGGCATCCGCCCTTCGAGCAGGGCATCGGTGGTGACGATGGCGCCTGCGTTGATGAACGGGTTGCGCGGGCGGCCGTCCTCGCGTTCGAGCAACACGATGGAGTTGAACGACGTTCCCGACGGCTCGCGGCCCACGCGGGTCCAGATCTGATCGCCCAGCCGTCCCAGCACGCAGGCCAGCGTAAAAACCTTGGAGACGCTCTGGATCGAAAACGGCTTTTTGTGATCGCCCGCGCTGGCGCGGGTGCCGTCGGCAAGAATGACGGAAATCGCGAACTGGTCGGGGGCCACCGCCGCCAATTCCGGGATGTAGCCTGCAGGCGTGCCCCAGTCCGCCATCTCGCGCACTTCGGCGGCGATGTCGTCGAGGTAGCCTTGCAATGTCGCTTGGTCGATAACGGTCATAGCCCCGGTCTATGCCAAGGCAGGGGCCATGAGTAGGGGCGATTTCGGGCCACCCTGCGCGCAGGGTGACCGCAGGGTTCAGCCGTCGATGCGCACCGCCGACAGGGCAATCGCCTGCTGATAGACGGTCGCGGCGTTCCATTCGTTCAGCACGCGGAAATTCGCGGTGCCTTCCTGATAGGGTTGTCCGGGCTGCCAGCCCTTCTGCCGCAGGAAATTCGCGGTGGAGGCGAGCGAATCCGTCACCGAATAGAGGTCCACACGTCCGTTCCGGTCTGCGTCCACGCCATAGCGCAGAGCGTTGCCGGGCAGGAACTGCGTATGGCCCATCTCGCCATGCGCCGCACCGCGCTGGTTCGGGGCCAGCCCGCCCTGATCGACCAGTTTCAGCGCTGCGATGGCGTGCGGGGTGAAGAAATCGGCGCGGCGGCAGTCATAGGCCACGGTCGTGATCGAATCGACCACCGGCGTGTTGCCAAGGTTGCGACCGAACCCGGTTTCCATCCCGTGGATCGCCAGCAAAATTCCCGCAGGCACACCGTAGGCCTGTTCGAGCGACTGATAGAACGTGGGATTTTGCGATTTGACGCGGCGCGCCTGCGCGGCGAAGTTGTCGAGCGAGCCGAGCCGGATGCGGATGAAATCGTTCAGGGCATAGCGCACCCCGCGCTGGTTGCGGTCGGCATTGATGGTGGACTGTGAATAGCTGGCGTTGGCGAGCGCCTGCAGCCCGCGCTGGCCGACACCGGCGGCGGCGGCCTCGGCGGCGAAAGCCTGCTTCCAGGCGTTGAAGCCGCTCGCGTCATTGCCGCATTGCGCGGCGTGGGATGCGGTGGCCAGCGACAGGGCGGCGAGGGTGGCGGAAATGGTTTTCAGCATGGGAATTCTCTTTCATTGAACGTCGTCTGAAATAATAGCACGACCGCCCGGTTATCCAATAACCTTACGACTTTCGCCACTGAAACGGGCGCTTGTCCGCGGCACTGTCGGCGACGATGGTGGCGATTTTGGCGGCCCGGGTCTCTGCCCGCCTGGCGTTCAGCAGGATTTCGAGCGCCCCGCGTTTCACCGACCGGGGGAAGGCGTGCCAGTTATCCTCCGCCCCCGGTGCCGCGTCGAACGCCATTTGCAGGTCAGGCGGAATCACGAGGTCTTCCACGTCATCCAGCGCGGTCCAGGTCCCGTCCGCCTTGGCCCGGTCGATCACCGCGCGGCCTGCGTCCGTCATCTGGCCATCTGCTTCCAGCCTCGAGACCTTGTCCTTGTTCACGCGGCTCCAGTTCGATCCGGGCTTGCGCGGGCAGATATAGAGCATCGTGCGCGCGTCGTCCTTGCCACGCGTCAGGCTGTCGACCCAGCCGAAACACAGGCACTGGTCGACGATGTCGCCGGTGGCGACATAGCGGTCGGGGTCGGATTTCTTGTAGGTGACGCACCAGATGCCATCGGCCTGCGTGTGGTTCGCGGCCAGCCAGTCGCGCAGGGCAGGGACGCTGTCGAACGTCACCTGTTCCGCGTCGTCCAGCTTGCCCATCAGTCGCGGGTGCCGGCAAAGCGCGCGGCCCAATCCTCGCGCTCTTCATCCGTCAGCTTGCGGAACAGGTTGTCGGGCACGGTGAAGGCGTGGCCGGGTTTCAGCGTGTCGAGGGCGGCGGCCACATCGTCGGGCCAGCCGGCATCATCGGTTTGCATCGCGTCCAGCATCGTCTTGGACGCATTCGGGATGAAGGCCGCCGACAGCACGCCGTAGAACCGGATCAGGTTCAGCCCCATGCGCACCTGCATCGCGGCACGGTCGGGGTCTGTCTTGAACACGGTCCAGGGGGCCTGTTCCTGCAGGTATTCGTTGCCAAGCACCCAGATCGCGCGCAACTCGGCCGCCGATTTGCGCACTTCCATCGCGTCCATGTGCCGCTCGTAGGCGCGGATTCGGGTCGTCAGGTCGGCGATCAGCTTCTCCTCCGCCTCGCCGTATTCGGCTCCTTCCGGTACCGCCTCGCCGAATTTCGACCGGCAGAACTTCGTGATCCGGCTGACGAAGTTGCCCAGCACATCGGCCAGGTCCTTGTTCACGTCGGTCTGGAACGCCTCCCACGTAAACTCCGCATCCGACGATTCCGGGGCGTGGCTCAGCAGCCACCAGCGCCAGTAGTCTGCGGGCAGGATCTCCAGCGCCTGATCCATGAACACACCGCGCCCGCGCGAGGTGCTGAATTGGCCGCCGTCATAGTTGAGGTAGTTGAACGCCTTGATGTAATCGACCAGCTTCCACGGCTCCTGCGTGCCCTTGATGGTCGCGGGGAAGCTAAGGGTATGGAAGGGCACGTTATCCTTGCCCATGAACTGGGTGTAGGTCACGTCGTCCGCGCCCTTGTCGGTGCGCCACCAGCGTTCCCAATCGGTGCCCTTGCCCGCGTCCACCCATTCCTGCGCGGAGGCGATATATTCGATGGGGGCATCGAACCAGACGTAGAACACCTTGCCCTCCATCCCCGGCCAGTCTTCGGTGCCCTTCCTGACCGGAATACCCCAGTCCAGATCGCGGGTGATGCCGCGGTCCTGCAAGCCGTCGCCGTCGTTGAGCCATTTCTTGGCGATGGACGTGACGAGCACGGGCCAGTCGGTCTTGCTGGCAATCCACGCGGCCAGATCGTGTTTCAACTCGGACTGCCGCAGGTAGAGGTGTTTTGTGGTGCGGACCTCAAGGTCGGTCGACCCCGAGATGGTCGAGCGCGGGTCGATCAGATCGGTCGGGTCCAGCTGCTTGGTGCAGTTGTCGCACTGGTCGCCGCGCGCATCCGCGAACCCGCAGTTGGGGCAGGTGCCCTCGATATAGCGGTCGGGCAGGAAGCGACCATCGGCGTTGGAATAGACCATGTCCTCGGTCACTTCGCGGATCAGTCCCATCTCGGCCAGCTGCCCGGCAAAGGCCTGCGTCAGCGCGTGGTTCTGCGGGCTGGACGATCGCCCGAAGTGATCGAAAGACAGCCCGAAGCCAGCCGCAATATCGGCCTGCACCCGATGCATTGCGGCGCAGTATTCCGCCACTGGCTGGCCCGCCTTGGCCGCAGCCAGTTCGGCGGGTGTGCCGTGTTCATCCGTGGCGCAGAGAAATAACACCTCATGCCCGCGCTGCCGCAGATAGCGGGCATAAAGATCGGCGGGCAGCTGGCTGCCCACCAGATTACCCAGATGCTTGATCCCGTTGATATAGGGGATGGCGGATGTGATCAGGTGGCGGGCCATGGGCGTGTCTTTCCAAGATGTAGCGCCGTTCTAGCGTCGGCCCGTCCCGGATGCCAGTGGCAAGCGTCAGTCGCGGCGCTGCCGGCTGCGGCGGGTCAGGCGCCCGATCAGGAAAGATGTGCGCGGTGCGTCGACATAGGCTGTGCGGTCCGCCGGGGCTTCGCGCACGCGCATCCGGCTCAACCCGAAAGCTACCAGCACCACGTGCGCGATGGAGATGAAATAGAACAGCGCCGCGGGACCGAAGAATTCGATCAGGCTCGACGTGACGTAGGGTGCTGCGATGGCGCCCACCGCGTAAAAGAACATCAGCGCCGCCGAAAGCTCGACCCGCTGGTCGTCGCTGGCGAAGTCATGGGCGTGGGAGGTGGCCACCGAGTATATCGGAAATGTCGTCAGCCCGAACAGCCCCGCCGCGATCATGATGCCCGTCGGCCCGGCGAAGGCCGCGGCGACGGTCACGCTCGATGCGACTATGGCGGCGACCGACAGGCCGATCATCACGTGGCGGCGGTCGTATTTATCCGCGAGCCACCCCATCGGATACTGTCCCAGAAACCCGCCCGCGACGAAGGCCGCCAGAAATCCGCCGATCTGGTCCGGGCGCAGCCCGACCTCCTGACCGTAGATCGGGCCGACCATGCGGAACGACGCCGACGATATCGCCGCCACGATCACCGCCGCCACGGCCAGCGGCGAACAGCGCCAGGCCAAGGAGGGATGCAGGCTCGTCGCCTCGGGCGTTTCGGGCTGTTTGGTGCGGGTCAGCGCCAGCGGCAGCAGCGACGCGCAGCACAGGATCGTCAGCAGGTTGTAGGCGATATAGGTTTCCATCGACGCCAGCGCGCCGATCATGAACTGCGCCACGAAGGACGCGCCGGTGTCGGCGATCCGGTAGCTGGCCATGGCCCGGCCGCGGGTTTCGTTGGTGACCTTGGCCTGCAGCCACGCCTCGACCACCGTATAGCACCCCGCCACGCAGATACCCGACCCGATCCGGCAGATCGCCCACCAGACAGGGTCCTGTGTGATCACGTGGGCCGCCAGCCCGATGGCCCCCATCGCGGTAAAGGTGGCAAAGGCGCGGCTGTGGCCGACGCTGCCCATCAGGCGCGGAGCCCACCAGCAGCCGATGAAAAAGCCGAAGAAGTGCGCCGATCCCAGAAAACCGACCTGCGCCGGGCTGAACCCGCCCGCAAGACCCGTCAGCGCATCCAGCGGCCCGACGCCGCCGGACGACAGCTGCAACAGGGCCACCGACAGGAACAGAGCGGCAAAGGAAATCAGCATCCGCATGATGCGACCATGCGCAGCCCGCGCGCGAAATTACCAGATCAAAACGCAGCTATTGGCGCGCGGCGGTACCAAGCGTGTAGTCAAGTTCACTCGACGCGGCCTCGCTCAGGCAGGAGGTATAGTTGACCGCCACCGCATATCCGTTGGCGTAATAAGCGAAGTAGCTGCCCGACGATCCGCGCCACAATACGCAAAGCGTCCCGAAATGCCAGAACACGTTGCGGTCGCCCCGTGGCCGCATGAAAACACCCAGACCATAGGACGCGCCGCCCTGCAGACGGTGATATGGTATGTCCAGCGCCCGCGCCGCGACGGGCCCGTCCGGGCCGAAAGTAGTCATCACGAACCGCAGATAGTCCGTGGCCGACATCTCCCAGCCACCGAAAGCGGCTAGCGCGATCCAGTCGGTCGCATAGCCGCCGGTGGTGACCTGCGCCGGTGTCAGGACCAGCGGCGTGCAAATCTCTATATCGTCGCCACCGCCGCCCAAGGCTGCGATGACCGTGCCCAGAACCGCATAGCTGCCATTGTTGTAAAAGAACACGTCCGGTGTGCCCTGTCGCCCCCGAAGCGCCAGCGCCTCGGCGGCAAAGCCTGTGTTGCGCGGCGCGGTCCAGGTCAGATACTGCAGAAACCGGCCCTGAGTCCGGTCCGGCAACAACCCCGCGGACATGGTGGTCAGCTGTCCCAGCGTCAGGGATTTCGCCGGTGTCGGGATCGGCAGGCCTGCGGCCAGCATCTCGTTGCTCAGATCGCCCAGCGTGGTATCGAAATCCAGCTCGCGCGCCTCCAGCAGTTGCATCAGACAGGTCGCGGTGATCGCCTTGGACAGGGACGCGATGGGGTAGGGGGCATCCGGGTCGCGGCCCAGGTCGCGGCTGGCCAGCACCGTGCCGTCATGGCCGACGGCGATACTCGCCTCCGCGATCTCATTCTCGACGGTCCATGCCGCGAAGGCCGCGATGATGTCTTCGGCCACCTCCGCGTGGTCTGCGTCCTGCGCCTGTATCGCCATGGGTGCGGCCAGCAGAAGGGCGGACAGGCAGAGGCGTCTGATCATTCCGGCGACAACCATATCTACGCGTGCCTCACACCGCCCGCCTGATCCGCGCGATGATCTGGATATCGACGCGCGGCCCGACCAGATCGCGGTATCCCGACGCGCCAAAGGCATGACGGTCGACGTGGCCCTGCAACGACAGGCTCAACTCGGGATTGGCGTCGTTCAGCGTGGCCGCCTCCTGCGACAGTTGTGCTTGCAGGGTGACGGGGTGGGTGACGCCCCGCACGGTGACCTCGCCCGTCACGACCGCCCGCGACCGGTCTGCGCCGGGGGCGATGGCCGTGCTGCGAAAGACGATCTGCGGATGGGCGGCGGTGTGCAGCACGCTTGCGCCTTTCAGCGCCTCGGTCGCGAAGGGCACGTTCATCTGCGCCCCCGCCGCCTGCAGCGCGACCGTGACCCGGCTTTGCGATACCCGCGCAAGGTCCAGCACCATGTCGGCCCGTGCCACCGGCATCGTCCCGCGATAGCTGTCGCCCGCCGCCGTCACAGCGAACCCCACCTGTGACCTCGCGGCATCCAGCACGTATCGCACCGGTGCCGCCAGCGCCGCAGCAGGGCAAAGCGCAGCCGCCCCCAGCAGGGCGAGGCCGTGGCGGCGGGTGATCGTTCGGGGCATGGCGATCTCCTTGAAACGTGCGCCCAGACTACCGCCGCCGCCGCGCGTTGGCGAGCGCCTTGCCCACACGCCTGCACACGTTAGGTTGAGCGCACAGCAGACAAAAGGCCCGCCCCATGCAGAAACTCCCCCTCGGCCGCACCGGTATCGACATTACGCGCTGGTGCCTGGGCACGATGACCTACGGCAACCAGACGCCTGAAAGCGACGCGCACCGTCAGATCGACATGGCGCTGGACGCAGGCATCAACATCCTCGACACCGCCGAAATGTATCCCGTCAACCCGGTCGCGAAGGAAACCGTGGGCCGCTCCGAAGAGATCGTCGGCACATGGCGCGCGAAATCCCCGCGAAAGCACGACATGATGATCGCCACCAAGGTGTCCGGCTCCAATGGCGGCTTCGTGCGTGACGGCAAGGGCTATGACGGCGCGGTGATCCGGCAGGCGGTCGACCAGTCCCTGAAACGCATGCGGGCCGACACCATCGACATCTATCAGCTGCACTGGCCCGAGCGCGGCTCCTACATGTTTCGCCAGAACTGGACCTACGATCCCTCCGGCCAGAACCGTCAGCAGACCATGGATCACATGATGGATGTGCTGCAAGCGATGGACGACGTGGTCAAGGCCGGCAAGGTCCGCGTCTTCGGCCTGTCCAACGAAAGCGCCTGGGGCACCACCCAATGGGCCCGCCTGGCCAAGGATCACGGCCTGCCGCGCGTGGCCTCCGTCCAGAACGAATATTCGCTGCTTTGCCGGCTCTACGACACC
Source organism: Yoonia sp. KMU-150 (assembly GCF_056858355.1). Classification (NCBI taxonomy): domain Bacteria; kingdom Pseudomonadati; phylum Pseudomonadota; class Alphaproteobacteria; order Rhodobacterales; family Paracoccaceae; genus Yoonia; species Yoonia sp. KMU-150. The sequence goes on from NZ_JBXEQF010000002.1 coordinate 681,527, forward strand.
GACATGGCGGAAATGGCGGTGAACGAGGATATCGTGCTGCTGTCCTTCTCGCCGCTGGCATGCGGTGTGCTGACCGGCAAGTATCAGGACGGGGTGATCCCGCCGGGCAGCCGCCGGTCCATCGGGCCTGAACTGGGCGGGCGCATGTCGCCCCGCATCCTGCCGACGGCACAGGTCTACCTCGATCTGGCCGCCAGACACGGGCTGGACCCGGTGCATATGGCAATGGCCTGGCAAGGCACGCGGCCATTCCCGGTCTCGGCGATCTTCGGTGCCACGACCGCAGACCAGCTTGCGCATCTCCTGGCTGGTAAGGACGTGACCCTGTCCGACGACCTGATTGCCGAAATCGACGCGGCCCATCGCGCCAACCCGATGCCCTACTGATCCAGCGGGATCCAGAACCGGGGTCCGGCTCCGATGATTTCCTCCAGCCCCATCGCGCGATAGGCCGCCTGCGCGGTCACGTTGCCCGGATCGGTCCCGATAGTCAGCCCCCGCGCCCCCGCCGCGCGACCGACCTCGCGCGCCTTCGCGATCAGCGCCTTGCCGATGCCGCGCCCGCGATGCGTCTCGCCCACATAAAGGTGATGGATGTCGATCCGCGCCACCCCGGTATGCAGGGCAAGCGTATGGTTCAGCCCCGCATAGCCCAAAAGCGCGGCCCCGTCGCGCACCACCAGCGCGGTCGATTGCCGCGTGGTTCCGAAGAACGCATCCTGCAGCTGCTCCAGCGTCACGGTCGCGGTGTCGCCGTGGAACGCGGACAGGGCGCGGATCATGCGCAGAATGGCGGGAATATCGCTGGGGCGGGCCAGGTCGGCTTGCATGTCATAGGTCCTTTGATGTGACCGCCGCCGGAACGGAAACGCAAAAAGCCGCCCCGGACGGCGGCTTTCGGTTGTGATGGGATGCACAGGAACGCCGCTATGGAAGCGGGCGATAAAACGACTGATGTGACGAGACGCTGTCCATGGCGTCTTTGTGCCGCTCCGCACCGCGCCTTGTCAACCGTGCGGTGCCTCACAGCGGGCTTGTCCTGCGGGCGGGAATCGCGGACGGTCGGTCAAAGCCGGAAACACAGGATGCCGCCATGCCCCTTCAGATGAACACCGACGTTTTCATCACCTGCGCCGTCACCGGCTCCGGGTCGACGCAGGACCGCAGCCCGCATGTACCACGCTCGCCCGAACAGATCGCCGACAGCGCCATCGCCGCGGCAAAGGCAGGGGCGGCGGTGGTGCATTGCCACGTGCGCGATCCCGATACCGGCGCGCCGTCCCGCGATCTGAAACTCTACCGCGAAGTGACCGACCGCATCCGCGCCGCCGATATCGACGTGGTCCTGAACCTGACCGCCGGCATGGGCGGCGACATCGTGTTCGGCGGCGTCGAAAACCCGCTGCCCACGGATGACGGCACCGACATGGTGGGGGCCACCGAACGTGTCGCCCATATCGCCGAATGCCGCCCCGAAATCTGCACCCTCGACTGCGGCACGATGAACTTCGCCGAGGCCGATTACGTCATGACCAACACACCCGGCATGTTGACCGCGATGGGCCGGATGATGACCGACTTGGGCGTGAAGCCCGAGATCGAGGCCTTCGACACCGGCCATCTGTGGTATGCCAAACAGCTCGTCGCCGACGGCGTGCTCGACGCGCCCGCGCTGGTCCAGCTTTGCATGGGCGTGCCCTGGGGTGCGCCGGACGACCTCAACACCTTCATGGCGATGGTCAACAACGTGCCGCCCGACTGGACGTTTTCCGCCTTCGGGCTGGGCCGCAACCAGATGGCCTATGTCGCGGCCAGCGTGCTGGCGGGTGGCAACGTGCGCGTCGGGCTGGAGGATAACCTCTGGCTCGCCAAGGGCGAACTGGCCACCAACGCGCAGCTTGTAGCCCGCGCGAAGGACATCATCGAAGGCATGGGCGCACGCGTCATCGGCCCGGATGCCGTTCGCGAAAAGCTGGGGTTGACCAAACGGTTGCCGCAATGAGACGGGCGAAAGCCCCTCCCGCGCATGTGAGGTCAGGTGTGCGACGGTCGCCGGTAGCACCTGCGACTGTCGCTGCGGCGACGATGGGCCATTGGCACGTGCGCCCACCTTATCGGTCAAGATGCCGTGTGCGAAAAACCCGGCCTGATCAAATGGTCGCCTCCAAAAAACGGGTGAATGCCTCCCGCGCATTCGTGAATTCGGATGCGCGCCGGGTGCCTGTTGCGCTTGCGACCGCTGATGTGGCCGCCCCGGACCGTTGGCACCGGTGCCCGCGTAATCGAACCGAGCGCCATGCGCAAAAAGCCGGGCCTGACCGAACGCTTGTTTCCTCAATGCGGGCGGATGCCTCCCGCGGATGTGTGACTTGGGATGTGCACCGGTTGCCTGTCGCGGTTGCAGCCGCTGATGGGACCTCAGCGGACCGTTGGGACGGGTGTCCGCGCAATCGGACCGAACGTCATGCGCAAAAAACGTCGCCTGATCAAATGGTTGCCCCCATACAACGGATGGATGTCCCCCGCGCACGCGGGACTTCGGATGCGTACCGGGGGCCTGTTGCACTTGCGACTACTGATGTGGCCGCCCCGAACCGTTGGCACGGGTGCCCGCGTAATCGGACCGAACGCCGTGCGCAAAAAACTTTGCCTGATCAAATGGTTACCCACATACAACGGGTGGATGCCCCCCGCGCATGTGTGACTCCGGATGCGAATCGGTTGCCCCTCGTGCTTGCAACCGCTGATGTGGCGGCACCGCGTCTTTTTTCACGCATTGCCACGCCTGCAATGCCGTTCGGGTCCATCGGGTTGCGCAAATCCCGCGACGAACCGCTTGCGGCTGTCCAAGCATCGTGCGGTCGGAAATCTTCTAGTGCCCGTTGGCCAATATCGTTGTCTGCATCGCTTACTACGCAGGTGCCACGATGAGGGTTCTCGGCCGCCTGATGGGTTGGGTCACGCCGGCTTTTCTGTTGTTTGCCTGCAGCATGCCGGTGTCCGATGCAGATGACGGCTCTCTGTTCGAAGTCTATCGCGACCTGTCCGCGCCGATTTCCTCGGCGGCGCTGTTCGATCCGGCCCGCTACACCGGGCTCTGGTACGAGGTCGCCCGTTACCCTGTTCCGTTCGAGCGCGGGTGTTTCGGAGTGACTGCCGAATATCAACCGATTTCGGCGAACATGCTCTCCGTTCTCAACATCTGTCGCGATGCGGCGGGCACGATCACCGACCAGATCGAAGGCACGGCAGAGATCGTCGGCCCCGGCCAGCTAAAGGTCACTTTCCCCTCCGTGCCGTTCGGCGCGGCGGATTACTGGGTGTTGTGGGTCGACGAGGGCTATCGCACGGCCGTCGTCGGCGCGCCGGATGGAAGGTCGGGCTACATCCTCAACCGTGATCCGGCAATCCCCGCCGACCGGCTTGAGGCGGCTCGTCGTGTGCTGGCCTTCAACGGGTACGATCTGACGCGGCTGATGATGGTGCCGCAATGACATGGCGGATTCCTGTAATATCATGCCTCCTTCTTCTTGGCGGTGGTGCGGCCTACGGCGCGGGTTTCGTGATCGGTGCTGCGGTTCTGACGGTTGCCGGGGTGATCCTCCTTTCGGCGTGGGGCACGGCGAAGCTGATCGTGGTGATGACGCCTGAACAATCAACGAGAAGTCTGAAAAAATGATGAAGAACAGGACAGCGGCGATAATCGGCGGTGGCGTGATTGGTGGCGGCTGGGCTGCGCGGTTTCTGCTCATGGGGTGGAATGTGCGGGTATTCGATCCCGATCCCGATGCCACGCGCAAAATCGGAGAGGTGCTGGACAACGCGCGCCGTTCCTTGCCGGGGCTTTCGGATGTCGCGCTGCCGGATGAAGGGACCCTGACGTTTCACGACAATATGGCCGATGCGGTTGCCGGGGCGGTCTGGATTCAGGAAAGCGTGCCGGAGCGACTTGATCTCAAACACAAAATCTATGCGGCGATTCAATCCACCTGCGCCGACGACGCGGTGATCGGGTCCTCCACCAGCGGTTTCAAACCGTCGCAACTGCAGGATGGCGCGCTGCGTCCATTTCAGATCGTCGTCGCGCACCCGTTCAACCCGGTATATCTGCTGCCGCTGGTCGAACTGGTGCCAAGCGTGAAGAACGATGCGCAGCTTGTTGAAACCGCATCGGAAATTTTGTCCGAAATCGGAATGTATCCGCTTCATGTCCGGGCCGAAATCGACGCCCATATCGCCGACCGTTTTCTGGAGGCGGTCTGGCGCGAGGCCCTTTGGCTGATCAAGGACGGGATCGCCACGACCGAAGAGATCGACAACGCGATTCGCTATGGGTTTGGCCTGCGCTGGGCGCAGATGGGCTTGTTCGAAACCTACAGGATCGCCGGTGGCGAGGCGGGTATGCGTCACTTTATTGAACAATTCGGACCTTGTCTGTCCTGGCCCTGGACGAAACTTATGGATGTTCCGGAGCTGACCGAAACGCTGATCGACCAGATCGCGGATCAGTCCGACGCGCAGTCCGGGCAGCACAGCATTCGTGCGCTGGAGCGTGCGCGCGACGATAATCTTGTGACGATCCTGCGCGGGCTGAAGGCGCGCGACTGGGGGGCGGGTGCGTTGCTGAATGCTAGCGATGCAAAGATGAAAAGTGTCCCGGATCATATTGATCAAATTGAGAATTTAGGTGACCCGATCCGCACCGTCGCCCGTGCGGTCCCGCTCGACTGGACAGACTACAACGGCCACATGAACGAGGCGCGTTATCTGCAGGTGTTCGGCGACGCCACAGATCAGCTGATGAAAATGATCGGGTGTGACGCCGATTACATCGCCAGTGGCGGCAGCTATTTCACGGCGGAAACCCATATCCGGCATCTGGACGAGGTGCATGCGGGTGCGCGGGTTAATGTCGATACGCAAGTTATTCTGGGAGAAGGAAAAAAGCTCCATCTCTTCCATCGCCTTCTAGCCGGTGACCGCCTCTTGGCGACCGGCGAACATATGTTGATCCATGTTAGCCTCCAGACGCGGAAAGCGTCGGAGCCGGGGCCGGAGGTTGCCGGGCCGCTGGCGCGAGTGGCGAAGGCACATGCGGAGTTGCCCGTGCCGGACGGTGCCGGTGCGGCGGTCGGAAAACGATGAACCGCGTCCTGATCACGGCAGGCGCTTCGGGCATCGGCAGGGCGATGGCGGAGGCGTTCGCGGCGGCGGGTGATCAGGTCTGGATCACGGATGTCGACACCGCCGCGCTGGAAGCCGCGCCGAGCACGTGGCGGTGCAGCCCTGTCGACGCGGCTGACGAAAAAGCCGTGGCCGCGACATTTGCAGAGATCGACGAAGCCTGGGGCGGGATCGATGTTTTGTGCGCCAATGCCGGGATCGCCGGGCCGACGGCGCCGATCGCGCAGGTCGCACTGGACGATTGGCGGCGGTGCGTGGCGGTCAACCTTGAAGGCGCGTTCCTTGCTGCGAAATACGCGGCACCGCTGATGTCGCGGCAAGGGGCGGGGGCGATGATCTTTACCACCTCCACCGCCGGTCTGTTCGGCTATCCCAATCGCGCGCCCTATGCGGCGGCGAAATGGGGAATCATCGGGCTGATGAAAACCATAGCCATGGAGTTGGGGCCACAGGGCATCCGCGCGAACGCCATCGCACCCGGGGCCGTCGAAGGGCCGCGTATGGAGGGTGTGCTGGCACGCGAGGCGGCGGCCAAAGGCATGACCCGCGATCAGGTCGCGGCGGGCTATGCCGCAGGCACATCGTTGCGGACGTTCGTGACGGCGCAGGATATCGCGGCGATGGCGGTTTTTCTGGGGTCTGCGGCCGCCGCGCGGATTTCCGGCCAGGTGATCGCGGTGGACGGGCACACGGAAAACCCCGACCCCAAGCCCTAGTGGCTGGTCATTTGCGCCACGATCACCCAGAAGGCGGATCATGGAACCCTGGATCATCATCACCTTCGGTGCGGCGCTGGCGCAATCGTTACGGTTCATGCTGCAAAAGCAGCTGAAGACGGCTGGCTTGTCGACGGCGGGTACCACATTCGCGCGGTTTATCTTTGCCGCGCCCGCCGTGCTGATCATCGCCGTGGTCTATGCGATCCTGTCGGAGCAGGGCCTGCCGGACATTCCTGCGCGGTTTTGGCTTTTCGGGATCATGGGCGGGTTGTCGCAGATACTGGCGACGATGTGCGTCGTCGCCCTGTTTTCGCACCGCAATTTCGCCGTCGGGATCACTTTCAAGAAGACGGAAGTTTTGCTGAGCGTGCTAATCGGTTTCGTCATTCTGGGCGATGCGGTCACCCCACTGGCGCTGGTGGCGATCCTGATCGGTCTGGCGGGCGTGCTTTTGCTGTCCGACCCGCCGGATGCGGTCGGCCGCTGGCACCGGCGGATATTGAACCGGGCGGTGGCGCTGGGCCTGACATCCGGGCTGTTCTTCGGATTTTCCGGGGTCAGCTATCGCGGCGCGTCTTTGTCGTTGGGGGCGGGCGATACGTTCTACCGTGCGATGGTCGCGCTGACCTTCGTGATTTTCTTTCAGGTGATCGCGATGGCGCTTTGGCTGATGTGGCGCGAGCGCGGCGAAATCACCAAGGTCGTGGCGGCCTGGAAAACGGTCAGTCTGGTCGGGCTGACCAGCATGATCGGCACGATGTGCTGGTTTTCGGCCTTCACGCTGCAATCGGCGGGCTATGTGAACGCGGTCGGGCAGGTGGAATTGCTGTTCTCGATCATCATCGGCGCACTGGTGTTCGGGGAACGTGTGACGGCGCGCGAAATGCAAGGTTTGCTGCTGCTGACCGGCAGTATCGTGATGCTGGTCCTCGTCACCTGATCCAGGTCAGAGCACCGGAGCACCGCCCAGTCGTGTGACCAGATGCGCCTCGTCATCGTTGCGGAAAAACGGGACGGGCCCCGGATCACCGCCCTTCGCCAGATGGACCATCAGTTCCGCCAGAACCACCTGCGTGATGAACGGCAGGTCGAAATCGCGGGCGCGGGCGAGGTCGATCCACTGCAGATGCGAAAGTTCGTCCTCGGCCTTGCCGAAATCGTCGGGATCGGTGCACAGCATGTCGGCCCGGGCCAGAAGGAACCGCGCGTCAAAGCGGCGCGGGCGACCCTGCGGAGTGACGGCGCGGAAGAAATACCGCAGTTTGGCCCCGGCGGGCCGGTGCCCCGTCGCCGCGAAACCGCGCCAGCCCTGCGGCGGATCGGGCCAGACGGCAGGCGTGCCGATGATCTGTCCGGTTTCCTCCCAAAGCTCGCGGATGGCGGCGGCGATCAGGCTTGCGGGACTGCGATTGCTTTCTTCCGTCAGCCGCGTTTCGGTCGCGGGATCGAGCCGGCCGACGTCGACCAGCGCATCGTTGTCGTCGACGGCACCCCCCGGGAACACGAACTTACCCGGCATGAAGGCCGCCGTGGCACCGCGCTGCCCCATCAGGACCTGTGTGCCGCGGGTCACGATGATCGTCGCGGCGTCCCTGATCTGTGACTTGTCCATCAGGCCCTTTTCATTCAGGCCGCCGCCGTGCCGAAGCCATGCATGCGTCGCGCCCATTGAATGCCGACCACCATGCCTTTCATGCGCGGCAACAGATACAGCGACAGCGCGACGCAGGCGATCGAGAAGAGCGTCGCCATGACGAGTGGATCGGGCCGGAAATGGGTCCAGACGATGTGGATCAGCGGGGCCAGCAGGTGCCCGACGATCAGGATGACCAGATAGGCCGGGCCGTCGTCGGCGCGGTGCCAGTGCAGTTCTTCGGTGCAGACCGGGCAGCGGTCGACGACCTTGAGGTATCCGTCGAAGAGGCCGCCCTCGCCGCAGGATGGGCACTTGCGACGAAATCCGCGCCACATGGCGGGTTTGGTCGGGCGTTCGCGTTGCGCCGGGTCTGTGATGTTGGTCATCGGGTGGCTCCTTATCTTCGCCGCCAAAGTGCGCCTTTAGGGTGCGAAAGAAAAGGGGTGCGCCGGGTTTGCGGCATCAGGACGCAGGTTGCGCGAATTTTTTTGCGTGCGGTGCGACGGAGATCGTCCGCCGCCCCGTTGGAAGGGGGTCATGGCCTGAAACGGGGCCGGGGCACACACTGGAAAGGACACGCAAGATGAAAACCAAACTTTTGATGGCAGCGATGATCACCGGGCTGATGTTGCCCGCACTGGATGCGGCGGCGCAGGGGCCGGGACAACGGCCAGATTTCGCGACGCTCGATGCGGATGGCGACGGCGCGCTGACGCTGGCCGAGCTGCAGGCACAGGGGGCCGCACGCTTCGCGGCGGCAGATACCGACGGCGACGGGCTGCTGTCGATGGCCGAACTGACGGCACAGGGCGAGGCGCGCGCGGCAGCGGCGGCGGAGCGGATGCTGTCCCGGCTCGACGCCGACGGTGACGGCATGATCGGTCAGGATGAGTTGCCGGAGCGCGGCGACCGGCTGGAGCGGATGTTCGAGCGGGCGGATCGCGACGATGACGGGCAGTTGAGCGCGGAGGAATTCGAGCGCGCTGCATCCCGTGGCGGCGACCGCCGCAACGGGCCACGCGGTCGCGGCTAGGCCATGGCTGCGGGGTCGGGTGCCGGCCCCGCAGCTTGCGCCTGCGCCACGATATTGGCAGGATTTTCGGATGTGGTTACGACACTGAGCGATGACAGCCCCGCAGACCTCTGGTCCGGCCGTGCCGGACGATGCGCTGTTGCTGGCCTATGCCAACGGCGATCCTGCGGCGGCGTCGGAGCTGACGGCGCGGCTATTGCCGCGCGTGCTGGGGCAGGCCTTTCGCATGCTCGGCGACCGGGCCGCGGCAGAGGACGTGGCGCAGGACGCGATGATGCGGCTCTGGAAGATCGCGCCCGACTGGCGGCAGGGCGAGGCGCAGGTGTCGACGTGGCTTTACCGGGTCGTCGCGAACCTGTGCGTCGACCAGCTGCGCCGCCGCAAGGGCCGCATCGGGCTGGACCAGATCGCGGAGCCGCCGGATCCGGCCCCTTCGGTCGCCGCGCGGATGCAGCAGGCGGCGCGGCACACGGCGCTGTCGGATGCGCTGGCGCAATTGCCGGAGCGGCAGGCCGAGGCGGTGGCGCTGCGGCATCTGGAGGGGCGGTCCAACCCGGAGATCGCCGCCATCATGGACATCAGCGTGCGCTCGGTCGAAAGTCTGACGGCACGTGGGAAACGTGCGCTTGCAGCACTCTTGCAGGGGCACAGGGATGCGTTGGGATTTGATGATGACGAAACGTGACATGACCGAAGTCGACGATCTGCTGGCGCAGGTGGCCGGGGATGCGCCGCCCGCACCCTCCGACGATCTGATGGCGCGGGTTCTGGCGGATGCGGCGGCGCTGCAGCCGAAGGCGCGCGAATTGCCGCGCGCGGCGAACCCGTCACTGTTCGCGCGTCTGCTGGAGGTGATCGGCGGGTGGCCTGCGGCGGGCGGGTTGGTGACCGCCGGGTTGACCGGGCTCTGGATCGGGATCGCGCCGCCTGCGGCGGTCGAAACGCTGGCCGCGAATTTCTTCGGGTCGGTCGAGACGGTGAACCTGACGGGCAGCGGTGACGGGTGGGAGGGTCTGATCGATGGCTGATGACGGGATCGAACGGCAGCGGTCCGGGCGTGCGCTGCGGGTCGCCTTGCTAATTTCGCTGGCGCTCAACATTGCGGTGGCGGGTGTGATTGTCGGTGGCGCGTTTTCGGGGCGGTTTGCCAAGGGCCAGCGGGGGTTCGAGATCGGGGCCGGTCCGATCGCGGCGGCCCTGCTGCCGGAAGACCGGGCCGCAATCCGCGCGCAACTGGGGCGCGGCGGGCTGAGACCCGATGCCGGTGCGCGTGCCGAGATGCGCGCGCGGGCCGATGATCTGGTCGCGGCATTGCGTGCTGAGACGTTCGACCCCGCCGCGATGGAGGCTTTTCTGACGGGGCTGCGCACACGCGCGAACCAGCTGCAGGCCGCGGCACAGGAGGCGTTGATCGGCCGTGTTGCGGCCATGACACCCGAGGACCGCCACCTGTTCGCCGACCGGCTGGAAGAGCAACTGCGCCGCCCGCCGCGCCGCCCGTGATGCGGGGCGGCGCCGGGCACAAGGCATTTACAGGATGACGCACGCCGGTAACAGGTCTGCACAAAGCGGAACAGCACATGCTGCTCGTCTGTCGAGATGGATACACAGGGTTCTTTCGCGTCGATCGGGATTGACCGCCTCCGCAGAGGGTGTGCAAACGACCGCCCTCGTTCGCAACAGCCTGAACGGTATGAGTGGCTTGCGAGGACTGTCGCTCTTTTTCGCGCGCTGCGCTCCCAGGAGATTACAAAGTCGTGCCAGTTGCACGGATCGAGCCGAGGTCTCTTCTGTCGACTGGCAGACTGCATGATTTCGAAAGGGTTCATCGGCGTCCTACGCGGCGCCCCATGCGATGACGACACAAGCCACCCTTTTCTGGACCGCCCCGGCGCGGCTCAGGCAGCGGTCTGGCTGAACGATACCTGATCCCGCCCGGCTGTCTTGGCCGCGTAGAGCGCGGCGTCGGCGCGGGCGCACATATCCTTGCTGCTGAGGGTCTGAGAGTCTGCAGTGCCACCCACGGCGACGCCGATGGACAGCGTAACCTGCAGACGCAGCTTGCCGTCGTCGAGATGGAAGGGCGTGGCGTTGATGACGCGGCGCAGCCGGTTCGCCGCCGCGTCGGCCTGTTCGGCATCGGTGTTGGGCATCGCGACGAGGAACTCCTCTCCGCCGATGCGGGCGATCATGTCGACGGCGCGCAGGTTGCACCGGAACCGCTCGGCGATTTCCTTGAGGACAAGGTCACCGGCAGCGTGGCCATGCTGATCGTTGATCGCTTTGAAATGGTCGATGTCCAGCATCATCACCGTATAGCTTTGCGACATCTTGCGCGCCTGCTCGGCCAGTCGCAGCAGATGCGGTTCGGCGTAGCGGCGGTTGTAGAGTCCGGTCAGCGGATCGGTGACGGCGGCGTGCAGGCCGCTGCGGACGGTGTCGCGCAGTTTGTCCTGCAGGTCCTTGCGGCGCAGCAGTATCCGGGCGCGCAGGGCGATTTCACCCGCGGCGACATGGTCGAAAATCACGTCGTCCGCGCCCAGATCGAGCGCCATCGCCGCCAGTTCGGTCTTTCCGCGCGGGACGACGACCATCTGCATTGCAAGCCGGGACTGCGTGCGGGAGCGCAAGTCGGAGACGAGACGGAAGACAGCGCGCCCTTCATCGTCGGGCCGCGTGCCGTCGATGATGAAAAGGTCCGGTACCGGGTCGAGTTTCTGATCGGACAGCACGCTGTTGGTTCCGATGATCCGCAGCCCGTGGCGGAATGCGGTGCGAACCTTGGATACGATACGCGGTCGCTGCGTGAGACTGTCGGTCAGAACGACGATCTTTGCGGCGGGCAGGAATGCTTCCTTGCCGTCCTCGAATCCCAGGGCCCGGCTGGTGCCGTCGCGCAGCCACAGCTCTGCATTGGCGTTGCGCAGGCGCAGGAGGCTGCGAATCCGGGCGAGCAACAGTGTTTCATCGGTCGGGCGCGGCATCACCTCGTCCACACCGGCATCGAGCGCGGCAAAGCGGGCACGACAGGTATCGGCGATCCCGAGGCCGACGATGGAAATATCGGCTGTTTCGGGATCGTCCTTGATATCGCGACAGAAACCGTGGCGATCCTCTACCGGGTCGGACAGGTTGATCAGGATGAGGTCGGGCCGCGACCCTGCGATCAGTGCTTCCGCCTCTGCCCGGGTGGCGCAGGTGTCGACCTGATACTGCGCCGCGTGCATCTTGACCTTGAGCACGATCCGATTGGTTGCGACCGTATCAATGATGAGTATCCTACCGGACATCCCAGTTTCCTAACTGTGGTTTCACCACCCAACTGTTGCGACAGGTATGGGCAGGAATAGTTAAGAAACCGTTTCAACCCGTGGAGAACGGCAAGATGTCCCCAGAGCGCGCAGAAACGATTGCATTACAGGCCCTTGCCTGGCTGGTGGGAGACGATGACCTGCGGTCCGTCTTTCTCGGAGCCACGGGCAGTACGCCTGAAAGTTTACGATCGGAGGCGACGGACCCGGCCTTTCAGGCCTCGGTGCTGGAGTTCCTGACGCAGGACGATCGCTGGGTGACGGCCTTTTGCGATGCCACGGGTCTTGGCTACGATCAGCCATTGGCCGCGCGTTATGCGCTGCCGGGTGCGGAGGCCGTACATTGGACCTGAAGGGATTGATCTTCGACAAGGACGGCACGCTTTACGATTTCAACGCGACCTGGGGGGTCTGGGCGCATGACATGCTGCTGTCGGAGGCCGGGGGCGACCGGGCCGTCTTCGACGCCTTGGCGGAGGTGCTGGGGTATGATCCGGACGCCAAACGGTTTCACCCCGGCAGCATCGTGATCGCGGAAACGGTGTCGGTGGTAGCTGACCATATCATGCCGGTCATCGGCGAATCCGACAAGCCGGCGTTGCTGGCGCGGATGAACGCGGCGGCAGCACAGGTGCCGCAGCAGGAGGCGACGGACCTTGTCGCCCTTTGCAGCAAGTTGCGGGCGCGGGGATTGGTGCTGGGCATCGCCACGAATGATACCGAAGGTCCCGCGCGGAACCATCTGGGGCGGTCCGGCATCACCGATGCCTTTGCCTTCATCGCCGGGTCAGACAGCGGATACGGCGGAAAACCGGCACCGGGCCAGTTACTTGCGTTCTGCGCACAGACCGGGTTGCCGCAACAGGCCTGCGCCATGATCGGTGACAGCTTGCACGACCTGCACGCGGGGCGCGCGGCGGGGATGACGACCATCGGCGTGCTGACCGGACCGGCCCCGCGCGCGGAACTGGCGGCGGTCGCCGATCTCGTGCTGGACTCGGTCGCCGATCTGCCGGACGCACTGGATCGGATGAAGAGCTGAAAACGACACGATATGTCGTGAATTCGGCCCCCGCGCCCGCGCCGTCCTGTCACTCTGTCAGAAAGGGCTGATGGAGGTGCAGATGGCGGATCGGGCAAGGCGACAACGCGGCGGCGGTCGCGCGGGCAATGCGGCGCGGCGTGGCGGCGCGGTTCTGGACCAGATGCCCTGGCGCATCCCGGTGAACACCGACCGCCCGACAGAGCCCTTGCGGCCCGAAGGCGTGCAGGCGATCCATGACGGCGCGATGCGGATCCTCGAAGACATCGGGATCGAGTTCCTGAACGAGGAGGCGCTGACGCTGTTCCGGCAGGCCGGGTGCACGGTCGACGGCACCAACGTGCGGATGGGACGCGACTGGGTAATGGAGATGATCGGCAAGGCGCCGTCGCAGTTCACCATCACCCCGCGCAACCCGGACCGCAGGATCACCATCGGCGGCAAACATATCCTGTTCGGCAACGTGTCGTCGCCGCCGAATTATTTCGATCTGGAGATCGGCAAGAAGGTCTCCGGCACCCGCGCGCAGTGCGCCGACCTGCTGCGACTGACGCAATATTTCAACTGCATCCATTTCGCGGGCGGCTATCCGGTGGAGCCGGTGGATATCCACGCCTCTGTCCGGCATCTGGACGTGGTGCATGACAAGATGCTGCTGACCGACAAGGTCGCGCACGCCTATTCGCTGGGCCGCGAGCGGGTAGAGGATGTGATGGAGATGATCCGCATCGCCTGCGGTCTGACCGAAGAGGAATTCGCGGCCAGGCCACATATGTATACCAACATCAACTCCACCTCGCCGCTCAAGCACGATGTTCCGATGATCGACGGCTGCCTGCGCTGCGTGCGACGCGGGCAGGCGGTGGTGGTGACACCGTTCACGCTGGCGGGTGCCATGGCACCGGTGACCATGTCGGGTGCCGTGACCTTGTCCATCGCCGAGGCGCTGAGCGCGATCGCGCTGTTTCAGTATGTGGCACCTGGTGCGGCCTGCGTGATCGGTACATTCACCAGTAACGTCGACATGAAATCGGGCGCGCCCGCCTTCGGCACCCCGGAATACATGCGCGCGACCCAAATGACCGGGCAGATGGCGCGGTTCTACGGGTTGCCGATGCGGGCGTCGGGCGTCTGTGCGGCCAACGTGCCGGACGGGCAGGCGATGTGGGAAACGTCCAATTCGCTCTGGTCTGCGGTGCAGTCCGGCACCAACGTCGTCTACCACGCGGCTGGCTGGCTGGAAGGCGGGCTTGTCGCCAGCCCGGAAAAGTTCGTGATGGATTGCGAGGTTCTGCAGATGATCCAGCGATATATGGAGCCGGAAATCACCGCCACCGGTCCCGACGATATCGCGTTCGATGCGATCCGAGAGGTTGGGCCGAACGGCCACTTCTTTGGCATTCAGCATACGCAGGAAAGATATGAAGAGGCGTTCTATCAGCCGATGGTGTCGGACTGGCGCAACTTCGAAGCCTGGGAGCAGGCCGGCGCGGAATGGACGGCCCAGCGCGCGCACCGAATATTCAAGGAGATCATCGGCAGTTTCGAAGCGCCGCCGATCGACGACGGTATCCGCGACGAACTGGCCGATTTCGTCGCCCGTCGCAAAGCCGAGGGCGGTGCGCCGACCGATTTCTAGACTCTATCGCGGGCGCGTCGTAAGGCAGAACAGCCCTTGCTTATGCACGGCGGGCTTTTCGTTGGCGCAGGCCGTGGGCCCGTGACATCATGCGGTCATGAGCGTCACCCTGAAAACCGGCGATTTCGATGCATTTTTCGCGGCACCCTTTGCCGCATACGGCACGGACAGTCATTACGTGTCACCACTGAAATCCGATCTGCGCCGCTTTCTCGATCCGGCGCAGAACCCGCTGTTTTGCGGCGAGAGTGAACTGACCTATTTCACCGCCCATCGCGGTAGCCGGATCGTGGGGCGGATCACCGCACATATCCACGCCGAATCGCTGGCCCTGCACGATCCCGCGCTGGGCTACTTCGGCTATTTCGACTGTGCCGACGATGCAGAGGCGGCGCGCGCGCTGCTGGACGCCGCAGCGGACTGGCTGCGGGCGCGCGGGATGCAGCGCATGGCGGGCAACTTCAATCTGACGGCAATGCAGCAGATCGGTGTCATGACGGACGGATTCTCGGAACGTCCTTTTCTGGACCAGATCTGGTCCCCGCCGCATATCGCCCGGCTGCTGGCCGAAAACGGGTTTGCGCCGACGTTCCCGATGGCGACCTTCGCGCTCGACCTCACACGCGCGAACCCGCCCGCCGGGCCGGAGCAGAAGAGGCTGCGCGACGATCCGGACTTCAGCTTTGCCCCGGTCACGCGCCGCACCATCCCGCAGCGGATGGAGGACGCGCGGCAGATTCTGAATGCATCGTTTGCCGAAAATCCCATGTTCGTGCCGGTAACGCGCGCGGAATTTCACTTTCAGGCCAAGGACATGAAATGGATCATGGACCCGCGGCTTTCCGTCGTTCTGCATCATCGCGGGCAACCGGCCGCCTGCGTGATCTGCGTGCCGGACCTGAATCCGCTGTTGCGGCGGATCGGGTCCCGTATCGGGCTGACGACGCCCTGGCACTATCTGCGGCACCGGATGACCAATGACCGGGTGTCGCTGATCTTTTTGGGAGTCATTCCGGCCCTGCAGGGGCGCGGGATCAACCCGTACCTGATGGCGAAGGTGATGCAGGCGGCCCGGTCTGCCGGATATGCGACCATCGGCAACACCTGGATCGCCGATGAAAACGGAGCGAGCCTGCGGCAGGCGGTGAAGGCGGGGGCCGATCCGCTTCACCGTCTGCATCTTTTTACGAAGGACCTCTGACGCCTACCCGTCGATACAGGTCGCCAGCGTGGTGGCCATGTCACGGATCAGGTCGCCATAGGCCGCGGGGCCGGGGGTGAATTTCGCGCCGGTCGCGTCGATCTGTGCCGTACGTGCCCCGGTGCCCTCGATCAGCACGTCCGCCCAGTCCGTCGACATTTCAAGGTCGGTCAGCACGCAGGTGATGTTTTCTGCCGCCATCATCTCGCGCAGGGCAGCGATGCGTGCCGGGCCGGGCGATTGTGCATCTGTCGCGGCGATGGCACCGGCTGCGGGTGTGTCGTAGCGTACCTCGAAATACTGGTATCCGTCGTGGGGCAGCACGAACGCGCCCTCGATCTGCGCCATGATGTCGGACACATCCGCGTCGAGCGCGGTCAGATCGGCAACCGCCCTTTCGGCATTCGCGCGGTAGGTATCGGCATTGTCCGGGTCGGCAGCGGCAAGCTGTTCCGCGATATGGGTCGTCCAGACCGCCGCGATGGTCGGGTCGAGCCATGCGTGCGGGTCGTCGGGACCATGATCGTGGTCCGCATGGTCGTCATGGCCCGCGTGATCGTCATGGTCCTTGTGTTCATCGTGTGCATGTTCGTCGTGTTTGTCATGGTCTGCATGTTCGCCATCGGTATGCTCGTCGTGATCCGAGTGGTCATCATGTTCGTCGTGATCCGTATGATCGTCATGATCGTGCTCATCGTGCGCGTCCGGGTCGTCATGCCCATGATCGTCACGATCATCCGCGCCAAACCCCGTGTCGGCACGCGTCGGGAGCAGCGTCCAGCCATCTGTCTCCAGCAGCGTAAGCCGCGCGGCATCCGGGGCGAGCGTGGCGATCGGGTCCGACAGCCATGGTGTCAGCGCGGGCCCGACCCAGATGATCAGGTCGGCATTCGCAACGCCTGCGGCATCACCCGGCGACATTTCGAAGTGGTGTGGCGTCGCCCCCGGTGGCAACAGGAGTGCCGGTTCGCCGACACCGTCCATGACCTGCGCGACAAGGCTGTGGACCGGAAGGATGTCGGTCAGCACCTGCGGCACCTCGGCAAGTGCGGGGGCGGCGGTAAGCGTGAGGGCGATGGAGGCTGTGCGAATCATGGTGGCTCTCTTGTCAGTGCTGTTCGAGGAGTGTATAACTTGATATGTTATAACATAACAATGGTGCGTCGATGAAATCCCCGCCGACCGGGTTCGAAACCCACAATCATGCAGCCTGTGTGCGCACCGCGCTTGCGATGGCGCGCGATGTCTGTGCCGCGCGCAAGCTGCAACTGACGCCGGTGCGCCGCCGCACGCTGGAGATTTTGCTGGAGGCGCACAAGGCGCTGGGGGCCTATGACGTGCTGGCGCGGCTGAAGGCGGACGGGTTCGGCGCACAGCCACCGCAGGCCTATCGCGCGTTGGGCTTTCTGGTAGATCAGGGGTTCGCGCATAGGGTCGAGCGGCTCAATGCCTTTGTCGCCTGCGCCCGCCCGGGCACCGTACATGACCCCGCGTTCATGATCTGCCGGGGGTGCGGCACGGTGGCGGAGGCAGAGGCGGATGCGCAGCGGTTCGTCGCCCGCGCCGGTTTTCAGGTCGAGCAGACGGTGATCGAGGCGGAAGGGCTGTGCCCGGGGTGCCAGCACCAAGATCGGCCGGCCACCTCATGAGCCTGATCCGCGCCGAAGGTGTGTCGGTCCGGTTCGGCGGGCGGGCGGTGCTGCAGCGGGTCGATCTGACCCTGGCCGCCGGAGAGATCGTCACCATCGTCGGGCCGAACGGGTCGGGCAAGTCGACGTTGCTGAGGGCGTTGATCGGTGCGGTGGCACCGCAAGACGGTGCCGTGCGCCGCGCGCCCGGTCTGCGCGTCGGATACGTCCCGCAGAAGCTGTCGATCGACCCCACGATGCCGCTGACCGTGCGCCGGTTTCTGGACCTGCCGCGACGGGTGGACCGCGTGACAGCGCAGACGGCGCTTGAGACCGCCGGACTGCCTGATCTGGGACACCAGCAGATGACGGACCTGTCGGGCGGGCAGTTCCAGCGCGTCCTGCTGGCCCGTGCTTTGCTGAACGATCCGCAGGTGCTGATGCTGGACGAGGCGACACAGGGGCTGGACCAGCCCGGATCGGCGAGTTTCTACCGGCAGATCGCCGCGGTGCGCGACAGGCTGGGCTGTGCGGTGCTGATGGTCAGCCATGAACTGCATGTGGTGATGAGCGCCTCTGACCGGGTGGTCTGCCTGAACGGGCATGTCTGCTGTGAAGGCACCCCCGAGGTCGTGCAGGCGGCCCCGGCCTATCGTGAGTTGTTCGGCACCGGGACGGGCGGGGCGCTGGCGCTTTATCGCCACGACCACGATCACCACCATCACGACCATCATCACGACGAGGGGGCCGCCTGATGCTGGATGACTTTTTGGTGCGCGCCGCCCTGGCCGGGGTCGGCACGGCGATGGCCGCGGGCCTGCTTGGCTGCTTCGTGGTGTGGCGGCGAATGGCTTATTTCGGCGATGCGATGGCCCATGCGGCGATCCTTGGTGTGGCGCTGTCGCTGGCTTTTGCCATGTCGGTCTTTATCGGCGTGACGATCACGGCGCTGGTGATGGCGTTCCTGTTTCTGGGTCTGACCGGGCGGGGGCAGTCTGCGGATGCGGCGCTGGGCGTGCTGGCGCATGGCGGCCTGGCGCTTGGTCTGGTCGCGGTCACCTTGATCCCTGGCCAGCGGATCAGCCTCGATGCCTATCTGTTTGGCAATGTGTTGACGGTGTCGCGCGGCGATCTGCTGGTGATCTGGGGCGGTGCGGCGATCGTGTTTGCGGTGGTCTGGCGGCACTGGTCCGCCTTGCTGACGGCGACGCTGTCACCCGATCTGGCCCATGCGGCCGGTATCGACCCACGGCACGAGGAACGGGTGCTGACCCTGCTGCTGGCAATCGTCGTGGCCGTCGCGATCAAGGTGGTGGGCGCGCTGCTGATCACGGCCCTGCTGATCATTCCGGCCGCGACCGCACGGACGTTCGCCCGGACACCCGAGGCGATGGCAATCGTGTCCATCGGGATCGGAATATTGACGGCGCTGGGCGGTCTGCGTCTGGCGCTGCTTTGGGACACGCCGGTCGGCCCGACCATGGTCTGTGTCGCCGTCGGTTCCTTTGCAATCGCGACGATAAGCAAACAATTGCGTATTTAACCCGCGCAAACGGTCGATTTCCGCCGAGGTTTCGCCATGTGCTTGCCTGCATTCTCCGTGACCTTAGATGAACAGTCGGAACGGAGACGAATGCCATGCTACGATATCTTGCACTGACGACAGTTGCTGTCCTTTTGCTGGGCGCAGAGCAGGCTTCGGCTGCGGCCGGTTGCGCCACGCCACAAAACGTCAACGCCCTCGCGGCGCAGGTGGCTGAGGGTGTGAACGCCAACAGGCGCGCGCAGGGGCTGTCTCCACTCGCCTTTAACGCCGATCTGGGACAGGCCGCGATGCGCCATGCCTGCGATATGTCGGTGAACGGGTTTTTCGGGCACAGCGGGTCCGATGGGTCGGACGTGCAGACCCGTATCCGGTCTGCCGGGTATCGCACCTGCCTGTCGGCAGAGAACCTTGCCTGGGGCTATCCGAACGCGGGGCAGATCGTGCGGGGCTGGATGAACTCGTCCGGACACCGCAGCAACATGCTGCATCCGCGTGCACAGGAATTCGGCATCGGCATCACGCAGGGCGCGCGTGGGCCGAACTGGGTGCTGGTGCTTGCCAAACGCTGCTGACTATCTGCGGTCACTGAAAAATTCACGTAGCAAAGTCGCGCTTTCCGTAGCGGCGATCCCGTCGTAGATGTCCGGCGCGTGGTGGCACTGGGCGTGCGAAAATACCTTCGCCCCATGGGCCACACCGCCTGATTTGGTATCGGCCGCGCCATAGTAGAGGCGGGCAATCCGCGCGTTGCCGATCGCGGCGGCGCACATCGGGCAGGGTTCGAGCGTGACATAGAGATCGGCACCGGTCAGACGTTCACGCCCCAGCAGCGCACAGGCCGCGCGGATCGCTACGATTTCCGCATGGGCCGTCGGATCTTTGTCGGTGCGGGTCATGTTGCCGGCCTGTGCGACGACATCTCCGTCCAGCACGATCACCGCGCCGACCGGTACCTCCCCGCGTGCAGCGGCGGCACGGGCCTCCGACAGGGCGATATCCATGTAGCTGCGAAAACTCATGGCACCGGTGTTGCCGGGTTTTTGCCCGCGCGGCAAGCGCCGCGTTCCACGCACCTGAAACCGCGCGATTGCGCGGCGCGCGTCCCGTCGCTAGCGTATTGAAATGACGCAAGACATCTACGATCCCGCCTATGTCGCGGACCTGTTCGACCGGTGTTCGCCGCGATACCGGCGGTGGTCGGCGGTCAGTTCCTTCGGGTTCGTTTGGCTGTGGCGCAGGCAGTGCGTGACCCGCCTGCGCGGACAATGGGGTATCGCCCATATCGCGGGGGCTGCGCGGTCGGACATGGCACCGCGGATCGTCGACCTCATGGCAGGCACTGGCGAAATCTGGCCGCATCTGCTGGCCTGGCTGCCGCAGGCCCGGATCACGGCGATCGACATCTCCAAACGGATGCATGACGAGGCGGTGGAGAAGCTGCACGGCAAGACCGCAGGGCAGATCACGCATCTGGCCGCCAACGCGCTGGAAACCGATCTGCCCGACGCGATGGCGGATATGGTCGTGTCGAGTTTCGGGCTCAAGACCTTCAACGCCGACCAGCATCGCCGTCTTGCACAGCAGATCGCGCGGGTGCTGAAACCCGGCGGCAGCTTCGCCCTGATCGAGGCGTCGGACCCCAAGGGCTGGATGTTGCGCCCGCTCTACCGGTTCTATCTGGACGGGGTGCTGCCGCAGATCGAGCGTCTGTTCCTGCGCGGCGCGCAGGATTTCAGCATGATCGGCACCTACACGCAGCGTTTTGGTGACTGCCGCGGTATGGAACAGGCATTGCGCGATGTCGGTCTGACCGTGACCTACAAGCGGCATATGTTTGGCTGTGCCACGTCCGTCGCCGGATACAAGCCGATTGCGCCGGAGCCACCAAGCGCCTAAAGCCTGCCCCATGTCGGACAAAGCATCTCCACCGGGCGACCGCATCGCCAAGACCCTGTCCCGCGCGGGCATCGCCAGCCGTCGCGAGGCCGAGCGCATGATTGAGGACGGGCGCGTGAGCGTGAACGGCAAAGTGATCACTTCCCCCGCGCTGAACGTGACCGACGCCGACCGGATCGTCGTGGACGGCAAGCCGCTGCGCGCCCCCGAACCGCCGCGCATGTGGTTGTATCACAAGCCTGCGGGGCTGGTGACCTCCGAACGGGACGAGCGCGACCGGCCCACGGTCTTTGCCGCCTTGCCCGAGGACATGCCGCGGGTGATGTCCGTCGGGCGGCTCGACATCAATTCCGAAGGGCTGTTGCTGTTGACCAACGACGGCGGTGTGAAACGCCGGCTGGAACTGCCCAGCACCGGCTGGCTGCGCCGCTACCGCGTGCGGATCAACGGATCGGTGTCCGAGGCCAAGCTGGACCAGCTGCGCGCGGGTATCACGGTGGACGGCGTAAATTACCAGCCGATGGTCGTGACCTTCGACCGCCAGCAGGGGGCCAATGCCTGGCTGACGGTCAGCATCCGCGAAGGCAAGAACCGCGAGATCCGCCGCACGATGGAGGCGATCGGCGTCACGGTGAACCGTTTGATCCGGGTGTCTTACGGGCCGTTTCAGCTGGGCAACCTTGCCGCCGGCGCGGTCGAGGAGATCAAGCAGAAGGTCGTGCGCGATCAACTGGGACTTGAGAAGCCCGCCGATGCGCCGCGCCGCCGCGCGGTCAACCGCCCCGCGCGCCCCGGCGCGAAACCGGCAGGCAAGGGCCGTCCTGCGGGGAAAAAGCCTGCACGGTGAACCCTTGCCGCGCTTGCGCGGTTGTGCATGTTAAGACGAAACCGACCCGAGGGACACGCGGATGACCGATCTTCTGACACTTGAAAACGCCACGAACCTGATCATGCTGTGCTTTCTGCAAGCGGTGCTGGGGTTCGACAACCTGCTTTACATCTCCATCGAAAGCCAGCGCGCGCCGGTCGCCAGCCAGCGCAAGGTGCGCATGTGGGGCATCGGGATCGCGGTCGCCCTGCGGATCATTCTGCTGTTCGTGATGGTGCGGCTGATCGGGGCGCTGTCGGAGCCGTTCTATATCTTCGACTGGGAGGGTGTGATCACCGGCGGTGTGAACTTCGCGACCTGCGTCTTCGTCTTCGGTGGTGCGTTCATCATCTACACAGCGGTGAAGGAAATCCGGCACATGCTGTCGATCGACCACATCGGGCATGACGTCGAAGGCAAGTCGGGCAAATCGGCCACGCAGGTCGTGCTGCTGATCGTCTTCATGAACCTGATCTTCTCGTTCGATTCCGTGCTGTCGGCCATCGCCATCACCGATGTCTTCCCGATCCTCGCCACGGCGATCCTGTTGTCGGGCCTCGCGATGATCCTGCTGGCAGACGGGGTGACCGTGTTCTTGCAGAAAAACCGGATGTACGAAGTCCTTGGCCTGTTCATCCTGCTGATCGTGGGTGTCGTTCTGCTGGGAGAGGCGGGGCAGGCCGCGGTGCATGGCGTCGAAAGCATGGGCGTTCCGCATGAGGAAGCGAAGGACCTGGCGCTGAAGGTCTTTGGCCGCGAAATCGTGCCGATGTCGAAATCGACCTTCTATTTCTCTGTCGTCGTGCTCTTCGCCGTGGAAATCCTGCAGTCGGGCTACAGCCGCAAGCTGAACGCGGAACGCGCGGCGTTGCAGAAGCACTCGTAAACGGGCTGGCCATCGCCTAGATTGAAACCGGTATCAGCCGCAGGAGGCCGCAAGGATGTTTCGCTTTTTTCTCGTCGCTGTCTTCCTCGTTGCTGTGGCGCTGGCCGCCTTGTCGATCCTCGGTGCGCTGCGCGCGCTCGCCGGATCCGCGCAAACGACCGAGAAGACAGAGGACACCATGCCGCAAACCTTTCGCAAGATCGCCTATGTCCTGCTGCTGATCCTGATGTTCGGCATCACCGCCGGCTGGCTGGGGGCAAGCTGATGGCCAAGAAGTTCGGCGGCAGATTCAGCCCGGACGGCAGCACGCAGGGTGGCGACGCGATCCGCGAGGCCGCCGTCGACGACCGTATCGTCGATGCGGCAGGGGCCAAAGCCAACATCCTGTTCGTGCCGGGGCTGGTGCTTGCCGTCACGTCGCTTGGTGACGGGCCCGTCATGCTGGCTGTGGGGCTGGCCGGGGCGGGCGTCCTGACACTCGCGGCCTGGTTGCTGCGCGAAGGGCTGCGGGCCGAGGCCGCCTATGACGCGCGCAAGGTCGCACGCCGCCCGGCGATCCCGCGCAAGATGATGGCGACGGCGCTGACCGGTCTGGGAATCGCGCTGGCCGCCTATACCGGTGACAGCGGCGTCGTGGGGTCGGTGATATACGGCGTGATCGCCGCCGCCCTGCATACTGCCGCCTTCGGCATCGACCCGCTGCGCGACAAGCGGATGGAGGGTGTGGATACCTTCCAGCAGGACCGCGTCGCCCGCGTCGTCGATCAGGCAGAGGCGCATCTGAGCGTGATGAAACAGCAGATCGAGGCGCTGGACGACCGCCCGCTGGAACTGCGGGTCAAGGGTTTTCAGTCGATGGCTCGCAAGATGATCCGCACGGTCGAGGAAGACCCGCTCGACCTGACCAGTGCCCGCAAATTCCTGTCGGTCTATCTGGAGGGGGCCAGGGACGCGACGGTCAAATATGTCGATCTGGCCCGCCGCAAACCGGACCGCCAAGCGCGCGAAAGCTACGAGGCGCTGCTGACCGATCTGGAAAACAACTTCGCGGCGCGGACGGAAAAACTGCTGTCGGACGACCGCACGGATATGGACATCGAAATCAAGGTGCTGCGCGATCGTTTGCAGCGCGAAGGCGTGAAGCCGGAATAAACAAGGGGGACAGTCATGTCTGAGAATACACGCCAGAAGGCGCAGGCCACATTGGCCGAGGTCGAAAAAGTCACCGCGGTCGTGCTGCCGGAACCGAAAAACGAACTGGTGACGCTGGCCGCGGCCGACAAGCCGACGAGCGCCGAGATCACCAGGCGCATGGCCGAAATCGACATGAGCGATACGCAATCCATCGTGTCCTTCGGCTCTGCCGCGCAGGCCGAATTGCAGACGATCTCTCAATCCATGCTGCAGGGCGTGCGCAACAAGGATGTCGGCCCCGCGGGCGACAGCCTGCGCAATATCGTGAGTACCATTCGCGGCTTTTCTGTGAGCGAGTTGGACGTGCGCCGCAAGCAATCCTGGTGGGAAAAGCTGCTGGGCCGTGCAGCACCCATGGCGAAATTTGTGGCCCGCTTCGAAGACGTTCAGGGCCAGATCGACAAGATCAGCGACGATCTGCTGCGCCACGAGACGGTGTTGCTCAAGGACATCGAAAGCCTCGATGTGCTGTATGACAAGACCCTCGCCTTCTACGACGAGCTTGCCCTTTATATCGCTGCGGGCGAGGCGAAGCTGGAAGACATCGACAAGAACGTGATCCCCGCGAAAGAGGCCGAGGTCGAGGCCGCGCCGGAGGATCAGGGCGTGATGAAGGCGCAGGAGTTGCGCGACATCCGCGCCGCCCGCGACGATCTGGAACGCCGGGTGCATGACCTGAAACTGACCCGTCAGGTGACGATGCAGTCGTTGCCGTCGATCCGGCTGGTGCAGGAAAACGACAAGTCGCTGGTGACGAAAATCAACTCCACCCTCGTGAACACCGTCCCGCTGTGGGAAACGCAACTGGCACAGGCGGTCACGATCCAGCGCAGCGCCGAAGCGGCAGAGGCCGTCCGCGATGCCAACGATCTGACCAACGATCTGCTGACCGCCAACGCCAAGAACCTGCGCGACGCCAACAAGACGATCCGGCAGGAAATGGAGCGCGGCGTGTTCGACATCGAGGCGGTGAAAGAGGCCAACGCCAACCTGATCGCCACGATCAACGAAAGCCTGGAGATCGCCGACGAGGGCAAGCGCAAGCGCGCCGAGGCCGAACAGGACCTGCAGAAGATGGAAGCCGAGCTGAAAGAGACGCTGGCCGCCGCCAAGGCCCGCAAGACCGGCACCGGTGCGAACGTCGGCACCGCGACGGGTCAGTAGGGGCTATGGGGGCGGGCCATATTGCAAGGCTGGGCGGGTGTCTCGCCCTCGGCCTTGCCGTGGCCTGCACCGAACCGGTGGTCGAGGATCTGCCCGCACCGCCGGTGCCAGACATCCCCGCACCGCCACCCCGGCCGGAGCCTGTGATTGCAGAGCCGTCTGAGGCGAGCAAGGCGCTGTCGGTCTACTACCGGCGTTTGCAAAATGACCTGCTGACGCAGGGGCTACTGCGCGGCGATGGCGGCGGGCCGGACACGCCGTTCACAGACACCATGCTGGCGCGAAATTTCGTGCGCATCGCATTGTTCGACGAATACGTCACCGATGGCGACGTCCTGCGCCCGCAGGCCACGCTGTCACGTCTGCGCCGTTGGGAGCAGCCGATCCGCATGGGGGTCGAATTCGGCGCGACCATTCCCGAGGATCAGCGGCTTGAAGACCGCAACACCGTCGGCAGCTATGCGCGGCGCCTGTCGCGGATCACCGGTGTGCCCATATCCATCACGGACGCCGATCCCAATTTTCACGTGCTGGTTTTGAACGAGGACGACCGACTCGGCTTTCAGGACAGGCTGCAGGAGATCGTGCCCGGCATCGGCTCCAGCAGCCTGCGTGCGATCATGGACCTGCCGCGCGAACAGCTTTGCATCGTCGTGGCGTTCTCCGAAGGCGGCAGCGCCACCTATTCCAAGGCCGTGGCGCTGATCCGGGGGGAACACCCGGATCTGCTGCGCACATCGTGCTTTCACGAGGAACTGGCGCAGGGGCTGGGCCTGGCCAACGACAGCCCGCAGGCGCGCCCGTCGATCTTCAACGACGACGAGGAATTCGGCCTGTTGACGACGCATGATGAACTGCTGCTGAAAATGCTCTACGATCCCCGCTTCCGCCCCGGCATGACCCCGGCCGAGGCCGCACCCATCGCGCGGGTGATCGCAGCGGAATTGCTGGACGGCGGGCCGAGTTGATGCGGGGTGCTGCGTTTGCGTCGTTGTTTTTGGGCGCTGCGGTTCAGGCCGAACCCGCGGCGATCGACTGGTTGCTGGCGGAAACCTCTTTCGCGGAGCGCGTCGAATATGCGGGCGAGTGGACACCGCGAAGCCCTGAAATCATCGCCGTTGACAGCCTGACCTACAGCACGTCCTACGACTGGCCGTTTTTCGCGGTGCCCGCCGGCCCCGCACAGGTCTATGCCGTTCTGGACGCGGAATACGGCCGCACGTCGAAGGTGGTACTGGTGTTCGGCGCAGGTACCCCAGTTTGCGGCGAAGACCTGGCCACCGTTGGCGTCGATACAGGAACGGCGGCATTCCTCGACCGGGCCTCGGCCATCGCGCTCACGAAACTGGCGGACTCCCTCTGGGATAGGAACCAGAACCTCTACGATGACTGGATGGCCGACATTATCGGCGACGCGCATATCTTCATCCAGATGATGCCTTTGCCCGGTGGTTTGTCATATCCTGCGTTTTCAACCGGATGGGGGGATGGCGGATATCCCGTCGCGTCACTGATCGACGAGGACGGAGAGATCGTCGCGATCTACGCGGATTTCATGGGCCGCGACGAAGACGGTACATGGCTGTTGCCGCCGCCCTGCGCGCTGACCACCAGCGGAGCAGTGCTGTCTGTCGCGCGCGATCACGGCTGAGCGACCGCAAGGTCGGGTTTGCTTGACCTTGCGCAATTTCCCTGCGGTCAATAGCTTTGGCGCAATTACATAGACCAAGGGGGCCAGCATGGGCATTCTCGACTTTCTCTCAGGCCAGTTCATCGACGTCATTCACTGGACAGACGACACGCAGGACACGATGGTCTGGCGGTTCGAGCGGCATGGCCACGAGATCAAATACGGGGCCAAGCTCACGGTGCGCGAGGGGCAGGCGGCGGTTTTCGTGCATGAAGGGCAGCTGGCGGATGTGTTCACGCCGGGCCTTTACATGCTTGAAACCAACAACATGCCGATCATGACGACGCTGCAGCACTGGGACCACGGTTTCAAAAGCCCGTTCAAATCGGAAATATACTTCGTCAACACCACGCGGTTCAGTGACCTCAAATGGGGCACCAAGAACCCGATCATGCTGCGCGATCCCGAATTTGGCCCGACCCGGATCCGCGCCTATGGCACCTACACGATGAAGGTCACCGACCCGGCGGTCTTCCTGCGCGAAATCGTCGGCACCGACGGCGAGTTCACGTCGGACGAGATCAGCTATCAGCTGCGCAACATCATCGTGCAGGAATTCTCCCGCGCGATTGCCGCCAGCGGTATTCCCGTGCTCGACATGGCGGCGAATACCGGCGAGGTCGGCAAGCTGATAGCGCAAGCCATCAGCGGCACGGTCAAGCAATACGGTATCACCCTGCCGGAGCTTTACATCGAGAACATCAGCCTGCCGCCCGCCGTCGAACAGGCGCTCGATACCCGCACAAGCCGCGGCATCACCGGCAATCTGGATGAGCACCTGAAATACAAGGCCGCCGAGGCGATGGCCACCGATGGGTCCGCCATGGGCCAAGCGATGGGCATGGGCATGGGGGCCGGTCTGGGGATGCAGATGGGCGGCATGGTCCAGCAGGGGCCATGGGGCGTGGCCCCGCAGGGTGCGGCACCCGCAGCCATGTCCCCGCCGCCACCGCCCCCGGCCGAGCATGTCTGGCATATCGCCGAGGGCGGCGAGGTTTCAGGCCCGTTCTCCAAGGCCGCGATGGGGCGCAAGGTAACAGACGGCAGCGTCACCCGCGACACCATGGTCTGGACCCAAGGGCAGGACGGCTGGAAGCGGGCCGAGGATGCCGCCGATCTGGCGCAGATCTTTACCGTCGCCCCGCCGCCACCTCCAGGCGCCTGAGCGATGACGAGACGGATGCGAAATCGCGCCTTGATAACACTTTTCGGCGCTGCGGCCCTTGCGGGCTGCGGCACCCTGTCGGCCCTGACGGGAAGCGTTTTTTCACCCCGCC
The DNA here is from genome assembly GCF_056858355.1 of Yoonia sp. KMU-150. Lineage (NCBI taxonomy): Bacteria > Pseudomonadati > Pseudomonadota > Alphaproteobacteria > Rhodobacterales > Paracoccaceae > Yoonia > Yoonia sp. KMU-150. The sequence goes on from NZ_JBXEQF010000002.1 coordinate 709,441, forward strand.
CCGAAGGCGCGGAACCGGTCGACGTGATCGCTCTGCGCGCGGCGCTGGTCGAACGGTATCCGACAGCCGAGACCTTCGGCGCGCTCGACACCGATGGCCGTGGCGTCGTGATCGGGATCGACGGCACGGCCACGTTCCTGTCGCCGCTGGGCAGCCCGCGCGCACGGGTGGAAACGACGATTTCCGGGTTCGAGGACAACACGATGTGTCTGGCCGAAGCGGGCGCATGGTCCGGCCTGTGCATTGCGTTGTTCCAGACACCGGATGGCGGATATTTCTGCGAAGGCACCTATGGCGATGGGCGTGCGCTGGACTATCCCTGCACAGTGCGCCCCTATACGGGTGACTAGGCCGGCGGGAGGTCGCGAAACTCTGCACGCCGTTGGTGCGTGTCTTTATCCATGACGGGATGGCGACAGAAGATTGCGGCGCGGATGCCGCAGCGGCGCACGGTGCTCAAATGGCTGCATTGGACCACGTTGCCGCTGCTGGTCTGGTTCGTCTTTGTCACCCCGTCGGACGTGAATAAGATCGGACCATGGGCATTCCGTCTGCATTCCGTGCTGGGGCTGGTCTTCGTCAGTCTGGCGCTGGCCTGGTTCGCGCTTTACCTGCGGCGCGGCCTGATCGGGCGCGCAGGGCCGAAACTGTCGCCGCGCCTGCAAAAGTTTCACCGAATCATGCACAAGACCCTTGTCTGGGGCCTTTTCGGTGTCGCCGTCACGGGGTTCGGGCTTGGGCTTACCTCTACGGTGCAGCTCTGGGCGGGGGGGATCGTGCCGATTGCCATGCCACTGGGTCTGCCGGAATGGAACGACATCGTCGGTACCGTTCATATCATTGAGTTCTATCTGCTTGCCGCCATCGTCATCGGTCATGCCGGGTTTCATATCTGGCGGCACCTGCGGCTGCGCGACAACGCGCTGCGGATCATGGTGCCGCGTCCGCTGCACCGGTTTCTTTGATCCATCCGCCGCCTTGCCGATCCGGGGCGAGGCTGGCATGTTTCGGACACGTGCAAATGCCTTTGTGCCCGCGTCGCCAACAGGGATGTAACCGAAGATTCATGACTGACACTTTCGATCCCGACACGCCTGTCGTTCCCGTGGATGAACACCGGTTTCCCTGTGACAACTGCGGATCGGACCTGCGCTTCGATCCCGGCAGCCATCGCCTGATCTGCGACCACTGCGGCAACACAGAGGATATCGGCGAAACGACCGCTGCAGGCGGCATCCGAGAACTTGATTTTCGCGATGCGGTCGCGAATCGGCTCTCGGAAGCGGAGATCGAGGAAACCCGCGTCATCACGTGCCCCAATTGCGGTGCGCGCACAGAGTTCGACATCGACACCCACGCTGCCGAATGCCCGTTCTGCGCCACCCCAGTGGTGACGGACACCGGCACGCATCGGCATATCAAACCGCGCGGCCTGCTGCCCTTCGCGCAGGACGAGGCACAGGCCCGCGATGCGCTGATCGACTGGCTGGGCAGCCTGTGGTTCGCGCCGAACGGGTTGAACGAATACGCCCGCAAGGGGCGGCGGATGAACGGTATCTACGTGCCGTACTGGACGTTCGACGCCGATACCAAGAGCAGCTATTCCGGCGCGCGCGGCACACATTACTATGAAACCCGCACCGTCACGCGCAACGGCAAGAAACAGACGGTGCGCGTGCGCAAGACCCGCTGGCGCAGCGTGTCGGGCCGGGTCGCGCGGTTCTTCGACGATGTGCTGGTGCTGGCCTCGCGCAGCCTGCCCAAGAAATACACTGACGGGCTGGAACCCTGGGACTTGTCCGCGCTGGAACCCTACAAACCGGAGTATCTGGCCGGATTCCGCGCCGAAGGGTATCAGGTGGAACTGACAGACGGCTTTACAGAGGCGCGCGCCTACATGGATCGGATGATCCGGCGTGACGTGAAATACGACATCGGCGGCGACGACCAGCGCATCAACAGCGTGGAAACGCAGATCAGCCAGGTGACGTTCAAGCATATCCTGCTGCCGGTCTGGGTTGCGGCCTACAAATACCGGGGCCGCACGTTCCGGTTTGTCGTGAACGGACGCACCGGCCGGGTGCAGGGTGAACGGCCGTATTCGAAGTGGAAAATTTCGATAGCGGTCATTATTGGGCTGATCATTGCCGCAGGTGTCGGCTATGTTATCGCTACCAGTCAATAAACGCGGACCCTGAACCATGATCCTTTGCGCGGGCGAGGCCCTGATCGACATGCTGCCACGCGAAACCGTCGCGGGAGAAGATGCCTTTGCCCCCCATGCAGGTGGCGCGGTGTTCAACACCGCCATCGCGCTGGGGCGGCTGGACGCGCCGGTGCAATTCTTTTCCGGCATCTCGACGGACCTTTTCGGTGAGGTCCTGATGGACGCACTGGCCAAATCCAACGTCGATGCCAGCCCTGCGATGCGCTCCGACAGGCCGACGACACTGGCTTTCGTCAAACTGGTGGACGGGCAGGCGACCTATGCCTTCTATGACGAGAACACGGCAGGCCGTATGCTGAACGACGCGCCCGATGTGCAGGCCGACGCGTATTTCTTCGGTGGCATTTCCCTGGCGGTGGACCCTTGTGGCGACACCTATGCCCGCTTGCAGGAAAGCGTGGCGGACACCGCCGTCACCATGATCGACCCCAATATCCGCCCATCCTTCATCAAGGACGAGGCCGCCTATCGCAAGCGGGTCGGCGGGATGATCGGACGCGCCGACATCGTCAAGATGTCGGACGAGGACATGAACTGGATGCTGGGCAGCGACGATATGCCTGCCAAGGCCGCCGACCTGATCGCCGAAGGGGTGAAGCTGGTCTGCGTGACGGAAGGGGCGAAAGGCGTGACCGGTTACACGCGCGACCACACGGTCTTCGTCGCCGCCGAGAAAGCCACCGTGATCGATACGGTCGGTGCGGGTGACACGTTCAATGCGGGGCTGCTGGCCGGGCTGCACCGTGCCGGGGTGCTGACCAAGGATGCGCTTGCGGCGCTGGATGAAGGGACAGTGCGCGACGCGCTGTCACTCGGCGCGCGCGCGGCGGCGATTACCGTCAGCCGCGCCGGGGCCAACCCGCCCTGGTCGGCGGAGGTATGAGGGCGCTCGTCCAGCGGGTGACGGAAGCGCGCGTTGCGGTCGATGGCGCGGTGATCGGCGAGATCGGCGCGGGGCTGTTGATCCTCGTCTGCGCAATGCGCGGGGATGAAGCACCGGCCCCGGCCCAACTGGCCGCCAAGATCAGCAAGCTGCGGATTTTCAAGGACGCCGAGGGCAAGATGAACCGCTCGCTGGTCGATACCGGTGGGGGCGCGCTGATCGTCAGCCAGTTCACGCTGGCCGGTGACACGTCGCGCGGCAACCGCCCCGGATTTTCCGCCGCCGCCCCACCGGACGAAGGCGAAGCACTCTACGAACGGTTCATCGCCGACATGCGCGCGCTGGGGGTGTTCTGCGAAACCGGGCAGTTCGGCGCGGATATGGCCGTCAGTCTGACCAACGACGGCCCGGTCACGCTTTGGGTCGAGGTCTAGAACTCGCTTAGAGCGTCACCGTTTCCATCACTTCCGGCGTGCACACATCAACGTCGGGCAATGCGTCGACCAGTTCCTTCGCCGACTGTGCCAGCAGGCCGAACGTTTTGTAGTGACACGGGATCACCGTTTTGAAATCGAAATAGCGCTTGGCCGCATAGGCGGCCCCCTTCATGTCCATCGTATAGTGCCCGCCTGCACACAGGATGCCGATGTCGGGTTTGTAGTAGTCCCCCATCCAGTCCATGTCGGCCATGATGTCCGTGTCGCCACTGACATAGATGGTGCGCCCCTCGCCGCGGATCATGAAACCGGCCTCGCCGCCTGCGTATTGCACACTGTCGCCATCGAGCGACGAGGAATGCACCGCGTTGACCATGCTGACGGCGACGTCGCCCAGCATCTGGGTTCCGCCCTTGCCCATGGCCTGACAGGTCAGGCCCTGCGCGCCCCAGATTTCACCCAACTCGTGAATGCAGATGATCGGGATACCCAGATCACGCGACAGCCGTGGCGTGTCGCCCGTGTGGTCGCCGTGGCCGTGGGTGATCAGGATTGCCGTCGCGCCTTTGGTGGCGGCCTCTTCCTGCCCGTCGGGAAAGGACGGGTTGCCGGTGAACCACGGGTCGATCAGCAGAACCTGATCGCCGATCGCGATGCGAAAACTTGCGTGTCCAAGCCATGTGATGTCCATGTCGCGTTCCTTGTGTCGCCGATGTCCTTCGGATGATGGCATTTCGTGCCACATGGCGCAATTCGCGGGCAGGGAAGCAGCAGGTGTGAAGGGCCGCGCCCTTGTCCTTGCAGGCGGACGGGCAGGGCGCTAAACGCAATCCAGCAACGAATGCCGGAGACACTTTTCATGTCCATCGACACCGAAACTGCCCGCCGCGTGGCCAAACTGGCGCGCATCAAGGTCGAAGATGATGCGCTGCCCGCGCTTGCGTCGGAATTCAGCGCGATCCTGGGCTTTATCGAACAGTTGAACGAGGTCGACGTGGAGGGCGTGGAACCGATGACCTCGGTGACACCGCAGCGGCTGAAACGACGCGAAGACGTGGTCACCGATGGCGACCAGCAGGCCGCGGTGTTGAAGAACGCCCCCGATGCCCGCGAAGGGTTCTTTGCCGTGCCGAAGGTGGTTGAATGATGTCCGATCTGTCGAAAATGACCATCGCCACCGCCCGCGACGCCATGCGCATGGGCGAGGTGTCGAGCGCCGAACTCACGCAAAGCTATCTGACGGCGATCGAAGGGGCCGGGGCGCTCAACGCCTTCGTGCACCATACGCCGGACATTGCGATGGATCAGGCCCGCGCCGCCGATACGCGTATCGCGGCGGGCGATGCACCGGCTATGTGCGGCATCCCGCTGGGGATCAAGGACCTGTTCTGTACCAAGGGTGTGCCGTCGCAGGCAGCCTCCGGCATTCTCGACGGGTTCAAACCGGAATACGAATCGACCGTGACGACGCAACTGTTCGACGCCGGTGCCGTGATGCTGGGCAAGCTGAACATGGACGAATTCGCGATGGGCTCGTCCAACGAAACCTCCGTTTACGGCAATGTCGTGAACCCGTGGAAGATTGATACTGACCTGACGCCCGGTGGGTCTTCCGGCGGGTCTGCCGCCGCCGTCGCGGCCGACCTGTGCCTTGGGGCTACCGGCACCGATACCGGCGGCTCCATCCGCCAGCCCGCTGCCTTTACCGGCATCACCGGGATCAAGCCGACCTATGGCCGCGTCAGCCGTTGGGGTATCGTGGCGTTTGCCTCGTCGCTCGACCAGGCGGGACCGATGACGAAAGACGTGCGCGACAGCGCCATCATGCTCGGTGCGATGTGCGGCCATGACATGAAGGACAGCACCAGCGCCGACCTGCCGGTCCCTGATTTCGAGGCCGCGCTGACCGGTGATATCAAAGGCAAGGTCATCGGTATCCCGCGCGAATACACCATCGACGGGATGCCTGCCGAGATTGAAAAGCTCTGGACTGATGGCAAGGATATGCTGCGCGACGCAGGTGCCGAAATCCGCGACATCACCCTGCCGCACACAAAATACGCGCTGCCCGCCTATTACGTGATTGCCCCGGCGGAGGCGTCTTCGAACCTTGCCCGCTATGATGGCGTGCGCTTCGGGCATCGCGCCAAACTGGAAGCGGGCGACGGCATCACAGAAATGTACGAAAAAACCCGCGCCGAAGGTTTCGGTGCCGAGGTGCAGCGCCGCGTGATGGTCGGTACCTACGTCCTGTCCGCCGGGTTCTACGACGCCTATTACAACCGCGCCCGCAAGGTCCGCGCGCTGATCAAGCGCGACTTCGAGATGGTTTTTGCAGATGGGGTCGATGCGATCCTGACTCCGGCCACGCCCTCCGCCGCGTTCGAACTGGGTGCGAACCTCGACCCGATCCAGATGTATCTCAACGACGTGTTCACCGTGACGGTGAACCTCGCAGGGCTGCCGGGGATCGCCGTGCCCGCCGGTCTTGACGCGAATGGGCTGCCGCTGGGCCTGCAACTGATCGGGCGTCCCTGGGAAGAGGGCGATTTGCTGAACGTCGCCTACACACTCGAACGTGCGGCGGGATTTGTAGCCAAACCGCAAAAGTGGTGGTAAACGCAGCAAACCCGATAGATGCGTGACAGGATTTGATGCGTTGAAAAAGTTTGTTGTCCTCACGACTGCACTGGTCGCGATTTCGGCCTGCGCCCCGCAGGTACCCGACAGCGGGGCAGGTGTCGGATTTACCGACTACGCCGAATATGAACTCGATCGCGCCCGCCGCGAGGCGCAGCTGAACGGCACGGGGAGCACGACGTTCGGCGCGCCCGCACCCGTCAGCAGCGGCCCGATCAACAGCAACGCGGCGATCCCGTCGAGTGAACTGGCGCAGGCGGGTATCGGCACCCAGCGCCCCCTGAGCGGCGCACCGCTGAGCGCGTTGAACCCGCAGGCGAGCACGGCGACACCTGCGCCCCAGACGGCGACCGCGGCAGCCGACGCCAATCTCGCAAACAACCCGGAAATCTCTGACGAACAGAACTTTGACGCCGTCGCAGGTCGTGAAACCATCGAAAGCGATGCTGAACGTCGTGCCGCACAGGCCGCCGAATTGATCGTGGTCGATCCCGTGCCGCTACCGGCGCAACGGGCAAACACGGGCGTCAATATCGTGCAATACGCGCTGAACGCACCCAACGTGCGCGGGCAGGAATGGTATTCGCGCTCGATCCTGTCGGGCGATTCGCGGTTCCAGCGCAACTGTGCCACCTACAACAACCCCGACGAGGCGCAGCGCGACTTCCTGTCGCGTGGCGGCCCTGATCGCGATCCGCGCGGGATCGACCCCGACGGTGACGGCTTTGCCTGCGGTTGGGACCCGGCCCCGTTCAAGCTGGCAGCCGGCAACTGAAACCGATCGACCGACCGTCGCCCAACTTTGGCCCGCGCCGCGATGGCGCGGTGCCCGATCTGGTGGTCATCCACTACACCGCGATGCAGACCGCCGCCGCGGCTTGCGACACATTGTGCAATCCGGATGCCGAAGTATCGGCGCATTACCTGATCGCCGAGGATGGCACCGTGATGCAGCTGGTCGATGAGGCCGACCGTGCATGGCACGCCGGGGCGGGGCGATGGGGGGACGTGACCGATGTCAACAGCCGCTCCATCGGTATCGAACTTGCAAATCCCGGCCACGCCCCGTTCGCGGCACCCCTGATGGATACGCTGGAGGCACTGCTGACCGGTGTCATGGACAGATGGACGATCCCCGCGTGCCGCGTCATCGGTCATTCCGACATGGCACCGGGCCGCAAGATCGACCCAGGATGTCGTTTTGACTGGAAAAGGCTGGCCCGCCAAGGTCTGGCGGTCTGGCCGCAACCGGCCAAGGCCGCGCCAGAGGCCAAGTTTCGGACACTGATGCGCCGGGCGGGCTACACGGCGGAGGTCGACGACGAAACCTTGCTTCGGGTTCTGCGGCTGCGGTTCCGCCCATGGGCCACTGGTCCGTTGGACCAGACCGATATGGCGATCGTCACCGACATCGCCGACCGATTCCCCGTTGACGCAAAGCCCGCCACGGCCTAGGCGACGGGTGCGCGGATGGCCGGACGGCCGCGGGGTGGCGACACCGCGAGGAAAGTCCGGACTCCACAAAGCACGGTGCCGGGTAACGCCCGGCGGGGGCAACCCCAGGGAAAGCGCCACAGAGAACAGACGACCCCCGCTTGCGGGGGACAAGGTGAAACGGTGGGGTAAGAGCCCACCGCGCGCTTGGCAACAAGGGCGGCACGGCAAGCCCCACCGGGAGCAATGCCAAATAGGGATCGCGCGTCGCAAGACAGGGTTGCTTGAACCCGAGCAGATCCGGGTTGGCAGCTGGAGGCGCGTCGGCGACGGCGTGTCCAGATGAATGGCCGTCTCGGGCAGGGTAACCTGCCTATGACAGAATCCGGCTTACAGGCCATCCGCGCGTTAACCGCTTGTTCATGTTGATTTGGTTGGCTTCGGTCATGACCTTTACGCATCGCCCGCACGCAACCGAAGACTGGATCGACCAGATTTATGGTGCGAAGGCCGCCGCCACAGGCGGTGTGGTGCGGCGCAAAATTTCCTAGATCGAACGCGAAATCGGACGTGCGCGTTTCGAACAGGAGGCGCGGCGCCGCGGATTCCATTGTATAGAGGCCGGTCAGCAGTTGATCGTGATCTGCGCGCAAGCGCCCATTCGCATCCTGTTCTGATCCGAATTTTCGCGAAAATTCGCGGAATCCGATTATTCGCGAATAATCGGGCGGCGCACGCGGTCAGGTTTTGCGATTGCGGTTGACAGTGCACCCTATCGCAGTAAAAGGCGGCTTCACGTTTAACTCGCGAAGCGCCGCAAGCGGCCCGCACCAGCTGGAGAGATGAGACATGGCGAAGCCCACCACCATCAAAATCCGCCTGAACTCCACTGCGGGGACCGGGCACTTCTACGTCACCAAGAAGAACGCACGTACGATGACCGAAAAGATGACGGTCAACAAATACGACCCCGTCGCGCGCAAGCACGTGCAGTACAAGGAAGGCAAGATCAAGTAAGCTGGTCGCCTTGCCTGTGTTATGAAAGCCGCGCTGGACAGTGCGGCTTTTTCTTTTTGTGGGTAGAAATCCGATACAGATTCGCGTGGCGACGATGGTCGATGCACCCGCCATCGACGATATGGTGAATGTGTCCTGGCCGGTCCTGCTCGCTGCGGACGATGACACCGACCTGCTGGCCCGGGCGCTGCCTTTAGTGGCGTGATCCAAACCGTCGCTCTTTGCTGATCGCAGCTATTTCGTCGCCGAACGCGGCGGGCGGCTGCGCGGTGCCTGTGGCTGGTCACACCAGATCGAGGGCCGGGCGCCTACGTCCGCCGGGCAGGGTCATGTCCGGCGGCTGGTGGTCGATCACAGATTGCAACGCGGGGATCGCCAGCGCCTTGCTGCACCATACCCACAGGCACGCGCTTCTCGGCGGGCTGCAGGGGTTGCGTGTCCTTTCGACCCTGACCGCGGTCCCGTTCTACCGCGCGCTTGGATACGAAACAGTCGGTTCATGCGATGTGCCGTTGGGCGAGACTGGCATCCTGTTTCCCACGGTCGAAATGCGGCGACAGCTCGCGCCGCGTCGTTCGTCGGTTTGAGCCAGCATCCGGACGAGTCGATTCAGGCGATGGACGGTCAAATACCGGAAATTCTGGGGATAACTGCCAGGCGCCGGCTTGCGATGCCCTTGCGAGGAGTCCGGAAAACAGTGTTCATCCACATCAAAATGATACAAAAACAATGTGTTACGTCAATATTTGATTTTCTGGACAAGAATGGTGAAAAACCACTTGCGGCCCCCGGCGCTTGGTCTTAGAACCCCCTTCACCGGCGGCGCAGTGATGCAACGGCGGGGCGGTTCACGGGGCGCTGCAAACGCAAACCTCCGGGACTGACGAAAAGTTTAGGATTTGAGCAGGGCTGATCGCGCCGCATACCTAGGGCGCTTTGGGTTCTGTTTTTGGGTCCA
>NZ_JBXEQF010000003.1:0-84885 GCF_056858355.1 Yoonia sp. KMU-150
CCCAGCGACCCTACAGCTTCACCCCGCCCCTGCAGGGCGGGGCCGATATCCTTTATGGCGAGGCGGGTGACGACCGCCTGTCGGGCGATGGCGGCAACGACCGTCTTTTCGGCGGCGACGGTGCCGATACGCTGACCGGCGGCATGGGTGACGACCAGCTTTACGGCGGCGCGGATGCGGACCGTTTCGTCTTTGTCACCGACCAGATCGGCACCGAGCGGATCTTCGATTTCCTGGACGACGTCGATACGCTGGCCATCACATCCGACGGGCATAGCGATCCGCCCTATACCGCACAGGAGCTGATCGACGACGCCACCGTCAGCGGCGATGACGTGATCCTGGGCAACAGCTACGGGTTCCGCATCACGGTTCTCGACTTCGGGACCGACAAGACCCTGCTGCTGGACGATCTGGCCATCGGCTGAACACGCCGCCGCGGGTGCCGGGGGCTGCCGCGCGCGCGGACAAGACACCTGTGGTCAAACGATTGCAAACGCACTATTGGTTTCAACGATTTACCAAAAGAGCAAGGTCGATCCATGTTCCTGTCCCAGCCGGACCGTCTGCCCCGATCGGCAAAGAAGTCCATTGTTTTCGTGGCCGATATCCTGGCGGTTCTGGTCTGTTTCGGTCTGGCCTGCCTGCTGCAGTTCGGCACGACCCGCCTGCCCGGCAGCGCGCTGCCGCTGTGGGTGCTGGCCCCGGTGCTGGCATTGTGCGGGGCGGGCTGCGTGCAGCTTTTGCGCCTGCCGCAGGTCAAGCTGCAGAGTTTCGACGCCCGGACCATGGGGCTGCTGCTGGCGCTGGCGACGGGGCTGGGGGTCGTCGCCTGGGTGCTGGGGCTGATCCTGGGGCTGGCCCAGGCCGGTGGCGTGGCGCTGGTGTTCGGCGCGCTGGTCTTTGCCGCCACGGTCGGCTGGCGGCTGGCCGCCCTTGGCCTGCTGGGCCGGACCAAGCGGCCACCGCATGTGCACAACCGGTCCTCGGTGGCGATCTACGGTGCGGGATCGGCGGGCATCCAGCTGGCCTCGGCGCTGCGCCAATCGGCCGAGGTGCGCCCGGTGCTGTTTTTCGACGACAACCCGCATCTGCAGGGCGTGGTGATCTCGGGCGTGCCGGTGCACCATCCCGCGCGCCACGCCGCGCTGATCCGGCGACACCGGATTTCCAAGGTCCTGCTGGCGATGCCTTCGGTGCCGCAGAAACGCCAGGACGCGCTGATCGAACAATTCTCCAGCGACGGGGTCGAGGTGCAGGTCCTGCCCTCCTATATCGACCTGATGTCGGGGCGCGGGCTGGAGGCCACGCTGCGCCCGGTCAATCCCGACCAGCTGCTGGGGCGCAACAAGGTGGCGCTCGACACGCCCGAGATCGCCCGCGCCTATGCCGGCCGGGTGGTGATGATCACCGGGGCGGGCGGCTCCATCGGGTCCGAACTCTGCCGCCAGCTGGTCGATTGCAACCCCGGCGTGATCGTGCTGTTCGAACAGAGTGAATACGCGCTTTATGCCATCGACCGCGAATTGCGCGGCATGGCCGAGACCCGCGGCATCCGCGTCGTCACCCGGCTGGGGTCGGTCACCGACAAATCCCGCGTGGCCCGCGTGGTGGCCGACGAGGCGGTCGAGATCATTCTGCATGCCGCCGCCTACAAACACGTGCCGCTGGTCGAGGAGAACGAGCTGGAAGGCGCGCGCAACAACGTGCTGGGGACCCAGATCGTCGCCGATGTCGCGGCGGAGGCCAGGATCAACCGCTTCATCCTGGTGTCCACCGACAAGGCGGTGCGCCCGACCAACGTGATGGGCGCCACCAAGCGGCTGGCCGAGATGGTGGTGCAGGACCGCCAGACCCGGCATCCCGACACCAAGTTCGCCATGGTCCGTTTCGGCAACGTGCTGGGCTCTTCGGGGTCGGTGCTGCCGCTGTTCCAGAAACAGATCGACACCGGCGGCCCGCTCACCGTGACCCACCCCGAGGTCACGCGGTTTTTCATGACCATCCCCGAGGCCGCCCGCCTGGTGCTGCTGGCGGGGGCCTATGCGCAGGGCGGCGACGTCTTCGTGCTCGACATGGGCAAGCCGCAGAAGATCATCGACATCGCCCGCAAGATGATCGAACTGTCGGGCCGCACGGTGCGTGACGCGGCCAACCCCGACGGCGACATCGAGATCCAGATCACCGGCATGCGCCCGGGCGAGAAACTCTACGAGGAACTGCTGATCGACACCGCCAGCCAGCGCAAGACACCGCACCCCAAGATCATGCGCGCCCAGGAGGCGATGCTGGACCAGGCGCAGACCGATGCGATGCTCGATGCGGTGCGCGCCAGTATCGCCGCCGCCGCCGAGGACCGCCTGCGCGCCCTGATCGCGGCGCGGGTCGACGGCTACCGCCCGCCGCAGGACGACGTCTGATCCCGGCGACGACGTCTGATCCCGGCCCCCGCCCCGGCGTGACCGCCACAGCCGCAGGCAGAAGACCGCGCCCGCCGCCCGCAGGTGTGGACCGGCTGCACGCTTTGTGCCAAAACACGGGGCAGACCTGAACCGGTTGGGGCAGCGGGTCTGCGGGCAAAAGGAAACCGACATTGCTGATGCGTCTGATTGCCGTCGTTCTTGGGCTTGCACTGTCGGGCTGCGGGATTGCCCCCGGCAGCGGACCGCTGGCGGTGAGCATCACCGAAGGTGCCGTCGACACCGAAACCGACCGGGCCAACTATCATGTGATCGAGGTCACCGAAGAGCTGGTCGGCAGGCTGGCCAGCCAGGGCGAACCCAGCCTGAGCGGCCGGTTCGGCAACCGTCAGCCGCCGCCCGCGCAGATGATCGCGGTGGGCGACGTGCTGACCATCACGATTTTCGAAAGCGCGCCCAACGGGCTCTTTTCCAACGGCTCCTCGGGGGAATTGTCGGGTGCGCGCCAGGTGGCGCTGCCGCCGCAGGTCGTCGACCAGAGCGGATCCATCGAGGTGCCCTTCGGCGGCCGGTTCCGGGCGGCGGGCAACACCCATCGCGCCCTGGGCGGCGCCATCGAGCGGGCCCTGTCGGACCGCGCCATCGAGCCGCAGGTGCTGGTCAGCACGGTGGAATCCACCGTCAACACCGCCACCGTGCTGGGCGAGGCCAGCCGCACCGGGCAGATCGACCTGTCGCCGCGCGGCGACCGGCTGCTGACGGTGCTGGCCAAGGCCGGGATGCAGGTCTCCGAATCCGAGGCGGTGATCCGCCTCGTGCGCAACGACGAGATCGAAACCGTGCCGCTGCGCACCATCATCAACGTGCCTTCCGAAAACATCTACGTGTTGCCCGGCGACACGCTGTTCGTACTCAGCGAACCGCAGGTCTTCAACGCGCTGGGGGCGGTGCAAAGTGCCGGGCAATATCCGATCACATTCGCCGACCAGACCGTGGCGGGGGCGCTGTCGCTGGCCGGTGGCCTGTCGGAAAGCATCGCCGACCGCGGCGGGGTCTTCATTTTCCGCTTCGAGAGCGAACACACCGCGCGCAGCCTGCTGCCGCCGGGCACGGAGCTCAAGGTGACGCCCTCGGGCGTGCCGGTGGTCTATCAGATCAGCTTTCTGGACCCCAATTCCTTCTTCTGGCTGCAGCAGATCAACATCCGCAACAACGATCTGGTCTATGTGGCCAATGCGATCGTCACCGAGCTGGACAAATTCATCGGCATCGCGGCTCGCGGCAGCCTGCTCGGGTTGTGACCGCAGGACCGCGGTGTATATAGGCCCCCGCGGCGGATCGCCGGTATTTCAGAAGATATTCACAAGGCCGAAGGGGTCACACATATGTCGATTTGGTTGATTGGTGCAGGGCCGATGGCGGCGTTGCACGCCAAGGTGCTGGCCGCGATGGACACGGGGCCGGTCACGATCGTGGCCACCAGCGCCACCCGAGCGGTCCCGCTGGCCGAAACCCACGGCATGACCGCCGCCACCGACGGGCTGGCGCGGGCGCTGGCCGAATTGCCCACACCCGACGCGGCCATCGTGGCGTTGCCGGTGGACCGGCTGGCCGAAGCCACGCTGCAACTGGTGCAGGCGGGTGTGAAAAAGGTGCTGGTGGAAAAGCCCGGCTGCCTGACCGCCGCGGAACTGGCCCCCGTCGTTACCGCCGCCGAAGCCGCGGGTGCCTTCGTCGCCATCGCCTACAACCGCCGGTTCTTCGCCTCGGTGATCGAGGCGCGCCGCCGCATCGCCGCCGCCGACGCCATCCTGTCGGTGAATTTCGAATTCTGCGAGGATGCCCCCCGGATCGCGGCCCTGCCGACCCCGGCCCCGATCAAGGACAGGTGGGTGCTGGCCAATTCCAGCCACGTGATCGACCTCGCGTTCCATCTGTGCGGCTTTCCCGACACCATGACCAATACTGTGACCGGCAGCCTGCCCTGGCATCCCGCGGGGGCCGATTTCCGCGGCATGGGGGTCACGCAGTCCGGCGCGCAGTTCAGCTATTACGCCGACTGGCGCGGCCCGGGCCGCTGGGGGCTGGAGATCGTGCTGCCCGACGAACGGCTGATCCTGCGCCCGATGGAGCAGCTTGCGGTGATGCCGCGCGGCAGCTTCCAGGCCCAGACGGTCGCGATCGACGGCCAGATCGACGCCGATTTCAAACCCGGTCTCTACCGCCAGACCGAAGCCTTCCTGGCCGCCACACCCGACCCCGTGCTGGTGACCGCAGCCCAGCAGCTTGACGCGGTGCGCCGCGTCTATGACCCCATCGCGAACTACAAGGCAGACACCTGATATGGCAAAAATCGCATTGATCGGCGCGGGCCGCATGGGGCACCGCTTTTCCCAGGCGATCCGGCAATCGGGCCACGAGCTGGCACTGATCTTCGATCCCGGGGAAACCCCCTGGGCGGTGGCGCAGGAACCCGACCTGGCCGCCGTGCACACCCGCGATTTCGACGATGTGCTGGCCAGCGACGCGCAGGCCTACGCGATCTGCACCACCGCCGACCACCATGTGTCCACCGCCACGCAGCTGATCATGGCCGGCAAGACCCGGCTGATCATCGAAAAGCCGCTCAGCCAGAGCGTCGCGGACGGTCTGGCGCTGCAGAAGCTGGCCCGCGAGAAAGGCGCGCGCATCATCGTCAACCACGGCCGGCGCTATTCGGCCAATACCGCGGCGCTCAAGGCGCTGGACGGCGATCCGCGCACCGGCGCGCTGCGGTCGGTCGTCATCAAGATGGGCGGCGGGTCGATGGGCTGCGTCGGCACCCACTGGATCGACCTGTGCAACAACCTGCTGGGCGGCCTGCCGCAGCAGGTGCTGGGCGTGCTCAGCGCCGAGACCCCGCCCGACAACCGCGGCGCACAGTTCTTCGACCCCGGTGGCACGGCGCTGCTGGTCTATCCCGGCGGCAAGCGCGCGATCATCGACCTGGGCGACGATATCGGCATCGTGGCCAGCACCGAATTCATCTTCGAAAAGGGCATCGTGGCCTGGACCACCGAAGGCGGCACCTGGACCTTCCGCCACCGCCGCCCCGAGGATCAGGACAAATCCCTGCGGATGTACGGCCTGCCGCTGGTCGATGCGCCCTTCGACACCAGCCCGCCCGATCTGATCGCCTATGCCATCGCCACTATCGAAGACGTGTTTTCCGACAGCCCCACCGAAAGCGGTATCGCACAGGCGCTGGAGACGATGGAGGTCTTCGCCGCCTTCCACTATGCCGCGCGCGAGGGGCGCACCGTCGACCTGCCGCTGCCGGATGCAGAAAAACAGATCACCTACGCCATTCCCTGATATGCTGTCAGGACCCGTTCCAGAACTGTGAGCCCCCATGGCCGACGCCACCTCTGTCCGCAGCGACGTCACCCTGCCCCGCAGCTTTCCCTTCGCCCGGGTGATGTTCGTGCTGGTGGTGATCCTGCCCACCGCCCTGGCGCTGAGCTATGCGCTGCGCACCGAGGCGCCGCTCTATCGCAGCCAGGCGCAATTCGCCATCGAGGACCGGCAACAAAGCTCGGGGGCGGGGCTGGCCGGGCTGATGACCTCGCTGGGGGTGGCCAGCGGCGAGCCCAATTCGATCTACACCCTGCGCCGCTTCATCCAGTCGGGCGATGCGCTGGCCGCACTGGAGGACAGCTACGGGTTTCGCGAACACTACGCCGCCCCCAACGGCGACTGGCTGACCCGGCTGCATGACACCACGTCGGCCGACAACGTGCTGCGCTATTACACCCGGATGGTCAAACCGCGGATCTCGACCACCGAAAACATCGTGACACTCGAGGTCTCCGCCTTCGATCCGCATGTGGCGCAGGACATCTCGGCGGCCCTGCTCGATATCTTCGAACGCTTCGTGAACCAGATCAACACGCAGGCGATCCAGGACCAGGTGTCGTTCCACGAATCCGAGGTCGAGAAGGGCCAGGCCCGCCTGCTGGAGACCCGCAGCACCCTGACCGCCTGGCGCAACGAGAACGGCGCGTTCGACCCGATGTCGCAGGCCGCCACCCTGCAGGGGCTGATCGCCAATCTGGAAATGGAACTCTCGACCGTCAATTCCGACATCTCGCTGCTGGAAGAGGCGGATTCGCCGGAACGCTTCGCCCCGCGCATCCGCGCGCTCGAAGACCAGCGCAACGTGCTTCTGGGCCAGCTCGACAATGCGCGCGACCGGCTGGCGGGGCCGTCGGCCACGACACTGTCGCTCAAGATCGACGAATTCGAACGGCTGGCCGCCCAGGTGGAATTCGCCGACCGGAACCTCGAAATCGCGATGTCGTCGCTGGAAACCGCGCGCCAGGTCGCCCTGCAGCAACAGAAATACCTGCTGCTGATCTCGGACCCGTCGCTGCCCAGCGAACGGGTTTTCCCGCGCCCGGTCTTTCACACGCTGGTGGTCTTCGTCGCGGCCCTGCTGTTTTTCGGCGTGCTGGTGCTGCTGCGCACTATTATCCGTGACTACCGCCGCATCTGATGGCATGACGCGCCGGCACCGCTAAAGACAACACGAGGTTCCGATCATGGCTTCCCTTCTCCAGCGTTTTGCCCGGGTCATCCGCGGCCCCCTGTTCCTGTGGCGCCGGTTCCAGTATGCGACCGGGCTGCGGACCTCGCGGCTGGTGTCGCTGCGCAGCTTTCCCAAGGCCCCCTACCGCGCGGTGGTCTTCGGCCTGGAAGAGGATATGTGGGACCTTTTCGATGCCGCCTACCCCGAATACGAAAAACGGTTTGCCCCGCCCAACGTGCATCTGGCCGAACTGCGCGCGGCACTGACCAAGCGGCACATGGCGCTGCTGGTCTTCGACCGCGCGCCCAAGCGGCATGTGGACACGGTGACCAACGGGCTGGACGTGACGGTCTTCAACGCCTCCTACGCCCCGTTGCCGGCGCTGGAAAAGGACGGCAAGCTGGCGATCGGGTTCCTGATCGACACGATGGGGGCCTGGCTGGGCGCGCGCCGGCAGACGGAAATCGACATCTTTCTGGACAGCTTCGATCTGGACGGCCGTGACGCCCTGCTGCAGGACGGTGCCGCATTGCACGAAAACCTCGCGATGACACCTGCGGGCAGCGGCTGCCTGATCGTGGCCAACGGCAACCGGACGCTGTCCTCCTCGGCCAGCGCCGAAGACAACGGCGATCTGGTCGAAGTGGCACGGACCCATGCCGAAGGGGCCGAACAGACCCTGTTTCAGGACCATCTGTTCGAGCCGTGGTACAATACCGAAGTCATCGGCGCCTTCCTGTCGCATCTGGAAACCTGCGACACCGTCGTGGTGCGGGAATCGCCGCTGGGGCTGATCGCCTGCCTGGCCGGGCACCGGGTGATCGTGACCGGGCGGCCGTTCTGGGCCGGCTACGGGCTGACCACCGATATCGCGGCGTTCCAGCGTCGCCGGACGCTGGACGCCGCTGCGCTGATCGCCATCGTGGCCCTGCTGCTGTCGCGCTATGTCGACGACGACGGCCAGATCGTCGACCCCGCACAGGGCTGGTGCCTGCCCGGCCCGCACTCCGAGACCCTGCGCGCATCCGATACCCCGGCAGCCGTCGTGCTGTCCTGATCCCGCCACGCATCGCGCCACCCGATGTTCCGCCGCAGCCCCCGCCCCGTGCCGCCTGATCCGGCCGACGGTTCGCTTCGCGACCCGGCGGAATTCGCGCTCGGCACCTGGCTGGACGCGGTGGCGCGGGGCGGGGGCGGGCGGCGCGCCCGCAATCTGGCGCTGGCCTGCGTGACACAGGGCCGGGCCGCGGTGCGGAACGGACAGGGCGTCGCCCGCGACGCCGCACAGCTGGACCTGACGCTGCCGCAGGGTGGCCGGTCGAGGCTGGTTCTGGGCGACAGAGGGGGTGACGCGCCCCCGCCCCGCACGCTTTTCTCGCCCTATTGGCACATGGCGGTGGTGCCCGGCAGTGTTCCGCCCGGCGCGCCCCTGCCGCGCTTTGCCCGCAGGCCCGCCCTGCGGCCCGCCCCCGCCGATCCGGCCCTGCAGAGCTGGCGGGGGTATCTGCGGCGCAGCACCCGGCACTGGCAGGACCCCACACTGGCCGATCTGGGCGGGCAGATGGATGCGGCCGGGCTGCAGCGCAATATCCGCGCCCAGCGGTCGCGGGCGCTTATGGCCGCACTGCGGCATCGCGGCGGGGCGGGTGTGCCGGACCGGATCGCCCTGCCGGAAAACCCTGTAGCACCGACCCGCGACCCGCTGTCGCCCCGCCGGATCGTCGCGCGGATCGGCACCGGACTACGCGCCACGCTGCTGGCCCCCCGCTGGTGGGCGGCACAGGGTCGCAGCCTGCGGCGGCGCTGGCAGGACCCGCAGCATCTTTCGCTGACCCGCGCGCTGGACAGCACCGGGTTGCGCCGCAATGTCAGGGTCCAGCGTCATCTGGCGGTGCTGCAGGTCCTGGACCACAGGCTGGCCCCGCTGACGCATGCGGTCACCTATCTGCCCGCGCCCGAAGCACCCGCCGACAGCCCCGCCCTGACAGTCACGCCAACACCCGCCACTCCGCACCACCCGCTGCGCGCCACGCTGCTGACCCCCGGCTGGTGGGCGGCGCAGGGCCGTAGCCTGCGGCGGCGTTGGCAGGACCCGCGTCACATGGCTGCCGCCGGGATGCTGACGCGGGGCGACCGGCCCCGCAATCTGCAGGCCCAGCGGCAGGCGGCCATCGCCGCGGCAGCCCCCTTGCGGCTTGCGGCCACGCCCCGCACCGCCGCCTATCTGGAACGCCCGCCCGCACCGGCGGGGCCCGTCGCGGCACCGCCCCGGCGCACGCACAGGCTAGATCACTGGCGGCAGGCCCTGCGCCGCTGGCAGGACCCCCGGGCCCTTTCGCTGGCGGTGGCCCTGCAGGACGGCAGGCTGCACCGCAACCGGCATGCCCATCGCCACCGGGTCATCGACACGATCCTGCCCGCGCGGCTCGTGCCGCATGCGACAGCCTATCTGTCCACACCCGCAGCACCCGCAGCGCCACCCGCTCCGGCGGCCTCACCGGAGCGCGCCATCCGCCGACGCCTGCAAACAACCGTGTTGCGGCGCGGCTGGTGGGCCGGTCTTGCCCGTGGAGCGACACGCCGCTGGCGCGCACCGCGCGAACAGGCTCTTGGCGAATGGCTCGATGCCGTCGGCCTGCGCCGCAGCATCCGCGATCAGAGAGCCCCCGCCACCGAGGCCGCCCTGGCCCTGCGCCTGCTGCCACCGCTGCAAGCCGCAGGTATGCTGACCGACCCGCAGGCGACGCTGCCGGTTTCCGCCGCGCACAGCGTCCGGCGGGCCCTGACCCTGACCGGACCGCGACGCGCCCGGGCACGGATCGCCCCGGCCGTCGTGCTGCGTACCGTGTCGGGCGCGCGCGGGTCCCTGCGGCGGCAGCGGCTCCGCGACCGGCGCCTGACCGCGGCACAGCGCGCACGGCAGACCCTGACGACAGGCTGGCAAACCCTGCGGCACCGGTCGGACAGGCACCTGTCGCCCGCCGGATGGCGCGCACTGGCCGCCCGGCTGATCCGGCGCTGGCACCCGGCCCATCGCGGCAGCGTCGCCTACTGGCAAAACGAAATCGGCCTGCGCCGGAACCTGCGCGAACAGCGCAGCCTGGCCGCCGAAATCGCACTGGCGCTGCGGATCCTGCCGGCACCCCGGGCGGTCATCTATCTTGGCACACCGGCCCTGCGCGCCAGCGGCGGACATCCCGGCTGGCCCAGCCTGTCGGGCCAGGCCGATATGACACGACGGCTGGCCAAGACCACCGCGACACCGCGCCCGCCCCGGCAGGAGGCCCTGCTGCGCAGCCTGCCCGGCACCCGGACGGCCCTGCGCCGGCAAGGGCTGCTTGCAGGCGGGACCGTGGCCAGCCGCGGCTGGCAGACCCTGCGCCGGTCGGCGCGCGCGGCCGTGCAACCGGCCGCCTGGCACGCCCGCTGGCAGGCCGCGACACGCCTGTGGCGACCGCCGCACGAACAGGCCCTGCCGCATTGGCTGGGCGAGATCGGCCTGCGCCGGAACACCCGCGTGCAGGCGCGGCTGGCCACGGAAATCGCCCTGCCGCTGCGGTTCTTCACCACGCAGGCGCTCAGCAACCGGCAGATGCTGGGACGGCAATCGCCCGCGCAACTGCAGACCGCGCGTCTTTTCGACGCCGGCAGCCGCACCTTCGTGCGGGTGCTGGGCGCACACGCCGTGGTCCAGTTCCGGCAACCGGCGGTCTGGGCCGGTTTCCTGCCCGGACACCCGGCCCGGCGCGGGCTGTCGGTGCGCAACACGGGGCGGCGGCGCAGCTCTGCCATGCGGCTGCGCGATACCGCGCGCCGCTGGCGCAACCCGCGCGAACAATATCTGCCGTATTGGACGCAAAGCCTGTCGCATGCGTTTCGCCCGGCCCCGCGCAAGGCCCTGGCCTGCGATATCGTGACCCTGCTCGAACGACGGCCCGGTCCCGGCTTCCTGGCCGCCCCGCAGGATGCGGCACTGACTGCCACGCTGCAGGCCGATATCGACCGCCGGATCGACCTGCGCAGCGTCATGCTGCCGGTGGGGCGGACCCGGGCGCTGCTCCACAGGCTGCGGCACCGCTGGCGTCCGGATGCGGCGGGTGACCGGATCGACACGCCCGCCTTTGTCGACCGGGTGCTGGACGCCCTGCGCCTGCAGGGCGATCTGGACACCCTGCTGCCCGACGACATCGTGCCGCAGATCCGCAACGATGCGATCAGGCCGCTCTATTCCACCCTGCGCAACCGGCTGACCGCGGCCCCCGAACACTCTGCGATGATCTGTCTGGGGTTCATCGCGCAGGGGCTGAACACGCGCGACTACGCCGCCCTCAAACAGGTGCTGCTGATCGTGCCGGATCTTGCTCCCGTACCGGCGTTCACGCAGACCCTGACCGATCTGTCCCGGGACGACGGGCCGCTGCCCGAAGCCGAAAGACTGGCGGTGCAGCTGTTTTTGCGCGGCACCGGCACCCTGCTGCACCCGCTTGAGATCGAGGAGGACCACGCGTTCCAGACCGCCGAAATCAGCCTGCTGCAGGCCTTCACCTGGCCGCGCCCCGCATCCGCGCCCGCGGCAGCGGACAGCGCGCCCGAAACCGCCCGGCGCGCCATGGAGCAGTCCACGCGCTGGATCGTCTCGGGGCGGGTGCCGCTGGGTCTGCTGGGACACGGGCCTGACGATACCGCCCCCGACATCACGCTGATGGGAGCCGGCAACCTGCGCACGCAGCCCCCGGCCCGTCTGGGACGGGCCACGCCGGCCGGGCTTGCGGTCGCGCCCCGGCTGATGACCGACCAGCGGGTCCCGATCTACAGCGATGCCGAAACCCGGCTCAGCACCCTGACCGCAGCCCTGGCACACCGCCTGATCACCGGCCTGCGCGACCTGATCGGCCCGCACGAGGCGCAGGCCTGGCTGGCGGCGCTGGAACTGCCACTCGACGACCTGCTGTTCGCGGCCTGCATCGACTTCTGGAGCGTGCTGCACCGGCTGCAGGAGGCCCCCGCCCGGCAGACCGCGCTGGTGGCGGGCACCCCGGAACTGGCCCGCGCCTGGCTGGCCGGGCTGCGCGCCTTCGACATCACCGCACCCACATCGCTGGTGGCACCGCTGACGACGCTGGCCTCGGCCACCACGCCCGCGACGCTGGCCCGCGATCTGCTGGCCGAGACCTTCGACGGGGTCCAGGGCAGCTCTGTCGATCCGCTGCGCACCGCCCTTGTCGCGGCCCTGGGCATTCCCGACGACGCCCCGGTGCCGCCCCGGGACACCGCCCTGCTGATCGGGCGCAACTTCGATCGCAACTACCGCACCGATCTGATCGAACTGGGGCGCGAGCTGCAAAAGACCGGCCGGGTGGTCTTCGTCCCCACCGCCGGCCAGCGTGATCGCAACCAGGTGCTCAGCTTCTTCGACACCGTGCTCAGCGACTGGCACGACGAGGTGATCTATGCGCCTGCATTCGAACTGTGGTCGCCCCTGCGGCGCAGCACGCCGACGCTGCGCCAGATCACCCTGCCGCTGCTGGTGCGCGAGGTGCAGGCGCAGGAGCCGCTGTCGCTGATCGAGACCGCGCTGCTTTTGTGCGCACACCGGCAACTGGGCCTGTTCTTCGGGGACCGGGTGCTCAAGCATATCCGTGCCGGCGCGCTGACCGCCCGGATCGTGGCCGACCGGTCGCCCTATGCCGTGGCCCTGCTGCCCGGGCGCGACTATATCGCGCGGGTCGCCACGCTGGCCGCGCGCAGCGCGCGGATCGACAGCTTCGATGTGCAGACCGTCTTCGTCGGCCCCCGGTCGCGCTACAAGCCCACCCTGGCGGATGTGCAGTTCACCATCGAGACCCAGTCCAGGAAACTGTTCGAGGATTACTTCAGGCTGGCCCCCGGCCAGGCGGTGCTGACCGGCTGCGCCAAGGTCGGTCTGGTCCAGCAGGCGGCCCGCAAGATGGACCGCACCGCCGTGCGCAGGATCGTCGACATGCAGGACAAGCGCCTGCTGGTCTTTGCCTGCTCGCCGTTTCTCGAAGAGGACCGGCTGATCATCGAAAGCGTGGCGGAAAATCTGCACGAGATGCCCGACACCCGTCTGGGGATCAGGCTGCATCCGACGGCCAAACCGGGCTATCCCGAATATCTGGCCGATCTGTGCGCGCGCCATCGGGGCGTCTTCGCGCTCGACCGGATCGACCTGCCGCAGACCCTGATCGCGGCGGACGTGATGATCACCCGGTTCTCCAACGTGGGGCTCGAGGCCGCCCTGCTGGGCACAGATGTGATCGCGTGCAATTTCAACGACGGGATCGTGCCGGTCCGGCTCGACGACATGGGCGTGGCCAGCGTGGCCGAAACCGGGGCCGCGCTGCAGGATCGGATCCGCGATTTCGCCGCCCGTGGCCCGGTCTGGCAGCGGTTGCAGGACAGCCGCGCGGCCTATGTGGCGCAGAACCGGCAGTTGCTGGCCCCCTCCGCGGCCCAAAACATGCGCCGCGAGATGGAACGCCGGCGGATGGCCGGCGACTGACGCGCGCGCTGCGGCGGCGCGTCAAATGAACAGCAGGTCGTCGCCGTCGTCCGCGCTGTCGGCCTCTTCGGCGGTGTCGTTGAGAACGATCCTGTTGCTGATCGCCAGCGCCGCATCCAGGTCGTTTTCCACATACATCCGCTTGCGCGCCACCACCAGCGCGCCGTCGCACAGCGCCTGCAGCACCCGTGTCTGACGGGCGGTGATCAGGGTGGTGCAGCCCTGCCGGCGCAGATGGAACAGCTTCAGGAACTGCTGCGAAAAGGCGATGTCGTCGGGCATGATCAGATTGGTGTCGACGATATAGACGTCGAAATCGGGAATCAGCGCCATCAGCATGCCGAACTGGGCCTGCAGTGTCTTGGGCCAGGTGAACATCGGCCGGGTCAAAAGCGCGGGGGCCGCGAATTCCGCCTTCATGAAGGCCACGCCATGATTGCGGTCGTAGCCGTAAACGGTGGCGAAATGCGAAATCGCCTGCATCCCCGTCACCGCCACCGAAAACGGCCCCGGATGGCCGATCGGCCAGGACACCGCGCCGCCGAAGACGATCTCGCCCTGCTGCGGCACCAGCCTGCGGCACAGCATGTCCATCACCGCCACCGCCGCCAGCCGCGATTCACCGATCAGCGCCAGCGTGCGCGGCGGCAGCGACAGGCTGGCCCCGGCCACGACCGGCAGCCGCTTGCCGCCCTGCAGGATGCTCAGCGACACGTCGTGAAAGCTCACCGCACTCATGCGCGCACCGTGTCGGGGCGTTTTTCGTCGATCGTCAGGCAGACCAGCGCCAGCAGTGCCAGCACCAGCGCCCAGAAAAAGATATAGGGCACGCTGGCGTCATAGGTGGTGTATTCCACGAACCAGAACGTCCGTGCCAGCTGCACCAGATGCAGAAGCGGGTTGTAGAGGATCACCTCGGCCAGCTGCTCGGGCAATTGTTCGGGCACATAGAACAGCCCCGACATCAGGCCGATGAAACGCAGCACATAGGCATTGATCCGGCGCAGCCCGGGATAAAGCTGGACCAGCGAATTCAGCACCGTGCCATAGCTGATCCCCATCACCCAGCTGGTCAGGAAGCAGGCCATGAAAAGCGGGAAATGCTGCGGCCCTTCGGTCATCCCCAGAAACATCGCCATGCCCAGCAGAAAGAATCCGGCGATGAAATAGTTGATCAGCGCGTTCAGCGACCGGGCCACCATGATGTCGAAACGGCGGATCGCGGGATGTTCGAGCTGCGGTTTCAGCACCCCGCCTCCCGACAGCGCCCCGATCGCCGACACCCGGAACACCAGCCAGAAACAGGCACCGATCACCGCAAAGGGGAAAGTGGCCATGTCGTAGACGTTCTCGGGCTGCAGAAACAGCGGCACGATACAGATCACGATGATCTGGATCAGCGGGTCCATCACCAGCCAAACATAGCCGATCCGGTCCTGTGCCGCCTCGCGGTTGAGCCCGTGCAGCCACAGGCTCAGGATCATGGTCAGCCGCCCGGTCAGCGACCGGTGGTGCGCGCGCACGCGCCCGGTCCCGCGGCCCTGCACGATGGCCTGCGCCGGACGCGACAGGGCCTGCGGCGCAGCCGGATCGGCATCCAGCGCATAATGCTGCGACGTGGGGTCGAGCAGGCTCCAGACATCGGCAGGGGCTTCGCCGGTCCGCGGCAGGGGATCGGTGGCGCGTTCGGCATCCTGGATGGCATATTCCGCCGCCAGCCGCAGGCGATAGGCGGCGGGGGCGGGCAGACCGGCCGCCTGCCGCACCGCCTCGGCACGCAGGATCGCATAGGCCGCGCGGCGCGGGGATGCATCCGGCGCGACCCCCGCCTCCGTGCCGTCCGGTGCGGCCCCGCCGGCCTCTCCACCGGTCTCCCCCTCTGCCGTGTCGGGTGCGGCGGCGGCGGACAGATGCGGCTCCAGAAAGGCTCTGAACCGCGCGATCGTCTCTGGATCGAGGTCCTCTCTCACGGGTCGCCCTCCGCGGCAGCGGGCGCGGGTGCGGCGGCCTGACGGGCCACCAGCCCGGCCAGACCGTCCAGCGCCAGCCGGTGCCCCGGCAGGACCGTCAGCACGTCGAACCCGATCGCGATGGCCGCGTCGTCGGGCGGCAGGTCACCCACGCACAGGGCGATCTCGCTCCAGTAGCGGGTCGCTCCGGGATCGTCGCGGCACAGCGGATAGAGCAGCGCCACCCGGTCCTGCGGCGTGCGCCCGGCCCGGGCCGCCTCCAGCAGCGCGTCGCGGGCAGGCGTGGCATGGGTCGGATCGTCCAGCAGCATGCGCGCGTAATAGATCGTCATGTCGTAATTTTCGTCACGCAAGCTCTGGCGCATCGCCCCGTTGATATAGCGCGCACCGGCCCCGTAGAAGGCCGCGACATCCTCGGCCTGCGGAAAATCCGCGCGCAGCCCGCGGGCCAGTTCGAAGGCGCGGCTCTGCTCCTTGGCGCGAAACAGACCCTGCGCCTCGCGCAGCCGGGCGCGGTAGGGGGCCACCTGCGTCGTCACAGGCCACCTGCGTTGCGCACCCGGACCGCGCTGCTGATCGTCATGAAACACCCTCTCGTGCCGCCCGGCCCCCTGCGCGCGGGCACGTCACCGGCGATGATACCGGAGCGTCGCGGCAATGAACAGATTGCCTCTGCCCCCGTCGGCGTACCCGGACGACATATCGGGACGTGCGGGCGGTCGCCGGGGGGCTTTGCATCTTTGCGCCGGGGCATGTAGGTCGCCGGGATGGCGGCCCCGCAGGGGCCACCTGACCCCGATCTTCACCGCACGGCCACCGATGACCCCTGCCCCGCCCCTCGTGACAATCGTGACCCCGGCGTACAACTGCGCCCGGTTCATCGGCGCGACCTGGGGCAGCATCCGGGCGCAGACCTTGGACGACTGGGAATGGCGGGTGGTCGACGATGCCTCGACCGACGGCACATGGGCTGTCCTGCAGGCCATGGCTGCAGAGGATCCGCGGATCGTCCTCGACCGCCTGCCGGACAACGCAGGGGCCGCGGCGGCCCGCAACCGGGCGATCACCGCCGCGCGCGGCCGCTTCATCGCCTTTCTGGATGCCGACGATATGTGGCACCCCGACAAGCTGGCCCGCCAATGCGCGATGATGCGCCAGACCGGGACCGGACTCAGCTATGGCGCCTATGACATCATCAATGAGGACGGCAGCCTCCGGGCCCATGTGGCGGTGCCGCCCGCCACCGATTACCAGGCCCTGCTCAGGCACAATGTCATCGGCTGCCTGACGGCGATGTACGACACGCAGGTTTACGGCCGGGTGACGATGCCGCCCGCACGCAAGCGGCAGGACTACGGGCTCTGGCTGCGGCTGCTGCGGGACGGCGGAACCGCGCGGGCGGTGCCGGGCACGCTGGCCACCTACCGGCGGCTGTCGGGATCGCTGTCGTCCAACAAGATCGGTGCGGCGGCGGGCACCTGGGCGGTTTACCGCCGGATGGAAAACCTCGGCCCGCTGCGCAGCGCCTATTATTTCGCCCATTACGCCGCAGGCACCGTGTTGCGGCGGATCGGCCGCCGGCTGCGCGCGCCGCACCGCTGATTTTGCCCCGCGCGCGGGTACTCAGCCGCGTCCCGCGCGCGCGCGTCCCAGCGCCCCGGGCCTGAAGCCCACCACCGCCGTCATGACGATGATATAGAGGTCCAGGCAAAACGACGCACGCCGGATATAAAGCGCGTCATAGGCCGCCAGCCGGCGCGGGTGCGACATATCCACATCGTGGATCTGCGCCAGCCCCGACACCCCCGGACGCGCCGCCATCACGCCGCGTTTCCTGCGTTCTTCCAGCACCTTGTCCTGTATCGGCAGGGACGGACGCGGCCCGACGAACGACATCTCGCCGCGCAGCACGTTCCAGATCTGGGGCAGTTCGTCGAGCTTGGTACGGCGCAGCAGCCGGCCGAACCCGGTGATCGCCGCAGTGCCGATCTCGTGGGTGCCCATGCCCGCCGTGCCGACCTTCATGGTGCGCAGCTTGATGCAGTCGAACAGGCGGCCATGCTGGCCCACACGGGTCTGGCGAAAGAACACCGGACCGGCGCTGTCGCGTTTGATCAGCAGGGCGACAAGCGGGATGAACCAGACCAGAAGGGCGAACAGAACAACCGCGAGAACCACATCCGTCAGGCGCTTCAAAAGCATGTCTGTGCTCGTAATCCGGATGTTCTAGACGATGTTCTTGCATTGGCTCTTAGCGTATTTTATCCCGTGGGTGCAAGTGTATGCGCCTCTCTCCCAGGTCCCGCACAGTGCCCCCTGACAAGGACCTTTCCAATTGCCTGCCGCCGGACACCCCGCAAGCGATACCCAGATGTTCATGGACATCGCGACCCTGTGGGGCGATGCGACCTATGTCGATTTCCACAAGGAGCTGCGCCGCAAAAGCCCGCTGGTCCAGATCGGCCTGCGCCTGTTCGCGCGGCTGATCCGCTTTGCGCCCACACGGGGGCTTGCGATCGTCGCCGCGGTGCTGGTGCATCCGCAGCTGCGCCACTGCGACCGCAGGGCCGACGTGCTGTTCTACGGCCCCACGCGCAATAACCGGCGGGTGCTGGCGCAGGTCAGCGCCATCTTGGATGACACGCCGCTGGTGCAGTATCACGCGCACCGGCGCGCGGGCTTTGGCGCGCGGCTCCGGGCGGGCCTGCGCCTGCGCCAGATCGCGGGTCTGTCCCGGACCCTGGCGCCTTGGCGCGGCAGCCACACGCTGCTGGCCACACAGCTGCTGCTGACCGCGGCCGCACGGGTGCATTTCACCGCGCAGCTGTCGCGCTGCCAGGCGCGCGGGGTCATCGTGGCCAACGATCACAGCCCGATGCAGGTGGGGCTGCGCTGTGCGGCACAGGCCTGCGGTCTGGCCGCGATCTATCGCCAGCACGCGCCGATCTCGCCGCTTTATCCGCCGCTGAAATTCGACCTGTCGCTGCTGTCCAACCAGGCCAGCCTGACCGCCTATCGCAATCGCGGGCCGGTCGGCGGGGCGACCTGCATCCTGTCGGCCTTCGCCACCGGCCCCGACCCGATCCGCCATCCGCAGACCATCGGCACCGTGGGCAAATGCCTGTCGCGGGTCTGGTCACATGCCGCGGTGACCCGACGGCTGGCCGAACTCTGCGCCCACCCGCAGGTGACCCGCATCGTGCTGCGCCGGCATCCCCAGGATACGGCCGACCTGCGCGCGCTGTGCACCGATCCGCGCATCTCCATCAGCGACGCCGACAGCGACGTGGCCGATTTCGCGCGTGGCTGCGATCTGGTGGTGATCCCCGGCAGCGGCATCGCGGTCGAACTGCTGCACGCGGGCACACCTACCGTCTATGCGGGCGATCTGGACCGGCTGGGCCATGACCCGCACGGGTTCGTCGCCGCCGGGCTGGTGCCCGACATGACCGATCAGCCGCTGACCGCACTCGGCCCCGCGACCACGGCGCATTTCGATGACGGCTGGGCGCGGGTCTTCGCCAGTTTCGACGCGACGGCCGTGCAATCCCCCCGGCAGATGCAGGAGGCCACGCGCGCGGCACTGACCACGCTGCTGATCCCGCAGACCACGGCCCCCGCCCCCGCCGCAGGGCGGCCACGGCGGCAGGCGGTCTGACAGGCCGCACCCGGGCCGGGCGTCTCAGCCCGGCAGGACCGCCGCGGCCGCATCCCTGATCGCGTCGATCACCATCTCCACATCGGTATCGGCCATGTTCGACCCCGACGGCAGGCAGATGCCGGTGCCGAAGATCTGGCGCGACACGGCGGCGTTGCCGTCGTCATGGGCGTGGAATTCAGTGCCTTGGAACACCGGCTGCATATGCATCGGCTTCCACAGCGGGCGGACTTCGACCAACTCGCCCTGCAGGTGTTTCGTCAGCCGCCCCGGCACGTTGTCTTCGGGGTCGCAGTCGAATGTGATGCACGACAGCCAGCGGTTGGAATGGCTCCACTCGGGTTCGGGCATGAAGGCGACACCGGCGATATCGGCCAGACCCTTGCGGTAGATCTCGTTGATCTCGCGGCGGCGCGCGACACGGTCCTCCAGCACCCGCAACTGCCCCCGGCCGACACCGGCCAGGATGTTGCTCATCCGGTAGTTATAGCCGATCTCGGTGTGCTCGTAGTGGATTTCGGGTTCGCGCGCCTGGGTCGACAGCTTCTTGGCGCGCGCCATCAGGGCGGGGTCGTCGCTGACGATCATGCCGCCACCCGAGGTGGTGATGATCTTGTTGCCGTTGAACGAATAGACCCCGATCCGGCCCAGGGTGCCGCTGGACTTGCCCTTGTAGGTCGCCCCCAACGATTCCGCGGCATCCTCCAGCACCGGCACGCCGTGGCTGTTGCAGATTTCCAGGATCGGATCCATGTCCGGGCTTTGCCCGTAAAGCCCCACCGCGATCACCGCCTTGGGCATCCGGCCCGCCGCCTTGGCCGCCGCAAAGGCCCGCTCCAGCGCGCGCGGCGACATGTTCCAGCTGTCCGGCTCGCAATCGATCAGCACCGGCGTGGCATGCTGGTAGGCGATCGGCGACACGCTGGCGATGAAGGTGAAGTCGGAGACGAAGACCGTATCGCCGGGGCCCACGTCCAGCAGCCGCAGCCCCAGATGCAGACCCGCGGTGCCCGAGCTGACCGCACAGGCCGCACCGGCCCCCACATGGGCGCAGATTTCCTTTTCGAAGGCGTCGATATGCGGCCCGACGGGTGCGATCCAGTTCGACCGGAACGCCTCGTTCACGAACTCCAGCTCCTCCTCGCCCAGATGCGGCGTGGACAGCAGGATCGGGGCGTGGATGTCGGCGCGGTGCACGATGTTCACCGGCTTGCCCGTGGTATCCAAAACCGGCACCTGGTTGATGGTGTTCTCGTTCATCAGCGCCAGCAGGCTTTGCGGTGTGGCGGTCTCGTCGGCCACGATCGCCTGATGCGGCGGGAATGCGGACAGCGGTGTCTCCAGCGTCGCCCCCTCGATCAGCTGCCGCCGCAGATCGCCATCGGTCACGGTGGACAGGAACAGACCCTGCCCATCGACCAGCAGCGCGATCCCCAGCGCCGATTTGTCAAGCACCTGAATCGCTTCCATAATCGTCTGGTCAACCGTGACCGTCGCAATCTGGTTCTGCTTTATCATCTTGTCGTCGCCTTCCGATGCGTTTGAATCTAATATGTAAATCGTTTTTTCAAAATAGCGGATGACAGATCGAGAGACCGGATCACAGCCCCCAGACGCGCCGCACAGCCGCCCTGGTCGTAAAGATTGTCGTAAAGCCCGTCATAGGCCAGCGCCCGGCTGATCGTCCCGGTAATCTCGGGACCGGTGACCGGACAGTCGAAGACACTGTCGTTGCGCTCGCGCGCGGTCTGCCGGTCGCCCACGTTGACCACCGGCGTGCGCAGCGATGCCGCCTCGATGATGCTGGACGACGAATTGCCGAGCATCAGGTCGCTCTCGGCGATCAGCGACAGGTATTGCGCGCGCGGCAGATGGGTGACCCAGATGAACTGCGCCGCCAACCCGTCCTGTGCCGCCAGCCAGTCCTGCGCCTGCCGGTAATAGGCCGCGATCCGGGCGGCCCCGGCATCCGAATTGGGCGCTAGCACCACCACGGTGCCCGCAAAGCTGCGCGCCACGGTCTCGATCAGGGTCTGCGCCTGGTCCTGCGCAAGCGCGGCATCCTGCACGACGGGGTGAAACAGTACCGTGGCCAGCGGGTCATCCGCACCGATGCCCAAGGCGTCGCGCAGCCCCGGATCGGGCACGAAGGCGCGGATCTCGTCCAGCCCCGGCGCGCCCAGCATGTGGATATGGGCCGGCACCTCGCCCATGCGGATCAGCCGGTCGCGGGCGCCGGGCGTGGCGGGAAAGTGGTAATGCGCCAGACCGGTGATCGCCTGCCGCAACTGATCGTCCACCGTGCCGGACCGGTCGCCGCCGTGGAAATGCGCCACCGGTATCCCCAGGAACACCGCCGCCAGACCCGCCGCCAGCATCTCGCCCCGATCACCCAGCAGGATGACCAGATCGGGCCTGCGGGCGCTGAAATGCGCGGTGATCTGGGCGGTCTGCCCGGCCACCGCATGGGCCATCTCGGCCCCGTCCGCCCCGGTCATCGCCAGCGGGTCCAGCGCGTTCACCGTCAGCCCGCTGGCCCGGATATCGGCGATGGTATCGCCATAGGCGGGGTCGAGATGCTGACCCGTGGCCACCACCTCCAGCGTGATGCCGGGATCGGCGTCCAGCGCCTGCAGGCTGTGGGCCATCAGCCCGAAATCGGCCCGCGTGCCCGACAGATAGGCGATATGCAGCGGTGCGGCCGTCACAGATCGCCGTCCGCGAACGGATCGCCCGCCGCGATCGCGCGTCCGGCCGTGCGGCCCACCAGCGCGTCGTGATGCTTGGGCGCCAGCCCGTGCGGCGGGCGCAGGATCGCGATGTCGTCTTCGGTGATCGTCTGGCCCGCCGCGATGTCGCGGGCGGCATAAAGGCTGCGGCGTACCAGATCGCGGGCCTGCACCTCGCAGGGCTGCGGCACCTTCTCGCCGGTGCCCAGCATGGATGTGGCGCGGCGGATGTTGTCGATCATCTGGGTCAGCTCACCGGGTTCGAGCGAGGCCTGATGGTCGGGGCCGGGCATCGTGCGATCCAGCGTGAAGTGCTTTTCATAGACCGTGGCCCCCAGCGCCACCGCCAGATAGCCCGCCTCGATCCCGCCGGAATGGTCGGAATAGCCCACCGGGCAGTCAAAGGCGTCGCGCAGCGTGTGGATCGCGCGCAGGTTCAGCTGCTCGGGCGGCGTGGGATAGGCGCTGGTGCAATGCAGGATCGACACGATATCGGCAAAGGGTTCGGGGAACCCCTTGTCCGCGCGGACCTGCTTGATGGCCGCCACCGCATCGGCGATCTCGTCGAGCGTGGCCATGCCGGTGGACAGGATGATCGGCAGGTTGGTGGCGGCGAGGTATTTGATGAAGGGCAGGTTGGTAACCTCGCCCGAGGGCACCTTGATGCGCTGGATCCCGATGGAATTGAGGAAATCGGCGCAGTCCCGGTCGAAGGCGGTCGACATGAACTCGATGTTCTTTTCGCGACAGCGCGCCGCCAGCGTGACGTGATCGGCCTCGCTCAGCTCCAGCCGCTGCAGCAGCGCGTGCTGGTTGTCCTCGGCGGTGTGGGTCTTCTGGTAGTCCACCGTTTTCGTGCCGGGCTTGACGGTGCTGGAGGCCTTGAAGGTCTGGAACTTGACCGCATCGGCCCCGGCACCGGCCGCGATGTCGATCAGCTGCAGGGCGGTCTCCAGATCGCCGTTATGGTTCACACCTGCTTCTGCGATGAAAAAGACGGTCATTGATCACTTGCTTTCATTTTGCGCACCGCGCGGGCTTTCATTTTGCGCGCGGCGCGGGCCTTCATTTTACGCGGCGCACGGGCGATCCGACATAGGTGGCATCGGGGGCCAGGGCGCTGCCCACGAAACTGCCCGCTCCCACCACGACATTGGCCCCGATCACGCTGGTTTCCCTGATGGTTGCATTGGCGCCGATCCAGCTTTGCGCGCCCAGCACGACACCGCCGGCCAGCACCGCTCCGGGGCTGATATGACAGAACGCGGCCACTTTGCAATCATGCTCGATGATGGCCCCGGTATTGACGATCACCCCCGCGCCCACCGTGGCCCGCGGGTTCACCACCGCCCCCGCGCAGACCACCGTGCCGGGGCCCAGCGTGGCCGCGGCGCTGACCGTGGCGCGCGGATGCACGAGAATGTCCGGCACATAGCCGCGCGCCTCCAGATCGCGGGCCACCTGCCGGCGCGCGGCGCAATCGCCGATCGCCACCACGGTCCGGCACCGGGCCGGCGGCAGCAGCGCCGGATCGGGCAGCCCCGCGGCCACGTCCAGCCCCAGCACCGGGGCCCGGTCGGCGGCATGATCATACAGATGGATCTCGCGGTCAGGATGCATCGCACGGGCCACGTCGACCACCACGGCGGCATGGCCACCGGCCCCGAAAACGATCAGACAAGGCGCTGTCGCCGACATCCCGCAGTTTACCCTCGTTGCCCCTATGCACCCATGGTTGCGTCGTATAAGGACCTGCAATTGTCAAGCAAGCGCTGATGCAAGGAAAGGACCGACCATGGCACGGACACTGGCGTTGATCCCCGCGCGCGGCGGCTCCAAACGGGTGCCGCGCAAGAACGTGCTGCCGTTTCACGGACGCCCCCTGGTGCAGTGGACGGTGCTCTTCGCGCAGCGCACCGGGCTTTTCGATCGGGTGGTGATTTCCACCGACGACACCGAGATCCTGACCGCCGCCACCGATGCCGGGGCGGAAAGTTTCGGCCTGCGCCCCGCCGTGCTGTCGCATGATACCGCCACCTCCGTCGACGTGGCGCTGCACGCGCTGGACCAGGCCGAGGCCGCCCACGGCCCCTATGACCGGATCGCCCTGCTGCAGCCGACCTCGCCGTTCCGTGTCACCGCGCGCTGGCAAGAGGCCACGGCCCTGCTGGACGCCCATGCCGACGTGCCCTCGGTGATCGGGGTCGCCCCCGTCGACACCCCGCCCTATCATATGTTCACCATGAGCGCGGACCGATCCGTCACACCGCTGTTTCCCGACCATCTGGGCGCGCGCACCCAGGACCTGCCGCAGACCGTGATGGTCAACGGCGCGCTCTATCTGGTGCGGGCGGATGTCCTGCGCGACACCCGCAGCTTCTATCATGCCGGCTCGCGCGCCGTGCTGTGCGACGATCCGCGCGAAAACATCGACATCGACACGCCGCAGGATTTCGAAACGGCACAGCGCCTACTGGAAAACGCGCTGGCGTGATCCGGCCGTGCAGCCCGCCGTCGCGGACCGACCTGACGTGACCCGCCTTCGGGACAATTCCCCGCAGGCAGGCGTTGCAACATCGCCCGGCGCTTCCTAGAACGCAGGGGACGGAAAAGGGTTAATCATCATGCGTGTTCTGGTGACCGGCGGCGCCGGCTATATCGGCAGCCATACCTTGCTGGAGCTTCTGGGTCAGGGCCATACCGTCTGCGTGCTCGACAATCACTGCAACTCCTCGCCCGTGGCACTCGACCGGGTGCGGACGCTGTCCAACGGCACCGTCACCGCGGTCGACGGCGACGTGCGCAACCCGGTGACGCTGACCCAGGTGATGGACGGTTTCGCCCCCGACGTGGTGGTGCATTTCGCAGGGCTCAAGGCGGTGGGCGACAGCATGCGCGACCCGCTGGGATACTATGACGTGAACGTCGGCGGCACCCGCGCCCTGCTGCACGCGATGGACCAGGCGGATGTGCGGCGGATCATCTTTTCCAGTTCCGCCACCGTTTACGGCGACCCCGAATACCTGCCCTACGACGAGGATCACCCGACCAACCCCACCTCCGTCTATGGCCGCACGAAACTGGCCGCCGAGAGCCTTTTGACCGACTGGTGCGCCGCCCATGCGGACGCCTGCGCGGTGATGCTGCGCTATTTCAACCCGGTGGGCGCGCATCCGTCCGCGCGCATCGGCGAGGACCCTTCCGACACGCCCGGCAACCTGATGCCCTTCGTGGCACAGGTGGCGGTGGGCAAGCAGCCGGTGCTGCAGATCTACGGCGACGACTACGACACCCCCGACGGCACCGGCCTGCGCGACTATATCCATGTGGTCGATCTGGCCCGCGCCCATGTGGCGGCCCTCGACTATACGCTGGATCATACCGGCGCGCGGGCGTTCAACATCGGCACCGGGCAAAGCTATTCCGTGCGCCAGATGGTCACCGCCTTCGAGACCGCCTGCGGCAAGCCCATCCCCTGCGAGGTGGCCCCGCGCCGCGCCGGCGACATCGCCGCGATGCAGGCCGACCCCGCCCGCGCGCACGCCGAACTCGGCTGGAAAGCCACCCACGACCTGCACGACATGGCGCAAAGCACCTGGGACTGGCAGTCCCAGAACCCGGGGGGGTACGGGGGGTAGCGGGAGGCATCTCGCCTGCTTCAGATCGCCCGCACTCGGTTGCTGCGGGCGTTGTGTTCCAACTCCACCAGCCCCAGCAGTTCCAGCACCGGAGCGACGTAATTGGCAAAGCGGCCGCGGTAGCCCTTGCGCAGACCATAGTAGCCGCCCACCGGGTTGTCCGCCGCGCGCGCCCAGTGCTCCAGCGTGCCCGCCTTCACCGGCTTGCCCTCGTCGGCGTTGCCCAGCGGCATCCAGTCACCATGCGCGCGCAGCATCG
Source organism: Yoonia sp. KMU-150 (assembly GCF_056858355.1). Classification (NCBI taxonomy): domain Bacteria; kingdom Pseudomonadati; phylum Pseudomonadota; class Alphaproteobacteria; order Rhodobacterales; family Paracoccaceae; genus Yoonia; species Yoonia sp. KMU-150. The sequence continues at coordinate 25,765 of NZ_JBXEQF010000003.1, forward strand.
CATGAGCGTCCTCCAGCGCGCGCAGCTGGTAGGACAGCCGGGTCTTGCCGACCTGCACCACCAGTGCGGCGGGGTCTTGGTCGGTGTCTTTCCAGACCTCGAAATCCGAGGTCAGCGGCGGGGTCTTCAGAACCCAAGGGTCGTCTTGCGTGCCTGATCCATATGTCACGTCGGTCATCGGTCTTCGGCCCTCCTTTTCAATGTGGTCGCGAATTTGGTGAAACTCGGGGTCAGGTCGGGCATGGACCGGGTGATCAGCCCCGCCAGCGGGCCGGTAAAAACCTCCTGCATGGCGAAGACACAACACCGCCCCTGCGGTGTCAGATCAAAGCTGCGGGTGCCGGTGAACAGCCCCAGCGGCATCCCCCCGCGCCAGACCATCCGGTGCGGCGGTTCCATCTCCACCACGCGCAGCACGAAGGCGCGTTTTGGGGCCACCTCCGACCACAGTTTGATCCGCGCGCCCGGTGCCAGCCTTCCCTCTAGCCGCAGAATGCCGAAAGGCACCGGCGTGCGGGGCATGGTTTCGGTCAGCACCCGCCAGACATCCGCGATATCGGCAGCGATCTCGGTTCGGGTTTCGTAACGCTTCATGTCCTCTCCCCTTGTTGACGTGCCCAGCCCTAACAGGTCTTATATGACATCTACTGTCATGTTCGGATGGTCCCGATGCGCGCGGCCCGGCTGCTCCAGATCCTGCTGATTTTGCAAAACCGCGGACGGCAGACCTCCGTACAGCTGGCCCGTGAGCTGGAGGTCACGCCGCGCACCATCCTGCGCGACATCGACGCCATGACCGAGGCCGGGCTGCCGATCATCGCGTATCAGGGTAATCAGGGCGGGATCGAGCTGGGCTTCGACTACCGCACCCGCCTGACCGGGCTGGCCGAGGACGAGGCCCGCGCCCTGGGGCTGATCCTGGCGGCCGAGAACCCGATGCTGGCGGCGGTCGGCCTGGACGGGGCGGCCCGGCAGGCCCGCGCCAAACTGGTCGAAAGCCTGCCCGACAGGACCCGCGCCCATGTCACCGCCATGATAGCGGCGTTCACCCTGACCCCCGCCGCCCCGGCGGAGGATCCGCGCATCCGCGCGCTGGCACAGGCGGTGCAGTTGCGCCGGATCGTCAGGCTGCGTTTCGCCACGGCGACGCAACAGGCGATCCACCCGGATACCCTGAACCTGACAGATGCTGTATGGCAGGTACACGACGCCCGCACGGGGCTGTGGATTCCCGATCGTGACTGGGGCCGGGTGAATGTCTCGGGCCGGTCGTTTCCGGCGGGCTGACCCCTACCGCTGCGCGATAAAGCCGCCGTCGAAATCCTGGCTGGCGCCGTTCACCGTGACGGCACCCAGGGCCTCTCCGCCCACACCGTCGGGCACGGTGCCCAGGAAATCGCCCTCCAGCCGCACGCCCAGTGCCAGGTCGCGGCCCGCGCCGTCGGTCAGGGTGCCGGTCACGCTGGCGGTCAGGGTGGCGTCGTTGTTGGGGTTGCTGCGCCGATTCAGCGCGCCGTTCGACAGGGTCAGCGTGCCCGCGACGGCGCTGTCGTCGGCCGCGGCGAAATCGCTGATCGTACCGGTGATCCCGACGGAACTCGCGTTGAAGCCCACCCGCATCCGCATCCGCCCGATCAGGCTGTCGGTCACTGCATCGCCGGTATCGGCCAGCGTGCCGTAGAAATACCCGTTGTAGACGGCACTGCCCGTCGTCGGCACCGCCGAGAGCGCGGTATAGACCGGCTGACCGCCGGGCGCGAACCGCCCGACGAGTGCCGTCGCCGAGGCGCGCTGTTCCGCCGCCGTCTGCGGCCCGGTGACCACCGGGACCGGATCACCCGGATCGGCCGGCGCGGCAGGCGTGTCGCCGCCGCCCGCTGGCGTGGGGATCACCGGCTCTTCCGGCGTCATGTCGGCGGAGGACGTGGCCCCGCCGCCCCCGCCACAGGCCCCGAGGGCGGCAAGGCAAAGGGCTGCCAGCGGCAGGCGAAGGGCGGTGGGGAACGGCATCTGTGTCATGGGTCATCCTTTCCCCGGGCAGCCGTCCTTTTTTAAGGAAACATCCGGGCAATTTCACGAAGCCCGCGCATTGCGGCACAGGCCCGTTGTCCGGTCTGCCATGCAAGGGGTGAAATCAGGGTTAAGACGTCCGCGTCAGTCGCGGGCATAGACGTCCTCGAAACGGATGATGTCGTCCTCGCCCAGATAGCCGCCGGTCTGCACCTCGATCAGCACGATGGGCAGCTTTCCGGGGTTTTCCAGCCGGTGCTGCGTGCCCAGCGGGATATAGACCGACTGGTTTTCAGACACTAATTCAGTGTTTTCACCGATGGTGACCCGTGCCGTGCCCGCCACCACGACCCAGTGTTCGGACCGGTGATGATGGCTTTGCAGGCTCAGCGCGGCACCAGGGTTGACCACGATCCGCTTGACCTGGAACCGGTCACCGACAGCCAGGCTTTCGAACCAGCCCCAGGGGCGATGATCCTTGGGGAAACAGTCGGCCTGCGCGGCACCCTTGTCCTTCAGCGCGGCCACCGCCTGCTTGACGTCCTGCGCGCGGTCCTTGTGGGCCACCAGTACCGCGTCGGGCATCGCCACAGCCACGATGTCACGCAGCCCGATGCCGACGATGGCCTGGCCTTCCACCTCCGACCGCAACAGGGTCGCGTCGCAATCCAGCGCCGTCGCAGGCCCCGACAGCGCCATGCCGCCCTCCTGCGTCTCGCGCCAGACGGCGGCCCAGTCGCCCAGATCGGACCAGCGCCCGGTGTAGGGCACGACACTCAGGTTCTCCGCCTTTTCCATCACCGCGTAGTCGAGCGAGATCGCGGGCGCATCCGCCCAGGCCGCGGGATCGAGCCGGGTGAACCCCAGATCGCAGTGTGCCTGCGCCACGGCCTGTTCAACGGCGGCAACCATGTCAGGCGCATGGGCGCGGAAGGCCTCCAGTATGGTGCGCACCGAAAACAGGAAGATGCCCGCGTTCCACAGATAGCCGCCTGCCGCCAGCATCTCGGCGGCGCGCTTTTCACAGGGTTTCTCGACGAAGGCCTTGAGCGGAATGACCCCCGTATCCCCTGCATCGGTGTCGCATTCCAGATAGCCGTAGCCGGTCTCGGGTCGGTCGGGGGTGATCCCGAATGTCACCATCTGCCCCGCTTTTGCCGCCGGCACCGCCTGCGCCACGCAATCCGCAAAACCCGCATCGTCGGGGATCACATGATCGGACGGGGCCACCAGCATCAGCGCGTCCGGGTCATCCGCCAGATGCAGCGCGGCGGCCAGCACGGCGGGGGCGGTGTCGCGCCCCTCCGGTTCGATCAGCACGGCGGCAGGCGCGATCCGTGCGCCCGCAAGCTGTTCGGTCACGATGAAGCGGAAATCATTGGCCGTGACGACCACAGGCGGGCCATAGCCCGGCCCGCTCAGCCGCCGGGCAGAGGCCTGAAACAGGCTTTCGTCACCCAGAAGCCGCGAGAACTGCTTGGGATAGCTCTTGCGCGACAGGGGCCAGAGCCGCGTGCCCGACCCGCCGCAAAGCAGAACGGGTATAATACCAGTATCAGACACTAGATCACACCGACGAACCGTTCCGGCAGCAGCCGGAAATCGCCGTCCACGAACCAGTCGGTCTTGTACATATTGTTGGCGTTGCCCACGAAACTGCCCTTCACCCGGTCCCGGTGGCGGGTAAAGTCGAAGCCTTTGTCGTGCTTGTCGAAGCCATGACGCAGGAAACTGTTGGTCACCAGTTGATAGGTCATCTCCGACCAGCCCCAGCTGCCCGCGCCGATCACCACCTCGTCGCCATCGTCATCCTTGAACCGCAGTTTCAGCCGGTCCTTGTGGCGCTGGATATGGAACTGGTCGTCGAACCACTTGAGGTGAAAGAGATAGAGATTGTCGTCGAGATAGAGACTGTCGTGCGAACAGCCGTGCCCGTCCGGCCCCCAGACGATCGGCGTATTGGTGATGCAGGGCTTGGTGTACCAGCCGTTCATGCGGATGTACTTGCGCTGCGTGAACATCGCGCGGCTGTAGTCGTAGTCGTTTTCCAGAAACTTGCGGTGCACCACCTCCAGCCCCAGCGGCGTGATCACCTGGATGGCCGGGTCGACCCCTTCGATATAGTCGACCAGCCCGCCGCCATGGGCCGGGTCCAGCACCACGATCTCGTCGACATCGTTGTAGATCACCCGGTCGTGGGTCTTGGTCAGCTCCGAACAATAGTCGTTGATGAAGGCGAACCGGTCCTGATCCAGCCGCGGGTTCTGCGGATCGCGCGGGGCCTCCAGCAGCACACAGCCCGCGCCCATCTCGTGGGCATAGTCCTGCCCCGGGCCGTGGGTGATGATATGCAGGTTGGCCCGGTCGGTGTGCTTGGAATAGTAGCGCACCCAGATATCCAGAAAGACCGGATCGTTATAGACCATGGTGACGAAGATGGTGGACATGCGTCTGATCCCCTTGAACAGAGCCTATTTAGGCAGGAAGATCATGCTGTTCTGCCCGGCGCGCACGTCCTCGTAGTCGTAAGGCTCCAGGAAGCTGCGCACCTCGTCGATGTCGCGCGCGGTCAGGTCCATGGTCAGTACGGGGCGGTCCTTTTTCAGGATCCCCGCGGCCCCGCGCAGCGCGTTGATCTTGGCGTTGTTGAAATCGAGGTTGATCATGCCGACGGATTTGAACTTGTAGCTGTCGAGCGATTTCGCGTGCAAAGGCCCCTCGGCCCGGCGCAGATAAGTCGCCTCCGACAGACGATCCGGACGGTAGGCGCTCATGATGATCTCCTGCCCGTCCTCGTCGATGATGTCGGTGTGCAGGGTCACGTCCTTGCCTGCGTCGTTGACACGAATCGTCGTCTCCAGCGCGTCTTTCATAGTCTTTTGCGGTTCGAACAGATGCGTCTCTTTCGGCGCCATGATCGCGCGCAACATCATCGCGTGGCTGCCGGTAAAGCTGCCCACGTCCAGCAGCGCGCGACCCTTCAGGCTGGGGATCAGGTCGATCAACTGGCGCAGGAACACGTCGTCCTTGGGCGCGCGACGCGCCAGCAGGAACATCTGGTACTGTTCGAAATCGGCCCATGGCAGGGCGATATGCTGCACCACGTCCTGATAGAAGATCGGACAGGTGCCGTCGGCGCGAATCGCCGAATTGAACCGGGTCGCCACCTGCATCTGGCTCAGCATGCGGCTGGCCTCGACCATCAGCTTTTCGGCACGCGCCAGCATGCTCTCCTCGGCCGTCTCCGGCACGACGGCCATCTGCGGCGCGGGTTTGGCCGGTGTTGCTGCGGTATCTGCCTTCTTGGCTTTTTTGACGGCCATTGCGCGTGTTCCTCGTGATGCGGTGACAGGGGTGCTGTCGGATGTGGGTGCCTGTGGCGGGATCAGCCGTTGCCGGTTTCCGCGGCCTCTGCCGCGGCGGCCTCGGCTGCGGCTTTCTTGCGGGCCTGGAACATGGCGTGTTTCTCGGCCATTTCCGTCATGATCTTGTCCAGCTCTGACAGGTCGCGGTTTTGCGCCAGCACCACCTTGTTGCCCGCAATCACGTGGTTGCAGCCGGTTTCTTCGATGTATTCGTGCATCGCACGCTTGGCGCCATCCCACTGGTAATCGTCGCAGATGAAAAACCCGTCGTGGTTCAGCACAGGGGTAAAGTTTTTCAGATCATCGCGGCAGCCTTCATAGGTGTGATCGCCATCGACATAGATCATGTCCGCCTTGATCCGCTTGCCCACGCAGATCTGCGCGGCCGCTGCCGTTTGCTGCACCAGTGGCGTGATCATGTCGGCATGGCCCGCCTCGTGGACGTTTTTCATGAACGTCCAGTACAGCCGCGGGATGCCGCCCTTGATCTTGAATTCCTTGTGCGCCTGTTCGGGCCGCAGGTAGTAGCTGGGAAAGCCGATAAAGTTGTCCACGCACAGGATTTGCGCGGCAATCCCCTCTTCCTTGAACAGGCCTGCCATATGGATGGCCGATGCGCCCTTCCATGTGCCAAGTTCGATCACGGTGGTGGGTTTGTAGTGCTTGATCGCCTGTTTGAAGATGCCGTGGTTTGACCCCCAGCCCTGCACATCGGTGTCCAGCCCCTCGCCGTCGATGCCATCCAGCTCGATACTGTCAAAGGGGTTGTCCACGAACAGCATCTCTTTGAAGTCGTAAGGTGATTTCAGGGTCTCGGTCATCGGTCAAATATCTTTCTGTCTGAAATAGGGTCGGTTCAGCCGTTGCGCTGTTGTTGCTGGCGGCGGGCCTGGTTTTCCAGCTGGCGCTGCTTTTCCAGACGCTTGCGTTCGACATAGCGGCGCGCGCGCTCGTCCTCTGCGTCTTTCAGGCGGGCGTTGCGGGCATGCAATTCGTCCAACCGGCGCTTTTCCTGCGCGTCATAGCCCTGCAGCATCCACACCAGCTTGTCGCGGTACGCCTGATCGCCCATCGGGCCGCAGTCGATCCCGCCGTCCGTCATCCGGCACGAGGCCTGCATCCAGTAGCCCGCGCGCATGTCCTCCATCCAGGTGGGATGATCGCCGTCGTGGAAGAACTGCGCGGATTGTTCCGGCGTGCGCAGCTTGTGGTCATGGCAGATCCACTCGATGCCCAGCCCGGTGCGCTCGCACATCTCGAAGAGGGCCAGGCTCTCGTTCCACATGTAATCGGCATAGTTGATCAGCTCGTCGAAGTAGATCACCAGCCCCGCGCGCATCCGGTCGTGCTTTTCCAGTGCGGTGAAGATATCGACGGTCGAGGAATAGATATCGCAATCCACGTTCACGAAAGCGACCTCGCCGGGGGTTTCCGCCAAAAACGGATCGAGCGTGTCCGAGAAATAGCCCTTCACCAGTGTCACATTCGGCCCGGTGTCGGGCATCTCGATCACCTTGAACGGCTTTTGCCAGTCGATGCGGCCATCGTCGGGGAAGCCTTCGAAACTGTCGAAGCCATACCAGTGCTGGCCCGGGAAGCGTGTCGAGCAGCGCTTGATCGAATTGCCGCGCCAGACGCCGAATTCCAGCCGCAGGCCCGGGGTTTCCCCCACCACGCCGACGGTGTGATCCAGCACGTTCGTCTGGCTCAGCGGCGGCTGCGCGGGATCATGCAATGGCGTTTTCGCCATCCTGTCCCACTCCTGCACCAGGAACCCCATGTAGCGTTCCATCTTGGAGGGGTTGTCCAGCGTGCCGATCTCGGAGGGCACGAAATCGGGCACCTCCTGCCGGCGCGCGGCATGGGGCGGGTGGCGCACCTCGTCTGGCACCACGACGGCACTGTCGTCCCAGCCACTCATGTCGACCTGCGGTGCGGGGGCCTCTGCCGGGGCGGCAGGGGCCGGTGTCGCCTGCGTTTCTGCGGCGGGTGTCTTTTCATCGGTGGTCATATCTGTGGTCCTGTCCGTGGCCCCCTCGGGGCTGTCTGCTCTGTCCGCCTTGTCGCGGCGGACCGTCTTGGCGACATAGCGCGCCGGGGCGGCTGCCGCGGGTGGTGCGGGGGCGGCACTGGCCGCCGGTGTCTGAGGCTGTGTCCGTGTCTCTATCCGGGCCGGTGCCGCTGCGGCCTCCACCGCCGGCATCACCCCCTCGGCACGGGCAGCGGCGATGGCGGCGGTCTGTTTGTTCACGAAATCGGCGATCTTGAAGTAACCGGTGCGGGTATAGTGATCGCTGTCGGCGAATTCCTCCGGCTCCAGCAGCGCATCGACATCGACGAAGATCGTGTTCGGCGTCGCGGCACAGAACCCCCGGCACATGGCGTTGAAGGCCTGCCGCACCTCCTGCGTGCGTTCGGCCTGCTGCCCGTGTTCCGTCGCGGCCCCGAGGATGAACAGCGGGGTGGCCGGATCGCGGTGGGCGGCGGCATGGGCGAAGGACTGGCGCGTCATCTCCAGCCGCGCGTCCAGCGGCAGGCGGCGGTGGTGCATCTCCTTGGCGAAACGCGCCGCGGCGTCGGGGTCCTTCATCAGCTTCTTGAACCGGCGCGGCGGCACCGTGCCCCAGTATTTACCGCCGAAGTCCTCGCCGCCGTAGGTGAAAAGGTTGTCCGAGGGCACCGAGAAATACATCGACAGCAGGATCAGGTCGGCCTTGCCAAGGCTGCTGTCCAGTTCCAGCATGTCATCCAGCGTGTAGCCCAGAAACCGCTTGAGCGACCGGTTGTGTTTCAGCGCCATGTCGCGCGGGTTGATGAAGAACCCCACGTCGTCATAGCGCACCAGCATCCCCTGGTCGTCCTGCTTGTTGACGAATTCGTCGCGGTTGGTGCCGCAGTAGAACGACACCTGCAGCAGGTCGCAGCCGCCGACCATGCACAACCGGCGCTCCTCCATCTGGTTGGCGCCGGTATCGAAATCGGTGACTTCGGTGATCCAGTCGACGACCTCGGGGTCTTCCAGCGACCCGGCCACAGGCCCCACGACCTTGAATTCCGGGCGGCCCAGATAATTCCAGACCCATTGTTCGACGCCCATGTTCAGCGTGCGGCAGGAAAACGCGAGGTGATGCACCGTGGTGCCGGAAAACTTCGTGCGCACCAGAAAAAAGCCCACGATGCCGTAATCGCCATAGCGGTCCTGCACCTCGATCAGCCCGGCGTGCATCCCCGATACCGCCAGCAATTCATCGAGGTCCTTGCGCTCGGCGGGCGTGTTGGCGCGCACCTTGGTGAAATTCAGCTGGTTGGTGCGGTTCAAAATCTCCAGCACCCGGTCCATGTGGTTTTCCACATCCGTCACGATGCGGATCTTGATCTCGGACTGGCGCAGGAATTCGGTGTTCGACAGGCCCGCCTCGGACTGTTCGGACTGTTTCTGCTCCATCACCTTGTATTGCTTGAGGCGGCTGTGGCCCGCATCGTCCTTGCCCTGCAACTGCGGCAGGTCGAGCAACCCGTCCAGCGGCTTGGACGCATCCACCACCATCAGGTTCGGGTTGAAGAACTGCGCCTCTTCCAGGTTCAGATGGTTGTCGTCCAGAAACAGCACGTTCTCGTCGCGCAGCCCCATGTCGGCGATCATCTTCTGGATCGCCTGCCCCTTGGGCGACCAGGCGATATGGGGAAAGACGAAGAGATCCCAGATGCCCAGCTCCTCTACCGCCTTCTTTGCGGTCTCGAAATCGTTTTTCGAACAGATCGCGCACATGATCCCGCGATCGACCAGCCTGCGCACCATGTCGATATGGGCGGGCACCGGTTTGATACCCTCCTCGGACAGGGTGCCGTCCCAGAGCGTCTCGTCCAGATCCCAGATGACCAGTTTCACCCCTGCGGTGACCGTCTCGAAGGTCTGCGCGTTCATCATGTTCATCGTGTCCCGACCCGGTTCATTGTGCTGCACATCTGTCGTCTTGCGTTCAGGGGCTTGCGTTTTGCGTGGCACGCAGGCCACAGCCCCCGACCCCCTTGCAGGGTATCTTTACGGATTTACGCAGGGATTAAGGCCAAACTTTGGCCCAATCACGCAAAATCCTTATCATTGTCGCCATCTCATAACCAATCGCGGGCAGCCTGCAAACTTGAAGCGCGCGGCCCCATTGGATAGCGTGACGCCAAACAAGGGCCGATCAGCGGCCCCGATCAGGCCAGAGCAGAAAAGGCCCCGCATGTATGGCAGCTTTGCCTGTCCATGTGCAGGGGGAGAGAACCGATGCAAGTCACCCCCACGGCCCTGCCCGAGGTGCTGGAGATCACGCCGCCCCGTTTCGGCGATGCGCGCGGGTTCTTTTCAGAGACATACAATCGCACCACATGGGCGCGCCACGGCATCGCGCTGGATTTCGTGCAGGACAACCACTCGCTCTCCGCCCCCGCGGGTACCTTGCGCGGGCTGCATTTCCAGGCCCCGCCCCGCGCGCAGGACAAACTGGTGCGCGTGGTGACCGGCGCCGTGCTGGACGTGGCCGTGGACATCCGGCGCGGCTCGCCCCGTTACGGGCAATGGGTCGCGGTGGAACTCTCGGCGGAAAACGGCAGGCAGCTGCTGGTGCCCAAGGGCTTCGCCCACGGGTTCCTGACGCTGCTGCCCGACACGCAGTTCCTCTACAAATGCACCGATACCTATGCGCCGGAAACCGAAGGGGCGATCCGCTGGAACGACCCCGATCTGGGCATCGACTGGGGCCGTGACGACGTGACCCTGTCGGACAAGGATGCGCACGCCCCCGCCTTCGCGGATTTCGACAGCCCGTTCATCTACGAGGGCGCGCCATGAAGCTGCTGGTCACAGGCGGTGCGGGGTTCATCGGCTCGGCGGTGGTGCGGCAGGCGATCGCGGCGGGGCACAGCGTCGTCAACCTCGATGCGCTCACCTATGCCGCCTGTCTGGATAATCTGGCATCGGTCTCCGACCATCCAAATTATACGTTCGTGCAGGCCGACATCCGTGATCGCGCCATGTTAGACACTGTATTCGCCGACCATACCCCCGACGCCGTGATGCATCTGGCCGCGGAATCCCACGTCGACCGCTCCATCGACGGGCCGGGCGATTTCATCGCCACCAACATCACCGGCACCTATACCCTGCTGGAGGCCGCGCGGGGGTATTGGGAGGCACAGGGCAAACCCGACGCTTTCCGCTTCCACCACATCTCCACCGACGAGGTCTTCGGCTCGCTGGGCGCAACGGGCCTCTTCACCGAAGATACCCCCTACGATCCGCGCAGCCCCTACTCCGCCTCCAAGGCATCGTCGGACCATCTGGTCCGGGCCTGGGCGCATACCTACGGGCTGCCCGTAGTGCTGTCGAACTGCTCCAACAACTACGGCCCCTACCATTTCCCCGAAAAGCTGATCCCGGTGGTGATCCTGAACGCGCTGGCGGGCCAACCGATCCCGATCTACGGGGCAGGCACCAACATCCGCGACTGGCTTTATGTCGAAGACCACGCCGACGCGCTGCTGTGCGTGGTGCAAAAGGGCGAAGTCGGCCGCAGCTACAATATCGGCGGCGAAAACGAGGCGACGAACCGCGATCTGGTCCACATGATCTGCGCGATCCTCGATGAAAAGCGCCCCGGCCCCGCGCCCTACGCCGATCTCATCACATACGTCGCCGACCGCCCCGGCCACGACGCCCGCTACGCCATCGACCCTACCCGCATCCGTGACGAGCTGGGCTGGCGGCCCTCGGTCACGCTGGAACAGGGTCTGAATTTGACCGTGGACTGGTATCTGAACAACGAAGACTGGTGGAAACCGCTACAGGCACGCGACGGTGTGGGCACACGGTTGGGGTTGGCGCCGGTCTCGGAAACCGTCCGGGGGACGGTTTCAGGCGACAACGGGCGGAGCCCCGGGTCATGAAAGTCCTCGTCTTCGGCGAAAGCGGTCAGGTCGCCACCGCCCTGCGCAAACAGGCCGGGGACGCGGAGGTGATCTGTCTGGGCCGCGATCAGGCCGATCTCGGCGCGCCCGACATGATCCGCGCCGCGGTGGAGGCGACCGACGCCGACGTCATCATCAACGCCGCCGCCTATACCGGCGTCGACCGGGCGGAAGAGGACCGCGACGCCGCCGAACAGATCAACCATTTCGCGGTCGGCACGCTTGCAAGGGCCGCCGCCAGACGCGGATTGCCCCTCATCCACATCTCCACCGATTATGTCTTCGACGGCAGTGGCGACGCGCCCTGGCTCCCCGATGACACCACCGGTGCGATCAACCACTACGGCGCCACCAAGCGGCGCGGCGAGGAGGCGGTGCAGATGGCGGGCGGCACCCATGCGATCCTGCGCACCTCCTGGGTGTTCTCGGCGACGGGCGGCAATTTCGTGAAGACCATGCTGCGGCTGGGAGCCACGCGCGATGCGCTCACCATCGTGGGTGACCAGCACGGCGGGCCAACGGCGGCAGACGACATCGCCGATGCGCTGCTGACGATGGCGCGCGCCTTTGCCGACGGGCGCACCACATCCGGCATCTACCACTTCGCGGGCACCCCCGACACCACATGGGCGGGTTTCGCGCAGGAGATTTTCCGGCAGGCCGGCATCACCTGCGCGGTCACGCCGATCCCCACCGCCGACTACCCCACACCGGCCATCCGCCCGCTGAACTCCCGCCTCGATTGCACAACGTTAGAGACTGATTACGGCATCACCCGCCCCGACTGGCGCGCCTCTCTGGCCACCGTCTTGAAGGACCTCACATGACACGCAAAGGCATCATCCTCGCCGGCGGCTCGGGCACCCGGCTCTATCCGATCACCATGGCCGTCTCCAAGCAACTGCTGCCCGTCTACGACAAGCCGATGATCTACTACCCGATCACCACGCTGATGCTGGCGGGTATCCGCGAGATCGCGATCATCACCACCCGCCAAGACCAGCACCAGTTCCAGCGCACGCTGGGGGATGGCAGCCAATGGGGCCTCACCTTCAGCTATATCACGCAGGACAGCCCCGATGGCCTCGCGCAGGCCTATCTGCTGGCCCGCGATTTCCTCGCCGGTGCGCCAAGCGCCATGGTGCTGGGCGACAACCTCTTCTTCGGCCACGGGCTGACGGAACTGTTGCAAAAGGCCGCGCGCAGTGACGCCAACGCCGTCTTCGGCTACCGCGTGCGCGATCCCGAACGCTACGGCGTGCTGGGCTTCGCCCCCGACGGCACCGTCACCAGCATCACCGAAAAGCCGCAAACCCCCGCTTCCGACTATGCCGTCACGGGCCTCTACTTTCTCGACGGCAGTGCCCCCGAAAAGGCCGCGACCCTTACCCCCTCCGCCCGCGGCGAGATCGAGATCACGTCGCTGCTGGAGATGTATCTGGCCGCAGGCACCCTGCAGGTCCATAAAATGGGCCGCGGCTATGCCTGGCTCGACACCGGCACCCACGCCTCGATGCTCGACGCTTCCAACATGGCGCGCACGCTGGAGAACCGGCAGGGGCTGCAGGTCGGCTGCCCCGAGGAAATCGCCTATGACGCGGGCTGGATCAGTGCCGCCGATCTGCGCGCCCGCGCCGCGATGTTCGCCAAGAACGACTATGGCGACTACCTGCTGCGGCTGCTGGACTAGCTTTTGTCCCGCGCCGCCTTTTCCTCGCGGGTCAGCTTGTTGTTCCACTGGTTGTTGCTCAGGCCCAGTTCCGCCTTGGCAGGCTTGGTCTTGCCCTTGCTGACTTTGCCGCCCCTGTTCAGGAATTCCTGAATCAGCGCGTCGTCGGTGGTCTCTTTGGGCACATGCTTCATGATGCCACCCTAGACCGGCCTGCCGCGCGGTGTCACCCGCGTTTCGCGAAGATCCGGTCGTAGGCCGCCAGCAGCACCGGGGCGGAATGGCCCCATGACAGCGCGTCGAGCACCCGCGCGCGGCCCTCCTGCCCCATGCGCGCGCGGGCGTCGGGGTCGTCGATCAATTCCGCGATCTTTTCCGCGAAATCCACCGGATCGTTGGCGGCCGCATAAAGCGACGCGCCCTGCGCCGACACCCGCCCCTCGGTCAGGTCGAACTGCACCGACGGCTTTTCCAGCGTCATGTATTCCATCACCTTGTTCATGGTGGAGATGTCGTTCATCGGGTTCTTCGGATCAGGCGACACGCCGATATCCACCGCGTTCAGCACGGCGAGCATATCGGCCCCGTAAAGCGCGCCGGTAAAGGTGAAATAAGACTCTAATCCATGCGATTTCACGTCGTCCTGCACGATTTCCAGGTGCGGGCCGAAGCCCACGATCACGAAATGCACGTCACGCTTGCCCAGCCGGTTCACCAGATGATCCGCGGCTTCGACCAGCAGGTCCATGCCTTCCTGCTGGCCGATCACACCGACGTAGCCCATGACGGTGCCGGCCCCCTTGCGATACGACCGATCGCCTTCACCCGGCACGAAATTGTCGATCTTGGGCGCGGAGCGGACGACGAACACGTCCTCTGGTTTCATCTTGCCGCGCCGCACGGCGATGCGTTTGAAACTTGCGTTGGTGGCAATCGACACGGAAGCGGTGGCGAAGGTGATCCGCTCCCACAGCAGCATCACGCGGTAGAGCAGCCCGCGCTTGCCGAACTTCGCTTCGAAGAGTTCCGGGCAGACATCGTGATGGTCGAACAGGTAGGTCACCCCCCACAAACGATACCACCACGCCAGCACGAAGATCAGATCGGGCGGGTTGCAGCCCTGGATCACGTCGAACCCGCGTTCGCGCCAGACCACGCGCGCCAGCCGGAACCAGGCCCGCATCGCGTGCCAGTATTCGCGCGCATAGGCCACGGCACCGGAATGCGCCTCGGGCGGTTCGGGGTGGCGGTAGATATGCACGCCCTCGATCACCTCGCGGGGCTTGTCCCAGCCGCGCCCCATCGGGCAGATGACGCTGACCTCGTAACCCGCAGCCACCAGCGTCGTAGCCTCCAGCCAGACCCGCCGGTCCAGCGGCACGGGCAGGTTTTCCACGACGATCAGAATGCGCCGGGGCGATGGGAATGTCATTGGCGGTGTCCTGCTCTTGTCGGGCTCTTTTCCCTGCAACCTATGCCAGTGCACGACAGGGGAACATGGGGTTTTTATCACAAAGCCGATCTGTTGTTCCAAAGACCCGCGCGGCCGCCTTTTGCCGCCCCGCAATCGCCGCTAGCCTGACCGGAGCGACCCGGACAGGGCAATCCCGGACAAGGGCCATGCCGGACAAGGCCATGTCCCCAACAAGAGCAGACCCATGAACACCCCTCCTATCCTCCCCCATATCGCCGTGGCCGGTATCGGCTATGTCGGCCTGTCCAATGCCGTCATCCTGGCCCAGCACAACCGCGTGACGGCGGTGGACATCGACGCAGGCAGGGTGGCCCAGGTCAACGCCCGCAAATGCCCCATCATAGACCCTGAAATGGCCGGCTACCTGCTGCAGAAAAAGCTGGGCCTGACCGCCACCACCCAGGGGCAGGCGGCCTTTGCCGATGCCGATCTGGTGATCGTGGCGACGCCCACGAACTACGACCCGGACACGAATTTCTTCGATACTTCCTCGGTCGAGGGCGTGGTGGCACAGGTCATGGACAGCAACGCCGCCGCGACCATCGTGATCAAATCCACCGTGCCGGTGGGCTTTACCGCGGATCTGGCCGCGCGATACGACACCGACCGGATCATCTTCGCGCCCGAATTCCTGCGCGAGGGCCATGCGCTGCACGACAACCTGCACCCGTCCCGCATCGTGGTGGGCCATACCGGGCCGGACGGCACCGGGGCCGCGCGGGCGGCGGGTTTCGCGCAGCTGATGCAGCAGGGCGCCGCGGCGCGCAACATCCCCACCATGTTCACCGGCCCCTCCGAGGCCGAGGCGATCAAGCTCTTCGCCAATACCTATCTCGCGATGCGCGTGGCGTTTTTCAACGAACTCGACAGCTATGCCATGGCGCACGGGATGGACAGCCGCGACATCATCACCGGTGTGGGTCTGGACCCGCGGATCGGGTCACATTACAACAACCCGTCCTTCGGCTACGGCGGCTATTGCCTGCCGAAAGACACCAAGCAGCTGCTGGCCAATTACGCGAGCGTGCCGCAGAACATGATGCAGGCCGTGGTCGACGCCAACCGCACCCGCAAGGATTTCATCGCCGACCACATCATCGCGAAGAACCCCGCCACGGTGGGCATCTACCGGCTGGTGATGAAATCCGGGTCCGACAATTTCCGGCAGTCCTCGATCCAGGGGATCATGAAGCGGCTCAAGGCCAAGGGCATTCCGGTCATCGTCTATGAACCCGAAATGCCGCAGGCCGATTTCTTCGGCTCCGCCGTCACCCATGATCTTGCGGATTTCAAGGCGCGCTGCGACGTGATCATCGCCAACCGCGCGCATGACGATCTGGCGGATGTCGCGGACAAGGTGTTTTCGCGCGACCTGTTCGGGTCGGATTAGACACAAGTTTCGGCGAACCTGCGCGCGGGGTCTGTTTTGCGGCTTTTCGTGCCGCACCGGGCAGGGTAAGCCTGAGACCATCTTTCAGACGGAGCGGTTTGCATGTCTTCCAGGACAAGGTTTTTCCACAGCGCGGCGGTGACGGCCCTGCTACTGGGCGGTGCCGCGCAGGCACAGGACGTCAGCTACACGCTCTACGGCACCCCCGGCCTGATCGAGATGCCCACCGCCCGCTCCGAGTTCGACGGCGGCATCGCCGCCTCGCTCACCGGTTTCGGCTTTCAGCAGCGCGCCAACTTCACCTTCCAGATCACCCCGCGTCTGTCGGGCACCTTCCGCTATGCCGGCATCCAGGACCGGAACGGGCCGGGCACCATCGACACCTTCGACCGCAGTTTCGATCTGCGCTACCGGTTCCTGGACGAAGGCGAATGGGTGCCCGCCATGGCCGTGGGCTTTCAGGATTTCCTGGGCACCGGCCTCTTGTCGTCGGAATATATCGTGGCCTCCAAGGGCTTCGGCAACGTCGACGTGACCGCCGGCATCGGCTGGGGGCGCTTTGGGTCGCGGAACGGCTTCACCAACCCGCTGGGGGTGATCGACCCCAGCTTCGAGACCCGCCCCGCCATCGATTTCGGCGTCGGCGGCGAGGTCGAGACCCGGCAGTTCTTCCGCGGCGACGCGGCGTTTTTCGGCGGCATCGAATATGTCTATTCCGACGCCCTGCGCTTCAAGGCGGAATATTCCGCCGACGGCTATACCCGCGAGACCGACAACGGCGTGCTCGACAACCGCTCGCCCATCAATGTCGGCGTCTCCTACCGCTACCGCCCCGATCTGGAACTGTCGTTGGCCTATCTGCATGGCTCGGAAATCGCCGCCGGCGTGACCCTCACGCTGAACCCGCGCGAACGGCCCTTCATCGGCGGCGTGGAAACCGCACCCACGCCGGTGCGCGTGCGCCCTGCCGATGCCCGCGCCGCCGCCACATGGGGCACCTCCGAAGAGGCGCTGACAGCCGCCCTCGCCGCCGAGGGGATCCGGCTCGACGCCTACGACGTGCGCGCCGATACCGTGGCCCGCATCCGCTATACCAACGAGACCTACCGCTCCGAGGCGCAGGCCATGGGCCGGGTCGCCCGCGTGCTGTCGGCGCAACTGCCGGCCGCCGTCGAAACCTTCGTGCTGGAACCGCAGCAGCGCGGCATCCCGCTGTCGCAGGCCACGATCTCGCGCAGCGATCTGGAGCGGCTGGAAAACAGCGCCACGGGGGCGGCCGAGATTCTGGCCCGTTCCACCATCCAGGACGCCGACGGCTCGCTGGCCGGATATACCCGGGTCGCCGACCCCTCCCCCGCCTTCCAGTGGGGGCTGGGGCCCTATGCGAAACTGATCGTATTCAACGGCAACGATCCGGTGCAGCTCGACGTCGGCGCGGAACTGGCCGCGCGCTACCGGATCTCGCCCAACGTGATCGTGCAGGGCTCGGTGCGGCAATCGTTTCTGGGCGCGCGCGAGCTGGCCGATGAATTCCAGCTTGAAAACGACTACCCCGACGTACGCACCGATGCGCGGTTCTACGGGCTCGACGGTCTGCCCACGCTGGAGACCCTGACCGTCGCCCATTACGGCCGCCCCGGCCGCGACCTCTACAGCCGGGTCAGCGTGGGCTATCTGGAACAGATGTACGGCGGTGTCTCGGCCGAGGTGCTGTGGAAACCCGTCGACAGCGATTTCGCCGTGGGCGCAGAGATCAACTACGCCCGGCAGCGCGACTATGACCAGCTGTTCGGCTTCCGTGATTTCGACACCGTCACAGGGCATCTGTCGGGCTACTACAGCTTCGACAACGGCTTTCACACGCAGGTCGACGTGGGCCGCTATCTGGCGGGCGACTGGGGCGCGACCTTCGCGCTGGATCGTGAGTTCGACAACGGCTGGAAGGTCGGCGCCTATTTCACCCTCACCGACATGCCCTTCGACCAGTTCGGCGAAGGCTCCTTCGACAAGGGCATCCGCGTCACCGTGCCCACGGATTTCTTTCTGGGCACCGCCAGCCGCGACAGTGTGACCACCAGCCTGTCGTCGCTGACCCGCGACGGCGGCGCGCGGCTGAACGTCGACGGGCGGCTTTACAACATCGTGCGCGACGGCCACACCGGCGGCTATCTGGGCGACACTTGGGGACGGTTCTGGCGATGAAATATATCTGTATTGCCGCAGGTCTGACACTGATCGCGGGCTGCGGCCCGCTTTACGAGGACCGCGAGAACCCGTTTCTGAGCGCCGCCTCCGAACTGACCGGCATCGGCGCGGAAGAGGCCGCGGCGACACCGGCCATCAGCCCCGAAATCGCCAATGCCGCCCCCGGTGACCTGCTGCTCGTCACCCTCACCGGACGCGGTGCCGTGGCCGCGCTGACCCGCGCGCAGGTCAACGGCAACACGACGACATGGATCAGCCCGGGCGAGGTCACCATGACCTTCACCGACGGCATTCTGGTCGGCACCCGTGGGTTCAACGACGACCTGATGGGCGTGGACGCACCGCAGACCCGCGCCGCCATCGCCGCAGGCGGCGGCACCGTCACCCGCGCGCATTCCTTTCTGGACAGCGAGGACCAGATCGTCACCCGTCGCCTGACCTGCACCGTGACCCGCATCGGGCCCGAGCAGATCGACACCGTCGAAGGCCCGCGCAGCGGCGTGAAATTCGAGGAATCCTGCAGCAGCCCGACCCTCGTCTTCACCAACAAATACTGGCTCGACGGCGGCCGGATCATCCGCTCCAACCAGGCGGTGTCCGCAGGCGTGGGCTTTATCCAGGTCGACCAACTCTAGGCTGCGCCCGGCCTTTCGCATTGTCTTGCCGAAAATGCTCTGGCGGGGCGACGTGCCAGGCACGGCGCAAAATCTCTGAAATCAGTCTCTAACCAACTGATCGCGTAGAATATCCAGACCCTGCGCCACTGTCTCCGCCGCCCGCTCCCGTGTCGCCGCCTCGCAGTAGAAGCGCATTTCCGGCGCGTTGCCCGAGGGGCGCAGATGCACGATCCGCTCGTCCGCACATGTGATCCGCAGCCCTTCGGTGCGGTCCACGCCCGCCTCCGCCGCGCCGAACCGCGCCAGAAACGCCTCGCGCGCGGCGGTATCGCCGTCCAGTTTCGCAACGAACGCCTGCGACACGTTCGTCGGCACCCCCGCGATCCGGTCGGTCACGGTGAACCGTTGCGGCTGGCCCGCCACCAGCGCGGCCAGCCCCTGCCCTTGCGCCGCGACCAGCGGCACCAGCAGCGGCAGCACCGCCTCGCGGGTCATCAGCGGGGCCAGAGGGCCTGCCGGACCTTGCGCCGCGAACCCCAGCAGGAAGCCCCCGTTCGCCTCGTAGCCCACCACGCGCCCGCCCTCCGCCTGCATCGCGGCGATCACGTAGGGCGAACCGATACGGGTGCGGATCACCCGCGCGAATTGCGTCTCCGCCCCGGTGTTGGACGACACCGGGGTCACCGCCACATCCGCCCCCAGCCAGTTGCCGGTGATCTGCCCCAGCACATCGCCGGGGATCACGGTGCCCGTGGCATCCGTCAGCAGGGGCCGGTCGCCGTCGCCGTCCAGCGACAGGATCGCGTCGAAATCCCCGGATGCGGCCCAGTGCGAGAGGTCCGCGCGCATCGCCTCCGACACGGCCTCGGTATCGACGGGGATGAATGTGTCGGAGCGGCCCAGCTCCGTCACCACCGCCCCGCAGCCGCGCAGCACATCCTGCAACAGGTCGCGCCCGACCGTGGAATGGCTGTAGACCGCCAGCCGCAGCCCGCGCAACGCCGGGCCGAAGGCATCGACGTAGCGCGCCACATAGGCAGCCCCGGCATCGGGATTTACGCTATAATCAGAGTCTAACATTGAGATTTTCCGCCCCAATCTCGCCAGAATCGCCGCCTCGTCCACCTTCGTGATCTCGCCCTGCGGCGTGTAGAACTTCAGCCCGTTGCGGTCGGCGGGGATATGGCTGCCGGTCACCATCACGGCACCCGCCCCCGCCCCCATCGCGGCCAGCGCCAACGCGGGTGTGGGCAAAGCACCGCAATCGACGACGGGCACACCCGCGGCGCGCAGCGCATCCGCCACCATGCCCGCGATGGCCGGTGAGGACGGGCGCAGGTCGCGCCCCAGACAGACCACCCGCCCCACGTCACAGGCGCGCAGATAGGCCTGCGTGTAATCGGCCACCAGAGCGGGGGTGAGATCCGAAACGAGGCCGCGCAGGCCGCTGGTGCCGAATTGCGGGGGCATGGGCGGTCTCCTTGTGCCGGGCGGACCCGGCCAAGTTTAGTCAAAGCCTGCACGAAGTTGAAGCAAAACCGCCGCAAGCTCCGCAGCCCCGCCACATTCGCGCCGCCGCCCCGGCCCCGGGCCCGGTCACAGATGGGCCCAGCCTGACGAGACCTGCCCCTGCCCGACCGGAGCCCGCCCTTTCCCATGACCGCCCTGCGCCTGATCCGCACCGTGACCACGACACTCGATGCGACCATGTCCCGGATCACCGATCTGGCGCTGGGGCCGGGGGGAAACACGCTTTACGGCACCACGCGCCATGACGGGCAGCTCACCGCCTGGACCATTGCGGGCATCCAGCTGACCCAGCTTGACCGCGACACCTTCGGCACAGGCGCGCTGCCCGGTGCGCTGCCGGGGCTGACCTTCGTGGACAAGGGCGGCGTGGGCGCCCTGCTCACCGGGGGGGCCGCAGGCGGCGGCATGGCCCTGCACGGCATCGCCGCCGACGGCAGCATGGGGCCGGGGCAGGCGCTTGGGGCGGCCTCCGGGTTTGCCGGCACGTTGGTCGATCCCACCGGCGTCGCGCTTTCGGGCGGCGGCACGGCGGTGTTCGGCGGCGCGCAGAACGGGGCGGGGCTGGCCACGCTCGTCTTCGACGAACAGGCCGATCTGACACAGACCACGCTGACGCCGGATGCGGGCAATATCGTGGCCCGCGACATCACCGCACTGGCGACCGTCGCGCGCGGCGACACGGCCTATCTCTACACCACATCGGACACCGATCTGGGCGTCACCGGCTGGCGCGTCGCCGCCGACGGCGATCTGCGCTCGCTGCAGACCCTCTATCCGCGCCACGGGCTCTGGATCGACGCGCCCACCGCGATGGAGACCGCGACGATCGGCGACAAGGCTTTCCTCGTGCTCGCCGCCGCCGGCAGCGGGTCGCTCAGCGTGATGGAGATCGCTCCGAACGGGCTGCTGACCGTCACCAGCCATATCCTCGACGATCTGGCGACGCGTTTTGCCGGTGTCACTGCCCTGGCGACGGTGGATCACCACGGGCAGCCCTATGTCGTCGCGGGCGGGTCGGATGACGGGATCAGTGTCTTTTCCCTGCTGCCGAACGGCACCCTGCTGCACCGGGGCAGCATCGCCGATACGCCCGACATGACGCTGGCCAACGTCAGCGCGATCACCGCCCGCAGCGCCGGGACCGGGATCGACATCTTCGTGGCCTCCGCGGCCGAGCCGGGCCTGACTCGCCTGCGCTTCGACACCGGGTCCGCGGGGCAGGTGCAGACGGCCACGGCGGCGGGCGGCCCGCTCGACGGGACGGCGGGTGGCGACATGCTGATCGGCGGGGCCGGAAACGACACGCTCCTGGGCGGCGCGGGTGACGACATCCTGACCGACGGCGCGGGGGTCGACGTGCTGACCGGCGGGCCGGGGGCCGATATCTTCGTTTTCGCAGCGGACGGGCAGGCGGATACGGTCACCGATTTCGCCGTGGGCATCGACCGGGTCGATCTGGCGGGCTGGCCCAACCTGCGCAGCCTCGACCAACTGGTCATGACCCCGACCGCCACGGGGATCGAGATCGCCTATGGCACGGACCATCTGACCCTGCACAGCGCCGACGGGACGACCATCGCCGCACAGGCCCTGTCGGAGACCGACCTGCTGGGGCCCGCGCGGCTGCCGCTGACGGCACAGCCGGGCCATGCCAGTCCGGCCACGCCCGCGCCCGACCTGCCCGACCGCCCCGCCCCGGCCATCACGACACCCGCCGTCACCACCGACCCCGCCCGCAGCGAGATCGTCGGCGACACCCGCGCCAACACGCTGCGCGGGGCGGCGGAGGACGACATCATCTGGGGGCAGGCGGGGGCCGACAAACTCTATGGTGCGGCGGGGGCCGATATGCTGTTCGGCGGGCAGGGCCGCGACCAACTTTACGGCGCGGCGGATGACGATCTGCTCTACGGCGGCGGCGGGCGCGACAGCGGCTGGCAGAGCGTCGACGGCAGGACGGCGGCGGGCAATATCGATCTGCTGTTCGGCGGCGCGGGCCAGGACCAGCTCTGGGGCATGGCCGGGGCCGACCGGCTCGACGGCGGCAACGGCGACGATATGCTGACCGGCGGGGCCGGGCGCGACACCTTCGTGTTTCGCAGCGGACACGACACGGTCACCGATTTCATGGGTGGGCTGGACCGGCTGGCACTGGACGCGGCACTCTGGGACGGGACGTTGACGGCACAGCAGATCGTGGACCGGCACGCCACGGTCCAGCGCGGTACGGTGACGTTCGATTTCGGTGCCGACGATCAACTGGCGCTGACGGGCTACGGCGATCTCGCCGGACTCGCCGGGGCGATCGACATCGTCTAGACCCGCCGTGCACCGGCGCTGCCATGCGCGGGATATACGGGTCTAAACGGACGTTAGATACTGTTTTGCTAGAGAATCGTCAGATCGTTCATCAGCATCGCCAGATCGGTCTGCCCTTCCAGCGTCAGCACGTTGCCGCCGCCGAAGTCGAACACCGCATCGCCGCCGTCGATCCGGCCCATGGCGATCACCTCTGCCACGGTTGCGCCGTCCAGCCCCAGCGTCATGGCGTTGAGTTCCACCGTATCGACGTTATCGGCGAAATCGGTGACGGTATCGCGGCCGGCGGTGAACACGAATGTATCGCGCCCACCGCCGCCGGTCAGGACATCGTTACCAAGGCCACCGTTCAACACGTCGTATCCCGATTGTCCGATCAGACGGTCGTCGCCCGCCTCGCCCATCAACCGGTCTGAATTTCCTGCGGCGCCCGCAGCGTCCAGATCGCCCCAGCGCGCGTCACGCCCGGTGCCGCCGCGCAGCAGATCGTCGCCGTTGCCGCCGAACAGGTCGTCGTCGCCGCGCCCGCCCAGCAGGTCGTCACTGCCGCCGAAGCCGCGCAGGGCGTTGTTGCCGGCATTGCCGATCAGGGCGTTGTCATCGCCGTTGCCGCCCAGATCGAGGTCGGCGCTGCCCAGCAGGCGCGCATCCGCGACACCCGAAATCAGCGTGGCACTGGCCGAGAGCGCCAGATAGCTGCTGCCGTCACCTTGGGTCACGAGGTCGATCTTCACATTCTCGTCGGCGGCATCGACCCGCACACGGGCCAGCTGTGTGCCGCCCTCGCCCAGTTCCACGATCAGGCTGTGATTGCCGTCGACGGCCAGGCTGTAGCCCCCGGCGGCGGCCGTGGTCACGCCCGCGCCCTCGGCCCGGATCCAGACGCCATCCGTACCTTCGCCGATCCCGTAAAAGCCGTTGCCGTCAGTGTCGTCATAGGCCACGCCGGTCACGAAGAGCCCGGTGCCGGTGGCGGCGTAGTTCAGGGTGAGCATGGAGGAATTGTAGGTCTGCCCCTGATGGGTGAAGTCGCCTGCAACCTGGGCCACGCCGATCTCGCGGACGTTTTCGGAGAACGTGTTCACCCGGTGCCCGGCGCTGCGGTAAAGCCCCTCGTGATGTTCGGTGATCGCCTCTTCAAGGTCCTGGGTGCCGGTGGTCCCGGTCCAGGCAAGGTTTTCGCGCCAGGCCCAAGCCCCGGTGAAATTATAGCCCGCATCGCTGATCCGCCCGCCCGGGGTCGAACCGTTCGCACCGGTATGATCGAAAGTGTCGGTCGCCAGCATCCAGGTCGCGTGACCCTGTGCCGCCTGCTCGAGGATCGTGCTGGGGGCCACGGGCTGCAGCGCCATCTCCTTGATCACCGTGCCCGACAGGCCGGCATTCAGCCCCAGCCCGTAGCGCGCCGCCTCGGTCAGCGGGTCAAGCCGGGCCCGGTTGATCAGTTCGATCAGATATTGTTCTGCAGCGGTCAGCGCCATGTGATCTCTCTTTCATGCCTGCACCCGCCCCCCAGGTGGTTGTCCTGCACTCCATAAATCGAAGCCTCATAACAGCCGGTAAACATGGGCTGACCCGCGTCGCCTGCATGGCGGAAATCGGGCAATGGCGGGGGTGGCGGGAAACAGATTGTTTCGCATGCGAAAGGGATTATGTTCACAAAATACAAAAGGGCCGCCTGCGATCTGTCACAGGCGGCCCCTTGTTTTTCAGGCTCTCGGCGTTCCGGCGATCAGTTCCTTGCCAGCCAGTCGCGCAGCCGCCTGCGGAAACCGGCATCGTCCATCCGCGCGCCCTGCAAGGTGATCCGTCCCGACTGCCCCATGGTCAGCACGATCCCGTTGGGCAGGGTTTCCGGCGCGGGTCCCGCAGCGGCGCGCGGCGTCTGCGGGGCGGGGGTCGTGGGGGCAGGAGTCGCGGACGCGGATGATGCCGTGTCCGCCGGCGCGGGCGCGAGGATGCCGTCGATCACCGCCAGTTCGGTTTCGGCGCTTTGCGCATCGGCCCGGGCCAGCGCGCCGATCAGGCGGGCGCGCGCGGTCTCGTCCGCCTCCAGCGCCTGCGCCAGCGCCAGCCCGTTACGCTCGGTCAGGGCGGTGGGAAAGCGCAGGTGATCGTCGAGCGCGCGCACGATCCGCAGGAACGACCCGATCTTGGACCGTTTCGGTGCGGAGGCCGCATGGAACAGGGCCGCCAGCGCCACCCGGTCACGCTTGTAGACACCGCGATCCACCGCCCGCGCCACGATCCGGGCGCGTTCGTAATAGGACAGGCCAACGCGAACCTCGTTCTCCTCGACCATCGCCTGATAGGCCTCCGCCGCATCGGCGGGGGTGCGGATAATGGCAAGGACAGTGTCTATATCGGGGTTTTCGTCGTGCAACCGGCGCAAGGCGGTCAGCCGCCGCCAGCCGGAAATCAGCCCGTAGCGGCCATCTTCCAGCGCCGTCACCTCGATCGCCGTCTGCTGGCCCCGGGCCTTGAGGCTCTCCATCAGCGCCTGCATCTCGTCGGCGTCGGCTGTCATCCGGTCGCGCACCAGATAGGTGGCGTCGACGGCGTCGAGCGGCAGGCGCTGGATCAGCCGCCCCTCGGCACGGGCGTCCGACAGGGTCTGGGCGACCTCGGTCAGGGCGGCGGAGGCGGAAGCGTCATGCGCCACATCGGCGATCGGCGGGCGCGGGCGGAACAGCTGCCCCGGCGGGGCGGCCTCCATGGATTTGGTCTCCAGCGGCGGCGCGTCCGGTTTCGGGTCCAGACGGGCGGGGGTCAGGCGTTTGCGTTTGGCCATGGGGCAGGCTCCTTTGTTGCGGGGCGCCATCCTGCCGCCTGATGCGTAAGCGATGCGTCACACCACCGTACGGTGCGGTTTCGCACGCGAAACGGATTATGTTCAGTTATGGTCATTCCGCCGCCTGTTGCGCGGCCAACTCATCGCGTCGCCATGTCCCCAGCAGCAGGGTCTTGAAGGCGGCGTAGGTCGCGTCGAAGGTCTCGCGGCCCCGGGCATAGGTCTCGCGGTTGAAATCGCGGTAATCGGCCTCGTAGATGCCCTGCACCTGCTCGCCCGCCTGCCCGATCAGCGCCGTGAAATCCTGCCGGTGCGGGCTGAGGGTGCGGCCGAGATAGGCCTGCATCAGGGCCGCGAGTTCCGCCTGCTGGCTGCCGTCATAACGCGTGACGACGGCGCGCACCGCGTCCCACTGGAACGCCATCTCGGGGCGGCCAAGCGCGCGGGCGGCGAGGTTCTCGCCCTCCTCGATGCTGGAGAAGGTGGTGTGCAGCATGTCGAAGAACCGGCCCGTGCTGTCGAATTCCAGAAAGGAGGCGCCGACGGGCACCAGCAGGATGTCGGCGGCGGCCAGCCCATTGATCGTGAGATAGCCCAGGGCAGGGGGGGTATCGACGAAAATGAGATCGTACTGATCCAGCACGCCGTCGGCATCGAGCACGTCCGTCAGCGCATCCCAAAGCTTCCAGCCGCGCCCCTGCATGCGCCAGACCGGCACCTGGAATTCCGCCCAGTAGAGGTTCAGCTGCGCGCCGATCAGGTCGATGTTGGGCCAGTGGGTGGGTTGGATCAGATCCTGTGCCTTGACGGCGAGCGCCTCTGTCAGCGTGTCGTCGAGCGGGATCGGCGCATCGCCCCGGTCGATCCGGCGCTGGTTGTCGTGGCGCAGGTGGGCGGCGTAGTGGCGGGCGAGCAGCGGGAAGACGGTTTTCCACTCGTCGGGCACCGTGCCGCCGAAAACGGAGGTCATCGAGGCCTGGGAGTCGAGGTCGATCACCAGCACCTTGTAGCCGTCCAAGGCTGCCGACATCGCCAGATGGGCCGCGGTGGAGGTCTTGCCCACACCGCCCTTGAAGTTGGCGACGGCGACCATCTTCGCAGGCAGGCCCGCGGGGCGGTAGGGCTGGTATTCCTTGGCCTTGGAGCCCTGGCTGCCGAAGAAGGCGCGCAGTTTCAGCACCTCGTCCAGCGTGAACCACTTTGCGCCGGTCTCCGTCTCGCTCATCCCCTGCGGCAGATCGGGGTTCTGCTTCAGCACGCGGCGGAAATGGGCCTGCGCCACGGGGATCAGGTAGCGGGTGATCTCCCATGTGGAAAACTTGCGCAACGTGCGCCGCCCGTCTTCGGACAGGCCACGGCCCGCCAGATCGTCACGCCCCGCCTCGCAGGCGCGCGCGATGCTGGCGAACCCGTTCGTCGATGTGGGTGCGTCGAGGCCCGCAAGAGCCTCGTCGGGGTTGATCCGGAAATACGGAGGAAGATCGGTGCTGCTCATGTATCGCCTCTTGATGTGCGCTGTTTTGATACGGATACCACAAAACGGCGCACATGAAAGAAAAGGTTGATCATTCCTTCTCTTTTCTCAGTAAATCGACGGTTTTGACGGGAAATCTGGCTCAAGTGTGGGCGCAAAGGAAAAAAAAGGGAAGTTAGAATCTGTTAGTTGAACGTTATGGCGTGACGGGTTTTTGACAAATCCCTGTGGAAACAGCGCAAAAGGCGATTCCGAAACACCGATGCGACTCTGAAACCCCGATAGGGCGATTCCGATACCCCAAAGCGGTGACTCCGATCCCCCGATGCGTGGCGCACAGAATCGTGGACAGGAACCTGTGGATAACTTTAGGGTGTCACTGAAACCCCGAAACGAGGGTTGGCGGTATCCGGGCGACGAACGATCCGAACGGCCGAGGCAAGAAGGCAGGTATCAGATGGCGGCAGTCAGCCCGGCGGGGATGCGCGATTTTTTCGTTTGCGATTTTTTCGACGCGAGCCCGAAGGCGGATCTGGGATCGCTGGAACATCCGATGTTCTCGCTCTCCACCCGGCCCGACCGGACGATCCGGCATTACGATCACAAGGGCACGACGATTACCGTGACGCCGAGCGTGCGGGGCCGGGCCACGATCCACGACAAGGACATCCTGATCTATTGCATCAGCCAGTTGATGGCGGCGGTGAACGCAGGAAAGACGATCAGCCGCCGCCTGACGCTGACCGCCCATGACCTGCTGCTCGCCACGCGGCGCGATACGGGCGGCGACAGCTACACCCGGTTGCGCGAGGCCTTCGAGCGGCTGGCGGGCACGCGTATCACCACCAATATCGTGACCGGCGAGGAGGAGACCACCAGCGGTTTCGGCCTGATCGAGGCCTGGGAGATCGTGCGCAAGTCCCGTGGGGGCCGTATGGTCAGCGTGGCCGTTACATTGTCCGACTGGCTGTTCCGGGCGGTGACGGCGAAATCGGTGCTGACGCTGTCACGCGATTATTTCACCCTGCGCAAACCGCTGGAACGCCGCGTCTATGAGCTGGCGCGCAAGCACTGCGGCCAGCAGCGCGAATGGCGGGTGACCGTGGCCACGCTGCACACCAAGGCGGGGTCGGACGCGCCGTTGCGCGTGTTCCGCGCCGCCGTGCGCCGGATGATCCAGGGCGACAACCTGCCCGACTATGCGCTGGAGGAAGAGGTGGGCGACGTGATCCGCGTGCACGCCAGGCGGCTGGTGGAGGACGAACCGGGCCTGCCCGCCTTTGCCGCAGAGACGCTGGCGCGCGCGAAAGACATGGCGCCCGGTTTCGACATCTACGCGCTGGAGGCCGAATGGCGCGCCTTCTGGATGCAGGCGGGGCGGCAAAAGCTGACCAGCCCGGACAAGGCGTTTCTGGGCTGGCTGCGGGGCCGGGTGACGCGCTGAGGCCGATCAGGAGGCCGGCATCGCCACATCCAGCATGCCCGCGATATAGGCATAGCGCGTGGCGGTCAGGGTCGCCGTGGGCGTTGCGCGCAGGGCGACGAGGAAATACCCGTCCTCGGCCATCGTATGGGACAGCGCGTGCGTGCTGCGCTGGGTGGCCGTACCGCCGGTCCAGCCGATGGCGGGGGCCAGATCGAGGACGGTCTGGGTGGTGGCCGCATCGCTGGACCAGCCGCTGCCCCAGGGGCCGTGCTGCACCAGCAGGCACAGATCGAGGTCCGTGACCTCCGCATCGCTGAGGCTGCCGGTCAGGCTGAAGCCGCGCAACTGTGTTCCGGCTGTCAGGAAGATGCCCTTGCAGCGGTAATCGACGGCGGGTGCCGTGCCGGTGCCAAGGTTCTGCACCGCGTTGAAAGATCCGCTGTTGGAACTGGGCGCGGTCCAGCGGTGATCGGTGTAAAGGTAATGCCGGTAGCGGTATTGCAGATGCTGGCGGCTGAGGCTCGCGGGCATGGTGACCGCCCCGCTGGCGGCGTCGATGCGCAGCGCCTCGGTGAAACCGGCACCGTCGGTGCTGACCTTCACGCTGAGATCGTCATTGCCCGCCAGCCCGATTTCCGCGCGCCCCGAAAACCCGGTCTGGTAGAGCAGGCTGGCGGTATCGGCCGCACCGGCCTTGTTGAGCTTGAGCTGGTGGCCGGCACCTGCGTGGCTGAACAGCGTGGCATCGGCAGTCACCGCCAGCCGGTTGGTGGCATCCGAGGCGGTGCCGATGCCCACACCGGGCAGGTTGTCGAGCACCGGGGTCTGCGCGGCCGAGACCCAGTCTGTCCCGTCATAGACCCGTATCACCCCCGGGTTGACGCCCCAGGCGCGCCAGCCCGCCACCGGTGTCACGAACAGCCAGCCGCCGCTGCGGAAACTGGCCAGCTGTCCGGCATGCCCGTCCCAGACGCCCGTCGGAGCCGCCCCCAGCGCCCATGTCTCGCCCTCCAGCGGCGATGTGGCGGGGGTGTCGGCGTCGAAATCCAGTACGGTCAGCTGCACGATCAGGTCGAGCCGCTCGATCGCCTCGTTATGGGTCACATGCTTTTGCGCCTGGGCGGGCTGGATATAGGGCAGGTCGAGGTGGGTGGAGTTCTGGGACATCGGTGCAGGCCTTCCGCATGAGGGGATGGCGCGCAGGATGTGAGCGACAGGGTGAAGGAGAGGTGAGCCGGGGGTGCGGTGGGGCGTGCAACGGCTATTCGGGGATGAACCGCGGCAGGGCGGGCAGCATCTCACCCATGAATGCCTGCATCCGGGCGTCGGCCTGCGCCTCCGTCTCGCCGTCGAGAATGGGCGTGACGAAGCGCACGATGGCGCCGTCGGTGCGGCCCAGCATCAGCGCGTCATAGACCACGGTGACCTTGGCGGCATAGTCGTTCGTCATGCGCCGGCCGCGCTGTTCGAACCAGTAATAGACCAGCTGGCGGCTCAGTCCCTTCTGGATCACCGCGCGGTTGAGGGTGAAATCGCCATAGACAGTGTCTGGAAAGCTGACCTGCGTGGGGGAAATGCCGAAGACCTCCCAGCCGCCGACGGGCAGGCAGACCTCGGGGCTATGGATGCCCGCCCCTTCGGTCTGGCGGTCGTAATAGGCGGAAAAGACGTTCACCGTGGCCGCACTGCCGGGGGCGGCATAGGTCGCGTTGATGTAGTCGGAGGCGGCGAGGACCTGTTCGACCGCAGGCTCCAGCGGCACCACCGTCGCCGACCACTCCCCGATCCGGCGCGGGAAGAGCGCGAAGGCGTCACGGTCGGGCACCACGCGGTCGGGCGCGGGGGTGAGGATGAAAGCGGCGGTGAGGGCGGTGCTGAGCATCGTGGCCGCGATCAGGCCGGGGGCTGCGGCCATGCGGGTGACGCGCGCCGCCTGCGCACCCAGCCCGTCGAAGTCGAGGTCGATCACGTCGCGCAGGGGCAGGGGGTTTCGGGTCAGGCGTTGCAGCGCCACGGCAGTCGCAAACAGGATGCCGATGCAGGCGCCGAAGATCACCCAGCCCTCGAACCAGTGCAGGAAGCCCTCGGCCTGCCCGATGCCGTAGCTGTCGACCAGCACGCCGATCATGCCGATGCGGAAGGCGTTCATGAAGATCGTGAGCGGCGCCGCCATGACGAAGAGGAGCGCCTTGTGCCAGAACGGGCCGCGATAAAGGATCGCGTAGAGATAGGAGAACGACAGGATCGGGAAGAGGTAGCGCAGGCCCGAACAGGCCTCGGCGACCTGCAGTTTGTAGACGCCGAGGTCGATCACGTTGCCTTCGAGGAAGACGGGGATGTCGGCCAGGCGGATGAACCAGACGCCGAGTTCGGAGGAAATCAGCTGCAGAAAGATCGTGAGCTGCCAGTAGACGAATTGCGGCAGCGGCAGCATGAACACCAGATGCAGCACCGGCGCCCAGTGGCGGCGGCCCCGGTGCCAGCCGAACCCGGTGAGGGTGACGCCGCCGACCCAGAGGATCAGCGCATAGGTCACCACGTCGGGGATGCGGATCAGGTTGCCGAAAATACCGAGCGCCAGCGCCAGGCCGATCAGCACGATGCCGGGGATGCGGTTGACGGGGCGGTCGCAGGCCGCCGCATGGCGCAATTCGCGCAGGAAGAGGTAGAGCGAAATGAGCGGGATCAGCGGGCCGTGGCTGTATTCGGGGGTGAGCCAGGCCGCCCCCAGCGATTGCAGGCCCAGCCAGAAGACGGGCAGGGCGGCGGCGGTGAGCAGGACAAGCCAGACCAGCCCCGCGCGCGGCAGGGGGAGGGTGCGTGCGTATGTGGTCAGCCCCGTCGTCATGGGGGTGTTTATGGTGAACAATCCGGGCGAAATTTGGGCGATTGTTGCGCGAATATAAGGGATTGCGCCGCGCGGTGCACGTCGCCGGAACGGGGGCGCTGCCCCCGCACCCCCGAGGTATTTCAGACCAAAAGAAGGGGACAGGCGCGCCTTGGATATGGCAGCGAATGGCTTGTATCAGACACTGTTTTCAGCGGTAATCCCGATAGACCACCAGCGATTTGGTCAGCAGCGCGAATTTTTCGGATTCCTGCACACCGTCGGGCAGCAGGTGGCGCAAGAGCCTGCGCGACACGATGCGGGTGTGGTCGATGCGGGTCATGGCACCCGCGAAATCGGTCTTGCGGGCGAAACCGACGTTGACGCGGGCATGCAGCCAGAGCCGGCAGGGTTCGGGCAGCCAGTGAAAGAAGGGCACGCCGTAATGCGGCTCCAGCGGGAACCAGAAATTCGGGGTCTGCAGGTAATAGGCGCGGCCCACCCGGGCGGTTTCCGCCGCCAGCCCCGCCATGTCGCGGTAGAGCCCGACGTGTTCGATCACCGAATTGGAATGGGTGAGATCAAACGACCCGTCGGCATATTCGGGCATATCGGTGCCGTCGCCCACGACGGTGACGATTTCGATGCCGATATCCTCGGCGCTTTCCTTGCCCACGTCCTCTTCGGTGTTCAGGATCGTGATCACGATCCGGTCGTGGTAGGATGCATCCAGCAGTTTCCAGTACTCCCGCCGGCCGCCGATATCGAGGATCGTGGCCTTTTCGCCGGGAGATTTGGCGGCGAGGATCTGGTCGAGCAGCGCCTCTACCCATTTGAAGCGCGCGCGGCGCATGCGGTAGCGGATCGAGGTGGGGTCGGTCGCGTCAGGGCGTTTCATTTGGCGGTATTTTCCAGTGTCAGTGCCGCAGATCGAAGCTGCGGCGCAGGGTGAGCGAGACCGCGGTGCTGTCGGCGTCATCCACGCCCGTCACCTGACGCTGGCTGTAGGTGGCGTTGGCATCCACCGCCCAGTCGGGGGTCAGATCGTGGGTATAGGTCACGCCGATGCTGGCCAGCGCGGTGCTGGCATCGGTGATCAGCGTGGTGCTGTCGGCGTAATCCACATCGAGGCTGATCCGGCCCAGATCGCTGAGCGCATATGTGGCCCCCAGCGACAGCGAGGTCACGACCTCCTCGGTATCGTCGCTGTCCACGCCCAGGCGACGTTCGATACGGGCGTTGAGTTCGCCGTTGGGCAGGTCATGCTTGGCCAGAAAATAACCGGTGCCGAGGATATCCTCGGTCGCGGCGCGGGCCATGCCCAGTCCCAGCGTGTAGGAGGAATTGGGCAGGTTGATCTCGCGTGCGAGCAGCACACCGGCCTGGGTGCCGGTGCGCCCGTCGACCACGCGGATGTCGGCGCCATAGCTGCCGTCGGGCCGGTCGATCCGCAG
Source organism: Yoonia sp. KMU-150 (assembly GCF_056858355.1). Classification (NCBI taxonomy): domain Bacteria; kingdom Pseudomonadati; phylum Pseudomonadota; class Alphaproteobacteria; order Rhodobacterales; family Paracoccaceae; genus Yoonia; species Yoonia sp. KMU-150. The sequence continues at coordinate 58,268 of NZ_JBXEQF010000003.1, forward strand.
GCCGGCATCGAGACCATAGCGGTCACGCGCGATGATCGCATTGTCGATATGGGTGTAATGCAGCCCCAGCGTGGCGCGCATCACCGGGCTGATGTCGAAACGGGCCGTGGCGCGCGCGGTGGCGCGGGTGGTGTCGGTCAGGTTGGGGTTCGTGGTGTCGTGATAGGAGAGATCCGAGACGTCGAGGGCGAATTTCAGCCCGAAGGGCGCGTCGTCGCGCAGCGACAGTTTCGCGCCGAAACTGAGCGCGTCGCGGGTGCCGCCACCGGCCAGATCGTCGAAATCAGACACTAACGTGGGGTCTCCGGTGGCATCGGTGAAATCGGTGAGCGGGTTGATCCGGTCCAGATCGCTGCGCATGAAGGCGGCGCGGATGTCGAAGCGCCCGCTGGCGGCGAAACGGCTGTAGGACAGGGCGATGCGCGGATCGACGGAGCCCATGGCCACGCCGCCGGTGTCCGGCCTCGACGACAGGCGCAGGGTGCCCGACAGATCGAGATCGAACAGCTCGGTCCGGGTTTCGGAATGCAGGTTATAGCCCAGCCGGGTCTGGCCCAGATAGACGGTGCCGTCGGGATCGGGCTTCAGCGCGGGGTTGGTATCGGCCCCGATCCGCTGCGCGAGGTCGATCCGGCTGGTCATGCCGCCGCGCTCCACGGCCACGTCGGAGCCTGGCCCGCGGGCGCGGGCATTGGACAGATCCGCCGCGCGGTCCTGCGCCAGCACGGCCGGGGACAGGGCGGCACCGAGGGCCGCCAGCAGGGCGCAGATCGCACGCGGAGAGGTTATGACCACCCGAAGCCTCATTTGTCCGTCCGGCTTGTGAAACGCGCCGGGCGCCCCGAACGGGACGCCGACGCTGCCGGATCTTGTCAGGCAGTATAGGGAGGTTTGCCGGTTTTGGGCGGGGCTTTATTCAAAAAGCCGGCGCTGCGGCACAACGATCACATCGCCCGCGGCAAGCTGGATCATGCCGTCGCTCGACAGGCCCTGTTCGATGGCGTCGTAGTCGATGGCGAAGATGTTCTGGGTGCCGTCGGCCTCCATCCGGCGCAGCTGCACCCGGCCGGTGGCGGCGAAGCGGGTGAAGCCGCCCATCTGCGCGAAGACCTGCAGCACGGTGGAGCCGGGCGGGATCGTCAGCTTGCCGGGGTTGCCGACCTCGCCCATCACGAAGATGTCCACGGTGGGATCGGGTTCGGCCACGGCGGGGGCCGCGGGGCGGCGCTCGGCCAGCCGTTCGACGGCGACGAAGACGTTGGGGGTGTTGCGGAAGTTGGGAGCGAGTTTCGCCGTCAACTCCTGCTGGACAGCCTCGATCGAGCGGCCCGAGGCGCGGATCGGCCCGGCCAGCGGGATCGAGATGCGCCCGTCGGGCGAGACGAGGGCGGAGCGGTTGAGCGACTGATCCTCGATCACCTCGATGCGCAGCACGTCGCCGGCACGTATGTTGTAGCTTTGCTGCGCGTTCAGCGCGCCGGCCATGAACTGCGCCAGCGTCAGCACGATAAGGGTGTAAAGAACCGAGAATTTCATGTCAGCCTCCGACAGAACCGATGGGTATCTGCCGCTTAATCTGACGGGGTATTATGGCCCGATTGCGGCGCAATCAGGGACAATGATGGCGCGGGCGCGGTGTTGTTGCGGCTTTGGAAACAATCGCGGGGGTGCCCTTCGGCAGGGCCGTCACCCCTCGCCGCCCAGTGTCGCCAGCGTCGCGCGTGCTGTGTCGAACTGCGGCAAGTCGCTTTCGCCCGCCAGCGTCAACGCACGGGCGAGCGCCGCGCGCGCCTGCGGCTTTTCGCCCAGTCCCGCATAGGTCATGCCAAGGTGGAACTGCACCAGCGGGTCCTCTGGCAGGCCCTGGGCCGCCGGGCGCAGATAGGTCAGCGCCTGCGCGTAGTCGCCGCGCCGCGCCGCAATCCAGCCATAGGTGTCCTGGAACGCCGGCACATCCATGCCGCGCAGCCGTCGTGCGATGGTGAAGGCGCGCGCCAGGCTCGCGTCGTCGTCGCGGTGCGTGGCGATCAGGCTGGCCAGATTGTTGGCCACGATCAGGTTGCCGCTGTCGGTGGCGTAAAGGTCTTCGTAGATCGCGATCGCCGCGTCGATTTCGCCGCCCTGTTCCAGCGCACCGGCCTTGATCCACATCAGCGTGGCGGAGACCGGATCGGCGGCGAGCCCCGCATCGACCGCGGCCAAGGCGTCAGCGGCGCGGCCCTGCAGGTCGAGCAGGGTGTAAAGCTGGCGGGTGGCGGCCTCTGTCGCGGGGTCGCTGTCCAGCACCGCGCGGAACGTGACCTCGGCGCGGTCGTAATCGCCGGTGATCATGTCGAGCGAGCCCGACAGCAGCCGCAGCGGGATCGCGGTGGCGTCGCGCGCCAGCGCCGCGTCGAGAAAGCCGCGCGCCTCTGCCGTCTTACCGCTGCGGATATGGGCCAGCACGATGGTGACGGTGCTGCGCTGCTGGTCGTCCATGCCGGCAAGCTGGGATTGCAGCAGTGCCAGGCTGTCCTCGGTCCGGTTCTGGCCCAGCAGGATTTCCGCCTCCAGTGCGGTGGCCATGCCACGGGCGCGGTCGCCGCCGAAGCGGTCCAGATCGCCCAGCAGATCGCGCGCCCGGCTCCAGTCGCGCTGACCCAGCCACAGATCGGCCAGCCGCGCGATCACCTCCAGATGGCCCGGATGCGCGCGGCGGGTGTCCAGCAGCACGGTCTCGGCGGCCTGGGTGCGCCCGTCCTGCAGCAGGAACTGCACGTAGCGCAGGGCCACGTCGGGGGCGTTGCCGGAGACATCGACCGCCAGCGCCAGCCGCTCGCCGGCAAGCTCCGGGCTGCCGGCCCGGGTGTGGGCCGCGGCCATCAGGGTCATGATCTCCGCATCGCGGGGCGACTGGTTGAGCGCGGTGCGCAGCACGGTGATCGCGCGGTCGGGGTCGTCGTCCGCGATCAGCCAGCCCGCCTGCATCTTGAGTGCGGGTACATGGGAGCTGTCGGCGGCGAGGATCGCGGCCACCTCGGCCCGGGCGGCCTCGTCTTGCCCGGTGCGGTCGAACATATCGGCCAGCATGACCCGGATCTGCAGGGTCTGCGGGTCTGCGGCATCGGCGGCCCCGGCGATGATCGCCTGCAGGGTCTCTGTGGCCCCTGCGGTCTTGCCGGCCTCGTAATCCAGACTGGCCTGCATCGCGCGGTAAAGATCGGCCTGCGGTGCGCCCGCCGTGGCGGCGACCAGGCGGTCGAGTTCACCCCGCGCCGCCGCATCGCCGCGTGCCTGTGCCAGAAACTGCACCACGGTCACATGACCCGCGGTCGGGCCGGTCGCGTCACCGGCCAGCTGCCGCAGCAGCGCCTCTGCGGCGTCGAAATCCTGCTGGCTCAGATACCAGCTGACCAGACTGGCGCGGACTTCCGGATTGTCGGGAAAGAGGTCGAACATGGTCTTCAGCTGGGCGATCCCGGCCTCTGCATCGGTCTCGGCCAGCAGCCGCAGCTTGATCACGTGGAATTCGAGCGCATCGGGGGCCGTGGCGAGGGCCGCCTCCAGATGCGGCAAGGCATCGGCGGGCGCGTCCGACCGGGTCGCGGCGTCGATCGCGATGCGCCGGGCGGTCAGGTTGGCGGGGGCCGCGTCCAGCACGGCACGGGCCTGGGCCACGGCGGCCTGCGCGCCGGTGTCGTCCAGATCGGCCATGGCGGCGCGATAGGCGATGGCGGCCCCCACCGCGCGGGCGCGCGGGTCTCCGGGGGCGATCTCCAGTGCCGCCTGCCCGTGGCGGCGCACCTCGGCCCAGTCGCCGCGGGTCACGGCGATCTCGGCCAGCGTCAGCCGCGCGGGCAGGTCATCCGGGTATTGTTCGATCAGGCGCAGATACTGGGCATAGGCCTCGTCGACCATGCCGCGGTCCAGCTGGGTCTGCGCATAGGTCTCGCGGGCATCGCGGTGAAAGCCGTCGTATGTGAACACGTTGCGGAATTCGACCAGCGCGCGCTCCGTATCGCCCGCCTCCAGCAGGGCCAGACCGGACTGATAGAAGCCTTCGGCCTTTTCCTCGGCGGTCTGACAGGCCGCGAAAGCCAGAAATGCGCTCAGCGCCAGACCGGCGCGGATGGAATGGGTCATGTCTCTGCCTGCACTGCTTGCGGGGCTTGGCGCCCGCTTGATCGGGGTCTTGATATCATTGTCGTCCGGCGCCTGTCGCCACTCGCATGACGCGGGCCGCAAAGGTGTTGTGTGCTTGCGTCAGTAGCCCGTGGCCCGGGTGACCACGCGTACGGTCTGCATCAGCATCCGCAGATCGCCCAGAAAGCTCAGGGAGCGGGCGTAGCGGCTGTCGAAATGGGCGCGCGCGGCAAAGCTGGTCTCGTTGCGCGCGCTGACCTGCCAGGGGCCGGTGATGCCAGGCTTGAGGTGGTAATAGGCGGTGCCGGGATACATATCCTGTTGGCAGGGCATCATCGGGCGGGGGCCGACCAGCGCCATCTCGCCGCGCAGCACGTTGAGCAGCTGCGGCAGCTCGTCCAGCGAGGTCTTGCGCAGGATACGGCCGACCCGGGTGATGCGCGGATCGGACTTCAGCTTCTGGGTGTGGTGCCATTCGGCGGCGGCGGCGGCATCGGTCGCCAGGTGGCGCGCGAGTGCGGCATCGGCATCCTTCACCATCGTGCGCAGTTTCCACATGGTATAAAGCCGCCCGCCGCGCCCCACACGGGTCTGGCGGTAGAACGGGGTGCCGCCGTCCAGCGCCGTGGCCAGCGCCAGGAGCGCGATCAGCGGCACGACGAGCGGTGCGGCGAGCAGCACGACCGTGACGTCGAAGAATTGCTTGAGCGTGGCGCGATAGAGGCCCGCGGTTTGCGCAGGGCCGGCAAAGGCGGCCCGGGCGCGCATCTGGCGCGGGGTGGCGGGCAGGGTGATGGCCGGGGCGGCATCGAAGGCCAGTGCCCCCACGGGGGTCGCGTTTTTGCGCATGTCTTTGCTGAAGTGCATGTGTGTGCCCGATCCGGAATGAATATCCTGCAACCGGGGATAGAAGCCGCCCGTGCTGTTTTGAGGGAAACATCAAGACATTATTAAGGTTAACCGCACGGCGGCAGACACATTGCAGCCTTGTTTACGGGCGCGTGTGGCTGAACACGCGATCTGAAAGATCGTTTGAAACCAGCATATTGCGCGGATATCCCGTGACCCGCATCAGGCCCGGGGGCGGGCAAGGGCACTTGAAGCCACGACCCTGAACGACGGGCCGGAACGGGCACCCGCCACCGCAGCGATTGTTTCACTTGCGGAAACGACCCGTTTCCAAAAATTGCCTTAATTCTGTTGCAGACAAAGCAAAGTCAGGCCGCAATCCGGGGTCATGAACACGCTATGCTTGCATGGTGGCGGCAAGGTCATCATGCAGGATATCAAGGTCCGATCGCGGCAAACGCGACGGGCGCAACCGGTCCCCAACGCGGGGCCAAAGCAGTCAGGGGCAGCGCGTAAAGCGCTTGTCATGGGAAATATGGGCAACACGACCGATCTCTATACGGGCCATTTCGGGCTGGACGACCGGCCCTTCACGCTGGTCCCCGACCCCGGCTACCTGTTCTGGTCGGATGCCCACGCCCGCGCCTATTCGATGCTGGAATACGGGCTGATGACCCGCGCGCCGATCACGCTGATCACCGGGGCCGTCGGCACCGGCAAGACCACGCTGATCCACCAGCTGCTGGCCCGCACCGGGGACGACGTGACCGTGGGGCTGGTGGCCAATGCCGCAGGCGGGCGTGACGAGCTGTTACGCTGGGTGCTGCTGGCGCTGGCCCAGCCGACCGACAAAGAGGCCCGCACCACCGATCTGTTCGCCCAGTTCCAGGATTACCTCGTCGCCGAATATGCCGCCGGACGCCGTGTCGTGCTGATCTTCGACGAGGCGCAGAACCTGACCCGCGACATGCTCGAAGAGCTGCGCATGTTCACCAATATCAACGCAGGTCGCGATGAATTGCTGCAGCTTGTCCTCGTGGGCCAGCCGGAATTGCGCAGCATGGTGCAGCGCCCCGACCTGCGCCAGTTCGCGCAGCGCGTGGCGGCCTCCTTCGATCTGCCGGCCCTCGATGCCGCGATGACCGACGCCTATATCAGCCACCGGCTGCAGACCGCGGGGGCGGGTTACGACATCTTCCAGCCCGCCGCCGCAAAGGCCGTGCATATGGCCACGGGCGGCATTCCGCGGCTGATCAACCAGCTGGCCGATCTCGCACTCGTCTATGCCTTCACCATGGACGACCCGCAGGTCAGTGCGGCCACCGTGCTGCAGGTGCTGACCGACGGTGTGTTCTTTGCCGGCGGCATCCCGCCGCAGGCCCGGCCTGACACCGTGACCTTCCAGCACCGGGTGGCCAGTTGATGGATATCCGGTTCTACATCTCGCTTTTCATGCGGCGGCTGCCCTATTTCGCGTTGGTGCTGGCCGCCTGCACCGGGGCCGGGGTCGCGCTGGCGCTGCTGCTGCCGGCCGTCTATCGCGCCGAGGCGGTGCTGATCGTGGAAAGCCAGCAGATCCCCGACGAGTTGGCCGCGACGACGGTGCAGACCGAAACCACCGAACAGCTGCAGATCATCCAGCAGCGCATCCTGACCCGCGACCGGTTGCTGGAAATGGCCAACCGGCTGAACATCTATGCAGAGCAGGGCGGCACCCGCCGTCTGCCCGCCGACGAGGTCGTGGCCGACCTGCGCAAGCGCATCAGCATCGTGACCACGGGCGGCGAGACCCGCCGCGGCCCGGTGCAGGCCACCGTGGTGCGCGCCAGTTTCGAGGCCCCGACCGCCGCGCTATCGGCCGCCGTCACCAACGAGGTGGTGACGCTGATCCTGCAGGAAAACGTCGAAATCCGCACCAATGTCGCGGGTCAGACGCTGGAATTCTTCACCGAGGAGGTGAACCGCCTGGACCGCGAACTGTCGGACCGCGGCGCGCAGATCCTCGCGTTTCAGGAAAGCAACCTTGAGGCGCTGCCCGACAGTCTCGATTTCCGCCGCGCCCAGCAATCCGCAGCCCAGGACCGTCTGGCGCAGGCACAGCGCGAGGAGGCCGCGCTGCGCGATCAGCGCACCCGGCTGGTCTCGCTCTTCGAGGCGACGGGCACCATCGGCACCGCGGTTCCCGCCGAGGTCGCGACCCCCGAACAACAGCAGTTGCAGGCCTTGAAGGACGAGATGGCCGCCGCACTGGCCGTGCTCAGCCCGCAGAACCCGCGCATCAAGGTGCTGGAGGCGCAGGTCGCCGCAGCCGAGGCGCGGGTCGCCGCCCAGCTTGCGGCAGGATTGCAGACCGGTGACGACGGCGCGCCGATGACCGCCTATGAGATCCAGCTGGCCAATATCGACGGGCAGCTGGCCTTTATCGACGACCAGAAGGCCCGGATCATGGACACGATGGAGGCGCTGCGCACCTCCATCGCCGCGACACCGGGCAATGCGATCACGCTCGACCAGTTGCAGCGCGACTATGAAAACCTGCGCATCCAGTATGATCAGGCCGTGGCCAACCGCGCCCGCGCCGAAACCGGCGACACCATCGAGGCGCTGGCCAAGGGGCAGCGGATTTCCGTGATCGAACAGGCCGTGGCCCCGCGCGCGCCGCAAAGCCCGCGCCGCGTGCTGGTGGCCGGTGCCGGTGTCGGCGCGGGTCTCGTGCTCGGTCTGGCGCTCGTCGTGCTGATGGAACTGATGAACACCGCCGTGCGCCGGCCCGCCGATCTGACCCGCAAACTGGGCATCACACCCTTCGGCACGGTGCCGCTGATGCGCACCAAATTCGAACTCATGCGCCGCCGCGCGATCATCGGCGGGGCGGTCACCGCGGCCCTCGTGGCCCTGCCGGTGCTGCTCTGGCTGGTGCACGCCCATGTGGCCCCGCTCGATCTCATGATCGGCCGCCGGACCGCTGGCCTCTAGGAGAGACCCATGGACAAGATACAGGACGCCATCGCCAAGGCCCGCGCCACGCGCCGTCTGCCACCCGAGTTGCAGCTGCCGGAAAGCGGCTCGCTCTGGACCGACCTGCCCGCGCATGTGCCCGCGCCCCGGCGGCTGGCGCAGAACCGGATCGTGGCCGGTGAGGCGGGGCGCGGGGCCACCGATTTCGACGTGATCCGCACCCGCCTGCTGCAGCAGATGGCGGCAAAGGGCTGGACCCGGATCGCCGTGACCTCGCCCAAGGCAGGCTGCGGCAAATCCACCTTCGTGGCCAATCTGGCCTTCAGCCTGGGCCGCCTGACCGACCAGCGCACCATCGTGGCCGAGATGGACATGCGCAAACCCAGCCTCGCGCGCACTCTGGGCCTGCCCGGCGACAACCGCTTCGCCGACGTGCTGACGGGCACCGCGCGCTTTGCCGAGACCGCCGTGCGGATCGGCGACAACCTGATCTTTGCCGCCCACGCCGACCCGGTCCCGGCCCCGGCGGAACTGCTGCAATCGCGGCGCACCGCGCGCGCACTCGACGAGATCGCGGCGACCTACGACCCTACGGTCATGCTTTTCGACATGCCGCCGATGATGACAGGCGACGATACCATGGCGTTTCTGGGCCAGGTCGACGCGGTGCTGCTGATCGCCGCGGCCGAGGAAACCACGATCCGCCAGATCGACGCCTGCGAGCGCGACATCGCGTCCCAGACCAACGTTATGGGCGTGATCCTGAACAAGTGCCGCTATACCGACCCCGACAATACCTACGGCGGCTACGACTGATGCGGATTTCCGTCGTCGTTCCGCACCTCAACCAGCCCGACATGCTGGCGCGCTGTCTGGCTTCGCTGGCGGAGGGCACGCGGCCCCCGGACGAGGTGATCGTGGTCGACAACGGCTCGCGCGTCCTGCCGCAGGTGCCGAAAAATGTGACCCTGTTGAAGGAGAAAACGCCCGGTCCCGGTCCGGCCCGCAATCTGGGCGTGGCCCATGCCACGGGTGACGTGCTGGCTTTCATCGACGCCGATTGTCTGGCGGCGAAATGCTGGCTGGCCAATGCCGCCCGCGCGATTCCCGATCACGACATCCTGGGCGGCGACGTGCGCATCGCCCGCGCAGATCCTGACAACTGGACCCTGCTGGAAGCCTACGAGAGTATCTATGCCTACCGCATGGACCGCTATATCGCCCGCGAGGGGTTCACCGGCACCGGCAATCTGGTGGTCAGGCGCGCGGTGCTGGACAGCGTCGGCCCCTTCGCGGGCCTCGACGTGGCAGAGGACCGCGACTGGGGCCAGCGCGCGACCGCCGCCGGTTTCACGATCCGCTATGTGCCGCAGATGCGCGTCTATCACCCCGCGCGCGACAGCTTCGCCGATCTCTTCGCGAAATGGGACAGGCACATGGCGCATGACTATGCCCGCGTCACGGGGCCGGGCGGCAAAGCGAAATGGATCGCCAAGACGCTTGCCATGGGCCTGTCGCCGCTGGCCGAAATTCCGCGCATCCTGGCCTGCGACCGCGTGCCCGATGCGCGCGGTAAGGCGCTGGCCTTCGCGGCCCTCGCCCGGATCCGCGCCTACCGCGCCCGCCGGATGCTGGATCTGGCCCTTGCGGGACGGCCCGAGCGGCTCTCGGCCAAGTGGAACCGCGAAGGATAGGTCAGCCGGTTTTCCGCGCGATTAGTTCCCGGCACAGCCCGCGCAGGGCGTCCTCGTAGGCCCCGAGTTTGGTGCGTCCGGTCCGCAGGGCGGTGGCGGCCTCGGCGGCCAGGGTGTCGCGCTCTTCGAACCCGGTCACGATCTTTGCCCTGATCGCCTCCGCCGTCTCGCGCGTGCAGTCGACGGTGTGGTCATAGCCGATGGCGCCGAACAGACCCGCGAACTTGCGGGAATAGGCCATGGGGATCACCGGCACACCGGCGGAGAAGGCCGCGATACAGGCGTGCATCCGCGCACCCATGAAGAAATCCATCCCCGCGATATAGGTTTTCGCCTCGGACGGGGTCTCGAACGCGGGGGCCACGATGCATGCGGGGAATTCCTGTTGCAGGGAGAGCGAGGCGCGGTAGTCGTCTTCCGCCGCCATGCGCCCTGCGGGCACGATCACGTGGGGAACGAGATGGACCTCTGCCCCTTGGTCTTGAAAATACCCGATCAGATCGCGGATCAGTCCCGGATAGTTCATCTTCAGCCCGAATTCGTTTTTGCCGGTATAGCCGCCCGCCATCAGCAGGCCCGAAACGTTGATGCCGACGCGGGTGGTGTCATCCGTGGTTTCGGGCGGGTCATAGGGCAGGCGCAGGGCGACGTCGGAAGCCTCGATCACGGCGCGTTTGACGCCGAGGTCACGGATCGCGGAGGTGGACATCGCATCACGGGTGGCGACGATCTTGCACAGGCGCAAGGACAGCTTTGCCGCCGCTTTAGACACTGTTTTCGTGAAGGGCCCCACGGTCTGCGGCGCCATGACCAGCGGCGTGCGGGCCAAATGGGTGAGAAACTTCAGCACGAACATGCGCCGCAGACGCCGCCCGCCGTAGATATCCGCGAAACTGTCGCCGCCGCCGATGTCGATCACCATGTCGGCGGCACGGGCCTGCGCGAAGTAGCCGCGCGGGTTCAGCATGACCTTTCCGTCGAGGTCTTTCACCGTCACGTCATCGCCGATGACGTAGGGCGCGCGGGGGTCCTTCCAGTCCATCACGGTGATGTGGATGGGATGATCCAGATCGCGGGCGATGTCGCGGATGATCGCCACCTCCGACACCGTGAGCGCGCCGACACCCAGATTGTCCGACCGGGTGGAGTGCATGATGAGGCAGATTTGGAGCGGTGTCATGTGCGGGCTTTCAGCGAGCGGCGCAGCATGCCGCCGAGGTTTTTCAAGTTGCGCAGCAATGGGTTCTGCCGGGCCGCTTGGCGCAGGTGCAGACCCTTGTAGTCAGGGACCGGTTTTCCGGCGATGCGCCGCCCGATCAGGCGGGCGAGCAGGGCGCGGCGCCGTTCGCGCTGGCCGGGCTGGATCGCGGCGAGACTGTCCACGTCGAAATCCGCCGTGGCGATCCGGCCCATGTCACGCGCGGCCTTGACGATCTGCGCGCCAAGCGCCGTGCGCGCCACGATCAGGCTGGTGCCGGGGGCGTCGTCGAAGAGGGGGTAGCCCTGGGCGTCCACCTCCCACGCATCGGCACAGGTGATATCGGCGACCATGCCGGTGCCGTCGGCACAGATCTTGCAACGGTGCTGCACGTGTTTCGACAGGATACCGCCCCAGCTGGCGTGATAGCTCATGGATTTCCGGGTGCCGTCGTGCAGCGTGGCCGTGGCCTGCCCCGGCCAGCCGTTGCCGCGATAGCGGAATGCGGCGGTCTGTGCCAGATCAGTGTCTAACGCGGCGAGAACAGCCTCTGACCCAGTATGCGAGGGCACGCCCGCGCAGAAGAACGACAGCAGCACGGGGATCTGGGTAGCGAGGTCCTTGTCACGCACCATCATCGCGCGCAGGGCGGCCACGTCGCAGGGCTTGCCGACGAAGGCGAAGCGTTTGCCGGTGGCGCGATGTTTCGCCAGATCGGCCAGCGGCGCGGAGGGGGCGTAGCGCGATCCGGCGGCGGCGGTGACGCCCGCCGCATCCGTCGTCAGCACTGTGGCATTACCGATGGCGAGCTTGGGCGAGGCGGCCGTCTGGATCACCGCATCGACCACGCCGTCGGCCAGCAGATGCATCAGGATCATCGACAGCGCCCCGCCCGAAGACCCGGCATGACGGATATCGGGGTCGGTCGCGTGGCCGGTGTGCATGGAAACGTAAGGCCCCCAGAGCGGATGGTCGCTGCGGCCCGCGGCATCGACCGTCTGGCCCAGACCGGGGCAGGCGGTGGCGATGCGGCGTTCGGCGTCGCCGGTCAGCGGCGCGCTTTGCACGGGCCGCAGGAAACCGGGGGGCTGTACCTGCATGGCGATCTGCGCGGGGGCGATGGCCGCACAGGCGCCGCAACCCGCGCAGAGGTCACCGCGCGCCACGCGCTGAAGGGCCGGACTGTGGTTCATGGCGGCTGCTCGCCCCGAAAGCGCCCTTTGCGGGCCGTTGCGACGGTTGAACCAAAATCCCACGGTCTTGACCAGAGTGGTCACGGCGCGCGGGGCGTTCTTGACCCGATCATGGCAAACGGGGAACAAAGAGCCAGAGCAGAACGGACGCCGCAAAGGCGCGAAAACATTCATGTGGAAAACAGGCCTTCTGATCCTGTCGGGGAATGCGGCGACGTCGCTGTTGCTGCTGGCGCGCAATCTTCTGGTGGCGCGGCTGATTCCTGTGGATGACTACGGCGTGGCCGCGACCTTCGCCATCGCCATGGCGCTGGTGGAGATGGCGAGCACGCTGGGTCTGCAGCAGCAGATCGTGCAGGCGAAAGAGGCGCAGCCCCGGTTTCAGGCCGCCTTGCAGGGGTTCCAGCTTTTGCGCGGTGTGCTGGCGGGAGGGGTGCTTTTCGTGCTGGCGGGACCGCTGGCCGCCTTCATGGGCGTGGCGGAGGTCGCCTGGGCCTACCGGGTGCTGGCATGCGTGCCGGTGCTGAACGCACTCCAGCATTTCGATATTCACCGATTGGGCCGCGACATGGGGTTCGGTCCGCTGGTGCTGACCGGCACGGTGCCGGCATGTGTGTCGCTGCTGCTGGTCTGGCCGCTGGCCGCTGCCTTCGGCGACTGGCGCGTGATGCTCTGGGCGATCATCGTGCAGGCGGTGCTGATGGTCGTGCTGTCGCATCTGACGGCGCGGCGGGCGTACCGTCTGGTCTGGGACGGCGCGGTGGTGGGCGAGAGCCTGCGCTTCGGCTGGCCGCTGCTGGTGAACGGCATCCTGCTGTTCGCGGTGTTTCAGGGCGACAAGGTGATCGTGGGCCGCGTCATCGGGATGGAGGCGCTGGCGCTTTTTGCGCTGGCCTTCACCCTGACGCTGACGCCGACGCTGGTGATGGCGAAATCGGCGCAGAATTTCTTTCTGCCGCAGCTCAGCCGGGCCACGGGGGAGGCTTTCGACCGGCTGGCGCGCGTCACCGTCGAGGCGGGACTGGCGATGGGCATCGTGCTGGTGCTGGCCGTGGCGCTGGCCGGGCCGCCGCTGGTGATTTGGCTACTGGGGGCGAAATACGCCGGAATAGTGCCGCTTCTGGTGCCGCTGGCCATCGCACAGGCGCTGCGGGTGATGAAATCCGGCCCCGCCATCGTGGCGCTGGCACGCGGCGAGACCGGGAACGCGATGTGGGCCAATATCCCGCGCATCGCGGTGCTGCCGCTGATCTGGATCGCGGCGGTGCAGGGTGGATCGCTGGTCACGCTGATCTGGATCGGGGCCGTGGGCGAGGTGCTGGGCCATGTGCTGGCGCTGTGGCTGCTGGTCCGGCGCTGTGGCTTCGACGCAAGGCCGGTGATCGCGGGGCACGCAGGGCTTGCGCTGGTGCTGGTCACGGCACTGCCGGGGGCGCCCTGGGTCTGGGTCACACTGCCGGTGGCCTGTGTGCTGGCGCTCTGGACGTTGCGGCATCTGCGAGGTCATATCGGCGGATGAACTGGCAGGATCATATCGTGCGGGACGCCCCCGCGAAGGCCGCGGCGCTGGAGGCGCGTGGGCGGGCGGGGGCCTGGGTGAAGCCGCTCTATCACCTGCGGTATCTGCGCGGGCTGGTGCAGCGCATCTGTGCCCGGCGCGCGGGCGGGCTGATGTGGTCGGCCCCATGGCGCGACATTCTGGCCGCCCATCACGGGATGGAGGTCGGCGCCTATTCCTACGGGTCGCTGCTGCAGCCCGGCGTGCTGCCGCGCGGCACGGTCGTCGGGCGTTACGTGTCCTGCGGCGCGGGGCTGATCGTGCGGCGCAGGGATCATCCGGTGGCGCGCCCGGTGATGCATCCGTTCTTTTACAACGCAGGCTTGGGGCTGGTCGAAACAGACACTATTCCGGCCGATTTCGACAATCCACTGGTGATCGGCCATGACGTCTGGATCGGCGACCGGGTGACGGTTCTGAGCGGTTGCAAGGTGATCGGCAACGGCGCGGTGCTGGCGGCGGGGGCCGTGGTGACACGCGACGTGATGCCTTACGAGATTGTCGGCGGCGTGCCTGCAAAGCGGCTGAAGATGCGGTTCGGTGAAGATGTCGTGACGCGGCTGGAGGAGAGCCGCTGGTGGGAAAAGGACATCGCAGAGCTGATCGGAGACCTGCCGGATGTGTGACGCGGTGAGGGCTGCGCTCTCTCTGGGTGGGCGCGGGAAACGGTCTTGTGAAGCAGGACCTGCGCAGCACATGGGCCGGGTATGAAATCCGCGAGGCTGCAAAAGCGCCCTCCCGGGGGGAGAGAGGGCGCTGCCCGGCCTGCGGCAGGGCGGGGCGTTTTTCTGATGTTGGTGCTTTTCTGGGGAAGCCTCCTACAGGCGCAGACCGTGCAAAGTGCCGCCGACCTGCAAACCGTCCTGTCGCAGGCAGCACCCGGAGCGGTCATCACGCTGGCTTCCGGAGACTACGACGACCTGACCCTGCGCGGCACGCGCGACCTCACCCTGACCGGCCAGCCCGGGGCCACCCTCACCGGCCTGGACCTGCGCGACGTGCAGGGCGTGACGCTGACGGGGATCACGCTCGCCTATACCTACCGCGCGGGTGACCCACCGCATCTGCGCCCCTTCGCGGTGACGGACAGCCGGGGTGTGACTTTCGACCGGGTCACGGTCCGGGGTGACCGCGCGGCGGACGGCTTTCCCACCGGTTACGGGCTTGCCATCACCGACAGCGCGGATGTGACCCTGACCCGCAGTCTCCTGACCACTTTTTTGCGCGGGCTGGTGGCGACGCGTAGCAGCGGGCTGACCATCGCGGGCAACGAGATCACGGCGATGCGCAGCGATGGGCTGAACTTCGCACAGGTGCAGGGGGTGACGGTCACCGGCAACCATATCCACGATTTCGCCCGTGACCTGAGCAATGACGACCACGCCGACATGATCCAGCTCTGGACCAATGGCACGACCGCCCCGTCGCGCGACATCACCATCGCGGACAACGTGCTCAACGCAGGGACGGGGCGGTGGACACAGTCGATTTTCATGCGCAACGATCAGGTCGACCGCGGGCTGGCGGGGGCGGAGATGTTCTATGAAAACGTCTCTATCACGGGCAATGTGATCATCAACGCCCATACCCACGGCATCACCGTGGGCGAGACGCGGGGGCTGGTGATCGCGCGCAACACGGTGGTGCAGAACCCGGCAGCGGCGGGCGATACCGGCAGCCCCAGCCTTTGGGTGCCGCGCATCCGCGTGACACCTGCGGCGCGCGACGTGACGATCACCGGCAACGTGGTGACGGATATCGCGGGCTTTGGCGGGCAGGGTGACTGGCGGGTGACGGACAACCTGATCGTGCAGAATTTCGCATGGGACGTGGCGGGCTATTACGGCACGGTCTTCGGGGCCGCATCGCTGCGCGATCCGGGCGATCCGGCGTCCTACCGGCTGCCCGGTGCGGATGTGGGCGCGGGTATGCTTGCCACACCCTGAGGCGGGTTGCACGGAACCGGCCGAAACCGGTCGCATTCATGCCGCAAGTCACTACTATCCGAAGGCGAGAGCAGCAACGACCCTGACCAGAGCGCAGCAAGCGCCACAAGGATCGACACCCGGTGACCATGACCGCCCCATACGATGGCCGCGCCGCGCGGCCCGCAGCCCGGCCCCTTGCGGCGGCGGGTGCTTTGCCCGTGGTGGTCTGGCTTTATCTGCTGGCGGTGGTGATCCCGGTGGGCATTCAGGCCGGGCCGCTGCTGATGACCGGGCTGCGGCTGCTGCTGATCGTGATGGTGCTGCCGGCGATGATCGGCGTGCTGACCGGGCGGCATGGCCGGGTTCTGGCCACCGATATCCTGTTCACCCTGCATATCGGGTGGTCCGCCATCGCACTGGCGATGAACAACCCGTCGATGGTGATCGAGCAGATGGGATCGGTGGGGATCGAGTTTCTGGGCGGCTATTTCCTGGGGCGTGCCTTCATCCGCACGCCGGCGGAATTCGGTGCCCTGTGCCGCGCGCTGGTGCTGATCGTCTGCTGCATGGCGCCATTGGCCCTGTTCGAGACGATCACCGGCCGCCCGCTGATGCTGGAGGCCATTCGCGCGGCGGGGCTGCGCACGCCGGAACTGAACTTTCAGGACCGGCGCTTTGGCTTGGAGCGGGTGCAGATGGGGTTCGCCCATCCGATCCATTTCGGGCTGTTCTGTTCGGTCACCTTCTCGCTGTCCTTCGTCGCGATGGAAGGCATGGTGGGCACCGCGCGGCGCTGGATCGTCTCGGCGCTGATCGCGGCCTGCGGGTTTCTGGCGCTGTCCTCGGGCGCGCTCCTGGCGATCGTGCTGCAACTGGGGCTGATCGCTTGGGCGATGATGTTCAAAACCCGGCACCGCTGGTGGCTGCTGGTGGGGCTCTTTGTGCTGGCCTATGTGGTGATCGATCTGCTGTCGAACCGCACGCCGATCCAGGTCTTCATGTCCTATGCGACGTTTTCCGCCCATACCGCCTATTGGCGCGCGCAGATCTTCGAATGGGGCATGGTGAACGTCTGGGCCAACCCGGTCTTCGGGCTGGGGTTCAAGGACTGGGTGCGGCCCTGGTATATGTATTCGGGCAGCATGGACAATTACTGGCTGGTGATGGCCGTGCGCTACGGCATCCCCGGGTTCCTGACGGTGGCCGCGGGCTATGTGCTGGTGGTGTTTCACATCATGCGGCGCGATTTCGCGGGTGATGCGACACTGACGCAGTTCCGCCGGGCCTGGGTCTTCACCTTTCTGGGGCTGAGTTTCACGATCTGCACGGTGCATATCTGGACCAACATCTATTCCTTCACCTTCTTCATGCTGGGGGCCGGGGTCTGGATGATCCGTGCGACACCCGCGACGGATGAGGTCGCCCCACCGCAGGAGGCATCACGGGCGGGCCACAGGTTCACCCGCTTCGACACCGCGCCCGCCGCAGCCCCCGCGCGCGCCGCGCCGTGCTATGCCCGCTGAACCATGACCGACCCCGATCAACTGCCCGTGCTCGGCGTCGTCATCGTCAGCTTCAATTCCGGCGACGTGATCCGCGATTGTCTGGAAAGCCTGCTGGCGGTCACCGACGTGGCGCTGCGCATCGTGGTGGTCGACAACGGCTCGCGCGACGACAGCGTCGCGGCGATCCGGGGCTGGGCCGCGGGTGACACGCTTTATACCCCGCCCGACACATTGCCCTTCGCCCTGCGCCCCTGCCTGAAACCGGTGCATCTGAACGGGACCGGGCAGGTGCACCGGGTCACCCTGATCGAGACCGGGCGCAACGCGGGCTTCGCCGGTGGCGTGAACGTGGGGCTGGCGCATCTGGCGCGCGATCCCAAGCTGGACCGGTTCTGGATACTCAACCCCGATACGGTGGTCCCTCCCGCCACGCCGCATGTCTTTGCCACGGCCCCGGGCGGGTTTTCCCTGATGGGGGGGCGGGTGATCTATGCCGAGGACACATCGAAAATCCAGATCGACGGCGGGCGCATCCGCTGGCATCTGGGGGTGACCGACAACATCAACCAATATGCTGACCCGGCGACGACACCCGCGCCCGATGCAGGCGAGATGGATTTCATCACCGGGGCCAGCATGGTGGCGAGCCGCGCCTTCTATGAGGCGGCGGGCCCGCTGCGCGAGGATTACTTCCTCTATTACGAAGAGGGTGACTGGGCGCAGCGCCGGGGCGCGCTGCCGCTGGCGCATGATCCGGCGGCCGTGGTCTATCACACCGCGGGCACCTCCATCGGGTCGGCGGGGGTGAACCGGGGCGCGTCACCCTTCTCGCTCTATTTCATGCACCGGGCGCGGATGCGGTTCCTGTGGCGATTCTGCAAATGGGGCCTGCCGGGCGGGGCGGCCTATGGGGCGGCCAAGGCGGCACAGTTGCTGATCCGTGCACAGCCCCGCGCGGCGCTGGCGATTGTGCGCGGATGCCTGCAACTGCCGCCGGGGCGGGATATCGCCAAGCGTTTGTAAACGTTTAATTTTCCAGAATGCGGCGAAAATCGGGCAAAATTTGGATTGCCCGCCACAGTTCACACTTTCTAAAGTGCGGGGCCTGTAACCCTTTGCGTTCAAAACGCTTTTTCGCGTGATCCGTAGCTGCCGCCGGAGCTTTCGCCATGTCCGCCACCCACAGCGTGTCCGACGCCGCATCCCTGCTGTCCGCCTTGCACGCGGCGGGCACCGGTGATGTGATCCTGCTGGCGGGGGGTGACTATGGCAGGCTCACGCTGAAGGGGCAGGCGGGGCTGGACATGGATTTCGCGGGCGGTGTGACGCTCCGCGCCGCCGACCCCGGCACGGCGGTGCTGACCGGGCTGGACCTGCGCGGCGCCGCCAACCTGACCTTCGACGGCATCACCTTCGATTACCGCTTCACCCCCGGCGATCCGGCCTGGACCCGCCCCTTCGCGATCCGCGACAGCGCCGGTATCACCATCACGAACGCGGTCTTCGACGGTGACGTGGCCACGGGCGTATCGGATGCGGTGGACGGCTTCGGCAACGGGTTCGCCCTGTCGATCACCGGATCACAAAACATCGCCCTCACCGACAGCACCCTGTCGGGCTTCGTGCGCGGGGTGGTGACCTCCGACAGCCAAGGTGTCGTGATCGCGGGCAACGATATTTCCGACATGCGCAGCGACGGGCTGAACTTTGGCGGCGTGCAGGACGTGACGATCAGCGGCAACCATATCCACGATTTCCGTGCCGCCCCGGATGCGGGCGACCATCCCGATTTCATCCAGTTCTGGACCCGCGGCACTACCGCCCCCACGACTGGCGTCACGATTTCTGGCAATATCCTCGATATCGGTGACGGCACGGCGGCACAGCTCATCTTCATCCGCAACGATCAGGTGGATCGCGGGCTGGCGGGGGCGGAGATGTTCTACCGCGATATCGCGATCACCGACAATCTGCTGGTGGGGGCACACACCCATGGCATCACGGTAGGCGAGACGGAAGGGCTGGTGATCGCAAACAACTCGGTGCTGCATGCGGACGGCGGCGCTGACGACGGCGCGGATGCATCGGTCGAGATCCCGCGCATCCGGGTCAGCGCGGAAAGCCTGGATGTGACGGTGACCGACAACCTGACCGGCGGGCTGATCGGGCCGGACAGCACATCGGCGGAACAGGCCGATTGGCAGGTGGCGGGCAACGTGACCGTGCAAGATCAGGATCCGCATGGCCCGGGGTTTTACGGCGATGTCTTCGTGTCCTCTTCGCTGACCACGACCGGCGCGCACCGGTTCACGCTGATCGGCGACGGCGACGTGGCGCTGACCGGGGCCGGGGCCTCGGCCAGCTACATGGGTGTCGCGGATGCGGGTGGTACGTTCCTGAGCGCGCAGTTCCAGGTGTCACCCGCGGCGGGCAATGCGGCCGCACGGGTTTTCACGGCACAAGTCCCGGAGGCGGTCGGGGGGCTGACCTACCACTGGGACTTTGGCGATGGGGTGACGGCGGTGGGGGCCGTCGTCACCCACGCCTATGGGGGTGGGGGCACATATGACGCGGTGCTGACGGTCAGCGACGGGGCGGGTGCCAGCACATCGGCGGTCAGCACGGTCACGGTCGCGGGGCCGGATGTGCTGGGCATGCAGGCGGACGGGCGCTTCGTGGCCTATGATCTGGGGGAGGCGGAGGTGCTCGCGGGCATGGGGCAGGGCGATTCAGGCGGGCTTTATTTGGGCGCGCCGGGGGTGACGGCGCAGGTGGACCGCGCCCATGTCGCCGATATCCTGCATGCGGACGAATTCGCGCTGTCCTTCACGCTGGAAGGCGCAGGGGGTGCCGGCGAGGTGATGCGCCTGCACGGCAGCTTCCTGGCGCAGGTGACCGACGTGGGCGAGCTGCGGCTTTACGCCTGGGACACGGGTGGCGACATGACCCGGTTGATGACTTCCGGCGCGGGCATCGGCGACGGGGCGGTGCACGCCGTGACGATCACGCTGGCGGATGACGTTCTGGCGCTCTCCGTCGACGGTGTCGCGGTCACGGCGGATTTCGACGGCACGCTGCGCGACAGCGGGCGGCTCGACCTGATGTTCGGCAACCCCTGGGGCAAGGCCAATTTTGCAGGATCATTGCGGGATTTCAAGGTGACGGTGGACGCGGGCGACTATACGGCGGGCGGTGTGGCCGGGGCCGGGGCGGATTCCGGTACGGATGCCTTCGTCTTTCACACGCTGCCGCCACTGGACGTGCCGCAGCAGGCAGCGCAACGGGTGCCGGAGCTGCCCATAAGCGGCCCGGATAATTTCGCCCCATCCGTGTCCGACCACCCGGACCTGCCTGCGGACGATTTCTTCTTCTAGGGCGGCGCAGCGACCGTCTATCCTGCATGGTCACCCCGCGACAGGAGCGTCCCGCCATCTCTCCGACAGACACCCCTGCGTGCCATCAGTTCTCGACCTTGCGGCGTTCTTGAACAGAAAATTGCGAAGACACGGTGCCCACGCGATGGTCTTTTAGGGTGTAATCCATTGGTTTTAAATAATAACTTTACCTCACGGTAGCGCGCTTCCCCAGAGCACCCGACTGCGCGTCTAATCAAGGTTATGTTAACTAACCTTTCAAAATCCCAAATTAACTTTCCAATCATCGGCAGAGAGCGGCCACATTTCTGCCCAGGTGTCGCGCTTGGGTAGTTCTCATATCACTTTAACAACCAAAACGAGTATGAGGTTACCAATGGCAATTCTGGACATTCGCAGCGCCGATGAAATCTTCGATATGGAGATGCCGGGGCTTTCCACCATTTCCGACACGATCGACAGTTCCGTGTCGCATTTCTTCTGGGAAACCGATCCCGGACATCGCGTCTATGCCACCGGGTTCGACATCAACCTGACGGCGGGTGGTGTGCCCACCAGTTCCGGTTTCATCGAAACCCTGCGCATCGATCTGAGCGGTGACGGCAGCTACCCCGGCACCGATATGGACGTGCTGTTGCGCGATGTGGACACACCGCTGGCGACGCTGCTTTCCGATGACCTGACATTCTGGAGCAGTACGCTGGCCGGGGATGACGTGATCTATGCCCCCCGCAGCGTGGGCGCCACGATCTTCGGCGATCTGGCCAGCGTGATGGACCGCACCCACGACACCGGCGACGACGCCATCCGCGGCGGGAGCGGTGACGCGCAGGATTTCACCGGCGATGCCCTGCGCACCATCGGCACCCAGGGTGCTGCGGCCACCACCCGCCTGACCGCGGGCGACGATACCATCGTCGCTTACAACGCCACCGGCACCTCCATGCTGACCGGCGATACCATGACCGCGCAGAATGCCACCGTGATCGCCGGTGACGATATGCTGACCGGGTCGCAGATACAGGCCGATGTGATCATCGGCGACGTCGGCAGCATGGGCGATGCGGATGTGACCGGCGGTGACGACGTGATCTACGGTCGTGGCGGCGATGACCGGCTGACCGGCGATGTCGGGCAGATCGGCGACGGATCGGTGCTGGATGCGGGCGACGACCTGATCTTCGGCGGCGCCGGTGACGATCTGATCAACGGCGACGTCGCGGATACCGAAACCGATGCCGCCGATATGCAGGTGCTGATGGGCAACGATCGGATATTCGGCGGTGCGGGTGTGGACACGATCTATGGGGACACGCAGATCCCCGCCCCTGCCGTGACCGACCCCGATGCCCCCGCACCCGACATGACCTATGGGCACGACCGGATCTGGGGTGGCGCGGATGACGACATCATCTATGGCGACCAGCCCGAGGACACTGTCCTGAACGGCGGCAATGACGTGCTCTGGGGCGAGGCCGGCAATGACGTCATCTATGGCGGCGGCGGCAACGACCGCATGTTCGGCGGTCTGGGCGACGACACGTTCTACGGCGGTCAGGGCAACGACCAGATGACCGGTGCCGCGGGTGCGGATGTCTTCGTCTTCGACGAAACCTCGACCGGCGTGGACCGCATCCACGGCTATGACAGCGATAGCGACAACCTGATGCTGGAAGGCGATTACAGCCTGATCGACCTCGATCTGATGTTGTCGAACGCGACCGTCTTCGGTTCCGACGTGACGCTGGAGCTGTCGGTGGCACATCGGGTGACACTGGTGGGCTACGGGGCCGATCTCGACGGGTTGCTGGAAAGCATCATCGGGACGGCGGGCGGTGTGCTGGACGATATCGGCCTGTTCTAGACACGCAAACCGGGCCGCCCCGGTCATCCTTGCAAGGGGCCGCCTGCGGGACGGTCCCTTTTGCCGTCCGGCCCGTCCGGGTCCGGGCACAGGGGTGCACCGGTTGCCAGCCCCGCACCCCTGTCCTACCCTTGGCGGGACAAGGATGCCGTCTGCCGAAGTGTGGTCCCGGCAAACGCCCGATCCGAACGGAGACCCCAGATGGCCATTCTCGACGCCCGCCAATCCGACGAAACCTTCGATATGAGCGTGCAGCAGTTGCCACGGTTCGACAGCTACGTGAGCAACACCACCACGCAATACGTCTGGGACAATCCGCTGGACGACCGGATCTATGCCAACGGCACGGGCGTCGCCGTCGCCGCCAACGGGCGGCCCACCAGCAGTGCCGTGGCCACCAGCCTGCGGTTCGACCTGGGCACCGACGGCGCCTACCCGGGCACCGATATCGACGTGCTGATCCGCAACATCGACGTGAAGATCGCCACGCTGCTGCTGGGCGAGGTCACCTTCTGGGACCAGATCCTGCGCGGTGACGACATCCTCTACGCCCCGGGGTCGGCAGGCGCCACGATCTTCGGCGACCAGTTCAGCGTGGCGTTCCGCACCGTGATCGCGGGCGACGACGCGATCCGCGGCGGCGACGGTGCGGGCCAGACCCTGATCGGCGACACCCTGACCCTGTCTGCGGAATTCGGCAGCCGCACGGATGCGCGGCTGGACGGCGGCGCGGATACCATCGTGGCCTACAACAGCACCGGCACATCGGTGCTGATCGGCGATGCGGACTACAGTATCAACGCCACGTTCCACGGCGGGGCCGACCGGCTGACCGGGTCGGATACGCAAGGCGACACGATCGTCGGCGATGCACGCCAGATCGGCGATTCACTGGCCACGGGTGGCGACGACGTCCTGTCCGGGCGCGGCGGAGCCGATACGATCCATGGCGACTACGACGATATCGGCGCCGGCAATTTCCTGGGCAACGACGCCACCGGCGGCGCGGATCTGATCTTTGCGGGAACCGGTGACGACACGGTCTATGGCGACTTCGCCACCATCTACGACATTTCCGCGATCAACACCGCCCATGGCGGCAACGACCGCGTGTTCGGCGGTGCGGGCGAGGACAGGCTTTACGGCGATACCCGGTCGGGCCTGTCGGAGGATTTCGGCACCACGATCACATACGGCAATGACAGGCTCTGGGGCGGTGCGGACAACGACACCATCTACGGCGATTCCCCCGCAACGCCCGGCGACGGCGGGGCCGATATCCTGTACGGCGAGGATGGTGCGGATTTTCTGTCGGGCGACGGCGGCAACGACCGGATGTTCGGCGGCAGCGGCGACGACCGGATCGCGGGTGGGCGCGGCGACGACCAGATGACCGGCGGCGCGGATGCGGATACCTTCGTCTTCGACAATGAATCGGACGGCATCGACCGGATATTCGACTTCACCGACGACGTCGATACCGCCGAGATCGGCTCGCAATACGGGTTCGCCGACGCGCAGGCGGTGGTCGATGCGGCCACGGTGTCGGGCAACGACGTGATCCTGAATCTCTCCGCCACGGACCGGGTGACCCTGCTGGATTTCGGGACCGACAAGACCCTGTTGCTGGATGATCTGGTGGTTTTCTGATAAACCGATTTTAATCAAGGCAATACTGACCGGCTTTCAAGGAAAGGAATAACGACATGGCCATTCTCGACGCCCGCCGCGCGGACCAGACTTTCGACATGACGCAGACCACATTGGCGCGCTACGGGTCCTACGTTTCCAACAGCACCACGCAATACGTCTGGGACAATCAGGCAGGCGACCGGCTTTACGCCAACGGCACAGGCGTCGCCATCGCCGCCAACGGGCGGCCCACCAGCAGTGCGGAGGCCACCAGCCTGCGGTTCGATCTGGGGGCGGACGGGGCCTTTCCGACCACCGACATCGACGTGCTGATCCGCAACATCGACGTGAAGATCGCCACGCTGGTGAACAACGAGATCAGTTTCTGGGACCAGACCCTGGGTGGCGACGACATCATCTATGCGCCGACCCCATCCATGGCGGGCACGACCCTGTTCGGGGACCAGTTTTCCGTGCGCGGGCGCACCGTGATCGCGGGCGACGATGCGATCCGCGGCGGCGGCGGCGCGGCACAGACCCTGATCGGCGACACCCCCACCGCCAACGGGCTGAGCAGCGGACCCACCGCGCTGACCGGCGGCGACGACGTGATCGTGGCCTATCACACCACCGGCACCGGCACGATCATCGGCGATGTGTCCTTCGGCCTGGATGCCGACCTGACCGGCGGGGACGACCGGTTGAGCGGGTCGGACGCGGGTGCGGACCTGATCGTGGGCGATTTCGACGAGATCCGGTCGCTGGTCGCCATCGCGGGCGACGACCAGCTTTACGGGCGCGGCGGCGACGACACCATCTATGGCGACATGCGCGTCATGGGCCAGCGGTTCTACAGCGGCAACCAGGTGGAGGCCGGCGACGACCTGATCTTCGGCGGGGCGGGCGTCGACACGGTCTACGGCGATGTCGGGAGGCTGGTACTGTTCGAACTGGGGTTCGAGACCGCCCAGCGACTGGACGCGGGCAACGACCGCATCTTCGGCGGCAGCGGCGGTGACCGGCTTTACGGCGACAACGAGCGCGGCTTCGTGACCGAACCCGGCGACATCAACCGGATCGATTTCGGCAACGACCGGATCTGGGGCGGTGACGACGACGACATCATCTATGGCGACGCCACCCGCGACATGGACGCTTTCGGCGGCCACGATATCCTGTATGGCGAGGCCGGCAACGACACGCTGGCGGGCAACGTCGGCAACGACCGCATGTTCGGCGGCACCGGTGACGATCTGCTGTACGGCGGTCTGGGCAACGACCAGATGACCGGCGGTGCGGATGCCGACACCTTTGTTTTCGTCGACGCGCCCAGCAGTACCGGCACGACCGGCGGCATCGATCGGATTTTCGACTTCACCGACGATGTCGATACGATCCAGATCGACCGGAAATACGGCTTTACCGATGCCCAGCAGGTGATCGACGCGGCCA
This sequence comes from Yoonia sp. KMU-150, assembly GCF_056858355.1. Taxonomy (NCBI): domain Bacteria; kingdom Pseudomonadati; phylum Pseudomonadota; class Alphaproteobacteria; order Rhodobacterales; family Paracoccaceae; genus Yoonia; species Yoonia sp. KMU-150. The sequence goes on from NZ_JBXEQF010000003.1 coordinate 83,595, forward strand.
CCGTGTCAGGCAATGACGTGACGCTGAACCTTTCTGCCGCCGATCAGGTCACGCTGCTGGGTTTCGGCCCCGACAAGACCCTGCTGCAGGACGATCTGATGATCGTCTAGGCACTGCACATCGGGGGCGGGGGGCGGCCCGCCCCCCACCCGCGTGACCGGATGAACGCACGAGGGTCGGCGTGGCGCGCCGACGCAACGAAAGGACCATCCGATGGCCGTTCTCGACGCACGCAACAGCGGCAGCTTTCTCGATACCCTGCGCATGGACCGGTCCGGGTTGGTCGACTACCAGGGTTACGAGACCCATATCCCCAGCCGCTATGTCTGGAACACCACCGACGGGCACCAGATCCATGCCAGCGGGAGCGGCATCACCATCGCCGGATCAGGCCGCCCCACCAGCACCGCGCGGGCCACCTCCCTGCGCATCGACATGGACAGCGACGGGGCCTGGCCCGCCACCGAGATGGAGGTGCTGGTCCGCGATATCGACGTTCCCATCGCGACCCTGCTGGTCAGCCCGGTGGCGTTCTGGAACCTGATCCTGCAGGGCGACGACGTCATCTATGCGCCCGCCCGGTCCGGGGGGCTCGTCTTCGGCGACCAGTTCAGCGTCGCGGGCCGCGTCGTGGTGACCGGTGACGACGCGATCCGCGGCGGCGGGCGCGATTTCAGCCAGACCCTGATCGGCGATACCCCCCTGGTCGACGGCACGGCATCCACCGCCACGACCCGGCTGACCGCCGGACGCGATACCATCGTCGTGCACGCCGGGGCGGGTGCACATACCCTGATCGGCGATGCGCAGACGGTCATCCAGGCCACCGTCACGGGCGGCACCGATGTGCTGGTCGGCGCGGCCACAGAAGGCAGCGCCATATTCGGTGATGTGCGGGACCTGTCCGATGCGCAGGTCACCGGCGCGGCCGACACGATCTACGGGCGCGGCGGGGACGATTTCATCAGCGGCGATTTCGGCCGGATCGACGAGGAGGACTTTCGCGGCAGTACCGCCACAGGCGGCCATGACCTGATCTTCGGCGGTGCCGGCGACGATGAAATCCGTGGCGACGTCGTCACGATCGTGTGGGAAGCCGCGATGGTCGCCATCGACCACAGCGTGACCGGCGGCAACGACCGCATCTTCGGCGGCGCGGGCGAGGATCTCGTCTATGGCGACACCCGCGCCAACCCCGGTCCGACCACGGGCGGTGTGATGACCTATGGCAGCGACCGGATCTGGGGCGGTGACGACGACGACACCATATATGGCGACGGCGGCGATATCG
>NZ_JBXEQF010000004.1:0-75498 GCF_056858355.1 Yoonia sp. KMU-150
CATCTGTTCCGTCCCCTGCGAGGAGGGCGGCGTGAAATACGCAGTGCGCTGGATCGTCGAAGGCCACCATCTGGGCTGGGGCGTGTTCGAAGAGCTGGGCGCGCCCACCGGCAAGCGGTTGCAGGTCATGGGGATGAGCCATTTCCACGTGCGCGACGGCAAGGTCGTGGACGAATGGACCAACATCGACGAGATGTCGCTCTTGATGCAGATCAAGCTGGCGCAGATGGCCGACAGGGGCAGCGCGGTATTGGGCGACGACGATCCGCTGGCCTGATCCGCCGTTTGGATCGTTCAGCGCAGGAACGTCATGTTTCGCGCTCCGTGGTTTTCAGCAGCGGCAGGAATTCCCGGCGGAGCGTTGCAAGCTTGGGGTCGATGTAGGTCTTGCAGAACGGACGCTCGGCATTGCGGGCGTGGTAGTTCCGGAACCGGTCGTCGGACGGTCTGAAGCCGGCGTGCGGCAGAACGCGCGTTACAAACCCAAGGCCGGTCTCGCGGGCGACGTCATGCACGGCGGCGCGGGCCTGCTTACCCATGGCATCATCCGGCACGTAGATCGCGCTGCGGTATTTGCCGCGCATCCGGTGATCGGCGGTGCTGGCATGGGTCGCCAGATGGACCCGGATCAGCGCCTCCAGCGCGATGTCGCCCGGGTCGAACGTGACCTCGATCGCCTCGGAAAACGTATCGTGCGGCGGGGTGGACCGGATGAACCCCTGCGACACCGAATCCACATCGCGCAGTGACTGGAACACCGCCTCCGTGCACCAGTGGCAGCCACCGCCGAACCCGACCAGCGCCATCCCCTCAGCCCGCCGTGGGAACCTGGCCCTGCGCCAGTTTCAAGCGGGTCCAGAGGTTCATGTTGATGACGATCGCTGCGATTTCCGCGATGGCCTTTTCATCGAAGTGGTCGGCCAGCGCGTCGTGGGCACCGGGAAAATCGCGCAGGTCGTATGCGGTCAGCGCCTCGCAATAGGCCAGCGCGGCCTGTTCCTGGCCAGAGAACATCGTGCTTTCGCGCCAGCTTGCCAGATGGGCGACCTTTTCGACCGCGATGCCCTGATCATGCGCGGCCTGTGTGTGCAGGATCAGGCAATAGGAACAGGGGTTCATCTGCGCGACGCGCAGCCGCAGCAACTGCGCCAGCTGACCGTCCACCGACAGGTCCGCCGTGTAACCGACCGAGGCCGCCATCTGCTTGGCGATGCCGTGGAACTCGACCAGATCGGGATCGAAGCGCGTGTTCTTGAAATCGACGTCCATTTTTCAGCCTCCCTTGGGGTTTCCTGTGATTGATACCGGCACGATCCGATGCATGGAACCGCCATACTCTCCACGGCCGTCAGCGGCGGGCTGTCAGATGTGTCGCACATCGGACTTCAACTTGTTTTGAAAAAAATATGCGCTACGCTTCGACAATTTCCACGGTCTGCATCATGCCGCGATCTTCGTGACGCAGGATGTGGCAATGAATGACAAACTTGCCGGTGAATTCCGCGAATCGGGTCTTGTAGGTAATGCTGCCGGGGCCGGTGTTGTCGCTGAACGGCAGTGCGATCGTGTCCTGCCAACGCCGGCGCGGATCATCGCGTGAAAGTGCGACACCGTTGATATGGGTGATCAGGAACGGATTGACGTGGATATGGTGGGCGTGGACTGCATTGGTGTTATTCTCGATGGTCCATTCTTCGGCCGTTCCAAGCGTCATGACATGCTTCGTCTCGCCGGAGTATTGCTCTGCGTCGATCTGAAAGCCGCCCTGGAAATTGATCACCCGCCGACGAAGCGGGGTGTCGTCGAAGTCTTCGAGCATCACGGCTGGAAGCGCGGGGTCGTCCGACCACAGGTGATCCACCGGATCGCCTGTGATCTCGATGTTGAGGACGATCCGCTCGACCGTCGAGGTGAACGCCAAACCATCGGCGATCGACGCGCCCAGATCGACGATAAAGCCCCGTTCGTCCGCGTCGGCAGGTACGCGCACCATCAGATCCATGCGGTTGCCGGGGGCCATGGCAGCAGGGTTTTCCCACGGCTCATCCCGGTCATACTGATCAATCGCAAACCGTCGTGGCAGCGTCAGGCCGTCAAAGGCAATCTGATACATCTCGAGGTCGGGCACATTTGTCGAAATCCGCGCAAACGACCCGCCCCCGATACCTGATGCCTGCGCGTTGATGATGCGCCAGCGTTGCACCTCGCCGGGGCGGAGCGTCAGCGTCGGATCGACCTCTCCTCCGCCTTCGGGGTCCACCAGAACCAGCCCTTGGTTCATGAGCATGAAGGTCTTTTCTTCGGCTTGTTCGATATACGGGGGCATGCTGCCCGGCTTGTCGCGCACGATCAGTGGCCCGGCCAGACCGCCCGCGACCTGACTTTGCGTCGCACCGTGTTTGTGCGCGTGATACCAGAACGTGCCGGATGGATGATCGGGGCCGATCTCAAACCGGAATTGGTTACGATGTTCGCGGAACACATCTGCCACTTCAGCGCCGCAGATTTCCTCACACGGCACAAACTGGCCACGCGGTGTGACGTTGACGAAAATGTTGTCCGCATCGAATTCACCTGACGTATCCGTCGTCGGGGACACATGAAGCCCGTGAGTATGCAGATTGGTCGTATGCAGCCCGTGAAACTGGTTCACGTCGTCGGTGCAGTCGTCGTGCAAGGGTTCAAGATCGTTGACCAGCTCGATATCCAGCGTATCGCCGGGGTCCATCAGAAACGTCGGTCCCGGCGATTTCCCGTTGTAGGTGAACGCGCCGTCTGATCCTGCAACAGTCAAAACTGTCGGGTTCGATTGCGCTGTGGCGGGACGCCCGAGCATCAGACCCGTTGCAATCAAGGCGGTCGATCCCGCAAGGAACGTGCGGCGGCTTGTCTTGAGCATGATTGATCTCCCGATCGACGAAGTGACGAAATTGCTTAGGCGACAGTGCGGGTCTGCGCCGCTTTCCATCGGTTTTTCAAAAGCATCAGTGCGGCGACCGCGACGGCACCTGCCAGCACGACACCGAAGAAGTTGCTGATCAGCGTGGCCACCTGCTCTAGCTGGGTGGCAAAGACATAGCCAAGCCCGACATAACCCGCCGTCCAGACCGCAGCGCCCGGCAGCGCCACGGCCGTAAAGCGCGACCACGACAAGCCGCCCGCACCGCTGAGGTAGGTCACATAGGGGCACGTGGGGCTGAAGATCGTGTGGCTGAGCAAGACGGCGGTCGCACCCCGGCGGGCCAGCATATTCTCGCTCCGCGCAATGACAGGGCCCATGCGGGGCGAGTTTGCGAAGCGGACGATCAATTTGCGGCCAAATCGGTGTGCCAGCAGGAACGCCATCTGGTCTCCGATTACGAATGCGGCGAAGGTCGTCAGCAGCACCAAAGGCAATGACAGGTCACCGACTGCAGCAAAGCTCCCTGCGGTCAGTGTCAGCACCGAGGCTGGCAACGGCACGGCCATACAAGCCAGCACAACGACCGCAAACACGATGAACAGCCCGTAGTCCGGAATGAGGGCGAGAACGGTCTCGGTCATTCCTGTTCGGCCCGGTATCGCTCGGCCGCTTCGCGGACACGAACGGTCAATTCATCCATGGTGATCCCGTCACGCTCAGCAATACGGCGCAAGCGAAGACCCGCGTCTTCCTCTGGATCGAGCGACAGCAACTCGAAAACGAAGGGGCGTGGCAGGTCATATGTCAGCACCACGAAGCGCGGTGTCATCCACGGCTTGAGATCGACATCGACGTTTTGGGGATCGTTGAAATAGAGGAAATCCAGAAACACGCGCGACGCCATGAACAGAGCGAAAACGACAGCCACCAGAAAGACTGACAGAAGCATCCAGTTCTCACGGACAAAAGCGGCCATCCGACGCTCAGCCATCGCGCACCACCCATTCTCGCAGTTCGGCGGGTGTTTGGGCGCAAGCAGCCATCTCTAGCGGCCGGGACATGAACGGCCCTGCCCGGTGGCTTTGCGCCCCGACACGCATGCACAGGGTCGTATCATCGGTCGGCGATATGGCGCGGGTTGCGGGATCGTAAGTAAACTGCTGGGCGACCAAAGCGGGATCACAGCGCGTCAGAGCAAAATCCAGTGCGGCATGCGGTGTGTGCTCTGCGCAATACTCGGGAAAGGCGACCGAGCGGATCAAGCCGGTTTCCGGTTCAAAGGTGAATTGCACATCCCCGCCTTGCGGTTTGCAGGAGTGTGCCTGAAGCGTCTCCGCGAAACCGCGACCCAACGTGTCGATGCACCATCCCAGTTTGTCGGCCTCATCGAGGGTGTCGGCCAGATAGATTACCGGTGCCGGCGTCTGTAGGTTCGGTGCTTCGGCGACGGCGGCACCTGATGCAAGAACGAATGATCCGATAAGGCAAAGTCGCAAGGATTCCATCATGTCTTTCTTTCGGATACGTGTTGTTTTTGGGCCTGGCCGTTCGATTGGACCGGATGATCAGGATGGCCGATCACCCGCCCGCCGAGCGCGTACTTCAACTCTCGTGTCAACTCGTTGAATATCGCGGCTTTTTCGGTGCCAAGCCTTTCGACGATCAAATCGTCGATCTCTTGCCAGACGTCACGAACCTCGACCAGCACATCGCGTCCACGCTCGGAGAGTGAAATGACGTCAGTGCGCTTGTCGTCCGGGTGCTTTTCGCGATGTACCAGACCGGCAGCCAAAAGTCTGTCGATCATGGTGCTCATACTGCCGGAGGTGACGTCGAATTGTTCGGCCAACACCTTTTGTGAGGATGGGCCGATCCGTTTCAGAACGTTCAGGATGCGTGCCTGCTTCGGTTTGATCCCGATTGGCGTCAGCAGCGTGTCCAGCCGCTTGTCGATGATGCTGGCGCTGTGCAGCAGAGAATGAAATTTGAAGCGGCTTTTGGACATATACAGCATGATACAGGAATTTACCTTGAGTCCAAGGTAAATTAGAAGAGACACTGCTTCATTATGCAGCATTGGAAATTTCGGATGCGGCGCGGCAGCTTTTGATATGTCGCGTCGGTCAAACGCCGCCAGCGTGTCCGGCTCGTTCGTGACCGGATGATCTTCTAGGTGCAGCCTGGCAAAAGCACCGGAAACAGCGACCACAACATCGCCGCGATGGCGGTCCAGCCAAGCATCGTGGTGATGCGCTGGATCGGCGTCGATTGCGAGGGCCATCTGTAAAGGCCGATCAATACGCCGGTCTGCAGGCAGATCGCGACGATCCATGCACCGATCAGGACGCTGTTGGCAGGCAGTTGTTTCAGCACATTCGAATGTTGCGAACAGGCCAGCCCGTGCAGCCCGTAGATCGCGCTGAACGCGGCCAGCCACAGCAGCAACGGGATCAGAATGCGCAGCACGTCCCTCATGTCAGCAGCGCCGGCACGTGGGCGATCATCAGACATGCGGCACCCACGGCGGCGGTGTAGTCGACCCAGAGTTGCACGATGGCGGGTTCCGCCGCCCGCACGGGTGAGACATATCCGCGTTTCAGCCGCAGTATCGCGAATGCCAACATCAGCACGGTCAGAGCCGCATGGAACAGCCCGTATCCGCCCAGCACCAGTAACGTCGCGCCATAGGCATGGGCTGTCGGGTCGGGTGTGCGCCACATCAACGATCCAAGGCACAGTGCCAGCAGCAGCATGCCGCCAAGTGTCGTGCCGAACAGCGGTAGGGACAGGCGGGTGCGGGCGATACGCACCAACACAGGCGCGGCAAGGGTCGCCAGCAGGCCGGCGATCAGTTCGGGCCACCACTGATCGAGCCAGACCGGCGGCGGCCAACCCGGCGCGATGGTGGCCAGAAACGCATAGCCGAACAGCAACGACCCGAAGAACGTCGCGTTCGCGACGAGCAGGAACGTGCTGCCCCACCATCCCTGTGATCTGGTCGTTTCCGTCGCGAGCGGCAGTTCTGTATCCCGACCCGTGGGTTGTGGACCGGCATCCGAACGCGCGCCCAGCGACCAGACCCAGTACCACGCGAATGCGGCGACGCCGATCACAGCAAACGGCGTGATCCAGTATTGCTTGATCAGCAGCGACAGAAAGAACACGCCCGTCACGGCGGCCATCCTGATCGGCAGTGTGGTGTTCGGCGGATAGATGACCATCGCTTCGGGGGTGCCGCTGGCGACATCGACCATCAGCGTTTCGCGTCGGTCGCCTTGCGGATCACCGAGATACCCCAGACCCCGCGCCAGTTCATCCGGCAACGCCGGGTTGTCGGTGTAGGGTTCGCGCGAGGTGATGTGCGGCAGGCTGGCGAAATTATAGGACGGCGGTGGCGACATCGTGGCCCATTCCAGCGTGCCCGCGCCCCAAGGGCTGCGCTTGCCGCGCACGGCGACGAACAGGTGGATGATGATATCGACCAAAACCAGCCCCAGCCCGATCGCCATGATGAAACTGAAGATCGACGCGGTCAGGTTGATCGCGGTCCAGCCTGCATCGGCGTCATAGGTGTGGATACGGCGACGCTGGCCCAGCAGGCCCAGCACATGCATCGCCAGAAACGTGCCGTGGAATCCGACAAAGATCAGGGCAAAGGCCGTCTCGCCCAGTTTGAAGAACCGTCTGCGGCCCGTGACCAGCGGTAACCAGTAATACAGTCCCGCTAAAAGAGGGAAAACGAAGCCGCCGAAAAGGACGTAATGCAGGTGTGCCGTGATGAAGGCGGTGTCATGCACCTGCCAGTCGAACGGTACGATGGCGACCATCACGCCGGTCAGCCCGCCGATCACGAAAGTGATGAAAAAGCCGAGGATATGTAGCATCGGCAGATGCAGCTCGGGGCGGCCTTTCCACATCGTGCCGATCCATGCGAACACCTGCACCGCCGTCGGCACCGCCACCAGCGTCGAGGCGGCGGAAAAGAACGCGACACCCATGTGCGGGATGCCGGTGGTGAACATATGATGCACCCACAGCCCGAAGCTGAGGAAAGCCAGTGCCACCACGCTCGCCACGATCCAGCCGTAGCCCAGCAGGGTCGTGCGCGCCATGACGGGAATCAGCGTGGACAGGATGCCGGCGGCCGGCAGGAAGATGATGTAGACCTCCGGATGCCCGAAGAGCCAGAACAGGTGCTGCCACAACAGACTGTCGCCGCCCAGATCCGCCTGAAAGAACGGCAGCCCGAAGGCACGTTCCAATTCCAGCAGGATCGAGCCGAGGATCAGCGGCGGGAACCCCGTCAGGATCATCAGAGACGTGACGAGGATGTACCAGGCAAAGATCGGCATCTTGTCGAGCGACATGCCCGGTGCGCGGAATTTCAGGATCGACACGCAGAGTTCGACCGCGGCACATATCGCGGAAATCTCGACGAAGGTGATCCCGATCAACCAGAAATCGGTGTTGATCCCCTGCGCGTGGATGCCCCCCGTCAGCGGCGGATACATGAACCAGCCGCCGTTCGGCGCCAGCCCCAGCACCAGCGAGGCCAGCATCATCGCGCCGCCGAACGCATAGCACCAGAAGCCGTAGGCCGTGAGCCGTGGATAGGCCAGATCGCGCGTCCCCAGCATCTTGGGGACCAGATAGACGGCCATGCCCTCGATCGCGGGGATCGCGAACAGGAACATCATGATCGTGCCGTGCATGGTGAACAGCTGGGCGTAAACCTCTTCGCTGGCCCAGGCGGAATGGGGCGTGGCCAGTTGCGCGCGGATCAGCATCGACAACACGCCCGCGACGCCGAAATAGAAGAAAGCGGTCACAAGGAACATGCGCCCCAGATCGGTATGGCTGACGGTGCTGAACCAGCCGCGAAAGCCCGTGTCGGACGCCCAGATCGCGTGCAGTTTGCGGTGCCGCTGCAGGGCGTTCATTCGGTGTCTCCGCGCAGAAAGGTTTGCCAGCCATCGGCGTCATGGGCGCGCACCTGGAACCGTCGGTCAAGGTAGCCGGGTCCGCTGTATTCGGCGCTCAGCCCTTCGTACAGACCGGGTGTGTCGGCGTGGATGCGCAGCGTGTTCACGTGACCCGGGATGGCGTCGATCTTGCCCGCCAGACGCGGCACCCAGAAGCTGTGAATGATGTCGCCGGTGGTGATGGCGACCTCGACATCGCGTCCGGCGGGGATGTGCAGCGTGCCCGTGGTGTCGGCACGTTCACCGTAACCGAAGGTCCAGCCATCCAACCGTGCCAGGGCCGTGACCTGCACGGCATCGGCCGACGGGGCGGTCAGCCGCCCACCGACGGCAATGCCGTATGCCAGCAATGCCGCCAGCACCGCCATGGAAAACCCGAGGCCAAGGCCGACGATCCACGTCCGTTCCCGCGTCGCATCGTCGCCCGCGGCCGGTTTGCTGTGAAAGGCCAGTGCCAGCAGGACCATGACGAACCCCAGGATCGCCACCGCACCCGCCAGCATCACCCACCACAGCGTCGCGATATCGCGGGCAGCCGGTCCGGCGGGGTCGACAATCGACAAGGCCCCGTCGCACCCTGTAGTGAGGATCAACGCCCCGATGCACAGGAGCCTGAGATGACCGACAAAGACCCGCAAACCGAAGAGACGCCGGACGCGCCCGAACTGATCGACCCCATCGCGGAACTGCCCGGCCATGACCTGACCGAATCCCGCGTTGCGATCTTCGGTCATCCGATCCACGCGATGAGCGTCGCGTTTCCCGTCGCGTTGACGTTTTGCGGCTTCGGCGCGGACATCATGTACTGGTTCACCGGCGAGACATTCTGGGCGCGCGCGGCCCTTTGGGCCATCGGCACCGGTTTCATCTTCGGTATGTTCTCGGGCTTTTCGGGCACCGCTGAAATCCTGTTCGTGCCGGGCATCCGCGCCCGCGCTCCGGCCTGGACGCATTTCATCATCGCCGTGACCGCCCTTGCGCTGATGGGGGCCAACTGGGGCCATCGCCTGTCGGGCTACGAGAGCGCGGTTCTGCCCTGGGGCATCACGCTTTCGGCGCTCAGCGTTTTGGTCGTGATGGTCACGGGGTGGCATGGCGGGAAACTCGTCTTTGACTACAATCTGGGCACGTCGAGGGGAAAGTCGGCGTCCAAGGGTTCCTGAAGCCAGTCGGGAAATGTAAGCCAGCCCAGATCGGGTTTGGCCAGCACGAGGATCAGAATACACGTCGCGGGCAACAGCACGGCGGCCATCGGCAGCCAGGGGCGGGGCGGGCGCTTGCGACCGGCACTTTCCGCAACCGAAACAAGCACGTCACCGATCCAGATATGCGCCCCCACGAGCAGCACCACGAAGGCGAGTTTGGCATAGAACCACGGAAAATAGGTGCCGCGCATGAATATCAGCCAGGTTCCGGCGATCACGGTCAGCACGGCGGCGGGTGTCACCGCAAGCGTGTAGGTCAGATGGGTGGCCTTGCGGATGCGCCTGTAGTCGACCGGCGTGACGGCTGGATCGTGCCGCGACAACATCAGGGGCATCGCGATCAGGCCACCGCACCAGACGATCAGACCGAAGATATGTCCGGCCTTGAACAGCGGAATCAACCAGATCAGCCAGTCGTTCATACCTGCGCGCGGCGCAAGTCCGCCCACCATCCCCGTGCGACCAGGCCGCCAAGAACGGCATAGGCAAATCCCGCAGGTCCCCACATCACCAGACCGCCGAACTGTTGATCCGACAGCGGCGTCACGCCCCACAGATAGGGCGACATGACATGCGCGGCGTAAAGCGGGTCGGGCGCGAATGTCAGAACCGCGCCCAACATGCCCATCTGGGCATAGGCGATCACGATGAAAGACAGCGCGTCCGTCGGCGAACGTCCGGGGGTGAACACCGCTCGCCAGAACCAGACGGCCGAGGCCAGCAGGCTGATCTGCATCACCCAATAGACCGCGACGTTCGACAAGGCGAGGTCATAGGCCGCCGGAACATGCCACCCCCACAGGATAATCGAGGACAGGGCCAAAGGCAGTCCCGGATGCGCCGAATCTCGCGCAGGTCGGACGCGCGCGAACAACGGTGCCGCCACCGCGATCAGCAGAACATGATGCACGACGCGCGCGGAAAACAGGGCCGAAGACAGCGCGCAGAGCGGTGACACGAACGCGACCACCAGCACCGCGACGCCCCAAAGGCCCGACGGGCTGCGCCGCACACGCCAGCACAGCACGGCGAGCGCCAGCAACAGCACCGGATCCAGGTTCCAACCGGACCAAAGCTGTGCCGGACCCGGGGGCGGGCCACAGTAGATCGTGTTCCACGTTCCGTTCAACAAGGGTTACCGCTCCAGTTCTCGTGCCCTGCGGTTTCCCGAAACCGCAGGGCGATGGTCGCGTGTGTATGCGGTATGGTCAAGCGTTGCGCGTCACAGCGTCAGGTCACACAGCGCAATGCGCCGCGCAAGGCGCGCGCCTGCAAGGGTTCGCTCAGACGCGGGGAGGGGACAAACCCCATACGCTCCATAGCGGCGGCCTCCTGCGGATGGGGACTACGGGTCACGGACGCCGCGATCAGGCCCAGGAGCGCCCGCTTGCTGCCCGTCGCCTGTGACAGCTTTGACAAGGCAGGCAGCAGCACACGCTCGATATCCGAAAAATCGGTACCGAGCGGGAAATCCGGCAACAGGTCAGACCGATGGGGGGCCAGCCACTCTTTAATCGTTTCCGGCGTATTGTTGCGGTAGCAATCGGGCACCTGCCAGTCCCCTGCCAGCTTGCCCGCCGCCTTTGCTTGCCTCAGCAGATCGTCCTGAAACCGGCTGTCGGCGATGCAGATCAGACGTTTGATGACCTCTTCATCGGTTTGCCCGCGCAGATGCGCGGCCCCGTATTCCGTCACCACCACGTCGCGCATGTGACGTGGCACTGTAGTGACGGGCAGTTGCCAGACGATGTTCGAACTCGTCTTGCCGCCGCTTTTCCGCGTGGCGGGCAGGGTCAGCACGGCATGGGCGTCCTTCAGCGCAAAGGCTTGTTCGAAGAAATTGAACTGCCCGCCGACGCCGCTGACGACCTGTCCGGGCTTGGCGGCATCCGACATCGCGTCGCCCAGCAGGCTGACCTGCATCGCGCCGTTGACGAAACGCGCGTCGGTGCGTGCGGCGCGTTTCGCTTGTTCGTCACCGTAAAGCGCGTTGGTGAAGCTGACGGGCATCATCTGTATCCTGGCGCGTTGGTCTGCGGGCATCGCGCGCAGGCGTTCGTACATATCCCGCGCTTCGACGAAAAAACCGGCGTGAATCGCGGCACCGTCAACCTCGCGGCGCAGCACGCGGCCCTCGAACAGGGCGAGCAGCCCGCCGACCAGCATTTCGGTGACCGCATAGAGGCCCTTTTGGAAAGGCGCGGTGTGATCGCCGGTCAGGGGCAGGGGGCTTGTCGACCAGACTTGATCCAGCTTATCCGCCTCGCGCTGCAACAGAGCGTTGGCTACCGCGTCGCCGATCGCACCGATGCCGATCTGCAGCGTGCCGCCGTCGGGGATCAGGCGCGAGACGTGCAGGCCGATGGCGTGCTGTGCGTCAGACACAGGGCGGCGCACGGCGGAAAACAGGTCGATCTGGTCTGGCGGGTCGAGGACCATGGCGATCCGGTCGGCGGCCACCACCGCGGGGCCGTCCATGAAGGGCAGGGCGTCGTTCACCTCAACCACCGCGATGAAATCCATCTCGCCCGCCGCGCGTTTTGTGAACAGGTCGGCGGAAATGTCCGTGTTGCACGACATGCTGAATCGGTCGCCCTCGCGCGGCATCAGTTGCGCCAGCACGTTGGGTTTCTGTGCGATCAGCACGTCGCGGGCGTGGGTGTAGTTGGCGGAGATATAGTGCCGCTGCGCGTAGTCGTTGCCCAGCCAGCTGCCCGCCTGAAAGAAGAATTCCGACACGGTGATGTTGTCGGGCAGGGTGCCGTCCTTGATCATCTGGGCGTAGAGCAACGGCGGCGTGGTGCCGAACAGACGGTCGGCTGCAGGCTCCAAGAACCGCCGTTCCATGTCCGACGACGCGTCGGGCCGTTGCAGGGTCAGGGCGGTGAAGATGTCCAGCCGCAGCGCCGGATCGTCCACCGCTGCCTGCACCAGCGCGTTGACCAGCGTGACGGGCTTGCCCAGCCCGAGCGGCAGGGCCAGCCGGATTTCACCACCTGCCCGGTCAAAGATCGCCCGCGCCAATTCGGAGGCGTCGGTGTGGACCACGGGGCCGTCAGCCAAGGCTGGACCAGCCCTCGTCCGGGGCGAAGCGGGGGCCGTGCGCCTGTTCCAACTCGCGCAGTTTCGCGGTGATCTCGTCCACACCGCGTTGTTTCGCGTAATGCATCGGCCCGCCACGGAACGGGGCCCAGCCGGTCGCGAAGATCATCGCGCCGTCGATCTGGTCGGCGTCCTTGGCCACGTCCCGGCGCAACACCTCGACGCAGGCGTCGAGCATCGGCAGGATCAGCCGGTCGGTCAGGTCCGCGGGGGCGTCGTCCATGTCCGCGTCGGGGTGGGGGGTGCCGTCGGACCAGTCGTAGAAGCCGCGGCCAGTCTTCTTGCCCAAGTCACCGTTCTCGACCTTCTTGCGCAGATCGTCGCTGATCGGCGGCATGGGTTTTTCGAGGCTGTGCGACAGGCTCTCGGCCACGTGCAGCCCGATGTCGAGGCCGACCTGATCGGCCAGCGTGACCGGCCCCATCGGCATCCCGAAACGCAGGGCGGCGGTGTCGATCACCTCTTTGCTGACGCCTTCGTCCATCAGCACCATCGCCTCCAGCATGTAGGGCACCAGCGCGCGGTTCACGACGAAACCGGGGTAGTCGCCGACCAGTGCAGGCAGTTTGCCGATGGACCCGCAGAAGGCGGCGAGGCGCTTGGCGCTCTTGTCAGTGGTGGCGCTGCCCTTGATGACCTCGACCAGATCGATGCGCGACACGGGGTTGAAGAAATGCAGCCCGGCGAAACGCGACTTGGCGGGCGCGCCCGTGGCCAGTTCATCGACCGACAGGCTTGAGGTGTTGGTGGCAAGGATCGCGTCCTTTTTCAGCTTGCCCTTCAGACCCTTGTAGATCTTGGCCTTCAAGTCGGCCTTTTCCGTCGCCGCCTCGATCACCAGATCGGCGTGGGCAAGGCCATAGCCACGCGGGTCGGGCATCATCCGGTCGAGCGCGTCGCGGGTTTCGATGTCGCTCAGGTGCTTGTCCTTGCAGATTTTCGCGGCACGTTTCACGGCCTGGCCCAAGGGGTCGGTTTCGATATCGCCCAGCGTGACGGTCTTGCCCTTGATCGCGGCCATGGCGGCGATCTCGGCCCCCATTTCGCCCGCGCCGATGACGTGGACGTGGGTAATGCCGTCGTCACCGCGGCCCGCGTCTTTCAACGCCTGGCGCAGAAAGAACACGCGGCGCAGGTTTCGGGACGTATCCGATTGCAGCAGGCGGGCGAAACTGTCGACCTCGGCCTTTTGCATCGCGTCGCGGTCGTCGCCGTGTTCTTCCCACAGGTCGATCAGCGCGTGGGGGGCGGGGTAATGTTCCTTCGGTGCTTTTTTCGTGGTCTCGCTGCGCATCTTGCGGGCGGCCAGGCTGCGCGCCTGATCGAAGCCGAAGGCACGGGATGTCATGCCCGGTTCGTGCTTGTCCACCTTGCCGTCGATCACGGCGGCCACGGCAGCGGCGACATGGCGTTCCTCGACCACGGCGTCGACGATGCCCTGCGACTTGGCGCGTTTGGTGTGCGCCGTCTTGCCGGTCAGCATCATGGTCATGGCGTCGGTCGGGCCGATCAGCGCGGGTAGGCGGAAAGTGCCGCCAAGGCCGGGATGCAGGCCCAGCTGCACCTCGGGGAACCCGAAGGACGCGCCGGGGGTGGCGATACGGTAGTCGCAGGCCAGCGCGAGTTCGAACCCCGCACCAAGCGCAGCACCATGCACGACGCAGATCGTGGGGCAGTTGAGGTTTTCGATCCGGTCGAGAACGGCGTGCGCCTGATGCAGCAAGTCGGCGGCCCCGTCGTCCGTCATCTTTTCGAAGCCGGAAATGTCCGCCCCGGCGGCAAATCCCGCATTTTTGGCCGAACGGATCACGAGCGCCTTGGGCAGATCGGCCTCCGCCGCCGCGATATGATCATCCAACCCGCGGATCACGTCCTCGGACACGGTGTTCGTGCCGGTGCCCTGCTTGTCCAGCACCAGCCACAGCACGCCGGCATCGTCGCGGCCCGTGCGCCAGTTGCCATCGGCGTCACCGACGGGACCCAGTTCCAGCTTCGTCTCGCCCAGAAATTTCAGAACATGCCCGGTCATCACACAGCCTCCAGCAACATCGCGCCGCCCAATCCGCCGCCGATACATTCAGTGGCGATGCCGCGTTTGGCGCCGCGGTCCTTCATGGCGTTGGCCAGATGCAGCACGATGCGGTTGCCGCTGGTGCCGACGGGGTGGCCCAAGGATATCGCGCCGCCGTCCACGTTCAGCCGGTCGCGGTCGATGCGACCGAAAGCGCCGTCCATGCCCAGCACTTCGCGGCAGAAGTCGGCGTCGTTCCACGCGGCCAGGCAGGACAGCACCTGTGCGGCGAACGCCTCGTTCAATTCCCACAGGTCGATGTCGTCGACGCCCAGCCCGTTGCGCCGCGCGATGGGGGTAGAGGCCATGACCGGCCCCAGCCCCATGATCGACGGATCGAGGCCCGCCCATTCGCTGTCTTTGATTTCGGCCAACGGTTCCAGCCCATGCTTGTCCACGGCGGCCTGCGAGGCGAGGATACACCAGCTTGCGCCATCAGTGATCTGGCTGGAATTGCCCGCCGTGACCTTGCCGTAGGGTTTCTCGAACACGGGTTTGGGTTTGGCCAGCCCTTCCATGTCGCTGTCCGGGCGCACGCCGTCGTCGTGATCGTAGACTTTGCCGTCACGGTCGAAGGCGGGCATGAGTTCGTCCTTCAAACGCCCCTCATCATGTGCAGCGGCAAGGCGGTGATGGCTTTGCATCGCGTAGGTGTCGGCGGTCTTGCGGTCGATGCCGAAATGATGCGCCAGCACCTCTGCCGTCTGGCCCATCGACAGGGTGGTGATCGGGTCGGTCAACCCGCGTTCGAGGCCAACAACCGGTTTGAAGAACTCGGGCCGGATGCCCGCCATCGCGCGCGTGTAGTCCAATGGCCCCTTGGCCGCGTTCATCTGGCCGAACCATTCCACGGCGGATTGGCGCAGTGTCAGCGGCGCGTGGCTCAATGCCTCTGCCCCGCCCGCAAGGATCATGTCGTGCGAACCGTCGCGGATATAGCGGTAGGCGGTGTCGATGGACTGCATCCCCGATCCGCAGTTGATCTGCACCGTGAAGGCAACGGTCTTTTCCGGCAGGCCAAGGCGCAGACCGGCCACGCGGGCGGGGTTCATTTCGTCCGCGATGACGTTCACGCAACCCAGGATCACCAGATCAAACGCGCTGCGGTCAAACGGTTGCCGCGCCAGCAGGGGCCGCCCGCATTGCACCGCCAGATCGACAGGGGTGAACGGGCCGGGTTTGCCCTGGGCCTTGAGAAACGGGGTTCGCGCGCCATCGACAAGATAGACGCGCTGCTTTTGCGGGTCGGTCATTCTGCGGCCTCCTTGGGGGCGTAGTCCTGCGCGTCCGCGTTGGGAAACAGCGCGTTGAAATCCTCGCGCGAGTATTCGTCCACCGCCACGACCTCATCCACCAGCTTTCGCATTTCGGTGATCTCGGCCATTTCCGCGTCGCTCAGGATACCGGCTTCAAGCGCCTCCTGCGGTGTCTTGCGGGCGTCGCGCAGGCGCTTCATCACTGGGGCCATTTCCACCACCTTGGCGTAACAGGTGTTGAGCAGCTGCACGCCGTCGCGGTGGCACCCCTCGAACAATTGCCCGGTGATCCGGTCGCGGGTGGGCGAGGGGTTGTAGATCAGATCGCTGCATTCCGCGACCAGCCGGTCGTCGGGCTTGCGCGTCGTGGCACCGGGCAGGGTGATCGCGCGCAGGATCCACGCGGCCCAGCGGGCGGGCATGTTGGCGATGACCTCGTCCAGCGATGTCTGTATCCGGTGCAGCGCATCGGCGGCGGCGTAGTTCAGCACCGGCAGATCGGTCTCTTGCCGGCCTTCGTCCTCCCACCGTTTCAGGGCGGCGGACAGGATATACATATCCGACAGGATATCGCCCATCCGGCCCGAGATCATTTCCTTGCGCTTGAGCGCGCCGCCCAGCGTGAGGAACAGCACATCGGCGGTCAGCGCATAGGCCGCCGACCAGCGCGACAGCTGCCGGTAGATCGGCGTGGCCTTGCCCGCGTCGGGGGCCGGGGCGAACCGGCCGCCGGTGATCGCACGTCCGAAGGACCGGAAGATGGTCTTCGTGGTGTGACCGACATGCGCCCACAGCGATTTGTCGAATTTTTCGAGCGATGTGTCCGGATCGTCCTCCTGCAGCGCCAGCATGTTGTCGAGCATGTGTGGATGCGCGCGGATCGACCCTTGCCCGAAGATGATCAGCGACCGGGTGACGATGTTGGCCCCCTCCACCGTGATGCCGATGGGCACGGCACGGTAGAGCGGCAGCAGGTAGTTGGACGGCCCGTCGATCACGGCCTTGCCGGAATGCACGTCCATCGCGTCGTTCAGTGCCTCGCGCATCTTGAAGGTCGCGTGCGCCTTCATGATGGCCGACACGACCGACAGCGCGCGGCCTTCGTCAAGCCCGGCACAGGTCAGATGGCGGGCGGCGTCCATCATATAGGCATCGGCGGCCAGCCGCCCCAGACGTCGCTGCACACCACCGAACTTGCCGATGGGCAGGTTGAACTGCTGGCGGATGCGGGCGTAGGCCCCGGTGGTGTGGGCCGACAGCGCGATTGCCGCGCAACCCATCGAGGGCAGCGAAATCCCGCGTCCGGCGGCCAGCGCCGACATCAGCATCATCCAGCCCTTGCCCGCGAAGTCCGGCCCGCCGATGATGTTGTCGATGGGGATAAACACGTCGGTGCCCGTGGTCGGCCCGTTCATAAACATGGTCGACGACGGAATATGCCGCCGCCCGGTTTCCACGCCCTCAAGGTCGGTCGGCACCAGCGCACACGTGATGCCGATGTCGGGCTGATCGCCCAGCAGGCCGTCGGGATCGGTCATCTTGAACGCAAGGCCCAGCACGGTGCAGACCGGCGACAGCGTGATATAGCGCTTGGCCCAGTTCAGGCGAATGCCCAGCACCTCCTCGCCGTCCCACTGGCCTTTGCAGACCACGCCGCTGTCGATCATCGCACCGGCGTCGGACCCGGCCTCGGAACTGGTCAGGCCAAAGGCGGGCAATTCGCGTCCGTCGGCCAGCCGCGGCAACCAGTAATGTTTCTGATCGTCGGTGCCGAATTGGTGCAGCAATTCACCCGGCCCCAGCGAGTTGGGCACCATCACGGTGACGGCGGCGGCGACCGAACGGGTCGAGATGTAGCGCACGATTTCCGAATGGGCGAAGGCAGAAAACGCCAGCCCGCCGTGATCCTTCGGGATGATCATGCCGAAGAATTTCTTGTCGCGCAGGAATTGCCAGACCTTGGGGGACAGATCGCCGGTTTCGTGGTTGATCTGCCAGTCGTCCAGCATCCCGCACAGCTCCTGCACGGGGCCATCGAAGAACGCCTGTTCTTCCTCCGTCAGCTTCGGCGCCTTTACGGCATGCAGCTTGGACCAGTCGGGATTTCCCGAGAACAGCTCCTTTTCCCACCACACCTCACCGGCGTTCAGCGCCTCGCTTTCCGTATCCGACAGTGTCGGCAAAATTCCTTTGGCCCATGTGTGAATAGGCTTGGTCAATGTGCGTGCGCGAAAACTGGTCATATCGGGACCTCCCTTAATCGAACATCCGACCCGGGGGGATGGTTCCGCGAGCCTAGTTCTGTATCGTGATCTCGCCGCTGTAGCGCGCGTCGCCGGATCGGGCATCGAATACCAGTCGCCGCGCGCCGCTTTCGCCGGTTATGACGGCGATCTGTCCGGAGTCCGTCTCCGCATCATCCGCAAAGCGCAGGATCAGCGTCTGCCGGTCCGTGCCGCGGTCGGCGCTGATGAACCCGTGCGGGCCGGTGGCCGGGTCGGGCATGTCGAGGATGATCGTCTGCCGCCCCAGATCGAGCGCGATGGTGCCGTCATCATTTTGCGTCACCGCTGCAATGGTCATCGCGCGCGCCTGATCACCACGCGTGATGGAGATCGTATCGGGCTGCGCCACGGGTGGTGCCTCGGCGCAGGCGCTGTCCTGCGGACCGCTGACCGGCCAGGCCGGTTGCGCGCGTGCAGCGTTCCCCGCGCTGTCACGCAGCGGGTCGGTCGCGCTGACCATGTAGTCGCGGCAGGGCAGGAGCGGCACCTCGGGCGTGAGAAACAACAGATCACCCGACACGACCGCGCGCACGGAAGTGTCACTGTCACCTTCGAGCGTTTGCAGCATGAACGCGGGGGGCGCAGCGGCCAGGGCACGGTTGAACAGCACCGACACCGTCGGCTGTGCGGGCGGACCATCCTGCCGGACATCGAGCGCCTGCAGCGGTGTCGCAAACTGCGCGGGCAAGGTGAAATCGCGTTGCGCCAGACCGTTGTCGAACGTCAGGCTCAGCGTGCCCGCACCCGACAGACCAGCGGCCACCGCATCGAATTGGAACGTGCCGGTATCCGTCGTGCCGCCCAGCGTGCGGGCAGTCTGCGCACCATCCGGCTGGAATGTCACCGCCACGCGGGTCGTCGTGCCTTCGCTTGGCCAGTCGATGGTCGTCGGGCCGTTCGGGTCGGTCTGCACGGTGACGGGAAGCTCTGCGGGAAGGGGCGCGATGGTGTGCGACCAGAGCGTCTCGCCCTCCACGTTCGTCAGGCGCAGGCGGGTCACGGCATCAAGGTTTGCGATCGGCAGGAACAGGCGGATGTCGTGCGACACGGCCTCGCCCGCCATACCAGCGGGATGGGTGACGGGCCCGGGCATTTCCGCCAGAACACCACCGGGCCCCTCGGCAATCAGCCGGTACGGGATGACCGCATCGGGCAGGGGATCGTCGTTCACCTGCGCGGTGAACCGTTCCGGCGCGCCTATGGTGCCGAGGATACGCGCGTCATCCTGTGTCAGCGCACCAAGTCGCACCAGAAGACCCAGGTCGCCCGCCGGATTGGGTGCCGAGTAACCCACGCGCCGGGTGATGCGCGCGGTGTCCGGCAAGGGATCGTCGCCGATGATCGTCAGGCGCGACGCGGGCAGGCTGTCCCTGATCTGCGCATAGGTTTGCGACGACAGCGGGCTGACGCGGGTATGGTCGAAGTTGCCGAACTGCTGTGCCGCGACGCCGCCGTAAAGCCTGTCCATCCACGCGGCATAGTGATCGTCGAGAATGTGCAGGGTGCCGTGGGGCATCACACCTGGGAACATCAGCGGACCCAGCCGCGCAGGCACTTCGGGATTGCCGGTTGCCGTGCTCTTGAAAACGCCCGACTGCCCGTGCAGCGCCATGCGCACACCGTCGATGCCGGGAAAGGACAGGTTGGCCTGGGCAAAGTCTTTGAAGTCGGCGTTGCCCGCCACCCGCAGGGGCACATGATTGAGGCCGTAGCTGTGACCAACCTCGTGCGCGACATCGGCGCCGTTGGCCAGATAGGTGGGGCCGGTCTGCGCCCCCGTGGGATCACCGGCAAGGCGCGTGGCATGTCCGAAGATCGCGCTGGACAGATAGATCGCCCGCACGCCGACGGTCCCCGACATATCCTCGTGACTGCGCAGCACACCGGGCACGAACAGCAGGCAGATATGATCGGCGTCGTGGCAATGCTGTTCGGCAAAAGCCTGTGCGGCGCGTTGCGGGATATGTTCGAAATAGTAGTCCCGGTATTTTTCCAGCGACAGGCAATTGCCCTGTGCGCAATCGACGTTGCGGGATGTGAAAAGGGCACTGTCGAACAGATCCGGGTCCGCGATCTCGGCAAAGTAGGCCAGATCGTCCAGCCCCACCGACGCAAGGCTGACACTGCCGATCACCTGCATGTCCACCGCGCCCGCGGGAGCGGTCTGCCACAGGAACCGCCGCCCGGCGTCGGCGTGCTGCAGCATCTTGGTCAGGATATCGGGCGTGACCCCGTCGGCAAAATCGAACGCCCGCAGGTAGCCGACCTTGAGGGTCAGCGTCGCCGCCCGCTCGGGCCTGATCGAAACGGGGTGCAGGTGTTCCAGCACCGGGGGCGGGCTGGTCGCGTCGGGGCGGTGCCAGTAATGGCTTGGCGTGACCTCGATGCGCAGTTGCGTTGGTTTGTCCTCCGGCCGCCAGCCAAAAAGGTTGGCGGTATCCTCGGCGTGGCGGCGCTCGGTGGCGGTATAGCTGGCGGTGGGTTTGGCATCGAACCGCTTGGGAAGATAAAGCAGTTCATCGTCAAGGTGGTTGTACACCGTCACCTCGGTACACAGGGTCTGCACCTGATCGGGGATGGTCGAGGTGTCCTGCGGCCAATCCAGCCAGACGCGCGTGGCGGTCGGCCTGTCGCGCAAAAGCGGGGCGTCGCGGCTGACCTGATAGACGCCACCTTCGACCCCGAACCGGTCGAAGCTGTCAGGATCGCCCGCGGAAAACGGGGCCGCGTGAAACCAGATGACGGGCATGAAATCGGGATCGCGCGATGTCGGGATAATCCGCGTGCTGTCGGCAGAGGTGGCGGGCAGGGGGGCCAGATCGGTCAGCGGATCGCCAGTCTTGCTGAGCAGACCGTCCTCGCCGGTTTTCACCTCGACCCAGTAGAACGCCTCGGGGATCAGCGGCGCGTCCGGCGTGATGTCCAATAAGGACCCGTTTGCAGTGATCGTGGCAGGCACGGTTTGCTCTTGCCCGCTCGCCCGGCTGCGCAGGCGGATGGTGTCGGCAAGGCGGTCGGTGTCGGCGGCCACGTTGGTGACGATACGGAACTGCGGGTCGACGTAATCGGCCACAAGGCAGGCGTCGGGCGCAGGCTGCACCTGTTCGATCGTGAACGGCGCCTCGCTGGGGTTGATCTGCGCCGAGACGATAAACGCCGCGCAGTCGGGGCGCACGTAGCGGTAAGTATATAGTGCGCGAAATGTCTCTGGCGTGGGATCCAGCACGGTGAGCGACGCCTGCGGCGGAGCGGCCAGCTCGCACAGCGCCAGCGCGCTTTCGATCCGGCCGCCCATGTCCTCCGCCCAAGCCTGACAACTCGCACTCAGCTGTCCGAAAACATCCTCGACAATGCAGTCGTTCATTTGCTGCATGTCCATTCCGGTCAGCATCAGATCTCTGGCGTAGGCGTCGCGCAATGCCTCGTAATAGGTGCATTGGGCCGGCCGGGGGGTGTTTGGGTCAAAAGCCTGCTGGAGTGTCAAATTGCCCAAGGCGATGCCGCAGGCCTCTGCGGCATTGTTGATCCGCGTGATCCGGGCGACCACCATGTCGGGACGGTTGGCCGTGGCGAAATCGCAGTTCTCGCCGGTCACAAAATCGCCCGACACAAACGGCGTCAGATCGACCTCACCGCTGTGTTCGACGTAGTTCGACACCGCCCCGCCGGTGCCGTCCTCGCCCAGAAAGAAACCGGCATCGAAAATTCCGCCCCAGACGGCAATGTCCACAAAATCCGGCAGCGTGTCGAAGGAACGGCGCGTGATGAAGAGATCGAGCTCGCATTCGGCGACATAGTTTTCCCAATCGCCAGACAGGGTAACCCGCACCGGCACATCGCGGATTTGCTTGAACTCCGATCCGGTCTGCACCGGCTGCGCCCCGGCCATCCCGCCGGTAAGCATTGCACAAAGGGCAAGGTTCAGCGCGAGGGCGCGCATCAGAATACCTTGGGCAGCCGGGCGAGCGTGCCGCTTTGCATCCCGTCGATCACGAAGGTGCCGCTGACGGGGGCATAGGTGTCGCCCCTGTCCATGTCGATCATGCCCAGCGGACCCGGTTCTGCCCCGCTGGGGGTCATCGTGACCAGCGCGCCGGAAAACTGGCCGCGCACGTCCACGCCGCCTTCGGAGTTGGTGCTAATGCTGTCCAGCACGGCGGTGAAGGCCGCGTTGCGTGCGTCCGCGGTGCCCCAGGATTGGCTGGCGGCGATGAAGGGCGGGCCATCCGCGCCGAACACATGCGCCTCGACCACGTCCATCGCGCAGGGGCAGGGAAGGTCGGCGGGGTTGTCCAGCGCCGCCTGAAACGCGGGCGACTGCAGGCGGGTCCACAGGGATTGCCGGGTGGCATCGTCAATCGTCTGGTCGTTGACGATGGCCATCTCGCTTGTGCCCGCGATGCGCAGGGTCAGATGCAACGCGCCCTCACGATCCGGCAGGCGACTGTTGAAATCGTCGATGACGGCCCAGGCGGCGTTGATGGCATCCACCTGTTCCGGGGTCAGCCGTGCCGCGTTTTGCATCATCATCAGGTTGCGCAACGTGGATTGGCTCGGGGACACGCTGGCCAACGCGCCGCCCAGGACGCTTTGCGCCTCCAGCAGGGCGGTATAGGCGTCCAGCAATTCAAGCACGTCCTCACCGCAGATCGACGCCGTCACCCGGTCGCCATAGCCGGGTGGAAAGGCGGTGATGGACATGACGTTGAAGAACGGGTCAACCGGTGTCGCGTCGCGCAGATAGGCGGCAGAGCCGAAACTCTCGATATCGCCGAACAGGAAATCCTCGATCCGAAAGCTCAGCACCTCGCGGGTGATGGTCTCGCCGTCCAGCACGGCCTTGACCGTGCCGATCTGTTCCACAGTCAGCGGGTCCTGACAGTCTTGCGCGTGCGCCGCTCCGGCGGCAAAGACTGCACCGATCCCCACGGCGGCCAAGATCGCTTTTCCCATACCGGTTCCCCCCCAACGCGATTGAGCGACAAGACTATCGCCAAACCACATGGCTACCGCAAGTAGGGGAAACCTGTATCAAGGCGACCTGCGAGTGACGTCGGACTGCCGGCTGCGCGGGTGAAGGTAGACAGTCCGATGTTTAGGAAATTCCGAAGAGCCCCGTGACGTTTCGAGGCGCGTTGACCAGCTTGCCGCCATTTTCCGCTCTCATGTGAAAAAAAAGCGGTTTCCAGTCTTCATAGTTGGGACAACGTTCTGTTCTGATGCAGAATTTGCACTTCGTTTGTGAATCCACCCTAGGTACACAGAAGCGACCTATAATCTGTCTTATGTTAAAACCTGCAATCGAAACTCAAGGCAATCCGAGCGCGCGCTTTTTATCCGCGGCCCATTTCATGATCGTCATGTCGAAGGTCAGCGCCATGAGCGATACGCAGATGCCCAGCACGAAGTTCTTGCCCAGATCGGTGCCCGCCAGCGTGCGCTGCAGCTCCTGCCCAAGGTCCTGGGTGCCGATGAAGGCCGCGATGATGACCATGAAGAACGCGAACATGATCGCCTGATTGAACCCCACCGCCATCGTGGGCAGGGCAAGCGGCAGTTGCACGTTCACCAGCTTCTGCAGCTTGGTCGCCCCCGCCATATCCGCCGCTTCGGTCATTTCGGGCGGCACGCCGCGCAGACCCTCGACCGTGTAGCGGATCAGCGGGACCATCGCGAAGATCAGGATCGACATGACCACGGATGTGGCGGTG
This sequence comes from Yoonia sp. KMU-150, assembly GCF_056858355.1. NCBI lineage: Bacteria > Pseudomonadati > Pseudomonadota > Alphaproteobacteria > Rhodobacterales > Paracoccaceae > Yoonia > Yoonia sp. KMU-150. The sequence goes on from NZ_JBXEQF010000004.1 coordinate 23,515, forward strand.
ATCCCGAACAGCATGATCGCGGGGATCAGGTAGATGAAGCTGGGGAAGGTCTGCGCCGTGTCGCAGGCCAGCAGCACGCGGCGCGACCATTTGTCGGACCGTGCGGCAAGAATGCCGATGGGCAGACCGATCACCATGGCCAGCGCCACCGCCGACAGGACGGAATAGAGCGTGATGACCGACCGGTCCCACCAGCCCGACAGGGCCACGAGACCGAAGAACGCGACGGCGAACAGCGCCTGCCTGCGCCCCGCCAGCGCCAGAGCGAAGGCCACCACCAGCATCACGAAGGCAAACGTGGGGATCGACAGCAGGAAGTCGCGGAAAGGGTTGAGGATCCAGACGTTGAGGACGTAGCGGATCGTGCCGGTCACGGCCTGCACACCGTCGAGCGCCAGAAACCACTTGATGCCTGTGTCGATCTCGGACCCTTGCGACCAGCTTTGACGGCGGCCGATCTCTGCGAACCATTCGACGAAATAAGCCAGGATCGTGAAGCCGATGAAGAGCGCCAGCGCCAGCAGCGCCAGCTTGTTTCGCTCCCACCACGGGGTCCCGCGTTCGAAATGTTCAGGCTGTCTGACGACCCAGGCCTTTGACATGCGGTCCAGCGTCACGGCCAGCAGCACGATGGTCACCCCGATCTCGAACGACCGGCCCAGTTTGAAACTGCCCATCATCGAGAGCAGCTTCGCCCCCAGCCCCGGCATCCCGATGAATGCGGTCAGAACGACCATCGCGAGCGACAGCATGATGACCTGATTGACGCCTACGAGGATATCGGTGCGGGCGGCGGGCACGTAGACGTGGCGCAGCATCTGCCAGCGCGAACAGCCCGACATCTTGCCGGCCTCGACCACCTCGGGCGATACCTTTTGCAGGCCCAGCGTCGTCATCAGGATCATCGGCGGGATGGCATAGACGATTGTGGCCACGGCGCCTGCGGTGGGTCCGACCTTGAAAAAGATCACGGCGGGCAAGAGGTAGGTAAAGAACGGCAGCGTCTGCAGGACCGACAGCACCGGGCGGATCATCCTGTCCACCGTGGGCGATTTCCACGCGGCGATGCCGAGGCCCAGCCCGATGATGAACGCCATGGGCGCGGCCACGACGAGGACCGACATGGTTTCCATCGCGTCCTCCCATTGACCGACGAGGGCGGTCCACAGGCAGGTGACGAGCGCCAGCGTCGCCAGCCGCCAGCCGCCAAGCGCGTAGCCCAGCACCGTCATGGCGGCGGCGATCGCGCTCCACGGGATCGGGCCGAGGTTGGGCCAGCGCCGTTTGCCGAACAGCAGGTTGCCGGTGGCATCGAGCAGAAATTGCAGCTGTTCGGTCAGGAAGCGGGTCAGCACCAAGAGGCCCAGATCGTCCTTCACGAAGTTGAAGAACGCATCGAGCCAGAAGGCGAAAGGCGGGATCCAGCTTTCCGGCAGGCGATGAATCCAGCCGGGCAGGACGCCCATATATTGCAATACCGTCAGGATGACGGCGGTGATCGCAAGTGCCGCCGCGATCTGGTGGCGCGAAAACGTGCGCTCGTGCGCGGCGTTGGTGGTGACGACGGCCATCAATCCGCCCCGAGCAGGACGGCCAGGGCCTCCTGCCGGTTCAGAGCGCCGATCACGGTGCCGCCCCGTTGCACGGGGATCGTGTCGCGGGTGTCGTGGATCAGCAGACGGGCAAGGTCCTTGACGGTGGCTTTGGCATCCACCGGCTCACCTTCGCCGGTCTGCGCCGCATCGGCCAACACGCCGGCATGAACGACGCGGGCCTTGTCGATGTCTTCGGTGAACTTGCGCACGTATTCCGTGGCCGGGTGCAGCACGATCTGATCGGGCGTGTCGCATTGTTCGACGGCGCCGTCCTTCATGATGGCGATCCGGTCCGCCAGGCGCAGGGCCTCGTCGAAATCGTGGGTGATGAAGACGATGGTTTTGTTCAAAAGCTGCTGCAGGCGCAGGAATTCATCCTGCATTTCCTTGCGGATCAGCGGGTCGAGCGCCGAGAACGGCTCGTCCAGGAACCAGATGTCCGGCTCGATGGCGAGGCTGCGGGCGATGCCCACGCGCTGCTGCTGGCCGCCGGACAATTCGCGCGGAAAATAATCCTCGCGCCCTTCGAGCCCCACCAGCTTCACCACCTCAAGCGCGCGTTCGCGGCGGGTGTGCTTGTCCTGTCCGCGCATTTCCAGCGGGAAGGCCACGTTGTCCAGCACCGTGCGGTGCGGCAGCAGTCCGAAGGACTGAAACACCATGCCCATCTTGGACCGCCGCAGGTCGATCAGGTCCTTTTCGGCCAGCGACATGATGTCCTGCCCCTCGACCGTGATCGTGCCGCCGGTGATGTCGTGCAGCCGCGAAAAACACCGGACCAGCGTAGACTTGCCGGACCCCGACAGGCCCATGATGACCAGCATCTCGCCCTTGTGGACGTCGATGGAGACATCCTTGACGCCCGCGATATAGCCCGCGGCGCGGATGTCGTCGAAACTCATCCCCGGGTCCATCCCCTTCAGGAACTTTTCGGGATCGGACCCGAATACCTTCCAGACGTTCTTGCAGGAAATGACGGGGGCTTGCGTGGACATGGGATGCTTTCTGATAGGAACCCCCGCCCGGCGTGACCGGACGGGGGATTAGTCCGTTTGACGGTACGAACGCTGGTTTAGTTGATCCAGCTTTCCCAGACGTCGCGGTTCTCGTCCAGCCAGACCTCTGCGGCCTCATCGGGCTCAAGCTCGTCCACGTCGACGAGACGGGCCATTTCGGCGATCTGCGCGTTGGTGAAATCCACCTGCTCCAGCACCGCATAGGCGCCTGGCCACTTCTCTTCCATGCCTTCCCAGGCGGCTTTCTTCAGATAGCCGTTGGCAGGGTTGCCGCAATCGAAGAGCGCGTCAGGGTTCGGACCGACAGCCGGATCGGTGTCGCAGCCGGCTTCCCACTCGGGGAATTCGACGAACTCACCCGGCCAGACGGCCTCGGCAAAGTTGGGGGTCCAGTTGAAGACCACGATGGGGCGCTTGTCAGCCTCGGCTGCACCGATTTCCGCCCAGAGTGCCGCTGCGGAACCCGCATTCACCACGACGAAGTCCATGCCCAGAGCCTCGACCCGTTCCTGACCGTGCTTGAGCCAGTCGACCGGACCATCCAGGTAACGGCCCTTGTCGCCGGTTTCGGGTGTGGCGAAGAGGGCGGCGCACTCATTCAGGGCCTCCCAATCGGGCAGACCGGGGCATGCCTCTTTCGTCCACATCGGATACCACCAGTCCTCGCGGGTGACGGCGTTGTGGTCACCCACATCGACGATCCCGCCCTTTTCCATGGCGGCACGGAAGGATGCGCCGAACGCGCCTTCCCAGACCTCGAGCTCCATCGTCACGTCGCCGAGGCGGATCGATTCGTAAACGGCCTGGCTATCGGTGGTGACGTATTCCACGGCGTTGCCGCGCTCTTCCAGAATCTGGCCCACGACGTTGGACATCACGATCTGGGATGACCAGTTGTGGATCGGAATGACGATCGGGTCGCTGCTGTCCTGGGCCAGTGCGGCCAGCGGTGCAAGCGCCAGAACCCCGGCCGTCAGTGCAGTTGTCATGCGTTTCATATTTCTTCTCCCTTTATCTCTGCGCCCGTTGGCGGCGCGTTCGACCAGTCGCAATGCGGGTCGATGGCTTGGGATTCGCGATTCTGCCGTGCCGCGTGTTGTATCCCTTCGTGCACTGTCGCATGGTTTCACTCTCAATCAAGTTTTTTTCTTGTGAATACCAAAAATTGAACGCGCGGAAATCGGCGCATGTCGTATTTCAACGGGTGAGTGTCCAATCCCAAGCTGCCGAAACGCCTTGCTGACAGTAGCTTGGGCGAAAGGGGTGTCGAAAATGCGCTATTCGGGTTTCAGGGTCATCAAAGAGGCGTTGACCGGCCACAAAGGCTGGCAACCGGCGTGGCGCGACCCCGAACCGCAGGCGCATTACGATATCGTCATCATCGGTGGCGGCGGGCACGGGCTGGCCACGGCCTATTACTTGTCCAGGGAATTCGGGCAAAAGCGCATCGCGGTACTGGAAAAGGGCTGGATCGGCGGCGGCAACGTGGGCCGCAACACGACGATCATCCGCTCCAACTACCTGCTCGACGGGAACGAGCCGTTTTATGAATTCTCGCTCAAGCTCTGGGAAGGGCTGGAGCAGGATTTCAACTACAATGCGATGGTCAGCCAGCGCGGTATCCTGAACCTGATCCATTCCGACGCACAGCGCGACGCCTTCACCCGGCGCGGCAACGCGATGATCCTGAACGGCGCGGATGCGGAGATGCTGACCACAGCACAGATCAAGAAACGCTATCCTTTTCTCAATACCGAAGACGCGCGCTTCCCGATCAAGGGCGGGCTGGCGCAGCGTCGCGGCGGCACCGTGCGCCACGATGCGGTCGCCTGGGGCTATGCGCGCGGGGCCGACAGTCGCGGCGTCGACATCATCCAGAATTGCGAGGTCACGGGCTTTCGCATTGAAAACGGTGTGTGCAAGGGCGTGGAAACCTCGCGCGGGTTCATCGGCGCGAGCAAGGTCGGCTGTGCGGTCGCCGGATCGTCCAGCCGGCTAATGGCCAAGGCCGACATGCGTCTGCCGATGGAAAGCCACGTGTTGCAGGCTTTCGTGTCCGAGGGGCTGAAACCCGTGCTGCCCGGTGTCGTCACCTTTGGCGCGGGGCACTTCTATGTCAGCCAGTCCGACAAGGGCGGTCTGGTCTTCGGCGGCGATCTGGACGGCTACAACTCCTACGCCCAACGCGGCAACCTGCCCGTGGTCGAGGATGTCTGCGAGGGCGGCATGGCGATCTTTCCGGCCTTCGGGCGCGCGCGGCTGCTGCGGATGTGGGGCGGGATCATGGATATGTCGATGGACGGCTCGCCCATCATCGACCGCACCCATATCGACGGCCTCTATTTCAACGGCGGCTGGTGTTACGGCGGGTTCAAGGCCACGCCCGCGTCGGGCTTCTGCTTCGCGCATCTGCTCGCCCGTGACACCCCCCACCCCACCGCGCGGGCCTACCGGTTCGACAGGTTCGAAAAGGGCCTGATGATCGACGAAAAAGGCATGGGCAATCAGCCCAACCTGCATTGAGGCGCGTCACCATGTATCATTTTGCCAAAAATACTCAAAATTCCGCCCTCTCAACGGGACCAGACGCATGATCATCGACCACCCCCTTCTCGGCCCGCGCGACAGTGCCGAATTTACCTATATGGGCGACGCGAAACTGATCGACCGGCCCGATGGCATGGCCGAAGACAGCGCGGATGCGTTCTACGAATACGCCTACATGCGCGACAATCCTGCAGGCTGGCACGAGGAATTGTGGTTTCACGAAGCGGGCGACCGGTCCTGGCTGGTGGTGACACGCAACACGGTGACGCATGAGATCAGCAAGGTGGAACTGGCCCGCGACGTGGCCCGCAGCCGGGGGCGGAGCAAGTGACCCAGAAAAACCGCATCGACGGCGGCCAGATCGACCGCGAGACCGCGCTGAATTTCACCTTCGACGGCAAGCGTTATCAGGGCCACGCGGGCGATACGCTGGCCTCTGCCCTGCTGGCCAACGGTGTGTGGCTCATGGGCCGGTCGTTCAAATACCACCGCCCGCGCGGCCCACTGACCGCCGGATCGGAGGAACCCAACGCGCTGGTGGAATTGCGCAGCGGCGCGCGGCAGGAACCCAATACGCGCGCGACCACGGCAGAATTATACGACGGGCTGACCGCGAAAAGCCAGAACCGGCTGGGATCTCTGAAATTCGATCTGCTGTCGGTGAACGACCGGCTGTCGAACTTCCTCGCCGCCGGGTTTTACTACAAGACCTTCATGTGGCCCGCCGCCTTCTGGGAAAAACTCTACGAGCCGATCATCCGCCACGCCGCCGGGCTTGGGTCACTGTCGCTCAAGGACGACCCGGACGTTTACGACAAGGGGTTCCTGCACTGCGACCTGCTGGTCGTGGGCGCAGGTCCCGCCGGTCTGGCCGCCGCCCTGACCGCCGGGCGCGCCGGTGTGCGCGTGATTCTGGCGGACGAGGATTTTCGCATGGGCGGGCGGCTGAACGCCGAGACGCTGACACTGGGCGATCAATCCGGCGCAGATTGGGCGGCTGAAACCGTGGCGGAACTGGCCACCCTGCCCAATGTGCGGCTGATGAAACGGACAACCGTGATCGGTGCCTTCGACCACGGGATTTATGGCGCGGTAGAGCGGGTCAGCGACCACCTGCCCACCCCGGCCCCGGGCAAGCCGCGGCAGATTTTGTGGCGCATTTATGCCAAGCAAACCGTGTTGGCCGCCGGTGCCATCGAACGGCCCATCGCGTTCGAAAACAACGACCGCCCCGGCATCATGCTGGGCAGCGCGTTGCGCACCTATGCCAACCGCTACGGCGTGGCCGCCGACAGGCGCATCGCGATCTTTACCAACAACGACGAGGGCCACCAAACCGCCCGCGATCTGCACGCGCATGGCATCAAGATCGCCGCCGTCGTCGATACCCGCGCCGATGCCCCGCGCAGCGTGGATTACGAGGTGCTGCACGGGCAGATTGCCGACACCAAGGGCCGTCTTGGCCTGACCTTTGCCGAGGTGGCGCTGGCCGATGGCACGACCCGCACGCTGGAATGCGGCGCACTGGGCGTGTCGGGCGGCTGGAACCCTAATGTGCATATGACCTGCCACCAGCGCGGGCGGCCCACGTGGAATGAGGACCTTGCCGCCTTTGTTCCGGGCAAGGATCTCCCGCCGGGCATGACCGTCGCGGGGGCCGCGAAGGGCGATCTGTCCACCCACGGTACGCTGCAAGGCGGCGCGCGGGCGGCGCAGGCAGCCCTCAAGGCGCTGGGAATGAAGGGGGCGAAACCCAAGCTGCCGCAGGCCGAGGATACGCCGGTGAACATCACCCCGTTCTGGTACGTACAGGGCGCGAAACGCGCGTGGCTCGATCAGCAGAACGACGTGACCGTCAAGGACGTGAAGCTGTCGCATCAGGAAGGTTTCCGCTCGGTCGAGCACCTGAAACGCTACACCACGCTCGGCATGGCCACCGATCAGGGCAAGACATCGAACATGGGCGGCCTTGCGATCATGGCCGAACTGGCGGGCAAGGCGATCCCGGAGGTCGGCACCACAATCTTCCGCCCGCCCTACACCCCCACCGCCATCGGCGTGCTGGGCGGACGGCATCGCGGGCAGGAGTTCCACCCCAAGCGGCTGACGCCCTCGCACAAATGGGCCGAGGAGCGTGGAGCGGTCTTTGTCGAGGTCGGCAACTGGCTGCGCGCGCAGTGGTTCCCCCTGCCCGGTGAAGAGACATGGCGCGAAAGCGTGGACCGCGAGGTGTTGGCGACGCGCCAGTCGGTCGGTGTCTGTGATGTGACGACGCTGGGCAAGGTCGATGTGCAGGGCACGGATGCGGCCACGTTCCTCAACAAGATCTACGCCAACGGCTTTGCGAAACTGGCGGTCGGCAAGACCCGCTATGGCCTGATGCTGCGCGAGGACGGGATCGCGATGGACGACGGCACCGCCGCGCGTCTGGCCGAGGATCATTTCGTGGTCACCACCACGACCGCCAACGCCCTGCCCGTCTATCGCCACATGGAATTCGCGCGGCAATGCCTGTTCCCTGATCTCGATGTGCAGCTGATCTCGACGACCGAGGCCTGGGCGCAATACGCCGTCGCCGGCCCGAACGCGCGCAAGCTGCTGGCCAAGATCGTGGATCAGGACATTTCCAACGAGGCATTTCCCTTCATGGCTTGCGCCAACATCACCATCTGTGGCGGGCTGCGCGCACGGCTGTTCCGTATCTCGTTTTCCGGCGAACTGGCCTATGAGATCGCGGTGCCGAGCGCCTATGGCGACGCGCTGATCCGCAAGATCATGGAGGCGGGCGCGGAATTCGACGTGACCCCCTACGGCACAGAGGCACTGGGCGTCATGCGCATCGAAAAGGGCCACGCGGCGGGTAACGAATTGAACGGCACCACGACCGCCGCCAACCTTGGCATGGGGCGCATGGTGTCAAAGGCCAAGGACAGCATCGGGTCGAAACTGTCGGAACGTGCGGGGCTGAACCGCGACGGTGACCTGCGGCAGGTGGGGATCAAACCCGTCGACCCCGCGCAACCCGTGCCCGCCGGCGCGCATCTGATGAACGCCGATGGCCCGGTCTATGCGGCGCACGATCAGGGCTATGTGACATCGGCTTGTTTCTCGCCCAATCTGGGCCACGCAATCGCACTGGGGTTCCTCAAGGACGGGGCGAACCGCATGGGCGAGCGGATGCGGCTGGTCAGCCCGCTGACCGGCGTGAACACCGACGTAGAAATCACCAGCGCCCATTTCATCGACCCAGAGGGGGAACGATTGCGTGCTTGAGATGAAACCGATCACCGCTTTGGGCGGAACGGAACCACAGGTCGATACCTTCGACCATGTGACGATTACCGAGAATGACGGGCTGGCGCTGGCGTCGGTCGCGGCCCGCATGGGGCGCGAGGCAGAGGTACATGGCGCGCTGGAAAAGCTGCTGGGTGAAGTGCCTGCCGTGGGCCGCGCCGTCCTGCACGACCCGGAGGCCGGGTTCTGGATCGGGCCGGAGCAATGGATGATCGGCGCACCACGCGCCACGCATGAATTGCTGGCCGATCAGCTCAAGAACATGATGGGCGATGCGGCATCCATCACGGAACAATCGGGCGGCTGGGTGACGTTCGATGTCGTCGGGCGCGGCATGCCGGATATATGCGAGATCCTCTGCAACGTGCCGATCCGCACGATGACGGCGGGCGACGCGCAGCGCACGGTGATCCACCAGCTGGGCTGTTTCGTGATCCGCCGCGAAGATGACGACCACATCCGCATCCTCGGCCCCCGCGCATCGGCGGGCACGCTGCATCACGCGCTTGTCACGGCGGCACGCGCGACAGCCTAGGCCTGCGGAACGATCGTGTTCTCGCGCACGCGGAACATATTGATCTTTTGCCGGTCGTCCTTGGGATAGACGCCAAAGACGTCGTGATAGCTTTTGCTCATCGACCCCGAGGTGGCATAGCCCACTGCAATCGCGATCTGGATCATGCTGTCCTTGCTGTAAAGCAGCAGTTGCCGCGCCTTGTGCATCCGCAGGGACTTGTAATAGCCCAGCGGCGTCGTGCCGGTGGTTTTCTGGAACATCCGTTCCAGCTGCCGCACGGAAACGCCGACCGCATCGGCGACGTCGGCGATGTTCACCGGGTCCTCGATATGGTCTGCAAAGACGTCGATGGCCTGTTTGACCAGCGGCGGAAGCATGTCGTTGGTGCTTTCGGCGGCAAAGGTGGGCTTGCGCTGGGTCACCCCCTGCCCGCGCACCAGCGGATGTTGGAACCAGCAGGCCACTTCGGTCGCGACGTTCGCGCCGAGCGATTGTTCGATCAGGTGCAGCGCAAGATCGAAGGCCGCCGCGGCACCCGATGCGGTGATGCGGCGGTTGCCCAGCACGATCACGTCTTCCGTCGCGGCGATCTGCGGGAATTCCGCGGCAAAGGCGGTTTCGTAGCACCAGTGTACCGAGGTCAGATGCCCGTCGAGCAGCCCTGCCCGCGCAAGCGGGAAGATACCGCCGCTGATCGCACCCATCGTCATGCCGTGGCGCGCCAGTTTACGCAGCTTGCCGTCCGACGACGCGGGGGTCGCAAAGCGCGACGACGGCCCGCTGAGCAGGAAAAGCTGATCGCAGTTGTCCGTGTCGGCCAGCGCCGCGTCGGGCTCGAACCAGACCTTCGCGCTGGCCTCGACCCGCGCGCCGTCTTCCGACACCAGCCGCCAGGCGAATTTCTCGCGACCGGCGATTTCATTGGCCGCGCGCAGCGGCTCTATCATCGAGGTGAGGCAGGCCATCGGGAATCCGGGGAAAATCAGAAAGCCAATGACAATAGTTTCATCAGAAGTCATAAAATTATCCTATCAGGAATAATTCATGATATACCAGTGAAAATAATGTCTGTTTTTGCTGGCGGTTCTTGTGCTCCGATCCAGAAAAGAAGTATCGCGATGACCGTTCAGAAAAGAGATTTCGCCATGTCCGCCGCCATGCTTCAGCAGGACCCGCACCGCGTCCGTGATGCCCGTGAGAAAGTCCTTGAGGTCGCGATCGGCCGGGAGGTGCGGGCATTCCGCCGCAAGCAGGAGATCACCGTGGCGGAACTGTCGGCCACCACGGGCCTGTCGATCGGGATGTTGTCGAAGATCGAGAACGGCAACACGTCGCCGTCGCTGACCACGTTGCAGACGCTGGCCAACGCTCTGTCGGTGCCGCTCACGTCGTTTTTCCGGGGGTTCGAAGAGGCGCGCGCCGCCGTGCACACCAAGGCCGGCGAAGGTGTCGCGCTTGACCGTGACGGCACCCGCGCGAACCACCATTACAACCTGCTGGGCCACATCGGTGCCAACGCCAGCGGGGTGAACGTCGAACCCTATCTGATCACGCTGTCGGATGCGTCCGACACATTTCCCACGTTCCAGCATGGCGGGATCGAGACGATCTACATGCTCGAAGGGGCGGTCGATTATCGCCACGGCGACACGGTCTACCCGCTGCGCCCCGGCGATACACTGTTCTTCGACGCCGACGCGCCGCACGGACCGGAGGTGCTGGTTGAACTGCCAGCGCGGTATCTGTCGATCATCAGCTATCCGCAGAACCTGTGAAGGGGCGCCGCAGACTTTTCGAAAAGTCTGCCCAAAATCCTTTGAAGGATTTTGCCGCGCTCACTTTTGCAAAGGCGGCTCTGTCTCCAGATCGGGCCAGATGCCCGGCGATGTGGGCTGGCCGTCGTCGAACCGCGACAGGTAATCCAGCATCATGGGCCGGTTGTCGATGAACCCTTTATAGGTCGCCAGTTCGACCGGCAGATCGCGCACCACGCGGTGCAGACGGCGGCCCCATTTCGGCACGGTCATCAGGTCCTGAAAGCTGCACAGGTAACAGCGGATCGGGAACACCAGCGCGTTGGACCGCGGCAGGCGGAAGAACGTCTGCAATTCCACCCGCAAATGCTGTTTCGCGCCGATGTTCTCCGGCGTCAGCGTCGTTTTCTGGATGCCCCATTTGTGGTAGTTTTCGGGGCTGGTGTCCAATAGCGGGTTCACCGTCATCGTCCAGTTCAGCCGCCGCGCAGGCGCGCCCTGCTGGATGTTGAGCAGGAATTTCAACGCCCGGACGAAAATCCCCTTTTCGTGGGCCAGCGGCACCGGCGCGTGCCATTCAAAGAAGTTCATCCCGATATCGAAATCCAGCGACCAGTCGGCCTGCGTCGTCACGCAGCCGGCATCCATCCACAGGTTGTCGTCGCGCTGGTCCAGCACGCAGAAATCGCCCTGTGCCTGACGGGTGATGTATTCCATCGGGCCATAGGGCAGCGTCGCCTCGTCCAGAAAGGTGAACGTTTCGTCGATCCCCAGCGGCTTGTTCACCCAGCGCCACTTGTTGCCGTCACGGTGCAGCTCGAACAGGTCGGGGTAATCCTCGGACTTGCTGACCATGATCAGCTCCAGCAGGTCCCAGCCTGCCAGCGTCATATGCGGCAGCGACTGGCAGCGCAGCGGATCGTCGGCCAGCACCATTTCGCGGTCGCGCATTTCCGCGACATAGTGTTCGTCCACGTCGAACCGCTTTTCGTAGACGCTGTCCTTGGGGCCGCCGCGGTGCTGCTCCATGTTCACCGAATACATGTAGCTGTCTTCGTGAAACGGGAACGGGAACCGTTTGATCGCGCGGTCCGAGTTGTAGAAGGAATAGTCGTCGCGAAACGTCTCGTCGTTGAACTGCAGGGTCATGTCATCGGTCCAATACTAGTGTCTTGCCTTCGAAACGGCTGACGCAGGGCATGATCTTGTCGCCGCTGGCGTGTTCGGCATCGTCGAGCCAGTGGTCGCGGTGGATGAATTTGCCGCTGTAGTCGATCACCTGCGTTTCGCATTGGCCGCAGGCCCCGCCACGGCACAGATAGGGCGCATCGACGCCCGCCCGCTCGATCGCTTCCAGCAGACTTTCGTGTTCGCCGACCTGAACGACCTTGTTCGACACCGCCAGTTTCACCTCGAACGGCTTGCCGGGCTGCGGTGCGAGGAATTCCTCGTAATGGATGGCTTCACGCGGCCAGCCTTCGTCGGCGGCGGTCTGGCGCACCCAGTCGATCATCCCCTTCGGCCCGCAGACATAGACATGCGTGCCGAGCGGCTGTCCGTCCAGCAGGGCGGCAAGCGCGATCCGCTGGTCCTGATCGTCGTAATAGATGTGCGTCTCGTTGGGGTAATGGCTGGTCAATTCATCCACGTAGGACCCGAGCGCGGGCGTGCGGCAGGCATAGTGCAGCTCCCACCGGCCACCCAGCCGCTCCAACTGCTTGATCTGCGCCAAGAACGGCGTGATGCCGATGCCGCCAGCCAGAAACAGGTGTTTCCTGGCCCGCAGGTCGAGGCTGAACAGGTTGACGGGATAGGAGATCACCATCTCGTCTCCTACCTTAACGTTGTTGTGCATATAGAGCGACCCGCCCCGCCCCTCATCGTCGCGACGCACGGAAATGGTGTAGGTGGTCTGATCCATCGGATCGGACATCAGCGAATAGGGGTTCAGTCGCGTGATGTCGCCGTCAGGCATTTCCACCACTGTATGCGCACCACCCGAAAACGTGGGCAGCAGCCCGCCATCGGTGCGGCGAAAGGCAAAGCGCGTGACAAGATCGTTCAGCGGCACCACATCGGTGACAGTGACGGCGATTTTCTCGGCCCCGCTCATGTGTACAGCTCCTTTGGCTCCGGCACGTTGCCGGGGTCTTCGGCGTCGATGCACACGCCCTGATAGGCGGCCAGCCTGCGCGAATAGTGATCGCGCACGAACAGGTTCAGCCCGCAGTGGCTGCACACGAACGGGTCGGTCGTCACATCCTCGGTGATCCCCTTGCAATGCACGCATTGCATCCGCCGCGCGACCGATCCGCGATGTTCGGTCTGGATCGCGGTATGGGGGATACCGGCCTGCATCGCCTCGTTCTGGGCCTGCCCCATCAGCCCTTCGGTGCCGGTCAGATAGACCTGCAACCCCATCTTGGCGTCCGACAGGGTGCGGCGGATGCGCGGCACGGCGGCGGCGTAAGTTGGCCCCTCGTAATACTTCGCAGGTGCCAGCGCGCGCAGCCTGTCGCCGAACGCCTCACCCTTCGGGATGTAGATGATGTGCGATTTCGCCATCAGATCGGGCGTCGCCACATCCAGAATCGCCTCGGCCCCGTGGGCGTCGGCGATGAACAGATGCGCCGGCCCGGTCTGCGGGGCAAGCGTGCCATAGACCGGGCGACTTTTAATGCTTGGCGGAAAGGCAAATGTCGACATATCAGCCCTTTGCGGTGCGGATGGATTTATCCTTGTCGTAGAACGGCATCTCTTCCGCCGTCGCTGCCAGTTCGGTGCCGTCGGGCTGCACGACCGTCAGCTTCGTTCCCGGTTTGGCGACGGCAGGATCGAGCCGCGCGATGGCGACGGAGTAATCGTTCAGTTCAGACGACAGGCCATAGGTGATGACGCCCACATCCTTGCCGTCTGCATGAACGCGCGCGAACATCTCCATCCGGTCCATGCTGTCGGTCAGCTTCACACCGTAGATCTTGAAGCGCTCTTTCCCTTCCAGCGCATAGTGGTTTTCCGCCCCGATGAACCCCTCCTTGCCGGGCGAGACCACAAAGTCGAGCCCCAATTCCCACAGGCTGTCGCCCGCGGGCGTGCCATCCTCGAACGGGAAGGTTTCGGAATTGTCGCCGGGGTAGAACAGCAGATAGCTTTCGATGCGCAGCATATCGAGCGTGCTGAACTGCGTGGGGCGGATGCCCATGCTTTCACCCTCGGACAGGATATTGTCCCAGACGTGCACCGCGTCCTTGCGGCCCACGAAAATCTCGTAGCCCCGCTCGCCGGTGTAGCCGGTGCGCGAGATCATCACGTTCCGACCGAAGAGCTTGGTGTGCATGATCCCGAAATAGGCCAGATCGCGGATGCCATCGACGTGCTTGGCCAGAAAATCGACAGACACGGGCCCCTGCAGGGACATATCGTGCAGATCGTCGTCGAACAGCACCGCAACGTTCTTGGCCGCAGCCACCTTGGTCAGCTGTTCCATCCCGGTACCGGTGCCGTGCACGACCATCCATGAATTGACCGCCAGATGGTAGATCACGCAGTCATCCACGAACAGGCCACGCTCGTCCAGGATCGCGGCATAGGTCGACCGCCCGACACCGATCTTCTCGACGTTGCGAGTGGTCACGCGGTCGATCACATAGGCGGCGTCCTGCCCCACGACATGCACCTTCTTCAGGCCGGACACATCCATCAGCCCCGCCTTGGTGCGGATCGCCTCGTAATCGGCCTTCGCCCGTTCCGGCGTATCGTCGTAGAACCAGGCGGTGCCCATGCCGTTCCAGTCCTCCAACTCGCCCCCGATAGCGGCGTGGCGATGCGCGAGCGCGGATTGTCTCCAGAGAATGGCCATGTGATCTGTCCCTATCGGTCTATTTTTCGTTGCCTTGATTGAGACTCACTCGGCTTTCAAAAGCAAGACTGTTAGTCAAAAAAGTTTCCTGTCAGGGAAAACGCGGCACGTAAAAAGGGGCGACGCCGGCGCCGCCCCTTTCCATCGTTTCACACGCAGCGCGTTACTTGTGATTGCGGTACTTGGCCGCTTCGCGGGACTGCCCGATCACGAGTGCGCCGATACAGATGGCAATCGCGATCACGGTGAACATGCCGGGCATCGACGTGCCCCAGCCCATGAAGATCGCGCCTTCCGCGACATCCCACGATGCGGTTTCATATGGATAACCCATGTGTCTTCTCCTTTGTTCAGCTTGAAGCAGGCGGGGACACGACGATCCCCTCCGGATAGGCCTGTGCAGGGACTTTCACCGTGTCCAGACCCGCAATCTCCGCGGCTTCCGGCACACGCAACATGCCCAGCATTTTCAGCACCAGCGACGTGACGTAACCGGTGCTCAGACCGATGGCGATGAACACCACCGCCCCCACCAGCTGACCGATGAAGCTGACGGTCGGCACGCCGACCTCGCCCGACAGCGCGGGATAGCCCGATGCAAAGACGCCCAGCATCAGCATCCCGAAGACACCGATGGTGCCGTGCACGGTGACGGCCCCCACGGCGTCGTCGATGCCCATGCGCTCCAGCACACCGGCGGCGGGCTTGAGCATGACACCACCGGCGAAGGCGATGATGAAGGTCAGGCCAGGCCAGTAGATATCAAGGCCCGACGCGGTCGCGATGATCCCCGCAAGCGCCCCGGACATCATCCAGAACGGATTGCGCGTGAACAGCCACGCACCGATGATCCCGCCGGCCACGGCCATCAGGATGTTGAACGACAGCGCACCAAGGTTCGTGGGTGTACCGTAGATGGTGGTGAAGTTGTCACCCCACGACCAGGCCTCGCCGCCCACGACCAGACAGGCCATCAGGAAGCCCCAGAAGCCGACGATGATCAGCATCAGGCCGGTCGCGGTGAACGGCAGGTTGTGGCCGGGCAGATCGTTGGCGCTGCCGTCGGCGTTGAACTTGCCGATGCGCGGGCCAAGGTTGATCAGCACACCCAGCGCAAAGAACGCCGCGACCGCGTGCACCAGACCGGCGGCACCAAAGTCATGCAAGCCCCAGCTTTGCACCAGCCAGCCATCCGCGTGCCAGCCCCATGCGGCGGCCAGCGTCCAGCTGAACCCGCCCAGCACGACGGCGCAGATGACGAAGCCGACGGTCTGGATCCGCTCGATCACGGCACCCGACATGATGGATGCGGTCGTGGCGGCGAACAGCGTGAAGGCCCCCCAGAACACACCGCTGATCTGGTCCTGCAGGTTCGGCCCCATGAATTCGGCCCCCGGCCCCCAGCCGAATGCGATGGCGGCGGCGTATTCGCCCCCCGAAATGCCGTTCGGCCCGGCGGAAAGCGAAAAGCCCGTGGGCATCGCCCAATAGACCCACCAGCCGAAAAAGTAGAAGGCCGGGATCACGAAGGCGAAGGCCAGGATGTTCTTCACACCCGACGACAGCGCGTTCTTGGCGCGCGATGCCCCCATCTCGTAGGCTAGAAAGCCCGCGTGGATGATGATCATCAAAGGGATCGTCAGATAATAATAGGTTTCGGCAAACATGGTGTTGGTCAGGTTTCCCTTCGCCTCGATGGCAGCGACCTGCGCTGCGAGTTCGGCAAGTTGTTCTTCCACGTCTCATACCCCCGCGTCGAATTACTGTTGGCTGCGGTCCTTGGCCTTGCGTGCCACCGCTGGCGGAAATGAAACACGGGTTGTCGTTTTTACATAGCGTTTTTTGCCCTATGTGAAAAAAAGTTTCCTAGTAGTTGAGTTTCTGATTTTTGGTGATAGCGTTCGATCAGGCGTCGCGGTATAGGCCTGACGCATTTCTAAGGGATGACAATCATGTGCGGAATTGTGGGATTATTCCTCAAGGACAAGGCCTTGGAGCCTCGGCTGGGCGAGATGCTCACAGCGATGCTGATCACCATGACGGACCGTGGCCCCGACAGCGCGGGCATCGCGATCTATGGCGGCGAATCGCAGGGCCGGACCAAGCTGGTGGTGCAGTCGGACGACCCCGATGCCGCATTTGCGGGTCTCGACAACGCGCTAAGCGACGCGCTCGGCGGCCCGGTGACGATGACCGTGAAAAGCACCCACGCGATTCTGGACATCCCGTCGGGCACCACGGCACAGGCCCGCGCGGCAATTGACGATCTGGCGCGTGGCATCCGCGTGATGAGCCGGGGCGACAGCCTTGAGATCTACAAGGAAGTGGGTCTGCCCAAGGATGTAGCCGCGCAGTTCGACGTATCGTCCATGTCCGGCACGCACGGCATCGGCCACACCCGCATGGCCACGGAATCCGCCGTCACCACCATGGGCGCGCATCCGTTCAACACCGGTGACGACCAGTGCCTCGTGCACAACGGATCGCTGTCCAACCACAATTCCCTGCGCCGCAAGCTGCGCCGCGAGGGGATCCACATCGAAACCGAAAACGACACCGAGGTGGGCGCCGCCTACCTCACCTGGCAGATGCAGAACGGCATGACCCTGGGCGAGGCGCTACAATCCTCGCTCGACGATCTGGACGGCTTCTTTACCTTCCTCGTCGGCACCAAGGACGGGTTCGGCGTGGTCCGCGACCCGATCGCCTGCAAACCCGCCGTGATGGCCGAAACCGATCAATACGTCGCCTTCGGCTCCGAATACCGCGCGCTCGTCGACCTGCCCGGCATCGAAAACGCAAGGGTGTGGGAGCCGGAGCCCGCAACCGTCTATTTCTGGAGCCACAACGCCGCTCCGACAGCTACCGAGAAAGCCGCCTGACACATGCAAACCATTGATCTGACCGAAGTGGGTCTGCGCGAAACCAACAAGACACTGCATGCCCAGGCGGAAAACACCAACCAGACCGCGTGGGAAATCGTGAACCCGCGCGGCGCACACGCCATCGCCTGCGGGTTGAACGCGCCCATCGAGGTTACCGTGAAAGGCTCCACCGGCTATTACTGTGCCGGCATGAATCAGCAGGCCACGGTGAACATCCACGGCTCTGCCGGGCCCGGCACCGGCGAGAACATCATGTCCGGCAAGATCGTGATCGAGGGCGACGCCAGCCAGTATCTGGGGGCCACGGGCCACGGTGGGCTGATCGTGGTAAAGGGCAACGCCTCCTCGCGTTGCGGCATCTCGATGAAGGGCGTGAACATCGTCGTACAGGGCAACATCGGCCACATGAGCGCGTTCATGGGGCAATCCGGCAATCTAGTCGTCTGCGGCGACGCGGGCGACGCATTGGGCGACAGCTGTTACGAGGCGCGGTTTTTCGTGCGCGGCTCGGTGAAATCGCTGGGGGCCGATTGCGAGAAGAAAGAGATGCGGGCCGAGCATCTGGAAATCCTGCGGGACCTGCTGGACGAGGCCGGGATCGACGCGGACCCCTCGGAATTCACCCGCTACGGATCGGCCCGCAACCTTTACAACTTCGACGTCGACAACGCCGCGGCGTATTGAGGATACAATCAGATGAACGATCAGAACCCCAAGGGTATCCCGCAGACGACCCCGCGCCAGTCGGCGACATTCACGCAGGATATCAACTCCGACATCCGCCGCGCGGCCGCCACCGGCATCTATGACATTCGCGGTGGCGGGGCGAAACGCAAGGTGCCGTCCTTCGACGACCTGCTGTTCATGGGCGCGTCGATCTCGCGCTACCCGCTCGAAGGCTACCGCGAAAAATGCGAGACCAACGTGACCATCGGCGGGCTGCACGCCGAAAACCCGATCGAGTTGGACATCCCCATCACCATCGCGGGCATGTCCTTCGGCGCGCTGTCCGGCCCCGCGAAAGAGGCGTTGGGCCGTGGCGCATCCGCCGCCGGCACATCGACCACCACGGGCGACGGCGGCATGACGCCCGAAGAGCGCGGCCATTCCACCAAGCTGGTCTATCAATACCTGCCATCCCGCTACGGCATGAACCCCGATGACCTGCGCAAGGCCGACGCCATCGAAATCGTCGTGGGTCAGGGCGCCAAACCCGGCGGCGGCGGCATGTTGCTGGGCCAGAAGATCAGCGACCGCGTGGCGCAAATGCGCAACCTGCCCAAGGGGATCGACCAGCGGTCCGCCTGTCGTCACCCCGACTGGACCGGGCCGGACGATCTTGAAATCAAGATCCTGGAACTGCGCGAAATCACCGGCTGGAAGGTCCCGATCTACGTCAAGGTCGCGGGTGCGCGCCCCTATTACGACACGACGCTGGCGATCAAGGCCGGGGCCGACGCGGTCGTCCTCGACGGTATGCAGGGCGGCACAGCGGCCACGCAGGATGTGTTCATCGAACACGTGGGCCTGCCCACGCTGGCCATCGTGCGCCCCGCCGTGCAGGCGCTTCAGGATCTGGGGATGCACCGCAAGGTGCAGTTGATCCTGTCCGGCGGGATCCGGTCAGGTGCCGACGTGGCCAAGGCGATGGCGCTGGGGGCGGATGCCGTCGCCATCGGCACCGCCGCCCTGATCGCACTGGGTGACAATGACCCGAAGTGGGAGGCCGAGTATAACAAGCTGGGCACGACCGCGGGTGCCTACGACGACTGGCACGAGGGGCAGGACCCCGCCGGTATCACCACGCAGGACCCGGAACTGATGGCGCGCTTTGATCCCATCGAAGGGGGCCGCCGTCTGCGCAACTACCTCAAGGTGATGACGCTGGAGGCGCAGACCATCGCGCGGGCCTGCGGCAAGAACCATCTGCACAACCTCGAACCCGAGGACCTCGTCGCGCTCACCATGGAGGCAGCCGCCATGGCCAGGGTGCCGCTGGCCGGCACCGACTGGTACCCCGGCAAACCCAACACATCCTACTGACCTAAAACGAGGGCGCGGCCGGTAACGGACCGCGCCCCGCTCATTCCAAAAGACAGGGAATAATCGCATGGCAACCGACCTCGCAAAATTCGCCAAGGACAACGGCGTCAAATACTTCATGATCTCCTTCACGGACCTGTTCGGCGGACAACGCGCCAAGCTGGTCCCTGCCCGCGCCATCGCGGACATGCAGGAAGACGGCGCGGGCTTTGCGGGTTTCGCCACATGGCTCGACCTGACACCGGCGCACCCCGACATGCTCGCCATGCCGGACCCCGAGGCTGTGATCATCCTGCCGTGGAACAAGGAAATCGCCTGGGTGCCGGGCAACTGCGTGATGGAGGGCGAGGATGTCGCACAGGCCCCGCGCAACGTCCTGCGCCGCCTGATCGACGAGGCAGCCGCGGAGGGTATGCACGTCAAAACGGGGATCGAGGCCGAATTCTTCCTGCTCACCCCCGAGGGCGATCAGATCAGCGACCCCCACGATACCGCCGCCAAGCCCTGTTATGACCAACAGGCTTTCATGCGCCGCCTCGACGTGATCCGCGAGATTTCCGATCATATGCTGGAACTGGGCTGGAACCCCTACCAGAACGACCACGAGGATGCGAACGGCCAGTGGGAGATGAACTGGGATTTCGACGATGCGCTGCGCACCGCCGACAAGCACAGCTTCTTCAAATTCATGGTCAAATGCGTGGCCGAAAAGCACGGCTTCCGCGCCACCTTCATGCCCAAACCCATCGAAGGGCTGACTGGCAACGGCTGCCACGCGCATATCTCGGTCTGGGACAAGGACGGCAAGACCAACGTTTTCGCCGCCGAACCAAACGACAGCAGCCAGACGGCCGAACTGGGCCTGTCCGAACAGGGCCGCCATTTCCTCGGCGGCATCATGAAGCACGCAAGCGCCTTGGCCGCGATCACGAACCCGACGGTGAACAGCTACAAACGCATCAACGCGCCCCGCACCACGTCAGGGGCCACATGGGCGCCCAACACGGTGACGTGGACAGGCAACAACCGCACCCACATGGTCCGCGTCCCCGGCCCCGGACGGTTCGAACTGCGCCTGCCCGACGGCGCGGTGAACCCCTATCTGCTACAGGCGGTCATCATCGCGGCGGGGCTGTCCGGCCTGCGCTCAAAGGCCGACCCGGGCAAGCGCCACGACATCGATATGTACGCCGAGGGCCATAAGGTCCGCGGCGCGCCGAAACTGCCGCTCAACATGCTGGATGCCCTGCGCGCCTACGACCGCGACAAGGGATTGAAAGAGGCGATGGGCGAGGAGTTTTCGGCCGCCTACCTTAAGATGAAGCGGCAGGAATGGGACGATTTCTGCGGTCACTTCTCCAGCTGGGAAAAGGCGAACACGCTGGATATATAACAGAACTTGCGTTCAATAGCGGGGGCGCAACGGCCCCCGCATTTCACTGTCATTCCTGAGTAGCAAATACCAGCGAATTTAGATTGTCGTTCCTACCGGCAATTGCAAATACGTCGGCATCTGCACCAATCGCTAACCCTACCGCCTCGCTTTCAAGACTGTAAACGGTGCCGTCGAGAGCAGTGGCGTTGGCAGTGACCGTGCCAACATAACCGATTTCACCTGCCGCCGCTGCGCTCAAATCAAATGAAATATTTCCGTCGATGGCAGCCCCCTGTGATCCCGCAAATAAATCGGAAAGGCCTTCGGCGCTATCGTCGGCCGTGACTTCGGTGATCTGGAAAAGGTCGGTCGCCAACGCCGAAACGGTGCCCGATGCAAAATCCACCGCGACAGTCGTGTTCCCGATCGCTCCGAACCCGCCCTCATCAAGACTTGCGCCTTCGTCAAAAAGCATGGCAACACCGTCATAGCTCACTGAACCCGAAGGCAACGCTGTGTTTGGTGTCGGGGAGAGATTTCTAAAATCGCCACCAATCGCGGCGTCGACGTCAGCCAGACGGGCAAGCGTGTCCTCATAAGTGGCAGGGCCGCTGCTACTCCCACCACAGGCCGACAAAACAGCAACAGCTGTGCAAGACACAATACTTTTCTTGATCACAAAATACTCCTGACTGATCGTGAAACATCACGACAACCCTAAGTTCGTGTATCGCAGCCGGTCAACTGCCGCCGCCGTGATAGTGGGCCCCATCGACGTTATATGCGACCGACAATTTCAGCCGACCCCGCTTTGCCACACCCTTTTCACGCGCAGCACAAAAAAGAGCCAACCCGTTTCGACTCCGTTTACCCACAAGAAAAATTGTTGACTTACAGTAGTCACCCCTGTGCAATTGCCACAACTGGAATCCGCATAAGGAGCGCCGCAGCATGACCAAACGTATCGCAGTTCTGGGGGCCGGGCCATCCGGTCTGGCACAGTTGCGCGCCTTCCAGTCCGCACAGGCCAATGGCGAGGACATCCCCGAGATCGTCTGTTTCGAGAAGCAATCCAACTGGGGCGGCCTGTGGAACTACACCTGGCGCACGGGCCTCGATGAATACGGAGAGCCGGTGCACGGTTCCATGTATCGCTATCTGTGGTCCAACGGCCCCAAGGAGGGGCTGGAATTTGCCGACTACTCGTTCGAGGAACATTTCGGCAAACAGATCGCCTCCTACCCGCCCCGCGCGGTGCTGTTCGACTACATCGAAGGCCGCGTGAAAAAGGCGGGCGTGCGCGATTGGATCCGGTTCGAAACCGCCGTGCGCTGGGTCGAGAAGGACGGCGACAAGTTTCAGGTCACCGTCTGCCACCTGCCCGAGGATCGCACCTATACCGAAGAGTTCGACCACGTGATCGTCTGCACCGGCCATTTCAGCACCCCCAACGTGCCGCAGTTCGACGGGTTCGAGAGCTTCAAGGGCCGGGTGCTGCACGCCCATGATTTCCGCGACGCGATGGAGTTCAAGGACAAGGACATCCTGATCGTCGGCACCTCCTATTCGGCCGAAGACATCGGCTCGCAATGCTGGAAATACGGCGCGAAATCCATCACCGTCAGCCACCGCACCGCTGCCATGGGATACGACTGGCCCGACAACTGGCAAGAGGTGCCGCTGCTGACCCACGTCGACGGCAACACCGCTCATTTCAAGGACGGCACGACCAAGGACATCGACGCCGTGATCCTGTGCACCGGCTACAAACACCACTTCCCGTTCCTGCCCGACGATCTGCGCCTGAAGACCGCGAACCGTCTGGCCAGCGCGAACCTCTACAAGGGTGTGGTCTTTGTGGACGAACCCGCGCTGTTCTACATCGGGATGCAGGACCAGTGGTTCACTTTCAATATGTTCGACGCACAGGCTTGGTGGGTGCGTGACGCGATCATGGGCAAGATCGCCCTGCCCGACCGCGCCACCATGATCGCCGACGTAGAGGACCGCGTCGCGCGCGAGGACGCGGGCGAGGATGATTACGACGCGATCTGGTATCAGGGCGGCTATATCCGCGAGTTGATCGAAGAAACGGATTACCCGACATTCGACGTGAAGGGCGCCTGCAAGGCGTTCAAGGAATGGAAGGGCCACAAGAAGGCCGGGATCATGACCTTCCGCGACAACGGTTACAAATCCGTGATGACCGGCACCATGGCCCCCAAGCATCATACACCGTGGAAAGACGCGATGGACGACAGCCTCGAGGTCTATCTCCAGAATTAGCCCGCAAAGGGGTCGTGCAAGGCAACCCCTGTCGGCGCGAAATCCGCCGTGTTCCCGGTCACCACCGTCGCATCCCGCGCGATCCCCTGTGCCGCGATCATCAGGTCCGCGCCCGGATGGCCGATCCTGGCGGACAGCTCCCCCCAGACCAGCGCATCACCCGCGTCAAATGGCAGGATCCGGTCGGCAAACAGCGTCGTCGTCGTGTCCAGCCACGCGCGCAGGTCTGCGGCGAATGCCGGGTTGCGTTTGTCCTGCAAGGCGATGCCCCGCGCGATTTCCCCCAGCGTGATCGCGCTGAGATACAGTTGCGTCTCCGGCACGGTGCCGATCCATGCGGCGACCTGCGGTGTGCGATCCGCACGGCGCAGCGCGGAAATCACGTTCGTGTCGAGGATATAGATCAAAACTCCACGTCGCGCGGTGCCGCCGCGATGCGCGCCATATCCTCACCCGCCGGGAACGCCATCAGATGCCGCGCGAACGACCCGCGCTGCCCCTGCGCCTGTGCCACCAGCCGCGCGTATTCATCCGCCGCGACCACCACGACCGCAGGCTTGCCGCGTCGCGACACCTGCTGTGGCCGTCCGGCCAGCGCCGCCTCGACCACCGCGCTGAAACGGTTCTTTGCATCCTGAAGGCTGAGCATGGTTTATATCCTGATCAATCTAGCCAGATATCTAGCCAGATAACCTATATTTGTCAAGATCAAGGCTGGTCCGGCACCGTCACCCACAGGAAAACCCAGGTCTGATCCAACGCTGCCTTATCCTTCAACGACAGGCCGATCTGCCGGTCACCTGCCGTAAAAATGCGCAGATCATAGAAATCAGGGTGATTCACACCCGGGTCTTCGATGACCGCGCCGAAACAACCCTGCAATGCCGCAAGCCCCGCATCGAACGCACCCGTAGCGGCGGCGGCGCGATAGGCAAATGGCCAGCCACAATGCACCTGCCGCCCGCCCCCCAAGGCCAGCGACTGCGTGCAGGCGATGGTCTCTGTCTGCCCCGGCAAGGTCAGCGCGGGCGCGACGCTGTCCTCCAGCGCCAGCACGTCATCGCAGAAATCAGCCGCGACCCCCGACCCCAACCCGATCAGCAAGGCGGCCAGCCGGATCATTCGGCGACCAGCTGTTGTCCCTCGACCATTTCGAACGGGGTCGGCGGTGTGGTCTTGCTGACCCAGAACCAGACGCCGCCATATTCCATGACGAACCAGCCTTCCCAGTCGGCAGCGCCGGGCCAGGAGCTTTGGTATTCGTCTGCCTCCGCATCGACGCGCCATGCACCAAGGGCCGATCTGGCGCCATCCTGCGCGAAAATCGTCGTGCCGTCCTCGGCAAAGAACTGGCGATACGACACGCCGTCCCATCTGCCCACGGCGGTATTGCCGGTGAGCAGAATCGCGATTTCCTCCGCCGTCAGCTTGACCGACTGCGCCTGAGCAGAGGTCACGAGCAGGCATAGCGAGGCGACCGTGGAGAGGACAAAACGCATCACGAGCGGGGCTTCTCTTTGCGCGGGTCATAGGCCGCCAGCGTGTCGGCCACCCGCGCGGGCAGGCGTTTCTGGTGCCCGTCCAGCTTGCCCACCTCCACCTGCGTGCCGGGGGCCGCGTGCGTCACGTCGATCCGTGCCATCGCGATGTTCTTTTTCAGCAGCGGCGAGCGCATGGCTGATGTCACCTCGCCCACCTGCGCGCGCCCGATATGGATGCAATCGCCGTGGCCCACCTCTACCTCGCTGTCGATCTCAAGGCCCACCAGTTTGCGCATCGGGTTTTCCTTGCGCCGGATCAGCGCATCGCGGCCCACGAAATCATCGGTCTTGGATTTCAGCGGCACGGTGAACCCGATGCCCGCCTCGAACGGGTCCGTCTGGTCGGAAAAATCGTAACCGGCAAAGATCAGCCCCGCCTCTATCCGCACCATATCCAGCGCCTCCAACCCCATCGGCGTCAGCCCGTGGTCCTGCCCCGCCGTCCAGATCGCATCGAAAATCTCGGCACAATCGCGCGGGTGGCACATCACCTCGTATCCCAATTCACCGGTGTAGCCCGTGCGCGACAGCACGAAAGGCGTGCCGCTTTCGTTGTGCAGCCGCGCGGGCGTAAAGCGGAACCAGTCCAACTGGTCGAACTCCGGGTTGTGCGGCGCGGTCCAGACCAGCTTGCGCAGCAGGTCTCGGCTTTCGGGCCCCTGCACGGCGACGTTGTGCAACTGATCGGTGGAGGAGCGCACCAGCACCTTCAGCCCGTGCTTGTCCGCCAACTCGCGCAGCCATTCGCCGCCGTAATCCGTGCCGCCGATCCAGCGGAAATTGTCGCGGCCCAGCCGGAACACCGTGCCGTCGTCGATCATGCCGCCGTGTTCATAGCACATCGCGGTATAGACCACACCGCCTACGGGCAGCGTCTTCATGTTGCGGGTAAAGGCATATTGGCACAGCGCCTCGGCGTCCGGCCCCGTCACCTCGAACTTGCGCAGGGGCGACAGGTCCATGATCACGGATTTCGTGCGGCATGCCTCGTACTCCGCGATCGGGCCGGAGGCGGCAAAGCAGTTCGCCAGCCAATAGCCGTTGTATTCAACAAAATTCCGCGTGTGTTTGGCAAAGCTCGCGTGAAATCCGGTTTCCTTGGTCATCTGCGCCTCTGAATCTGGGGTCGCGCGGAACGCGATGGCCCGCTTGAAGGTCTCTTTGCCGCTGTAGGTGCGAATATGGATATCGGTGGGGTTCCAGCCGTTGGCCGCCGTCGTGTCGTCCGGGCAGGCGCTGGACACGCAGACGATATCCGTCAGCGCCCGCAGCAGCACGTAGTCACCGGGCCGCGACCATGGCTCGTCCGTGTACATCACCCCGTGATCGTCGATCCCGGTGTTGAAAAAGAAATTGATCGCCATCCAGCCCCGGCGCGGCGCGACGTTGTATTGCGCCAGCGCGTGGTTGAAGTTCGTCGAACAGTTCACATGCCCCGGATAACCGATGTCGTTGTAATATTTTTCGGTGCAGGCCATGGCGAACGCATCGTGCCGCCCGCAGGTATCCTGCACCACCTCGACCAGCGGGATCATCTCCTGATCGTAGTATTTCGCGTGCAGGCCCGGCATCGGATAGGCGTGGCCCATCAGGGTGCGCGTCGTCGTCACATCCAGCGCGTGTTCGATCCCCTTGTCCAGCTTGCGCGCGCTGAAACATTCGAAATCGGTGCATTGCCGCCCGTCCACATCCTGAATCTGGATGTAGTCGCCCGCCTTCACGAAATAGGCCTCTGCCGTGGCGCTGTGCACGCGGATGTCCTGCAAGGGATCGGCCAGCGGATCGGGCAGTTCGAATTTCACCTGCGATTTGATCACGGCACGCTTGACCATCACCACCAGCGGTGTCGCCGTATCCTGCGCCTCGATGTCCATCGGCCCGCCCGTCGCGGCGATCACCACCGCGCCCGTCGCCGTCGCGGTGAACACCGCTTCCGTCTTGGCCGGTGTCGTGGCCTCGAACAGATGCAGCGCGCCCGCACCCGCCAGATCGACACCGCGCGCCTCCAGCCCCATGCGCAACCCGCACAGCGATTGATCATCACCGGCCAGAAGCGCGCGCAGCCCCCCAGCCCCGCCGTCCAGCGTGGCTCCGATTACGGCACCGTCCACACGGCCCTTGCCGTCCAGCGGCACGATCTCGCAGCGCTGCCCGCCCTCGTCGTTAATGATGGTGAGCGTATCGCCCGGCTCGACCGCGATCAGCGCGGCCCCCAGCCCCTCGACCACATACCGCTCCACCCCCGGCGGCATGGAAAAGACGCGCGGCTGAATGATGCTGCTGGGTTTCGGCGGGCCGGGTTGCACCGTAGGGTACTGATCAAGCATAGGCGCGGCTCCTGATCTGCGGTGTTGCATGAGCGGAATAAATATTGAACCTTATGAAATCAGACAGGCAGGATCACGGCAAATGAAATCGCACCGATGAGTCGTCTTCTATTCACATTTTTGGGCCGGACACCTGAGCGGGTCACGACCGGACCCGCCGCATGAGCGCGCTCGCTCTCGGCCTGATCGCGGCCCTGTGCTGGGGCTTTCATGACATCTGCGTGCGCTTCCTCAGCCAGACCATGGCCATGACCGCCTGCATCCTGACCGTGCTGGTCACGGGGCTGGTGTTCCATCTGGGCCTGATGGCCGTCACCGGCGGCTTTGCCCCGGTGCCTGCCGCCGCACTCTGGCCGTCGCTGCTGGCCGGTGCGTTCTTCGTGCTGGCCACTTTCGGGCTTTATGCCGCGTTCCAGCGCGGGCCGGTGCGGCTGGTGGCACCGCTGATCGCGGGCTACCCGATCCTGTCGGTCGGCTGGGCCGCCATGCAGGGCATCGCCGTCACACCGCTGCAATGGGCCGCCGTGCTGGCCATCGTCGGCGGCGTGGCGCTGGTGGCGGCCCTATCGGACGCCAGCACCGATCAGGCCCCGCCCAAGGGGCCGACGATCCTCTACGCGCTGCTCTCCGCCGTGGGCTTTGCCGGCACCTTCGCCCTGGGCCAATACGCCGCCGGGATCGGCCACGAGATGCCCACCACGCTCGTCACCCGCGTGCTTGCCGTGGCGCTGACCGTGCTGATCCTGCTAGTCGCACGGCAACCGTTCTGGCCCGACACGCGCGCCCTGCCCTGGCTTGTGGCGATGGGCGTGGCCGACGGGATCGCACTTTACTGCGTCCTCTCAGCGGGCAACTTGCCCGACGCGCAATATGCCGCCGTCTCGTCTTCCATGTTCGGCCTGCTCACGATCCTGCTCGCCTGGGCGCTGCTCAAGGAGGCGATGACCCTGCCGCAGTGGGGCGGCTGCGTGATCGCGTTCTGCGGCGTGGGGTATCTCGCGCTATAACCAGCCCGCCGCGATCTGGCGCTGATGCGCCACCATCGCGTTGCGCATCAGAATCGCCACCGTCACCGGCCCAACCCCACCCGGCACCGGCGAGATCCACCCCGCCACGTCGATCACGCGGTCGGTATCCACGTCGCCCACAATCCTGGGGCCCTCGTCCGTTTCGATCTGGTTGATCCCGATGTCGATCACCGCCGCCCCCGGCTTAATCATGTCCGGCCCCACCAGATGCGCCTTGCCCACCGCGACGACCACCACATCGGCCCGCCGCGAGTGCATGGCCACGGATCGCGTCATGTGGTGGCATACCGTCACGGTGCAGCCCTCGGCCATCAGCATCATCGCCGCCGGTTTGCCCACGATCTCCGAATGGCCGATCATCACGACCTCCAGCCCTTCCATCGGCAGGCCGGTTTCCTTGATCAGTGCCACGCTCGCCGCCGCCGTGCAGGGGGCGAGCGCGACGTCTGAATAAACGATATTGCCGATAGAGGCCGGGTTCATCCCCTCCACGTCCTTCAGCGGATGGATCGCCGATTGCAGCGACCGCACGTTGATATGCGCCGGCACCGGGCGCTGCAGGATGATCCCAAGCACGTCTGCATCGTCGTTCATCTCCAAAAGCCGCGCCTTGCACTCGGCCTGCGTGATGTCTTGCGGCCAGTTCACCTGCTCGAACGGCAGCCCCGCCTGCGCGGCACCACGCACCTGATTGCGCACGTAGACCGCAGCCTCCGGCACGTCGCCGATCAGGATCGACACGAGTTTCGGCATCGCGTCAAAGCCGCCGGCATAGTCCTTCACCTGCGCGATGATCCGCGTCTTCACGGCGACGCCGTCGATCAGCCGGTTGTCCTTCATGCCGCACCTCTTGTCCGAAACCGTTCGGACAGATCATTGCCGGACGCGGCTGGCGGTCAATCCGGCGGTGCGACATCCTGACCGCGAATTGCGTCAGGTGTTGCGGCATATCCGATTACCCGACGAACGACAGGCCAAGAAAGGCGGCGATGGGCAGGAAAAAGACCCACGACAGGTGCCGGCCCTTCGACACGACCAAAGCGATCAGCCCCATCGCGCCGCAGGCCGCGGCGAGGCTCAGAAGCGTGGCACCGGCGGCCTGTTCGGGTGCATCGGCGATGACCCAAAGTACGGCCGCCTGCGCCCACCAGAACAACGTGAGGGCGTGCCAGCCGAACCACAACGTCAGCCTTGCGTTGCGCCGGCTGCCCAGGATGACCGGAAAATCCGTCCGGGCCAGCAGCGGCGCGATCAGGGCCCGACCGCCCAGAACGCTGTGCATCGCGCCGACCAGAACCAGACAGATGGCGGCAATCTCGATCATGGGTTTGTCTCCGCGAAGCGGATGAGCCCCATGCGGCAGCACAGCAACGCCGACCGGTAACGAAACCAAAGGTGCCAGGCCGGGACGTTCATGACGCGCTACGCCCATGCACCGTGATCTGAAATGGCTCGGGAATCAGAAACGGCAACTGGGTGATCCCGGGCAACGTATCGCGCGACGTCGTGATGCGATGCTCTGCAAGCAAGCCCAGCACGATCGCTGAAAGCTGCTGGATCGCCATCCCCTGCGCGACGCAATTGCGCGGCCCATGGCCGAAGGGCACGAAATGCACCGGCCTGCTCTTGGCGTCCGCGATGAACCGCGCGGGGTCCATACGCTCCGGGTCGGTGAACGCCGTCGGATCGTGATGCATGTTGAAAAACGAATTGAAGACGAACGCCCCCTTGGGCAGCGTATGGCCCGCGATATCCACGGGCTTCGTCAGCACGCGGGGCTGGTTTGCCGGTGCCGGCGGGCGCAGGCGCAGGATTTCCGCGATGCTCGCCTGCAGATAAGGATGGGATTGCAGGTCGCGCGCGGCCGGTCCGGCGGACACGATGTCCTGTCGAATCCGGTCCTGCAACTGCGGATGATGGGCGAGGAACGCCAGTATCCAGCCGACGGCCGATGCGATATTGTCCTGCGCGCCCATGAGCAATCCGACAAGGATCGTCCGCATCTCCGCATCGCTGGAGGTCACGAAATCGCCGTTCACATAATGCGCCATCATGCCATCGTTCGGCGCCGTGGACTGCCGCAGCTCCTCGATCGCCTTGGCGACGATTCCGAAGGCCTCGCGCTTGCGTTGCGCCAGAACCCGCCGCCAGGGTGCCAGCATCCAATGCGGGCGCGCGAAAAGATGCGCACTTTCCGCGTTGAACCGGTCCGCGGCGGCCTTGCTGAAGGCGATCTGCGCATCGGCCTCGGCCAGCGTGATCGGGCGGCCCAGAATCCCCCGGCTGGAGGTGATGGCCGCAAGCCTGCGGGCAACCGTCAGCGCCTCCTGCGGCCCCTCGCCGATCTGTCCGACATAGTCGCGCACGACCGCGACCTGCCCGGCAAAGGACGCTTCGACGATCCTGCGCGAAAACAGCGCGTTCGCCTCTTTCCGCTTCACCCGCCAGCTTTCCCCATGCGCGGTCGCGACGCTGTCGCCCGCCGCGAACAGAAAGGTCTGGATCTGCGAGGGCGACTTTTTCAGGGCCTCCACATGGCGCACGAATAGTTCCCGGTTCACATGCGCATCACTGATGAAGACGAAGTTGATCAGCCCGCCGAAGACCTTCCAGTGTACAAGATCACCGTGGTGCGTCTGGACCTGCGCGAGTGTGCCCACATAATCCGCCGGAAGCTCTTTGAGAAAACGCCGCAGCGGGCGAAAAAACCCGCGTCCGTTTATGATGTTGAACCGCTTGTCCGCGTTCTGATGGGGGGCTTTGCCTGTCATCGCCGGTACCGTCCGTCTGCGTCGTTTCGCGCGTTTTTGCACAATCTCCACCGGCACTATAGAACGAAAGCGTCACGCCACGGAGACGCCGATGCCCACAGTGTCCAGACTGGTCCTGCCGCCGCGCGATCTGGCCGGTTGTATCGCCGCCTGCATCGTGCGGGACACCCGTGGCGTCGCACTGTCGGACGTGGAGCGGATCAACTACTTTCCCGCCTCGCCGCTGTTCTCCATCACACTGACACTGCACGGCCAACTTCATGTCGGCGACACGATTGCCAGCCTCGACGCGCTGCGAAACGTCCCACCGGTCGGCAAACGGCTGATCGACGGACCAAGGCACACGCCCTATTGCAGCTGGAGCCCCGGCCCACTTTTCGCAGTTTCGATCGGATTTTTCCCAGACGCCTGGCAGCGCCTCGGCGGCACGCTTGCGGGCGACCTGCCCGCTGGCATGGCCCCTGCCCTGCGGACGCTGGAAGCAGAGCTGACCGCGCAAAGCTGGCCGGGCTTCTGGAACGCGATATCGGCGCTTTGGCGTCAGACCGGCGGGGTGGACTGGGGCGGCTCGCATCGTCTCGCGGACTGGATGCGCTCGCTGGCGCTCAGGCTCGCACAATCCGGATCGGGGCGCAGCCTGCGCACGGCCCAACGTCGGCTCCAGCACTGGACAGGGCAGAACCGCAAGACCCTGTCCCTGTTCGCCAAGGTCGAAAACCTGCACCGCCTGTCCGTCGCGGCACCCGACGCCGCCCCTGCGGACCTCGCCGCCGATGCGGGTTTTTCCGACCAGTCCCACATGGGGCGCGCCCTGAAACGGGTCACGGGCTTCTCTCCGGCCAACCTCAATCGGCGCGTGGCGACGGAAGAGGCGTTCTGGTGCTACCGCCTGCTGGGCGAGCGGTTCTGAAAGTCCGCGTTACGAACGATCGTGGCACATGGCAGCGGTCCCGGCCCCTGCCCTAGCGGAACGTATCGGGCAGCGCGCCCGCGTCGATCAGCGCCTGATACTTGTCCTGATCCAGCCACCAGAAATCCACACCCCGGTTGAAATCATAGATCGCCGGTTCCGCGGGCATGCCGTAGATATCCCACAGCGCGGTGCGATGCGCACCCAGATGCCAGTTTCCGATCCAGATCACCCGGTCCCGCAACACCCGGTCGAGGGCCCGTGCCGCGGTCGTCAGCTCTTCCCGGCTC
Organism: Yoonia sp. KMU-150; assembly: GCF_056858355.1. Classification (NCBI taxonomy): domain Bacteria; kingdom Pseudomonadati; phylum Pseudomonadota; class Alphaproteobacteria; order Rhodobacterales; family Paracoccaceae; genus Yoonia; species Yoonia sp. KMU-150. The sequence goes on from NZ_JBXEQF010000004.1 coordinate 55,553, forward strand.
TGCGCATCCGCCACATGGCCGATCAGCGCATCGACCACCGGGTCGGCAAGACCGCTCAGGTTGTTGCTGCCCTGCGCTGCGGCGGCGTTCGATCCGTAGAACGCGCGCAGTTCCGCACCCGGCGTGGTCTTGACCTGCCAGGAGGTCAGCGACAGGTCGAAATCGTAATTCTCGCGCCGCTCGTTCATCGCGGCCGGGTCGATGATGTCATAGGTGACATCCACGCCAATGCTGCGCAGGTTCTCGGTGAACGGCACGAGGATCCGCTCCAGGCTCCGGCTCGATCCGGGAAACGACAGCGACAGCAGGTCACCGTCGGCGTTGCGGCGCATCCCGTCGTCGCCCGTGATCCACCCCGCCGCGTCCAGCAGGTCGGACGCGGCGCGCAGTGCCGCCCGGTCGCGCGGCGCGGGATCGCCCGCGTAGGGCACATATGCGGCTTGCGTGAATACGCTCTCCGGTAGCTGGTCGCGATACTGCTCCAGCAGCGCCAGTTCCGCCCCTTCGGGCAGGCCCTCCGCCTGCATATCGGTGTTTTCAAAGAAACTGTCGGTCCGCTTGTAGGTGCCGTAGAACAGCGTCTCGTTGGTCCAGGCAAAGTTGAACCCGTGTTCCAGCGCCCGCCGCACGCGAATGTCCTGCAACACCGGATTGCGCAGGTTGAACCAGATGCCCTGCGCATTGGCGGGCCGCCCGTCGGGCAGCAGCACCTGCTTTACGTGCCCCGCAGCCGCGGCCGGAAAATCATAGCCCGTCGCCCATTTGGCCGAACTGTTCTCGACCCGCATCGCGTATTCCCCGACCGTGAAGGCCTCCAGCCCCACAGTGTCGTCGGCGAAATACTCATAGGCGAAACAGTCGAAGTTGTTGCGCCCCGCGTTCACCGGCAGATCGGCACCCCAGTAATCGGGGTCACGGCAGAACCGCAGCGTGCGCGACGGCTCCACCGCGTCCAGCACATAGGGGCCGGACCCGACCGGCACCGTCATCCAGCTTTCGTCGAACGGCGTATCGTCGTAAAAATGGCGCGGCAGGATCGCCAGTTCGCCCAGCGTGCCGGGGTATCCGGCCCCGACCCCCTCTGCCAGGTCGAACCGCACGCGGTGGTCACCTTCTGCCACCACGGCCTCGATATCCGACAGCAGGTTCTGATAATACGGGTGGCCCTCGGTGCGCAGTGCCTCGACGGTGAAAACCACATCATCCGCCGTCACCGGTTCGCCGTCATGAAACCGCGCTTCGGGCCGCATCTCGAAAGCGACGTAGGACAGATCGTCGGGGTATTCGATGCTTTCCGCCACCAGACCATAAAGCGCGTCCGGCTCGTCATAGGCGCGCACCATCAGCGTGTCGTAGATGTGCATCCCGACCTCGGGCGCGCTGTCGCCCTTGATGATGAACACATTGAGGCTGTCAAAACTCGTCGCCCCGAAAAGCTGCCGCTGGCTCATCACGCCGCCCTGCGGGGCGTCGGGGTTCGCATAGTCGAAATGCGTGAAATCGGCCGGATACTTCAGATCGCCAAAGGTCGAATAACCGTGGCTGATCGTGGTCTCGGCCTGCGCGGCCATGCCGGTCAGCAGAAAAAGGGGCAGTGAGATATGGCGAAGTGTCATGGCCGAGGGTCTCCTGTGCGGTGGGATGCACCCATGCACAATGACCCGCGCCGCAGAGTCAAGCACCCTGCCCCGTCACGGTGCGGCCACCGTCACCGCGATGATCCCCGCGTCCTGCTGCGACACCGCCGCCAGCAGCCGCCCGGACAGATGCGTGGTGATATAGGAGGCCGCGAATTTGCTGGGCGCGATCAGAGTGAGCGTTTTCGTGCTCCGCTCCGCCTCGACCAGTCCCGCAAACCACGCCGCGTGCAGGGCCCCGTCGCTTTGCGCCAGACTGCGCGAGGCCGCCGCCCAAAGTGTCCCGTCGTCCGGGTGATCGGTTTTGCGGAACGGCACAACATTGCCGGCGGGTGCCGGGGTCTCCTCGCGTCCCGCCCCCATCCGCGCCACGAAATCCGGGCCGACGGCGGCCCAATGCGGGCGCGTGGCCTCCAGCACGCGGGTCAGGTCGATGGCGTGTTCGGCCACCCTGCCCCGCGCCGCCGGCCGCCTGACACTGATCCAGTCGCGCGCGCGCATCGCCGCCAGCTCACGCTTTGCCGTCCGCTCCGTCACACCCCAAAGCTGGCCGATCTCGCGTTGGCCGCTGGCAAAACTGCCGCGCTGCCAGTTGAACCGCGCCGTGATCAACAGCGTCAGCCGGGCGGCCAGCCGCCCCTCGACCCCGCCGTCGTGACAGGCCAGCGCCATGAGCGCGGTCAGGATATCGTATTTCAAGGCAGGTGCGCTTGCACCGACGGCCTTCACCTGCTGCATCTTCATCCTCCGCCTGACCGGTCCGCGATGTGCGAATCCGGTACGGCCGATATCCTACCCGGTGGTGCGGGGGTGTTGCGTAAATGCGTTTTCTGCGAACGCTCCGTTAACGGTTTTGCAACGCTATTCCGAACCTCACCCTGATTTGCGTTGAAAATGCGCAACCTGTCAAGGATTCGTCCCACTTGGGTCGATCCTGTCCTTATTCTGAAAATGAAACAGGTATTGAATCTGGTATAGGGGGTCACTCACGGTGTCCCGCCAAAAAGCCTTGATGTCCCCCCAAGCATTGGTAGTGATCGGCAAGTGCCCCCCCAAATAGGGTCCTTTCTCCCGGGATGACGAACGCGACCGATTCGGGCTGCCTGCGATTGCTCAAGGGTGCTTTCCGCAGGGATTACTGGCCGCCACCTTCCCCACGGGGAAGGTTTTGCAAGATTAACACGACTGGACAGAACATCAAAATTAGGCGTATTTAGCAAAAACAGCAAAATTAGCGTCCGGTGACTTTGATGATAACCCACGAACAACTGCGCGACCTCCAGGCCCGCTCGCTCAAGATGCAGGGCTGGATCCGCGAGCAGACATTCTCGCCCGAGAACGAGAAGTCGCTGCGCCGCTTTTCCTCGTGGGAGGTGGCAGAGCTTATTCTGGGCATGAACCAGTCTACCTTTCGCGGCCGCCTCGCCGCCGATCCCACCTTCCCCACGGGGAAGGTCGAACCGGACGGCCGTCAGCGCTGGTTCTCGCTGGACGAGGTCAATACCCTGCGCCGCAAGATCAAGGTGAAGGGCCGTAACCTGATGCCGCAGCGCCCCGCTGGCCGGGCCTTCCGCTCCGCCATCGCCAACTTCAAGGGCGGCGCGGGCAAGTCCACCGTGGCGCTGCATTTCGCCCACGCCGCCGCGCTCGACGGCTACCGCGTGCTGGTCGTCGATTTCGATCCGCAGGCCACGCTGTCGCACTCCATGGGCTTGACCGACGTGAGCGAGGAGCAGACCGTCTGGGGCATCATGGCCCGCGATCTGGTTCGCGAGACCGACCGGATGAACGCCGGCCCCGTCGCCGCCGAAAGCGGTGCCGCCCTGCCCCGCCGCGAAATTCCCGACAGCATCCGCGGCCTCGGTCTGCAGGATCTGCGGATCGCCGATTTCATCCGGCCCACGAACTGGCCCACCATCGACATCATTCCGTCCTGTGCCAATGCGGCCTTTGTCGAATTCGCCAGCGCCCAGTACCGCCACCTGAACCCGGAATGGTCGTTCTTTGCCGCCGTGTCGCGCTACCTCGACCAGCTCCCTGACGATCAATGGGACCTGATCTTTTTCGATTGCCCGCCTGCCATCGGCTACCAATCCATGAACGCGGTATTCGCCGCCGACATGCTCTGCATCCCCTCCGGCCCCGGATACTGGGAATACGACAGCACGACATCTTTCATCGGGCAGTTGTCCGAGGCGCTGGAGGATCTGGCCGACGGTTTCACCGGCACCTTCCCCACGGGGAACATGGATTTACCCAAGGCGTTCCGCGATGTGCGGTTCCTGCTGACGCGGTTCGAAACCGGTAACGATCTGCACCGTGCGATGTATGATGCCTTTGGTAAGGTTTTTGGCGACAAGCTGGCCGTCCACCCGATCGAGACGACCCGCGCCGTCGAGCAATCCAACCGCTTTTTGAGTTCGGTCTATGAAATCGACTACCGCGAGATGACGCGCGAAACATGGCGGCGCGCGCGGGCGACCTTCGATCAGGCGTGGAGCGAGTATCACGCGGCGCTGATGCCCGCATGGCAGCAGTTGGCCGAAGAGAAAATCAGTGTCTAATCGCCTATTTGACACACATCACGCCGCAAACCTTCCCCGTGGGGAAGGTTTTGCGCGCAGGAGGATCACAGCATGAGCCGTAAGAAACGCGGGTTCGACATCGACCTGCCCAGCCCCGACGCCCTGCCGGAAGAGCCGCGCATCGGAACCTCAGACGAGCCGCAGCGCAGGCGGGGCCCCATGGCCAGCGCCATTGCGGAAAACGCGGGTGCGCTGACAGAGCGTGCGGATGCCGAGGCGCTGATCAGGGCCGAGAACGACAAGCTGGCGCATGAGTATGTCGGCCTCAAGCGCGCTGGCTTGATCGTGCAGATGGTGCCGCTGCACAGCGTCGTGGCCGAGGCGCTGGTGCGGGACCGCAGCAGCGCGCCGGACGACGAGTTGCGCGATCTGGTCGAATCGATCCGGGACGTGGGCCTGTCGAACCCGATCCGGGTGGAGGCGCGCGAGGATGGCAGGTTCGAACTGATTCAGGGGTTCCGACGGTTGTCGGCCTACCGCGAATTGCTGGCAGAGGAGGGGGAGGCCTGGGCCGCGATCCCGGCGAACGTCCTTCCCCGTGGGGAAGGTATTGCCGGGCTTTACCGTCAGATGGTCGACGAGAATCTTGTGCGTAAGGATCTGTCGTTCGCCGAAATGGCGACGGTGGCGGAAGCCTATGCGCAGGACCCCGATACGGAGCCGACGAATATAGACGACGCGGTGGCGGAGCTTTTCAAATCCGCCGCCTACAACAAGCGCAGCTATATCCGCAGCTTTGCCAAGCTGTTGGGGATGATCGGCAAGCATATCGACTTTCCCGAAGAGATTCCCCGCAACCTTGGTCTGGCGCTGCTCAAGCGGTTGTACGAGGACGAGACGGCGTTGCCGCGCCTGACGGCGGAAATTTTCGCGCTTGGGCCACATGGCGTCGCCGAAGAGCTGGATGTCCTGCGCCGGATCGCGGGGGATGATGTGGAGGTTGCGGGCGACAGCGCGCCGCAGGACCGAACCGCGGGGAAGGGGGCAGGGGCCACACGGCGGCCGCGCACGACCTTCGAGGTCAGCCACGGCGGGCGGCGGGTGAAGTGCACCGCCGGGGTCGGGCAGCTGTCGCTGAAGCTGGACCGGGACCTGACCGGGGTCGAGCGGCGCAAGCTGGAGGAGGGGATCGCCCGCCTGCTGGACGCGCTGGACTGAGCGGCGAAACCTTCCCCGTGGGGAAGGTTTTGGCGGCCCTACGGCGAACGCCTGTTTAAGGTGTTGTTAATGATTGTAAAATCCTGTTGACGGCGCTGGTGGGCAGAGTGACGCGAGCGACTTACCCCGATATTGAATACGTTTGCAAAAATGAAATGACGCGCTATCGTGGCCTCGTCATTCCCTTTTGCCGATTCACTGAACAGGACCACACCATGCGCTCTTACGCCTCGCTGATGGAGAACATCACCCAACTGCACAAACCGAAGGATGCCAGCGGCGCGGACGCATCCGACATTGCCGATACGGTCGCGAAAGTCCTGCAGGACGTGCGCAAACGCGGCGATGCGGCTGTCGCGGAGTATGCCACGAAATTCGACAAGAGTGACTTGACCGCATTCGAGGTGTCGCAGGACGATCAGATCGCCGCACTGGCCGAACTGGACCCGCAGACGCGCGCGGATACGGAATTCGCCATTGCAAACGTACGCAAATTTGCCCAGGCGCAGCTGGACACGATGCTGCCACTGGAGATCGAGGTGCTGGACGGCGTGCACCTGGGCCACCGCATCATTCCGATTGAACGGGTAGGGTGCTATGTGCCGGGCGGGCGCTATCCGCTGCTGTCCGCGCCGATCATGACGATTGTCCCGGCCAAGGTCGCGGGTGTGGACGAGGTGATCGCCTGTCTGCCGCCGAACGCGCACCGGGCGATGATCGCCGGGTGTCACCTTGCCGGGGTGGACCGGATTTTCCGCATCGGCGGCGCGCAGGCGATTGCGGCGATGGCCTTCGGCACCGAGACCGTGCCTGCCGTCGACAAGATCATGGGCCCCGGCAACGCCTTTGTGAACGAGGCCAAGCGGCAGGTGTTCGGGCCCATCGGGATCGACCAGCTGGCCGGGCCGTCGGAGATCTATACGCTGGCCGACCATACCGGCGATGCGGAAATGATCGCCACCGACATGCTGGCGCAGGCGGAGCATGACATCCGCACGCGGGTCGGGCTGATCACCACCGACGCGACACTGGCGCAGGCCGTGAAAGAGGAAATCGACCGCCAGTTGACGGAGCTTGCCACGGCAGAGACCGCCGGGCAGGCCTGGCGCGACTATGGCGAGATTGCCGTGTGCGATGACGAGGCGACGATGATTGCCTATTCCGACTACATCGCCGCAGAGCATTTGCAGGTGCATACGGCGGACCCCAAGGATTTCGCGCGCAAGCTGCGCAACTACGGGTCGCTTTTTATCGGGGAACTGGCCAGCGTCGTCTATTCCGACAAATGTTGCGGCACGAACCACACGCTGCCGACGATGGCGGCGGGGCGCTATACCGGCGGTCTGTGGGTCGGGGCCTATGTGAAGGTCGCCACGCATCAGTGGATGGAACCTGCGGGGGTCAAGGCCGTGGCCCCGCCTGCCGTGCGCCAGAGCGCCAGCGAGGGGCTGGACGGGCACCGGCGCGCCGCACAGCTGCGGCTGGACCGGCTTCAGAGCACGTAAGGATCGGGTGCGGTGTGATCGGTCGCGGCCTCGAACGCCGCGCCGATTTGCAGCACGGTGGCATCCGCGCCGCGCTTTCCCACGATCTGCAACCCGAGCGGCAGGCCCGCGTCAAAGCCCATCGGGACGCTGAGCGCCGGGTGGCCCGTGACGTTGAATGGCAGGGTGCGCATGGCTGTCCAGACCGTCGCGCCGCCTGTGAAGGCGGCGAAGGGCGGCGCGGTGGTGATCGTGGTGGGCAGGATCAGCGCATCATGCGTATTCAGCAGAGTGTCAATGGTGGCGGCGAATCCGGTCATCATCGCCTGCGCTGCTTTCAGTGCGGCGGCGGTGATCGGCCTTCCTGACAGGATACTGCGCGCCGCCGCATCGCCGATCAGCGCGCGCTGCGTCTCGGCCGCCTGTCCGTGGGTCGCGTATTCACCGGCGAGGATGATCTGGGCGGCGGCATCCTCGATCTCTGCATAGGCGGGCAGGGGGGTGAGGGTGACGCGCGCGCCGCAAAGCGACAGGGCGGCGGCGGCATCGTCCATCAGGGTTTGCAGGGCTGGGGTGGCCTGCGGATCGGCGCACCAGTCGCGGCCATAGGCGATACTGTGGCCTGCGATTCCTGTCAGCGGGGCAGGGGGGGTGCCGGTGAGGGTGGCCTGCATCGCCGCCGCCTCTGCCACGGTGCGGGCCATGGGGCCTGCGTGGTCGAGCGCGGGGACAAGCGGCATGGTGTCCGCCAATGATACCGCGCCATGGGTGGGTTTCAGCCCCGCGATGCCGCAATAGGCGGCGGGGCTGCGGATGGAGCCGCCGGTATCGGTGCCGAGCGCCATCCGCACCATGCCCGCCGCCAGCGCCGCGGCGGACCCGGACGATGACCCGCCGGTGACATGCGCGTGATGCCAGGGATTGCGCGGCTGGGGATAGAGGCTCGTGTCGTCCGGGCCGACGGTGGCGAGTTCATAGGTCGCCACCAGCCCGAGAGCGATCGCGCCCGCCGCCTGCAGCGCCTGCACGGCGGGGGCGGTGGTTTGCGCGACGCGGGTTTCCTGCAGGCGCGAACCCCAGCGCACGGGCCAGCCGGCCACGTCGAAGATGTCTTTCACCGCGAAGGGGATACCGTGCAGGGGGCCGGGTTCTGTCCCGTTGGCAAGGGCGGTATCGGCGGCGCGTGCGGCGGCCATGGCGCTGTCGGCGGCGATGTGGACAAAGGCCCCGATGGCCGGATCGCGCGCGGCGATCCTGTCAAGATGCGCCTGCATCAGCGTGACGGCGGTGAGTGCGCCGGACCGCAGCGCCGCCTGCGCGCGGTCCAGCGGCAGGTCGGCGGGGTGTAATGTCAGCCCTGCGCGAGGAGGATCTGCTTCCATATCGCGACCTCGTCCCAAAGCGACCATTCCCTGCGCAGGCCCCATGGGCCGAATTCCGCATGGGTAAAGCCCATGATGTGCACGGGCGCGCCGGTGGGGGCGCCGAACTTGCCGTGGCCGGTGTGCTGTCCGTCGAGCGACCAGCGGATCGCGGCGCGGTCGGGTTCGCCGCGATCGTCGCGGCCGATGCGGTGGTGCACGGTGAAGGTGGCGTCGGGGAAGGCCGCGCGCAGCTGCATCCATTCGGCGGCAAGGGTCTGGCGGCCCCAGCCGGTGACGCCGCCCGCGTGGTAATAGCCCACGGCGCGGTCATAGGTTTTGTCGATCACGGCGACATCGTAATCCATGATGCGCGACAGGATGTCGGCCAGCCTGTCGCCCAGTGCGTGATCGTTGCCGGTGCCGGTATAGGGGCCGGGGCGGTCCTGATCGGGGGTGAAGGGGCGGATGGGGGTATCGCCTTCGCGCGCGATCATGGCGCGCGCCCAGCCTTCGGGCGTGTGGCCCAGCTGCTGGACCATGGAGGAGAAATCGTAGCAGAGCCATTCATCGGTGATCACGTCATCCTGCACGAAGCAATCGGCGATGCAGCGGGTGGTGACACGCTTGCCGGTCGGCGGGCCAAAGACGCCGTGACCGGTGTGCGTGCCGGTGATGACGGAGCGATGCGACGAGAGGTAGCCGTCTTTCTCGGTGCCCGACCAGATCACATCGTCGCCGAGGATCTCGCGGTCGGGAAAGGCGGCCTGCGACGCCAGCGTATCCTTGATCACGCCATCGGTGCCGAGGATCAGCGCCTGGGTCGAGCGCATGACCATGTCGCTGCCATAGCTTTCGCGGAGCGAGGCGATCTTGCGCTGTTCCCAGATTTCGAAGGTCACACCCTGGATGTAGTCGGGCAGGGTGGCGAAACGGCTCATTCCACGGCCCCGGTGTGCAGGTGGATTTGTTTCCAGATGGCGACCTCGTCCAGCAGGGTGAATTCGCGGCGCAGGCCCCATTCGCCCCATTCGGCGTGGGTGGCGCCCATGACATGCACCTCTGCCCCTGTGGGCGCGCCGAAAAAGCCGCTGCCGGAATGCTTGCCGGTGAGCGACCAGCGCACGGCGGCGCGGTTGGGCAGGCCGGGGTCGCTGCGGCCGATGACGTGGTGGATTTCGAATTTCGCGGTCGGGAAGGACGAGCGCAGGCGCATCCAGTCGGTCTCGGCGAAATCGTAGGACCAGCCGCCGCGCGCGCCCCAGTGTTCGGTGCGGACCGCGCGGTCGTATTCGCGGCGGATCACGGTGAAATCCTTGTCCATCATCTGTTGCAGGATACCCGCGAGCCGCTGGCCCCATTCGTTGTCATTGCCGCGCCCGGTATAGGGGCCGGTCACGTCCTGATCGGGGTGGAAGGGCTTGACGCAGGCGTCGGGGCCGCCTTCGGTCTGGATCTGGTAGCGGGCGTAGTCGGGCACGTCCCAGCCCAGTTGCCGGGCGATGCCGCCCACGTCGCGGATCAGCCATTCATCGTCGATGGTATCGGCCTTGGCGGCGCAATCGGCGATCACGCGGATTTCGAACCGCTTGCCGGTGGGCGGGCCGAACGCGCCGTGGCCGGTGTGGGTGCCCATGGTGACGAGGCGGTGGGACGACAGATAGCGCCCGTCCTCCGGCCCTTCGGACCAGATCACGTCTTCGCCAAGAAGCTGCCGGTCGGGGACTTCTGCCAAGGTCGCCAGCGTCCCGTCGATCACGCCCGCGTTGCCGATCGCCAGATGCGAAGGGAACCGCATCGGGATGTCCTTGCCGTAGTAGTGATGCAGGGTCGACAGGCCGCGATCCTCCCAGATTTCCTTGGTGATCTTGATGATGTAGTCCGGCAGGTCCTTGAACTGGTTGGAAAAATCTTTCATGCGTGTTGGCCTGTCTGCAGCAGGATCTGTTTCCAGATCGCGGTTTCGTCGATGAGGGTGTAATCGCGCCGGATCGTGGGATCGCCAGCGCCGAAGGGGCCGAATTCTGCATGGGTGATACCCATGATATAGACTTCTGCCCCGGTGGGGGTGCCAAAGCGGCCCCAGCCGGAATGTGTGCCGTGCAGCGACCAGCGCACCGCCGCGCGCGGCGGCATCAGCGGATCGTCACGCCCGACGGTATGGTCGATGGTAAAACTGGCGGTGGGAAAGGCGGCGCGCAGGCCCATCCAGAAGTTATCGGCATCCGCCCAGCCCATGCCGTCCTGCCCGGCCGGGTAATGCAAGGCGGCGGCGCGGTCATAGTGGCGCGGGATCACATCGAGATCGGCCGCCATGATCGCGGTCAGCGTCTCGGCCAGCCGCGCGCCGAAGGGATCGTCGTTGCCCTTGCGGGTGTAGGGGCCGGGCACGTCGTTGGCGGGTGTCATCGGTTTCACGCAAAGCTCTGGTCCGCCTTCGCGCGCGATGAGGTCACGGGTCCAGCCGACGACATCGTAACCCATTTGCTGCACGATGGCGGCCTGATCGCGGACCAGCCATTCATCGTAAACGGCGCCGTCGCGGATCGCGCAATCGGCCAGAATGCGGTAGGCGACCCGCTTGCCCGTAGGCGCGCCGTACATGCCGGGGTGCGAATGGGTCGCGGTGCAGATCAGCCGGTGCGACGACAGGAAGGCATCGGATGTGTCGGTGGCCCCTTCGGGATCATCGCACCAGATCACATCCTCGCCCAGCAATTCGCGGTCCGGGAATTCGGCCAGTGTCGCCATGGTGGCGGCGATCACGTTGGTGTTGTCCACCACGACAGAGGCGGGGGAGCGCACGATCAGGCCGTCGGCGTAGAGTCCGCGGAGTGCGCCGATCCTGCGGTCCTCCCAGATTTCCTTGGTGATGCCGATGATGTAGTCTGGCACGTCGCGCCATTTTGGATCGAATCCGCGCATCATGGGTCCTGTTTTGCCGGTTGGGTGGAGCCGCGCAGGATCAGTTCGCCCTGCAGGCTGATTTTCTGCGGTGTGGTCTGCGGATCGGCGATGCGCGACAGCAGGGTCTGCACGGTCTGCGCCACCATCCGGTTGATCGGCTGGCGGTAGCTTGTCAGGTCATAGGCGGGCCATGCGGCGATGGGCACGTCGTCAAACCCGGCGATGCTGACATCCTCCGGCACGCGCAGGCCGAGCTTGCTGCGCAGCGTGTCCATCACGGCAAAGGCCATGTGATCGTTGCAGACGAAGGCCGCATCGGGCCTGTCGGGGCCTGCGAACATCTCCAGCGCCGCAACGCGGGCCTTTTGATACTCGAACCCGCCTACGGTGTGATAGCCGAGGGTCAGCCCCGCCTCTTCCAGCCCGTCGCGAAAGCCCTGTTCGCGGTCGCGCTGGGTCGATGCGCCCTCGAACCCGGCGATATAGCCGATGCGGGTGTGGCCCAGATCGGCGAAATGCGCGGCGATGGCGCGGCTGCCGGCGCGGTTGTCGGTCGTGATCGAGGACAGGTGCGGATCGTCCTGATCACGGTTGAACAGCACCACGGGGATACCGTGATCGGTGCAGCGCGCGGTGAGTTCCGAGGACATCGAGACGGAGGCGAGCACGATGCCGTCGACCTGGTAGTCGAGGATTTCCTCCATCACGTCCTGCACGTCGCCCACGGTGGGCTGCGACATGAAGACCAGCACGTGATAGCCCTGCGCCTGCAACGCGATGGACAGCTTTTCCACGACCTGCGGGTAGAACTGGTTTTCGAGATAAGCCACGACCAGGCCGATGATGCGGCTTTTGCCGGTGATCATGGCGCGGGCCAGCACGTTGGGGCGATAGCCCAGCTCGCGCGCGGCGACATGCACCTTTTCGCGGGTCGCCTTGGAAACCGATGCGCCGGGGGTATAGACGCGGCTGACTGCCGACTGGCTAACGCCTGCCAGCTTGGCCACCTGAAGCGAGGTGATGCGGTCGTTCGGCATCAGTCGGCTGTCCAACCTCCATCCAGCAGTAGGTGCGTGCCGGTCATCAGGGCGGAGGCATCGGAGGCGAGATAGACGACAGCGCCCATCATATCGGTGACCTCGCCGACGCGGTCCAGCTTGATCTTGTCCATGATCCAGGCGAGCCGGTCGGGGTTGTCGAAGGTCGATTGCGTGAGGGCCGTACGCACGAAGGTGGGGCAGATCGTGTTCACGCGGATGCCCTGCTTGCCCCATTCCAGCGCCATCGCCTTGGTAAAGCCCTCGACGGCGTGTTTCGTGGCACAATAGACCGCGCGGTCGATCCCGCCGACATGGGCCATCTGGCTGGAGATGTTGATGAGGCTGCCGGGCTTGCCGGCGTCGATCAACCCGCGCGCGACGGCGCGGGTGAGGAAATACGCGCCCTTGATGTTAAGGGTCGCGACAGCGTCGAAATCATCCTCGGTGGTGTCGAGCGCCGGGCCGTGACGGGCGAGGCCTGCGGAGTTGACCAGCACGTCAAAGGGGCCGTTGTCGCTGACCGCCTTTCCGGTCGCCGCGACATCGGCCACGTCGAGCGACAGGGCGTCGACCTGCATACCGGCGGCGCGCATCTCGTCCACCGCCTCGGCCAGCTTGTCCGCGCGGCGGGCGGCGAGGGTGACATGCGCCCCCGCCTGCGCCAGTGCGACCGCACAGCCCAGCCCGATACCGGATGACGCCCCCGCGACCAGCGCGCGCTTGCCGTCAAGCCGGAAGGACGGGGTTTGCGGGAGTGTCATCGAGTGGTCCTTGTTGCAGGTGCCGGAGCCTCCGGCGGGAGTATTTCAGGCAAGGTGATGCGGGAAGGCGCGGCCCTATTCCGCCGCGTCCCGGTAGGGTGCCCCTTCGCCATAGGGCACGTTGACGCCGCCATAGCGACGCACCCGCACGTTGCACTGTTCGGCGTGGCCGACGAAGCCTTCGAGCATGCACAGACGCGAGCCGTAGGCGCCGATGGAGGCTGCGGCCTCGTCCGTGGTGACGCGCTGATAGCTGTGTGTTTTCAGATACTTGCCGACCCAGAGACCGCCGGTATATCGCCCGGCCTTCTTGGTGGGCAGGGTGTGGTTGGTGCCGATGACCTTGTCGCCGTTGGCCACGTTGGTGCGCGGGCCGAGAAACAGCGCGCCGTAGCAGGTCATGTTGTCGAGGAACCAGTCGTCACGGTCGGTCATGACCTGCACGTGTTCGGACGCGATGTCGTCGGCGGTGGCGAGCATTTCGTCATAGGTATCGCAGACGATGATCTCGCCGTAGTCTTCCCAGCTTTTCGATGCGGTATCGGCGGTGGGCAGGATTTTCAGAATCCTGTCGATTTCGGCCATGGTGTCGCGTGCCAGCTTTTCGGAGTTGGTCAGCAGCACGCAGGGGCTGTTGTAGCCGTGTTCGGCCTGGCCCAGCAGATCGGTCGCGCAGAGTTCGGCGTCGGCGGCGGTCTCGTCCGCGATGACCATGGTTTCGGTGGGGCCTGCAAAGAGGTCGATGCCGACGCGGCCGAACAGCTGGCGCTTGGCCTCGGCCACGAAGGCGTTGCCGGGACCGACGAGCATATGCACGGGGTCGATGGTTTCGGTGCCGATGGCCATGGCGCCGATGCCCTGAATGCCGCCCAGCACATAGATTTCATGCGCGCCGCCCATGTGCATCGCGGCGATCACCGCCGGATTGGGTTCGCCCTTGAAGGGCGGCGTGGCGGCGATGATGCGCGGCACACCCGCGACGGCGGCGGTGGCGACCGACATATGGGCAGAGGCGACCATCGGAAACTTGCCGCCCGGCACATAGCAGCCGACGGATTGCACGGGGATATTTTTGTGGCCCAGGAACACGCCGGGCATGGTCTCGACCTCGATATCCAGCATGGAATCGCGCTGCGCCTGGGCGAAATTGCGGACTTGTTCCTGCGCGAAGCGGATGTCGTCGAGATCGCGCGGGTCCACCTTTGCGATCAGGGCCTGAATGTCGTCATCCGACAGACGGTAGCTTTCGGGGCTGTAGCTGTCGAATTTCTCGGCCATCTCGCGCACGGCGGCATCGCCACGGGTCTCGATGTCTTTCAGGGCAGCCTCGACGGTGGCGCGGACGGCAGTGTCGTCGGCGGCACGTTCGGATTCGGGTTTACCTCGCTTGAGATAGGTGACGGTCATTTCAACATCCTCGGGCTGGATTTGCAGGCGTGGGCGCGGCGGACCACCGCGCGGGGCAGGGGGGGTGGCGCGGGCGGGTCCGCCCGACGCCGAACGGGTCAGAGCGCGATCCGGTCACCGGACGCCGTGTCGAACAGGTGGCAGATGCTGGCCGGAATCGCCGCCTGCACCACATCGCCGATTTCGGCGCGGTATTCCTTGTTCGTCTTGACGGACACCAGCGCGTCACCAAGCCGCCATGTGATCATCGACGCCTCGCCCAGCAGTTCGATGGAATACATCGGCGCCTCGATCTGGCCACCGGCGGGGACGATTTCGGCGTCTTCGGCGCGGAACCCCAGCGTGACGTTGCCGGACGGGCCGGCAGGCAGCCCCTCGACCCGGATATTGGGGCCTTCGAATGTGCCGTTCGCCAGCTTGCCCTCGACCAGGTTCATCGCGGGAGAGCCGATGAAGCTGGCGACGAAGGTATTGGCCGGTTCGTCGTAAATGTCCGTCGGCGTGCCGACCTGCTGGATCTTGCCTTTGTTCATCACGACCACGCGGTCGGCGAGGGTCATCGCCTCGATCTGGTCGTGGGTCACATAGACGGTCGTGATCTTCAGCTTCGATTGCAGGTTCTTGATCTGCGCGCGGGTGCTGACTCGGAGTTTCGCATCGAGGTTCGACAGCGGTTCGTCCATCAGGAAGATGTTGGGCTTGCGCACGATGGCGCGGCCAAGGGCCACACGCTGACGCTGACCGCCGGAGAGTTCGGCGGGACGGCGGTGCATGAAATCCTCAAGCTCGGTCATGCGCACGGCGGTCATCACCATCTCGTCGTGCTTTTCCTTGGGCACCTTGCGGACGCGCAGCGGGAAGCGGATGTTTTCATAGACCGACAGGTTGGGATAAAGCCCGTAGGACTGGAACACCATGGAGATGTCGCGGTCCTTCGGGTCCATGTCGTTGACGACCTTGTCGTCGAACAGGATTTCACCTTCGGTGACGTCTTCCAGTCCGGCGATCATGCGCATCGTGGTCGACTTGCCGCAGCCCGATGGCCCCAGCAGCACCAGAAATTCCTGGTCCGCGATGTCGAGGTCGAAGTTGTCGACGCCGATGAAGCTGCCCCAGCGCTTGTTGACGTTCTTGAGTTGAAGTCTGGCCATTGTGAAGCCCCCTTATCCTTTGACGGCGCCAGCGGTCAGGCCGCTCACGATTTGACGTTGGAAGAACATGATCAGCACGAAGAGCGGGATGATGGCGGAGACCACGGCGGCCACGGCATACATCACTTTGCCCTCTTCCTGGGTGGACCCGAGGAAGCTCTCGATTTCCGGGATCATGGTCGAATTTTCTTGGCTCAGCAGCATCGCCGTGACGGTAAAGTCGTTATAGGCGAGCAGGAAGCTGAACAGTGCGGTGGTCACCACGCCCGGCCACATGACCGGGATGATGGTCAGGCGGAAGGCCTGGAAACGGGTGCAGCCGTCGACCATCGCCGCCTCGTCCAGATCCTTGGGGATCGACAGGAAGAAGCTGTGCAGCATCCAGAGCGTGAAGGGCTGGTTGATCGCCACGAGCACGATGATCGTGGTGGGCAGATAGCCCCAGATGTTCAGTTCGAAGAAGGGCAGCAGGTAGCCCGACACCAGCGTGACGTGCGGCATGGCGCGGAACACCAGCGCCACCATCAGCAGCCAGAAGGTGTATTTGAACCCCGACCGTGCCAGCGCGTAGCCGCCCAGCGTGCCGAGCGTCAGCGAGATCAGCACGGTGAAGAACACAACGATCCCGGAGTTCAGCGCGGCGCGCCAGAATTCGCGTTCCACCCATGCGCCGTAGTAGCCGTCGGTGGTGAACTTGCCGCCGGTCTGGCGTTCGGTCACCGGGCCGAAGATCGCGTTCATCCAGTTGGCGCGGGAGAAGAAATCACCCTCGACCTTGAACGACCCCCAGGCTGTCCACAGGAACGGGAAGGCCGCGACGAAGAGCCAGAGCAGCACGAACCCGATCACGAGGATCTTGAGGGGCAGCGGCTTCTTTTCGTTAGGATTTGCCATGTGCTTTCCCCTCAGGTCTTGCGGTTGAATTCGCGCCAGTTGCGGCGCAGGACCGGCAACAGCAGGATGATCACGCCCAGCACCGTCAGCATCGACGTGGCGGCGGCAGAGCCGTAGAGCGGCGAGTCGGATTCGCGCAGGTCGACGTAGATCAGATAGCTGAGCGACGTGGCGTAGGCCTGTGCCGAGAAGCCGATGATCGGTTCGAACACCCGGAAGTTATCCATCAGCTGCATCAGCGCGATGAACGTGGCCAGCGGCAAAAGGTAGGGCATGACGACGAAGCGGATGCGTTCCCACCGGTTCGCACCGTCGACCATCGCCGATTCCATCGTGTCCTGCGGCACCGATTGCAAACCGGCGTAGAAGACGACGAAGGCGAAGGGCGCGGAGTGCCAGACGCCATAGACGAACAACGTGAGCCAGGTCAGCGTGGCCGAGGCCTTGAGCGAGAGTGACGGGTCGTTGAACAGCGATTGCAGCGCCGCCCCGATGATCCCGCGGCTGTCGATCATCCAGTAGAGAACCAGAGAGCCGACGAGCGGGGTGACGATCATCGGCAGCAACGAGAAGAAGATCACCGGCCCCTTGAGGAATTTCGGCACCGAATTTACGGCGACCGCAATGATGAAGCCCAGGATGATGACCAGCGGCGTGACCACGAAGGTATATGCCAGCGTGAACGCCAGCGCGCTGTAGAACGGCAGGTTCATGATCCGGTTGCGGATCTCGCCGAAGTTTTCCGATGTCGACACGATCTCGCGGATTTCGGTGAAGGCGAGGTGGCTGGGGTTGGTGTAGGTGCCCAGACCGTTGAAGCGGCCGGCGGGCTGTTCCTCGCGCAGTTCGGTCATCGCCTCGACGTCGACGCTGACCTCGGGCGAGCAGCCGAACGGTCCGCAGGTTTCGCCGACGATCATGATCTGTTCGTGTTCGATGAACAGCGACTGATACGCGACCGAGAAGATCGGGATCGCAATGAATAGCACCATCGCGAACAGTGACGGCCAGATAAAGGCCAGGAACGTCTTGTGTGGCATGACACACCTCCCCCGTGAACGGTCAACCGCTTTGGTTCATCGCCCTGGTTTTTCGGATAGGGTCGGGAAGGCCGTTATCGGCCTTCCCTGTCGGGTCTTGGCTTAGTTGAGGTAGCCGGCCTCTGTCGCGGCTGTCGTGTAGGCGGCCGTGATGTCTTCCAGCGCCTGTTCCGCGCTTTCCGAGCCCTGCAGGTAGTCGGTCAGGTTGTCACCGGCAGCCGTGTGCAGCAGACCCATGTAGGGCAGCATCGGATAGGGGCGGGCACCGGCCTGCAGGTTGGCGATCACGCCTTCTGCGGCCTTCGTTGGCTCATACCCTTCGACCAGCCATACGGCGAGGTCCTGGTTTTCGGCGACCATCTCGGGCGAGATGCCGACCATCATCGCCTTGAAGGATGCAACCGCATCTTCGTCGCTGATGTTCTTGGCGATGGTGAAGCCATCCCACCACAGCGCGGCGGAGGGGATGTCGTTGCCGCCGATGGTCGGCGCCGCGGTAAAGCTGGTGTTGGCGGCGATCTCAGGATCGGCAGCCTCGTCACCGATATAGGCACCGGCGCGCGAGCCCCAGGAGATGGCAAGCGCCACTTCGTTGGCTTCCCAGACAGGCTTCTGTGCGTTGCTGTCGTAGGTCGCGTAGTCGGCGCTCATGTATTCGGTCATCTGCTTGAGCGTTTCGAGCACGAGCATACCGTTTTCGTTGTTGATATCCAGCTCGGCGGTGCCGGGCTTGAAGAAGTCGGCACCGGTGCCGAGATAGGCGTTCACGAATTCGGCGGCCATGTTCCAGCCGGGCTTGAAGCTGGAGGCGATCGGGGTTTCCATCACGCCCGCCTCGCGCAGCTTTTCAGCGGCGGCGAACATTTCCTCGTAGGAGGTCGGCACTTCGATACCATGCTCGGCCAGCAGGTCTTCGCGGTAGAAGGTGTGCTGCGCGTTCGCCATGAAGGCGATCGCCATGACCTTGCCGTTGACGCGGATCAGCTGGCTTTCCTGCAGGTCCTGACCGTATTCGGCGACCAGATCGTCAAGCGGGCGGATCAGGTCGTCGTTCATCAGCGGCACGATGGAGTTCGTGGCGACGACGGCGACCGTGTAGGTGGCGGGGTTCGTGGTCAGCGCCGCGACCTGGATGGCCTTGTGGTCCTCGGTCTGGTTGCGGGTCACTTCGACGCTGTCGCTGGCGCAGGTTTCAGCGGCATCGGCGATGGCGTGAAGGGCGGCGAAGTCGTTGGACAGAATGCGGACGGAACCGGATTCGATGCCGCAATCGGCAGAGGCGACACCGGCCGCCGCGATCAGCGCACAGGTCGCAACCGTTGTTTTGAAATTGAGAATCATTCAGATTTTCTCCCGTTGGTCATGGTAACCCTCTGTGCACGTCGTTGAGATGCCGAGGTTTTTTGTGATGTTTGACGCCGTTTAGCAGGTTAGCGCTGCGTCAACGCTAGCCAGAACTGACTACGCTTGCAATGATTTTCTCGTTCCCGCGCGCTGGGAACGGCCCTATATCCTTTATTTTTTGACAGAAACCGCCATATCGCGGCGCTTTGCAAAAGAAATCGTTGCAAACGTATGCGAAATGCGCAGATGATCGCTGTGATTCCAGTGCGACACCACAGAAAGTACAGATCATGGCGGCCAAGGATACCCCTGCGACAGACAAAAAGCGCGGCACCAGCGACACGGTCCTGCAATCCGAGCGGCGCGATTTCGTCGATATGGTGCCCACCGACCGGGAGCGGGCACAGCCGATGCGCGGCTTCGATCCGATCTATACCGACATCGTCGATTACATCGTGCGCTGC
Organism: Yoonia sp. KMU-150; assembly: GCF_056858355.1. Lineage (NCBI taxonomy): Bacteria > Pseudomonadati > Pseudomonadota > Alphaproteobacteria > Rhodobacterales > Paracoccaceae > Yoonia > Yoonia sp. KMU-150. The sequence continues at coordinate 74,786 of NZ_JBXEQF010000004.1, forward strand.
ACCCACCGCATCTGGGACGAGCGTGACGTCGGCCTGATCTACACCCATTATACGCACAACTGCGTCGTCTATGGCGCCACCGGCACGATCTACAACCGCGAAGACGTGGTGCATGACACCATCAAGCGCATGTTCATGCTGCCCGAACGGCGCGGCATGGCCACGCAGGTGATCTGGAACGGCAACGAGGACGACGGGTTCTACACCTCGCATCTGGTCACCGGGACCGGGCGGCACAGCCAGCCGGGCATCTATGGCCCGCCCACCGGGCGGACCTTCGTCGCGCGCACTATTGCCGACTGCATGATCTACGAGAACATGATCTACCGCGAATGGCTGGTCGTGGATTCCATGGCGCAAGTGAAACAGATCGGGCTGGACCCGCAGGCCTATGCCGAAAACCTGGCGCGCCCCTATTTCGAGAAAGGGTTGCTGGCCGTCGATATGGGCGAGAACCGCCGGATGATCGGGCAGTATCCGCCAGAGGCGGAATGTGACACCTCCATCGCCAACAGCAAGGACGAGGAAGAGGTGCTGCGCTGGCTGCACGAAATCCACAATCGTCGCATGTTCGGCAAGATCCGCGACGTCTATGCACCAACGGTGCAATACCACGGCCCGCTGATGAAAGAGCTTTATGGCCACGGGGCGGTGACGCATCAGGTGGTCGGCCTCTACGCCGCGATTCCTGATGGCTTCTACATCCCGCAGCA
>NZ_JBXEQF010000005.1:0-2500 GCF_056858355.1 Yoonia sp. KMU-150
GTTGCGGGCGTAGGCTTTGCCTCTCCGCCTGGGCTCCGCCCGTTTTGTGCTGAGTGGCTCCACTGGAGCGCTTGCGGGACGCACAAAACCCTTCAGGTCATGCGCCTGACGGGGTTTTTCATGTTCTGGGTTTGGTTGCGGGAGTAGGATTTGAACCTACGACCTTCAGGTTATGAGCCTGACGAGCTACCGGGCTGCTCCATCCCGCGCTACCGATCGTCGTTTTCATCGTCGAGAGATACGGTTGGCTTCTTATTAGATTTGGCAGTGACTTACTCTCCCACGTCTTGAGACGCAGTACCATCAGCGCTGTGGCACTTAACGGCTGGGTTCGGGATGGGACCAGGTGTTTTGCTCACGCTATGACCACCAAATCAAAAAAGAAGCCCAGTCCAAACACGAAGGTGTTTTGACTGAGTGGCAAAGTCACTTTGCAATGCAAAGTGACAGCCACCCCGTCGCACATCCGGGTGCTTGGACAGCATCAGCGACTTGGCACCGTTTTTACGCTGCTTCGTCGTTGTTCCATATCAGATATACTGATGATTGTGTGTGTATGTATCTTTGATCGAGCCAGACTGTTACTGGATCAAATCAAGCCTATCGGACCATTAGTACCGGTCAACTGAACGCATTGCTGCGCTTACATCTCCGGCCTATCGACGAGGTGGTCTACCTCGGTCCTCAGGGATACCTTGTTTTGAGGGGGGCTTCCCGCTTAGATGCCTTCAGCGGTTATCCTGTCCGATCATAGCTACCCTGCACTGCCGTTGGCACGACAACAGGTCCACCAGTGGATCGTTCACCCCGGTCCTCTCGTACTAGGGGCAACTCCTCTCAAGTATCCTACACCCACGGAAGATAGGGACCGAACTGTCTCACGACGTTCTAAACCCAGCTCACGTACCTCTTTAAACGGCGAACAGCCGTACCCTTGGGACCTGCTCCAGCCCCAGGATGAGATGAGCCGACATCGAGGTGCCAAACGGTGCCGTCGATATGGACTCTTGGGCACCATCAGCCTGTTATCCCCAGCGTACCTTTTATCCGTTGAGCGATGGCCCTTCCACTCGGGACCACCGGATCACTATGGCCGTCTTTCGACTCTGCTCGACTTGTCAGTCTCGCAGTCAGGCTGGCTTCTGCCATTGCACTCAACGAGCGATTTCCGACCGCTCTGAGCCAACCTTCGCGCGCCTCCGTTACAATTTGGGAGGCGACCGCCCCAGTCAAACTACCCACCACGCAGGGTCCCGGACCCGGATGACGGGCCGCGGTTAGACATCAAACAGAATAAGGGTGGTATCTCAAGGGAGGCTCCACCGAGACTGGCGTCCCGGTTTCAAAGCCTACCACCTATCCTGCACATACTGTGTCTGATGCCAATGCGAAGCTATAGTAAAGGTGCATGGGGTCTTTCCGTCTAACCGCGGGGAGCCTGCATCTTGACAGGCAATTCAATTTCGCTGAGTCCACATTTGAGACAGCGGGGAAGTCGTTACGCCATTCGTGCAGGTCGGAACTTACCCGACAAGGAATTTCGCTACCTTAGGACCGTTATAGTTACGGCCGCCGTTTACCTGGGCTTCAATTCGGAGCTTGCACTCCTCCTTTTAACCTTCAGGCACCGGGCAGGCGTCAGACCCTATACGTCGTCTTGCGACTTCGCAGAGCCCTGTGTTTTTAGTAAACAGTCGCCACCCCCTGGTTTGTGCCCCCGGCCTCTACTTGCGTAAAAACCGGGCCTCCTTCTCGCGAACTTACGGAGGTATTTTGCCGAGTTCCTTAAATGTGGTTCTCTCAAGCGCCTTGGTATTCTCTACCAGTCCACCTGTGTCGGTTTAGGGTACGATCTCATGGAGGGCTATTTCCAGGAACCTGTTGGCGGCCCGCCCAATCCGATAAGGGCGAACAACGTTTCAGATCCGTCACATCCTCCTGGCCCAGGAATATTAACCTGGTTCCCATCGACTACGCCTTTCGGCCTCGCCTTAGGGGTCGGCTTACCCTGCTCAGATTAGCTTTAAGCAGGAACCCTTGGACTTTCGGCGAGGGAGTCTCTCACTCCCTTTGTCGCTACTCATGTCATCATTCTCACTAGTGATCTCTCCACCGGATCGCTCACGCGCCGGCTTCACAGAAAGCTCCTTGTGTCCAATCCCACCGAGGTGGGTAAGGACACATGGAACTATGTCACACTACGCTCTGCTACCATGCACTACGTGCATCCCAGACTTCGGCTCATGGCTTGAGCCCCGTTACATCTTCGCCGCAAGACATCTTATTTAGACCAGTGAGCTGTTACGCTATCTTTAAAGGATGGCTGCTTCTAAGCCAACCTCCTGGTTGTTTTGGACGTCTCACCTGCTTTCCCACTTAGCCATGAATTAGGGGCCTTAGTCGTAGGTCAGGGTTGTTTCCCTCTCCACAACGGACGTTAGCACCCGCTGTGTGTCTGCCATCTAGTACTCCTCGGTATTCGGAGTTTGGTTAGGATCAG